>CAZTLF010000025.1:0-25201 GCA_964614465.1 uncultured Thermodesulfovibrio sp.
CATAGTGGGAAGTATTGTTATGGGAAAACACCTATGCAGACCTTTACAGACACGATTCATCTTGCAGAGGAAAAAATGATAGGTTGTAATTCAAAAATAGAGGCATGAAAAACTGAAATGTCAGACCAAGTCTTGACTAATACTGTTTCACTCATTATATCTTTTCATTAAATTTGACCCCGTAAGAAAAAAACAAAAACAGTAAAAAATCATAACAAAAAAGGAAATCATTGCCTCCATATCCAAAAAGTTTTTTCTTATTAGTATGTTTGTATGTGTTAGAGGCATTACATAAATAATTGGCTTCAATAAAGCTGGAATTCTATCAATTGAAAAAAAAGTTCCGCTAAAAAAAGCCATTGGCATAATAAAAAAATTAGAATAGGTGGCAGTATCTTCATGTGATTTTGTTATCATTCCTGTTATTACACCAAGACTAGCAAACATAAAGCAATTAAGAAGAAGGGTTAAAACAAAAATAACATTTATTGAAAAATCTGATGGAATTATAGACCCTACAGTAATTATAAGCAAAGATGCAAAGAGCCCTTTTACCATTCCAGCCATAACCTCACCTATCATTATTGAAAAAGGTTTTATTGGTGACTGAATATAAACCTGAAATGTCTTAAAATAGAGTCTGCTAAGATTCAGAGAGCTTGCAACCCATGAATATGAGTTATTCATTGAACTCATTGCAACAAGTCCGGGAAGAAGAAATGTTAAATAATCAGTTCCTTCACCGAGGTTTACTGTTCTTCCTAAGCCAAGTCCGAATGTAACAAGATAAATAATTGGCGCCATCATTGCTGAGAAAATGTATCCCAGTCTCAGAAGCTTTCTTTTAAACTGAAGCATCTCTTTAAGAAAAACAGGATACCAGCCTATCATTGTTCTTCTTTAATCTCCTTTATTCTTTCTCCTGTTAGTTTTACAAACACGTCTTCAAGATTGGATTTTCTAATCATTACTCCATCATTTCTTTTCTTTGCAATCTCGTAAGCCTCTTCTTTACTATGGCATATTTCACTAAGCAACCTCCCATCTTTATCCATAAATTCTACTACAAACTCTCCCACATCCCTTTTTAGTTCTGCAGGAGTTCCAAGAGCAATAAGTCTTCCGTGAGATAAAATCCCTACTCTATCACATAATGCCTCTGCCTCTTCAATGTAGTGGGTTGTAAGTAGCACTGTCCTACCCTCAGTCTTTATTTTTCTTATTATTTGCCATAGTTCTCTTCTTATGTGAGGGTCAAGACCAATTGATGGTTCATCAAGAAACAGTACCTTTGGTTCAGACAATAAGGCTCTTGCAAGAAGGGTTCTTCTTTGAAGTCCTCCTGAAAGAGTTGACACAACAGAGTGTTTTTTTTCTGTAAGTTCCAGAATTTCAAGTATTTCATCTATTTTTCTTTTTAAATCTCCAACTCTGTGAAGCATTCCATAAATCAAAAGATTTTCATAAACAGTAAGTTCCCTTTCAAGATTGTTTTCCTGTGGTACAACTCCTATGATTTTTTTTATCTCAAAAGGATTATGGATAATATCTATTCCGTTAATAAAGCCTGTTCCTTTATCAGGCTTTGTAAGAGTAGTGAGAATTTTTACAGTGGTAGTCTTGCCTGCACCATTAGGTCCGAGAAGTCCAAATATTTCACCTTTTCTTATCTCAAGACTCAGTGAATCTAAGGCTTTTACTTTTCCATAGCTTTTTGAGATACTGTCAAGTTTTATCATATTGCATCATGAAGCTTAGTTACTCTTGGTGCTCTTCCTTTAACTTCACAGCATTCTGCAACATAAGCATCGCTTATTTTAAGAAGTGTTCCTTTTTTTGAACCATATCTAAATATTGTAATTCCTTTAAGCCCTTTTTTATAGGCAAGAAGAAATATTTTTGCAACATCTTCTTTTTTGATTCTTTGAGGAAGATTGATTGTTTTTGATACAGCATTATCTGTATATTTCTGAAATGCTGCCTGCATCTCAATGTGTTCTTCAGGGGTGATCTCAATGGCTGTTTTAAAAAGTCTTTTTATTTTTAAAGGAATTCCTTTCATGCCTCTGAGGGTTCCCTTTTGCCTAAGTTGATTTATAAAATCTTCACTGTAAAATCCTTGTTTTTGTGCTATTTCTAAGAGATACTTGTTTATTATTTCAAACTCTGTATCAAGTATCCTCTGCTTGTAGGCAAGTAAAAAATATGGCTCTATTCCGCTTGAACAGTCTGCAATTATTGATATTGTTCCTGTTGGCGCAATCGTTGTGGTGGTAGCATTCCTCATGGGAATACCTTTTTTGTCCCATACAGAGCTCTTGAAATTAGGGAAAACTCCTCTTTCTTGAGCAAGTTCATGAGATGCTTTATGAGAGTTTTTACTGATAAATTGCATGATTTGTTCAGCTAAGGCAAAAGCTTTTTTATGATTATAAGGAATTCCAAGCTCAACAAGGCAATCTGCCCAGCCCATTATACCTAGACCTATTTTTCTATTTCCTTTGTGCATTTTCTCAACTTCAGGCACAGGATAATGAGTAACATCAATAGCATCATCAAGAAACCTCGTGGCTATTTTCACATCCTGCTTAAGCATTTTAAAATCAATTTTGCCTTCTTTAACATACTTTGATAAATTAAGTGAACCAAGAATGCATGCCTCATAAGAAAGAAGAGGTTGCTCTCCGCAAGGATTTGTGCTGTCTATTTGTCCGATATGGGGTGTTGGATTAGACCTGTTTATAGTATCTATAAAAATAACCCCTGGGTCTCCTGTTTCCCATGCAGACTCAATAATTTCATTAAAAATTTCCTTTGCTTTGACATTTCTTAAAACTTCTCTGCTTCTTGGATTAATTAATGGGAAATAATCATCTTTAAATAAAGCCTCCATAAATGAATCTGTAATGGCTACAGATATATTGAAGTTGTTGAGGCTTTCTGTTCGTTTAATTCTTATAAATTCAAGAATATCAGGATGGTCAACCCTTAAAATTCCCATGTTAGCGCCTCTTCTTGCTCCACCCTGCTTTATTATATCTGAAGCTTTATCAAATATTTTCATAAATGAAACAGGTCCACTTGCAACTCCACCTGTGGAACGAACAACATCTCCTTTAGGTCTTAAACTGGAAAAATTAAATCCTGTTCCGCCACCACTTTGAAGAATCAAAGCAGCATCCTTAAGTGTTTTAAAAATGGATACTATTGAATCTTCAATAGGAAGAACAAAGCATGCAGCAAGTTGAGCTTTTGGTTTGCCAGCATTCATCAATGCAGGAGAATTAGGTAGAAATCTCAAAGAGCTTATAAGCTCTTGAAACTTACTAATCCAATCTGAAGGTTTTCCTCCATATAATTCTTCAGCTTTTGCTACATAACTTGCAACTCTGTGAAAAAGCTGTTCAGGTATTTCAACAATTTCACCTTTTTCATTTTTAAGTAAATATCTGATACCAAGAACTGTTTTTGCTCTTTCAGTTAGAATCATTATGGATAGTTTAGCATATTTTAGTTTGACTTTAATGTAAAAATAATTTATAATAATTTTTAAATAATTTCAAATTAAAAGAGGTTTAATCATGAAAAAGTACAAATGTAGTGTATGTGGTTATGTTTATGACCCAATGCAAGGAGATCCTGATAATGGAATACCAGCTGGAACAGCATTTGAAAATTTGCCAGATACATGGAATTGTCCTGTTTGTGGTGCTACAAAGGATATGTTTGAACCAGAAGATTAGTATCGGAGGATTTTATGAAATCAGTTGAAATTGCTTTAAAAATGGAAACAGATGCTGTTAAGTTTTATAAAGAAGCATCTGAAAAAATTTTCCATCCAGTTGGCAAGAAAATGTTTTTAACTATAGCAGAAGATGAAAAAAATCATATTAAAATGATTGAAGAAGTTCTTAAGGGATTGGAGCTTACAATTAGAGAAGCTAATCCTATTAAAACACTGAAAACAATTTTTGAAGAAATGAAAGATAAAATGATGGAGCGAATTAAAGTTCAAACAGATGAACTCGAAGCATTTAAAATCGCAATGGAGATGGAAAAGGAAGGTATAGAGTTTTATAAAAAAGTTATACAAGAGGTTAATACAGAAAAGGAAAAAAAGCTTTTTGAAAAATTAATTCAGGAAGAAGAGCAACATTACAAGATTTTTGCAGAAACTTATAATTTTTTAAGCGATACTGGAAATTGGTTTATGTGGAAAGAGTTTTCAATTGTTGAAGGATAAAATTGGGAGGGAATACCCTCCCTTTCATTTAATCCCCAAAACATCTCCCATATCATATAATCCTGCAGTTTTTCCATAAAGCCAAATAACTGCCCTTAAAGCACCTCTTGCAAAAGTATCTCTGCTTGAGGCTTTATGGGTGATTTCTATTCTTTCTCCCAGTCCACCGAATATAACAGTATGTTCACCGACTATATCCCCAGCTCTTATTGTTTGTATACCGATTTCTTTTGCTGTTCTCTCTCCAATAATACCTTTTCTTGAATAAACAGCAACTTCGTCAAAATTTCTATCTAAGGCTTCAGCAATAACTTTTGCCATTTTTATGGCTGTTCCACTTGGTGCATCCTTTTTCATTCTGTGATGAGCTTCTATAATTTCTATATCATAGTCATCCCCGAGCACTTTAGCAATATCCTTTAGAATTCTAAACAAAAGATTTACACCTATGCTCATATTTGGGGAAAGAATAATTGGAATGGACTTTGAAGTTTTTTGAATAATTGAAAGCTGTTCATTATTAAATCCTGTTGTTCCTATCACAATTGATTTTTTATATTTTTTTACAATTTTCAGATGCTCTAATGTAGCTTCCGGATTTGTAAAATTTACAACAATATCGGTATCATTGATAATTTTTTCTAAATCATCAATAATGTTTACTCCTAATTCACCAATCCCAGCCACTACTCCTGCGTCTAATCCTAATTTTGAATTATTTTTTGCTTCAACTGCTCCAACAAGATTTATATCTGCATAATCCTTTGAAAGAGCAATAATTCTACTGCCCATTCTTCCTGCTGCGCCACATACTGTTAGTTTTATCATTTAATTCCTCCTTTAAGTTTATTATTTCTTCCACTTCTTCAACTTTAATTGAATAAGCTTCATTAAACCAATTCCAGAGATCTAATATTTTGCAAATTTTTGAACAAAAAGGTTTCCATAAGTTGTTTTCCCACTCAGTCTCTTTACCACACACAGGACATTTAATTTTCATAATTATAATATTAAATTATTTTAATTGCAATTGCAATAATATTATGGAACCGGTTTCAGTTCCGCCAATCTCATAAACATCAACCAGCTTTGTATTTCTCGGAGCATCAATTCATCAGCTTCCCTCAAAAGGAGTTCAAGCATTTTTGGTGAATTAATATGCAAAAGACGTTCATATAGATCGGCTAAAGCTATTTCCATGTGTTTACTTTGCTTTTCTAAGCCTGAATATCCTCTATGGGCACGAATACCTCCTACAGCAGCACCAGCTGCGGGTAGTACAATAGCAAAAAAAATAAGAAAAATTTCTAATTTGCTATCTGGAAATATTTTATCAATATAAAACAGTAATAAATGAGAAAGAACAGTAAACATAGCAGAATAAAATATTATAATTCCTGCCCATTCCAAAAATTTACTTATTTTGCGAAAAATAAATGCTCTCTGTCGGTGAAAATTTAATTGATTTAGAATCCAGTGTTTACAAGCGAATTCACTGCATTGTTTCCAGTTCACTTTATGGTATCCTTTCATTCTTGGAAGGCTATTCAATATTTCATAAAAAATCTTTATCATCCAATCATCAGGATGATGGGCTGTTCGCATATAAGGTGGGACTTCTACTGAGGAAGGTTCAATACCACAAATAACAAAAAATATGGACGAACGAATTCGTTCAGCTAAAAAACGACTCTCTATCCAGTTTTTATGAGTTTCTCGTTTGTTTGCAAAAGTTACCAAAAAAAGAATAGTTGCTAAAAATATTAGCTCTAATAAAAAACCATAAAAAGATAAACTTTGAATAAGAGTGCCTAATGTTACAGAGGCAATCGCCATAGTAGAAAAGCAGTAAACAGAAGAACCAATAAATCTGTAAAGTCTTTGATTATTCCTTGATATTAATGAAGCCTTTATATAAAACGGTAGCAATTTGTTTTTTATTAAAACTTTTGTGTCTTCAGGCAACTTATCGCCTTCAGGGTTTTTAAACAATCTGCTATATATATTGTTTATATATGTAAGTTCTTTACTTTTTGATATATGGAACATATTAAACATTTCAATTTTATTTAAAGATTGTGCATTGAGCCCATAGCCTTTTTCTACCAAAATTTCATATGGAGATTTTGTTGAAATGATTATTATAGGTCGCTTTCTTTTTCTTGCATAATTGACTATTCCAATAGTAGTTTCATCATTTTTTGATATATCTATATCCCATAAAACTATCAATAGATCGCAATGATTAACAATATACATTCCTGCATCTTCATAAGCTTGCCTCCGAGCTTCTTCAAACTCAATTTCAGAAAACTCTTCACGAATAGATTTTTTTCTTAAAATAATCGGACTTCTTGAAAGAGCAAGAAATTTTTCAAATTCTTCTTTTGATTCCTGACTTTGAAAATCCTGTAAATATTCTTCCTTCAACAGAGGTAAAACTACTTCAATTATTGAATATGGAAATTTTAAAACTTCTTTTACAACCGAACGTTCCGCACCTTCAGCAAGAGTTGTAAGTATACTAAAAGTAATAGGTGTATAACGTGAAGAATTGATAATTTTTTTTGAATTTTTATCATACAATTCAAATATGTCTTCTTTAAGAATTTGATTTATCGTTTTTGACAAGTTTTCTACATCTTTCAAGTTGCGTTGACCTGTAACTCCTAAGCGAATGCGAAATGGAATAATTAATTGATCTTTTCTTTCTTCAATACTCATTTAATTTCTACTATTCCTATTATAGCCTTTCATTTTACATGATGCAATAATTTATCAGATTTACGACAGCAAAAAGCTAATTTCTATTGACAATTTTTAGTTATTACAGACAATTCAGCGATTTTTAAAATAAGTGTTATAATAAATTTAATGAAATTTAAAATCATAATTATTACCATTATTGTTTTTTTTGCCTTTTTGGGAGGTGCTGGATTTGCATTATTCAGAGATATGCCCTCAATAAAAGAGTTTGATAAAGTAAAAACTCCTCAGGGAACAAAAGTTTATGCTGAAGATGGCACTTTAATTGGAGAGTTTAAAATTCAAAAGGGTATTTATATTCCCATAAAACAAATGCCGAAACATTTAATAGATGCAGTTATTGCAGTAGAAGACTCCCGTTTTTGGAAACACAAAGGAATTGACTACATTGGAATAGGTAGAGCACTTATAACCGATATTCTTCATATGCAGCTTAAAGAAGGTGGGAGCACTATTACTCAACAGCTTGCAAAAATTATGTTTCTTACTCCAGAGAAAACTCTTTCAAGGAAAATTAAAGAAGCTTATTTAGCTATGAAAATAGAGCAAGAGCTTAGTAAAGAAAAAATACTTGAGCTTTATCTAAATAATGTTTATTTCGGTCATGGAGCTTATGGTGTTGAGATGGCATCAAGAATATATTTTGGTAAATCAGTTGCACATATCAACCTTCCTGAGGCAGCTTTACTTGCAGGATTAATAAAAGCACCTAATGCTTATTCTCCCTATAATGATTTAGTTAGAGCAAAACAAAGACAGGAGACTGTTCTTGAAAGAATGGAAAAAGAAGAACTAATTACTCCTCAGGAAAGAAAAAGGGCTTCCTTACAGGCAATTCATTTAAGTTCATTAAGGATTTCTACTGAAAACTACAATTACTTTCTTGAATATGTAAGAAAACAACTTGAAGAAACCTTTGATATAGAAAAAATTTATAAGGGCAACCTAAGAGTTTCCACTACTCTTGATACTCATGCTCAGGTATCTGCACAAAAGGCATTACAGGAAGGACTTAGAGAAGTTGACAAAAGAATTGGATGGAGAGGTCCTGTTTCAAAAATATCAATAAAAAATGAAGAAAAAGAGGAAAAAGTGTCATTTTCTCCATCACAGGGAGATATTGCAAGAGGTGTTGTTTTATCAGTAACACCTACTCAAGCCATTGTTAAAGCAAGAGGATTAAAAGGCAAATTAAACTTGCAAGATGCTCAATGGGCAAATAAAGTAGTTGATTCTTCAGGTAAAATTAAAACATTCAAAAATTTTAAGCTTACTGATATTTTTTCACCCGGTGATGTAATAATGGTAAGATTTAAATCTGTTGGTAAAGAAATCTTATTTTCTCTTGAACAGGAACCTGAAATAGAAGGAGCATTGGTTGCATTAGAGCCACAAACAGGTTACATAAGAGCAATGGTTGGGGGATATAGTTTTCAAAGAGGAGAGTTCAACAGAGCAGTTTATGCCAAAAGACAACCAGGAAGTTCTTTTAAACCCTTTGTCTATGCCTCAGCCGTTGAAAAAGGATTTAAACCAGAGGACGCTATACTTGATGAACCAATTAGCTACAGAACAGGACTTAAAGAATGGTCACCATCAAACTACGATGGAGAATTCTGGGGAGAAATAACGTTAAGAAAAGCATTAGCTTTCTCAAGAAATGTTCCTACTGTAAGATTAGCTGAAATGCTGGGAGTTGATTCAATAATAAATCTTGCCAGAAGAGCTGGAATAACATCAGAAATGCCAGCAGACTTAACTATAGCACTTGGTAGTCTGAGTGTATCACCACTGGAACTAACATCAGCATTTGCTGTTTTTGCAAATGGAGGGAAAAAAATAAAACCTATAGCAATAAAATATGTAACTGATGCTTCAGGAAAGATTTTACTTCAAAATGAACCTGAAATTCAGGATGTAATCTCACATGAGGTTTCCTATAAAATCACTGATATGCTCAAGGATGTTATTAGTTACGGTACAGGAGCAAGAGCAAATATTGGTAGACCTGTAGCAGGAAAAACTGGAACAAGCAATGATTTTAAAGATGCATGGTTCATTGGATATACTCCTCAACTTGTCGCAGGAGTTTGGGTTGGCTATGATGATATGAAAAAAAGTCTCGGGCATGGAGAAGCAGGAGGAAGAGTATCTGCACCAATATGGGCACAGTTTATGAAAGAAGCTTTGTCAAATAAAGAACCACAAGATTTTATCTTATTATCAGCTACTACAGAACCACAAGATAGTTCAAAAACTTCTGGGACTAATAAAGCTCCTTCTAACCAAACAACCAATCCCATTATGCCAAGATAAAGGAGTTGGATATGAAAATACTGATTTTTGGCTTGGGTGCATTAGGAACAGTTTTTGCTACCTCACTAAAAGCTTCAGGACAAACTGTTTTTGGAATTACAAAAGATAAATACATTACAAACATTAAAGACAAAACTTTACAAATAAAGGGCATTTTTGGAGAAAAAAAGGTACAACTGGATAATATTTTTACAAATCCAGAAAAAATTCAAAATAAAGATTTAGATCTAATCATCCTTTCAGTTAAAGCCTATGATACTGAAACTGTTATAAATCAGATTAAACCATTGCTTGGACAAAATACTCTTGTTTTACTTGCACAGAATGGGTATGGAAATTATGAAATAGCAAGTTCAATTATAGGTAAAGAAAGAGTTATACTTTCAAGAATAATATTTGGTGCAAAAATAGTGAAAACTGGAATAGCTGAAGTAACTGTTTTTGCTGATGATATGGTCATAGGGCAACCCGATAATTTAATTTCAGAAAAAAAATTGAATGAAATTGCTGATATTTTCAATAAAGCAGGAATTCCTACAAGAGTATCTCAAGAGGTTTATGCAATCCTCTGGGATAAAATTCTTTATAATTCAGCACTAAATCCTCTGGGAGCAATTCTTGAATGCGATTACGGAACACTTGCTAAACATGAAGAAACAAGAAAAATAATGAATAAAATAGTTGAAGAAATTTTTAATGTTGCGAAATTCAAAAAAATAAAACTTAACTGGACAGATTATAAAGAATATCTCAACTACTTCTATGAAAAACTTGTTCCTCCGACGGCAAAGCACTTTCCTTCAATGTATTATGATGTAAAAAATGGGAAAAAAACAGAGATAGATGCTTTCAACGGAGCAATTGTAAAACTTGCAAGACAATGTAATTTATCAATACCTGTAAATGAAACAATTACAAATCTTATAAAGGCAAAAGAAAATTTATATGAAAATAAATAAATTTTTTGTCCATTATATCTTTTTTTATGATAGATTATTTTATGATTGATTTTATTTTTAATCCATACTCCATTGCTATAGTTGGTGCATCACAGGAAGAAAGGAAAATAGGCAATGCTGTCCTTAAAAATCTCATTAATGGCTATACAGGCAAAATATATCCTGTAAATCCTGGAAGAACTGAAATACTTTCTTTACCATGCTATCCTTCTGTATCTGCAATACCTGACAGAGTAGACCTTGCTATAATAGTAATTCCAGCTAAAGCAGTTGCGGACTCTTTAAAAGATTGTGCAAAAGCAGGAGTTAAAGGTGTTGTTGTTATTACAGCAGGCTTTAAAGAAGTTGGTGGAGATGGAATCGCAAGAGAAAGAGAAATTTTAGATATTGTAAGAAGTTCTGGAATAAAAATGGTCGGGCCAAACTGTCTCGGAGTTATGAATACAAAAAACAGAATGAATGCCTCTTTTGCTGCTGAATTACCTCCAGAAGGAAAAGTTGCATTCTTTTCTCAATCAGGAGCCTTAGGTGTTGCGATCATAGACTGGGCAATAGAGAATAACTTCGGATTTTCAAAATTTGTGAGTTTTGGTAATAAAGCTGATCTAAATGAAACAGATTTCCTTGAATACTTTGCAAAAGACCCGGATACTGATGTAATTTTAGGATACATTGAAGATGTTATAGATGGCAAAAGATTTATTGAAATAGCTAAGGAAGTTACAAAAATAAAACCTGTAATAATAATCAAATCTGGTTCAACAGAAACAGGTGCCAGAGCTGCCTCTTCACATACAGGTGCACTTGGGGGCTCTGATAGAGCATTTATGGAGGCATTCAGAAAAGCAGGGATAATAAGAGCTTATGGAATTCAAGATCTCTTTGATACAGCTGAAATGTTTGTCTCAAAAAAAATTCCGAAAGGCGAAAGACTTCTCATTATTACAAATGCTGGTGGTCCTGGTATTATTGCAGCAGATACAGCTGACAAACTCGGTATAAAACTTGATCCAATGACCAGAAAATCAATAGATGCAATAGCGGAAAAACTTCCTTCAACTGCTTCTCTTTATAATCCTGTTGATATAATTGGAGATGCTACTTCGGAAAGATATGAAGTTGTTCTTAATCAAGCTATCAAGGACAATTCTGTAGAAGGAATTTTTGTAATTCTTACTCCTCAGGCAGTAACAGATGTTGATAATATTGCTGATGCTGTAATTTCCTCAGCAAATAATACAGATAAACCTGTTTTTACAAACTTTATTGGAGGTCAAAGAGTAAGAAATGCAATAAACAAACTTAAAAGATTTAGAATTCCATGTTTTACTGATCCGTCCATCGCAATTCATGCTTATAGAAAACTTATTGATTTTATTCAATTTAAGAGCAAACAAATACATGAGGAATTTCAAATAAAGATACCTGAACAGAACATAAAGGAAGCGGAACAGATTATTCAAAATTTGCAATCACAGGGAGTTTCAGAAATCGGTGGAGAAGAGGCAATGCAGATACTTTCTCTGTATGGTTTTTCTTTTCCAGGAAGAGCATTGGCAAAAACATCAATGGAAGCTGTGGCAATTGCAGAAAGAATTGGCTATCCTGTTGTTATGAAGGTATCATCGCCTCATATTCTTCATAAAACTGATGTTGGTGGAGTTAAACTAAATCTTAACAATGACAAAGCTGTTTACAATGCTTTTATAGAAATAACAACAAATGTTAAGAGAGTTATGCCAGATGCATACATAGAAGGTGTAATGATTTATGAAATGGTTACAGGTGGCAAAGAAGTTATTCTTGGTGTAAGTTATGATAGAACTTTTGGACATATGGTTATGTTTGGACTAGGAGGAATTTATGTGGAAGTTTTGAAAGATGTTTCTTTCAGAATAGTTCCTGTATCAGAACAGGAAGCCTTTGAAATGATAAATGAAATCAAGGGAAGCAAAATACTTGATGGAGTAAGAGGTGAAAAGCCCTACGATAAAACTGATATAGCTAACTGTATAAGAAAACTTTCCATGTTGGTGACAGACCTCCCTATAATTAAAGAGATTGATATTAATCCTTATATGGTATTCAATAATGGTGGTATTGGACTTGATGCAAGAATAATAATTTAGCAACAAAAACATGGAGGACAAACATGATACCAATTTTTATAATATCAAATCGAGCTTTTACAGGAAAAAACTTCTTTGCATTAGGACTATCTCTCACACTTCAAGAACGAGGTTATAAAACAGGTTATATAAGACCTCTTGGAAGGATTCCTTTAAAAAAAGGTGAAGAAATATTTGATGAAGAAGCTGTTTTTATAAAAGAACTATTAGGACTTGAAGAACCATTAAGTGTAATATCTCCTTTTGTTTTTACTTACGAGACACAGTATAGACTTCTTGAGGGTACTGATTTAAAAGTAAAAGAAAAAATTATTAACTCCTTTGCAAAACAAAGTAATAAAGATTTTGTAATAGTTGTCGGACCAAATAACATATTTGAGGGATTTACACTGGGAATTGATGGTATAAGTTTATCACAGGAGACAAATGGAAAGGTTATAGCAATTCAACACTGGGATAGTGAACTTGCTATGGATGATATATTCGGTATAAGACAGTTAAGCGGTGAAAAATTTATAGGTGCAGTTATAAATAAAGTTCCTCCTGAACAATTTCATCATGTTAAAGAAAAAGTGATTCCATTTATTGAAGGAAAAGGCATAAAAGTCTTGGGAGTTTTCAAAAAAGATAAATTTCTGGAAGCTGTTACAGTAAGAAGGCTTATGGAAACAATAAATGGCGGGCTTGTCTGCTGTGAAGACAAACTTGATGAATTTGTTGAGAATTTTTCTATTGGAGCAATGGATCCTGAATCAGCTCTTTCTTTTTTTCTAAGAATTCCCAATAAAGCTGTAATTACTGGTATTCACAGAACAGATATCCAGATAGTTGCAATGGAAACCTCAACAAAGTGTTTAATACTTACTGGTGGAATGCATGTTAATGAGACTGTAACAGGAATTGCAAAAGCTAAAGGCATTCCGATTATTGTTACTGGTATGGATACATTTACAGCAGTTGACAAAATGGAGAAACTTATGGGCAAAGCTGTTATAAGAGAAAAAGATAAAGCAATGAAAGCAAAAGAAGTTGTTAGCACCATATTTGATATAGAAGAGTTTTTGAGAAGAACTAAATGAGTGATATAGATCAAGCACTTGTTGAAAAGGCAAATATTCTTGTTGAGGCGCTTCCATATATAAGGAAATTTTATGGAAAAACCTTCGTAATAAAGTATGGAGGCGCAGCCCAAAAAGATCCTTTGCTTAAAGATGCTTTTGCTCAAGATATTGTCTTGCTTAATTTTATAGGTATAAAGCCTATTGTCATACATGGAGGTGGACCCAAAATTACAGAATTTATGAAAAAACTTGATAAAGAGCCTCAGTTTATTCATGGACACAGAGTAACAGATAAAGAAACAATGGAGCTTGTTGAGATGGTTCTTGGAGGAGTTATAAACAAAGAAATTGTTCAACTTATTAATTCTCATGGTGGAAAGGCTGTTGGACTTACAGGTAAAGATGGGAATCTTCTAAGAACTAAAAAGAAGTATCTAAAAATCAATAATGAAGATGTAGATATCGGATTCGTTGGGGAAATAGAAAAAGTCTGCGTAGATGTGTTGGAAAGTTTACAAGATAGAGGTTTTATTCCTGTTGTTGCACCTATAGGATTTGATAAAAAAGGACAAAGTTATAACATAAATGCTGATACAGTAGCCTCTGCAATTGCTGTAGCGGTAAACGCCGAAAAACTTATACTTCTTACCGATGTTAAAGGAATAACCGATGAAAACAATAATCATATACCTACTCTTAAAAACGAAGAGGCTTTAAAATTGATAGAGCAGCAAATTATTACTGGGGGGATGGTTCCCAAAGTCTATGCCTGTCTTAATGCACTTAAAGGAGAAGTTAGAAAAACACACATAATAGATGGAAGGATTCCTCATAGTTTACTTCTTGAAATTTTTACTCAAAAAGGTATTGGCACTGAAATAATTTTCTAAATGAGTCAGATAAGACTGTGTATTCAGCGTTGTCAAATTTTTCCAGGAAAATATTTAGAGCTTTCAAAGGAAGAAAAAAAATATCTTTTCAATGTTCTGAGATGTCATCCCGGAGATACTCTCTCAATTTTTGATGGCAAAGGAAAAAGCTTTCATGCAAGAATAGTTGACTTAAAAACTATAGAGATTCTTAAGGAAGAAGAATTTTGCACAGAAGATCAATTTTCAATAATTTTATGTCAGGCTCTACTTAAAGGTGAGAAAATGGAAATGATTATAGAAAAAGCAACAGAGCTCGGTGTAAAAAAAATTATTCCCTTTGTTAGTGCTAGATGTATTGTAAGGCATACCCGTAAGGTTGAAAGATGGATAAAGATTGCCAAAGAAGCTGCGGAACAATCAGGTAGAAGCATTGTTCCTGAAATAAGCAATGTAATCAACTTTTCTGAATTGATCAAAACCGTAGACAATGGAATTCTTTTCTGGGAACAGGCTACATTGCCCTTAATACAGACAATATCTGAATTGAATAATAAAAAAATATTTTTATTGCTCGGACCTGAAGGAGGTTTCAGTAAGGAAGAAGTAAAGCTGGCAGAAGAGATGAATATAAAAACAGCCTCCTTAGGTAAAAGAATTTTAAAAGCCGAAACAGCTTCTATAGTTTCAGTTGCATTGGCGAGTTTCTTACTACAATGGAAGTTGTAATTTTAGAATTCTGAAAAATTATGATATAATTGAAAAAATGGATGCAAAAGAAAAGGCTTTAAAAATAGCAGAAATCCTTCATGATAAAAAAGCACAGGACATAAAAATTCTTGAGCTGAAAGATCTTACCATAATAACCGATTACTTTGTAATCTGTTCTGCTGAAAGCATAACCCAAGTAAAAGCCCTGGCAGAATATTTACAGGAAACTATACAATTGGAGAGTTGTAAACTTTACGGAATAGAAGGTTTTTCATATGCTCACTGGATTTTAATGGATTATGGCGATGTGATTGTTCATATATTTCTTGAAGAAACAAGGCGTTATTATGACCTTGAAAGATTATGGCTTGATGCACCAAGAATTCAAATTGAAAAGATTACCTCAGATAAAAGCCTTGCAGTGTATAGATAAAATGTCCTGTTATTGAAAGAGTATTTTTCTGCCAGTCATCAGGTAATGGCCAGAATGGCTCAGCATCTTTCAATGCTTTAATTGCTGCATCATCAAGCATTCTATAGCCGGATGTTCTCAAAAGTTCTACAGAAACAAGTTTACCTTTTTTATCAATTGTAAATCTCAAATAAAGATCACCATATATACCTCTCTGGACAGCTTGAGGAGGGTACTGCCAGACTCTTTCTATTTTTTCCTTAAGCCTTTCAAGATATCCCCAATCATTGAATTCTTTTGCAGAAAAACTTAAACCGCGTGATGTTTCTAAATCTTGTTTCTCTTTAGATTTGCTTGAAAGTCTGGCAATTACATCTTTATCAAATATATCCGGAGACTTCTTAGAAGTTAATTCTGTAAAATGTTTCTCTGTTTTTAAATTCCCTGAAGAGGTGGTTTCTTTTTGTTTTTCTTCTTTATGCCCTTGACTTCCCTCTGGAATAGCACTTAAATATTTTGGTTGTTTTAATTCTCTTATAGGAGGAAGTTTTTCTAATGTTTTCGGCAGAGGATTTTTTACAGATGGCGGTATTTTGGGCATCTGTGGAGTTAAAGGCACAATTATAACTGAAACAGGCTCTACAGGCTGTTGAGGCTTAAAATAATCCTGTAAAAGTATGATAAAAACAAATAGCAAAATATGAAAAACACAAGAATAAACTAAGGCTTTCTTCACAATTTTATTTTATCTTAAATGTGGCGATTCTTGAAATAAGACTTCCAAAGGCTTTTAAATAAAGAGGAATAAGTTTACGACCATGTTCTTTTTTTAGCCATAAAGCCATTGCAAGTTCCTGAATAACAGGGTTTCTGTGAATATTAAGCCAGTTATCTATTCTATAATCATTGCCAAACATGTAATCCTGAAATTTTTTCATTATGCTAAATTGCTTTAGAAAATTTTCATCCCACAGTTTTTTGTAAAGATTTAAATCTTTGTGAAGTATTGCTTCAGAGGCAAATTGAGCAGATTTCATAGAATAATATATCCCTTCAAATGAAACAGGCATCACGACTCCCAAAGCATCACCACAAAAAATGATATTTTCTTTAAAAAAGCTCCTTTCCCTCCATTTTGGTATTTTATAAGCTCTTAGCTTGAAAGAATTAACATTTATTTTACCTGCGAATCTTTTTTCAACAAAGTTACAAATGAGAGTTTTTAATTTTTTAACATCTTCAGCTCCTGTGCCAACTGAAAAATAGTTTACACCCGGAAAAACCCACGAATAAAAAAATGAAGCATGATGATTGCCAAACCAGAATTCGCATGTATCTTTTGTATCTATTAAGTTTTCAGGAAAATGTAGACTTACTGTCCAGTAATATTCAGGCTTTGATATTCCTTTAATGGAGCAAACCTTTGAATTAACTCCATCAGCAGCGATGATATATTTAGAATGAATTTTTAGAACTTCGCCAGTTTTTTTTCTGATTATTGATTTATTTTTTATATTGATATTTTCTATGTTTACTAATTCTGCCTCAATAAGTTTTACTCCGCTTTTTTCAGCTAATTTTCTCATAAAAGAATCAAAACTCTGACGATTAAAAATCAATATTTCTCCATCTTTGAGTGAAACCTCTATAGGTTCTGAAAAGGGGGGGAATATTTTAATTTTTGTTACTGTATTGAAAGGTATTTGATTCTGAATTTTATTTAAAATATTAAATTCTTTCAACCCTGCAGATGGAATTCCTCCTCCACAGGGCTTATCAAATGTAAGGTCTTTTTCAATTAAAACAGTTTCTATTCCGTTTTCTGCAAGTAATCTTGAGGCAGTACTACCAGCAGGTCCTCCACCAACAACTAAAACTTCACACTGCATTCGTACTATTCTTTAGTTACAACAAGAATAGGACATGGAGCATTTCTTATAACTCTTTGTGTTGTACTTCCAACAAAAAATCTTTCCATTCCACTTCTTGGAAGTGTTCCAAGAATAATCAAATCTATGCTGTTTCCTTTTGCAAACTTTATAATTTCCTCATATGGAATACCTCTTAAAACAACTGTTTCAACATTTTTAAAATCTTCAAGCATCTCAATACCAAAAGAATCAAGATTTTTTTTAGCATGAGCTTCTAAATCCTTATAAAGTTCTGTCATTGATGGATGGGGAATGTGAAGATTTGATGCTTTCTCAATGTCATAGATAACATGAAGAAGATATAATTTTGCATTAAATATTTTTGCAAAATCTACAGCATAAGAAAGAGCATGCAAAGACTCATCTGAAAAATCTGTTGGTAAAAGAATCTTCTGAAATTTCATAACACCCTCCTAATTTTTGATGTTTTTTAAGTATATCAATCTCATACCCTCAATTACAAGATATTTATTCAATAAATGTTTTTTATGCATGTATTTTGATAGGAAGTGAGAATATCCACCTGTTAGAACAATTATAAGCTCACGGTTTATTTTTTTTTCAATTTCACCTATTATTCCTTCCACTGCATAAATTGTCCCTAAAACTATTCCGCTAATAATTGCTGAGGAAGTATCTTTGCCAAGTGCGTCAACATCCTTATTTAAATCAACCAGATGCAAACTTGAAGTTTTTTCACTAAGAGCACAATTCATTGTGCCTATACCAGGCATTATTGCTCCACCAAGAATCTCTTTCTCACTGGTAACAACCGTGATTGTAGTAGCTGTTCCAGCATCTACAACTGCTATATTATCTTTAAGTAATTCATGAGCAGCTACAGAAGCTGCAAGCCTGTCAACTCCGAAACTCTCTGGGTTATTAATATTAAGTTTTAATCCTGAAGGAGTTTTGTAATCTATAAAAATTGTTTTATGAGAGATATTTCTTAAAAAATTCACAAATTTTTTTGTAATCTCCGGTACAACAGAACATATTATACAGTCAAAATCATAATTAGCATTAAGAAATGCGCAATCAAGAAGTTTATTATCAGTCCATTTTGATACCTCTTGTGTATCAAATGAAATGATTTCAAAATCAGATTGATATGGATCTTTGAAAAAAGCAAGATTAATAGTTGAATTTCCTATTTTAACAGCAACAAGCATTATTTTGTTCGAAGTAAAGTAACATCTCCTGCACAGATTTTTTCATATGTTCCATCGTTTAACTTCACAATTAGTCTACCTTCATCATCTATAGCTTCTGCTGTAGCAATAAGCTCCCTATCTGATAAAACAATTTTAACTTGTCTTCCTATGGTGCCACTCATTTGCATCCATCGGTCAATAATTGTTTTTCTTTGTCTTTTTTCAAGTAATTGATACCATTTATCAGACTCTTTAATTATTTCAGCAGCAAGAAGACTTCTTGAAAAATCTTCTCCTTTAAAGATCTTAAGAGAAGATGCTATTTCTTTAATCTCTTCTGGTATATCTTCTTCTGTCATATTTACATTAATACCAATACCTACCACAGCAGACTTTATTTTTTCTCCTTCAATCTTCATTTCTGTAAGAATTCCACCAACTTTTTTGTCATCAACAAGCATATCATTAGGCCATTTAATCATTACAGGCACATCTGTATATCTTCTCAAAGCTGTTGTGCAAGCAACAACACTGGTTAAAGTAAGTAGTGTAGCATATTTAGGAGGAATATTTGGTTTTATGGCAATGCTCAAGTAGAGGTTTTTCCCTGCGGGAGAAATCCATTTTCTGCCCAGTCTTCCCTTGCCTTTTATTTGTCTGTCTGCGATGATAACTGTGCCTGAAGGATATCCCTGCTTTAAAAGTTCATTAGCCTTACTGTTGGTTGATTCAACTTCATCATAAACCACAATTTCTTTGCCAATTTCCAAGATTTTTGAAGACAATAATTTTTTTAAATCTTCTCCTGTAAATTCCATAATTTACCTTTCTGGTTGAAGTATTATAACATCTATTTTTCCTTTGAGTTTATCAGCAAAATACTGAGCATCTTTTTCAGAACCAACAATGCTTCCATAATGCATTGGAATTGCTATTTTAGGTTTTATATCCAGTGCTGCCTGAACAGCTTCTTCAGCAGTCATTACATAAGTTCCTGAAACTGGAAGTAAAGCAATATCAATGTCTTTAAAAGACTTCATTTCTGGAATATAATCAGTGTCTCCTGCTATATAAATTCTTTTCCCCATTACTCTAAAAATATATCCGACCCAACCTTTCTCCTTTGGATGAAACTTTTTATTTAAATTATAAGATGGCACAACTTCTATCTCCACTCCTTCTACAGTAATTCTATCACCTGGTTTAACGATAACTTCTTTTGCCTTAATCTTACCAGAACAATCCTTTGGAAGAACAATCACTGTGTGAGGAGCTAAAAGTTTTTCTATGTCCTCAGGACTGAAATGATCATAATGTTCATGAGTAATAAGAATGATATCAGCCTTGTCACTCTCTTTAATTTGAAATGGATCTGTGTAGATAATTTTTTCTCCTGTAATTTTAAAACTATCATGTCCAAGCCATTTAATGTTTTCTAACATAATAAACCTCCTGAAAGGTATTTGATATATGATACTAAATTTCAAGCATAGATAACAATTTGATTTTTTTCAAGGATTTCTATTAGATTAAAACTTATCGGGGCGTAGCGCAGCTTGGATAGCGCACCTGCCTTGGGAGCAGGGGGTCGGTGGTTCAAATCCACTCGCCCCGATTGATTTTCGAAGGTTTTTCCCCTTTAAATGACTGTGAAACAGCCATGACGTAATCGTGACAAATGTTGAATTTTAGAGTGTTTACAATCTTTTTTGTGAGTTTGCAATAAGTGAGTATTTCTAAATGTCATGTTTATGTTTTTTCTGACTTTATGTATGGCATTAATCGGAAATTATTGGTTGCTTACTCCATATTCTTGTATTAAGGTTTAAATCTTCAACAATACCATATACGAGATTTAAATAGGAAAAGTAACTTCTGATTGTTTCATAATCTACTCTTCCAGAGAAAATTTTGGTTCAAAGAGTGTATTAGTCGGTATAGCAATATGGATTTTAGAGTTAACAAAGAATAGATATATATCATCATCAACTTTCTCTCTTAGGTTCATTATTCTTCTTACAAGACTTGTTGACAAAATGTATCTTGCCTCAATATGGTCTTCGCCGTATGCAATAAAGTATTTGCTGAATTCAGGGTCTTCCAGTTCTATTACTTTCCAACCCTTAAGAAAAGCAAGTTTCTTTTTAATTGACTTTATAAAGCTTGCTGATTTATCCGGTAAGACAATAACTTAAGTGTTAAAGTGTTTATTGAAGTCAGCAATAAAAAAGATACCCTTAAATATGGTATGCCAGTGCTCATCTGTTTCTGTATGACCATCGCTATCTGTGCGAGAACTCTCAGTTTTATATTGTGCATGAACCTGGCTGAACTCTACAGCTGTGTAACCTATCATACCCTTCGTACCTGTCAATACGAGTTCTGAAAATGTTACTTTCTTCAAATTGCTTCTCTGTGACGTAATTATCAGGCTCATAAAAGAGTGAATCATCAATAAATTTCAGGATACTCCCGATTACTTTGATTTTGTATTCTCTTTTGTAGTTTTTGATTCTCTTACTGAATCTAAGGTGCCAATAAACCACTGATAATATTAAGCCAACAATCAATACTTCTATGCCAACAGTAGATTTTACAACCGAAGCAAAAAATGTAATGATAAGAAGAGTACCTATGACAGCACCTTCAATAGGAATTTCTGATTTAAGAGTCTTTCTTTCTGTTTCAACAGCTTTCAGGGTTTGTAAGAGGATGCCTCTGTAGAATTCATCAAACTCTCTGTCAATGTCTCTATTTCTTGAATAATTCATTAACTTCTGGTTTTACCCTTTCTTCCTCAGGTATTTCAAACCATTTCATCTCCTCATATTTCATGATACGTGCTATAAGATTGGTTGGGAAAGCCTTAACAGCATTGTTATAATCTATTATATGTGTTACCAGTGCACGTCTTGCTGCGGAGAGTTGCTCCTCCACTTCATTTAAGGCAGCCTGTAGCTGAAGAAAATTTTGGCTTGCCTTCAAGTCAGGATAGTCTTCTGCCACTGCAAAAACACTTTTAATTGCCCGAAATATTTCAGAATTCACTCTATCTTTTTCTTCAGTAGATAGACCTCCATAGAGAGCCTTAGTTCTTAATTCAGTTAACTGATTAAAAAGTCCCTTTTAATATTCCATGTAATTACGCACAGTGGCAACAAGGTTTGGGATAAGGTTATAACGCTTTTTCAAGAGCGCATCAATACTTGACAGGGCATTATTTATGTTGTTTCTCTTGTAAATCAGGCTGTTGTACAGCAGAATTGCTTTTATAATTAGAGCAAGTATGATAAATGAAATAATATAGTATTCCATGGGTCTCCTCCATTTAATCATCAAAACCATAAATCCACATCAATAAAGAAATATTTCCACTCTATCGTCAATTCTTGTCTCTTTCCAGACAGGAAGATGAATTTTTTTAAAACATTCCACCTACCTGATTTGCAATTTTTTCTGCAATTGCTCTTGCTGCCTCATTTTTATCAATATTTGTCTGCTGGGCAATACAGGTTATCTTTGTTCTGTAAGTCTGGTAATTTGTATTTAACTCCTGTGTTGTCTGAATTGTGGTACTACTACCCTGCTGTGCATTGGTTACGATCTGTCCTACTACAGATTTGTCTGTCCTTTCCTGTATCTGAATATCAACTACTCCTGCATATGTTTCAATTTTAACTGCTTTACCAATTAAAGCACCACCAATTCCTCCAATAAGCCCACCAATAAGTCCAAGTGCTATAGACGTATCTCTGCTTTGCCCTATTATTGCACCACTTCCAGCACCAACAAGTGCACCGAATGTGGCACCCTCATCTGTTCCAGTCTGTCTTGCATAGTCCATGTAAAGAATATTAGCCTGAATTATGTAACCAGCCTGAGTTGGATCGTTTACAATCTGATATCCCTTTGCTGCAAGTCTACTTGCTATAAGGTTTTGTAGAATTGTTGTATCAACTTCTTGCATATCTGAAGTGTTACTTACTGTTACGTAAACTGTTCTGTTTTTTGCCTTAGAGATAGGATCAAGAAATATGGTATCTGTCATTTTAAGTTGTACCTGCATATCAGCATGCTCAATTGCCTTTACCATGTGCCCGCAGCCTGTAGTCTGTAAGGCAAAAACAACCAAAAGTAGCCCCACTAAAAGTTTTAACTTAGGTGGTGTTAATTCTCTCATAAGCCCTCCCATTTGAAAGTGTTGCTGATAATATCTTTAATATAACCTACCTGAATTCAAGGAATTGCAATTTAGAAATATTTCCAAATATTGCAAAAAGGTTGTCTAATCCTCCCTCACTCCGTTGACAAGATTTGTAGTAAAAAGTTTATTTGCAGAGAGATTATCTTCAAAATGAGTTTTCATTTAACAGTATCAACGATCTTTGGCAAGTTTACCCTTTAAAAAGAGTAAAAAACGCGCAAGTGGACACTAATAAAATTACCCTGTATATTATGACATCAAAGCTTTACACAATCTCCAAGCCCACTTCACTAATACTTCCAGGTAACTGTAGCCCTTCAGAAACATCAACTCCGATTGTTTTTAATCCTTCAGATATGAATCCATAAAAAATTGGCTCGATCTCGCTAAACTCTTCTTTGAGTATAGGTTTATTTCCGTTATAAGCCCTATTTTTAAACTTCCCTTTTCATCCATAGCTTTTTCACAAAGGATCTTTAGGTAATCTTTAGATTTTTGAGGAAGCTCTGAGATTTTTTCACATTTTATATCAGAGCAGTTTATACCAAATTTTAAGTTCAATCTTACTTGATCCATCATCTCAACTGCTCTGTAATACCTTGCCACTGCATCATCATATTTCTCCTGAGTGACTCTCCTTTTAGCATTAAGAAGAAGATCTATCACTTTGTCATATCCATGGGATTTTATGTGCCCTACTATTTTTTTTAGCCAAATGCAATATGAATTAAGAGTCTGCTTGATTAAATTTCCCCTCGGAAGACCATCTAAGAGACCCTCTAACTCTTCCAATGCCATATTATGCTCAAATTTATCCCATAAGGTTAGAACCTTTAGTATCTGTCTAATGCGAAAAATCTCTTTTCTGTTCTCCTCAAGTAATGTCCTATCTTTGAGAAACTTCTCAACACGATCAAGTATTTCATCGTAGTAAAATTTCTTCATAAGTTCGTTAAAATTCCGCCTCTCCATCTTGTAATTCAGGTTTATTTTATTGATTGGAATGGGATAATCTCCTCTGTCAATTTTGATTATATTGGTTCTTGTTGCAGTGTTCAATTGGAGGTCCCAACCTTCCTGATAAATTGCAAGCAGTGCCAAGGCTATACTCATACTTTTTGTCCCACCAGTATAGTTAGCAATTACCTCAAATGCATCTTCTTTTTCAGTAATAGTCTTTATTTTAGGAACCAGCTGTCTCTCAAGCTCTTCATAAATATACTTTATGTCATCAACAATCTCATAAAGTAGAAGTATTTTGTCATATTTATCCTTGCTCATGGTGACATGTCTCGTAATTATCTTTACTCCCTCTTTGGGTGGCTTGCCATCAACTATCCACTCAGAAGATACTTAAGGTCTGCCTGTGGAGCATATGAAAAATACATAATCAAAATTGTATTCTTTTAAAGTATTAATTATTGGTTCTGGACCTCCCTCCAACTGTAAAGACTCCTAATCTCTTTATACTACCCTCTCCTATTACTCAGAATCATGAGAATTTATCATAGAGTAACTGGATAAAACAATAGTCTTTGAGCCAAGTCTGATAAATCTCTTAAAAGTGAGAAAAGTGACCTCATATTCTACTTTATATGTAAAGGTTATACATAGTATTGGCGAAAATTTAAGCTCTAATAAAAGGTGTGAAGTAAGCAATACTTAAATTTTCCGTAAGTAATCTCCTATTAAGAGCTTAGGTGATACTTTCCCAATCCAAAGCTTGTATTTTTTCCAAGATGAAGTATCTCTCCGGCGCTCAAAAGGGGAAGAAAGGGCTCAATCATCCCAAAGTATGTTATACTGCCGATTAGACCTCCAAGTTTCATTCGTGTATTCTGTCTTGATGAGTATCTTTCCCAATCAAACCACTTAAGATTTGAAGACTTAATCACAACATTTTCTGCATGATTTATTATATCTTTGTGATTCCAACGTGGAACGTTTTCCTCGCAATGAAAATAATAAAGTAACAGAAGTCTTCTCAACAGATTTCTAATAATAATATGAAATTCAGGATTTACAACAAGATCTCTCTGATACTTTATCCTTAAAGGTGTAGTAAAATGGAGCGTAACAGCTGTATCTTTACCCACAGGATTGAACTCCTCAGAAATCACTATCTTATCATGTGGTAGCTGTTTAACTGTTTCATTCTCATCAGAATAGACACAGGCATCATCAAGCCAGTCCTTTTTGTCCTTTTTAAGCTTAAGTACCCTTAAAATCTTGTATCTACCTCTACCTTTTCCTATGCCTGTTTTACCAAGCTCATAAAAGGTATAGATGAAATACGGCAGATAATCTATGGCTTTTCCAATGAGGATTAGTTGAAATTCGAACTTGCTCCCTGGTGCATGAACCTTTGAGCCTGGTTTTTGTAAATCTATCTCTGGTGGTTCTATCACAAAAGGATGAGGTATCTTTTCATATTTATTCATGTTCA
>CAZTLF010000026.1:0-24813 GCA_964614465.1 uncultured Thermodesulfovibrio sp.
TTTAATTGATAAACTCAGGAGTTACCTCTGGGTAGGTGCCAAGACTTTTCGTCTTTCTTTTGCCATGTAAGGTATAGTCAAAACGCCACCATTTGCCTCCTTTAGGATTAATAATCATGTATAAGTCTTTACTATCATAAAGTTTGTATGGCTTATCTTTTGGTTTTGCGTTCTTTATCTTAAGTTCTGTTAACATACCAGTTACCGTAGCAAAAATTTCAGTTACTATTAACGTAACCGTAAAAATGTTTTTGCTGTCAACAGAAATTTGTAGATATTAACAGATAGCAAGATATAGCAAGATGTAGCATTATCAAGGATTTGTATAACATTAATGAACTTTGATAGACAGGGGCAAAGAACAAAAAAATGGGCGATGAGGGATTTGAACCCACGACCTCTTCCGTGTGAAGGAAGCGCTCTTCCCCTGAGCTAATCGCCCACTTTTTAAATTATAAGTTTTCTGTCTCTGTATTTGTCAATCCTACCATAAGGCAGGAGCATGTACTATATAACATTTAGCTGGAGAGTTACCTTTTACTCTAACGCCGTGCACTTCTTTTGTTCCAACTACAATAACATCTCCTTTTTTGAATGGTTGCCAATTGTTATTAATGAATACTTCTCCCTCACCTTCAAGGGTTAAAATGCTGTCAATTTCTCTTTCATGTGTATGAGTTGGCACCTCCACACCCGGAGCAATCTCAAGTATTATAATGCTCAACTCTGGATGCCTTTCTTTTGTTGTTATAAAACCAATTTTTACACCTTCAAATTTTGGATGTGGTTTCATCTCCACATCATTTAAATTTACTTTTAAAGTCATGACTGAATCCTCCTCTATTCAATTTTTATTAATGCCACATTTTCAATATGATATGTTTGTGGAAACATATCAACTGGCTGCACTTCTATAAGTTTATATCCTCTTTCTTTAAGATATTTTAAATCTCTTGCGAGAGTAGAAGGTTCGCAGGATACATAGATAACTTTTCTTATTCTTTTTTCAACGATTGCATCAAGAACTTCCTTCATGCATCCTACTCTTGGTGGGTCAACTACTATTGCATCAGCATTTATTTTTGATTCAAAAAGTGCTTCCTCTGTTTTTTTGCATAAATAAGTGATGTTGTCAAAACTCTTTATATTTATTTGCGCATCTTTATATGCAGAGCGGCTTTCTTCAATTGCGATTACTTTTTCTGCTTTTTGAGCTAAAAATATTGTAAATGTTCCTACTCCTGCATAAGCATCTATAACTGTTTTATCTTCTTGGGTTATGTAGTTTAAAACTGTTTGAATTAGTTTTTCTGCCTGATATGTATTTACCTGAAAAAAAGAAGGTGCAGAAATTGTAAACTCATGTCCAAGAAGTCTTTCAGTATAAAAATTTTGACCTGTTTCTATTTCTTCTATATCTATCTGTGGTTGAATTAGCCATGTACCTGTATTTATTCCGTATCTTATTGTTATATTGTGAGTTTTTCTTTTTGTTCTTTTACCCTGAAGAACTGCAAGCATCTTATTTATCTCATCATGCATTATATGGCAGTATTCTACATGAAGGAACTTATGTGTGCCTCTGATTTTAAATCCTAAAAGATTCTGTTTGTTTATTGAAAAATCTGCTCTGTTACGATAATTATAAGGATTTTCAGCTTTTAAGGTAAGATTTGTAAAGTCTTCAGGATTTTCAAAGCCTCCAATTCTTTTTAGCTGCTCCATAACAACTATTTCTTTAAGCTTTATTTGATAGTTATATGCTACATGCTGAAAATTACAGCCACCGCATTTGCTAAAGAGTTTGCAAGGTGGAGTTTCTCTGAAGAATGAAGGCTCAATGATATCTAATATTTCTGCTCTGTAGTAATCTTTTTCATCTTTTATTATCCTTGCTTTAACTACTTCTCCGGGAATACCATATGGAAAAAATACTACTTTGCCATTGTATTTTCCAATAGCTTCACCAAGATGGGCAATTCCTGTTAAATTAATCTCAATTTCCATCAAAGTTTAGCCTCAAAACAAGGAATACATAGAATCTGTCCCTGTAGAAGCCTTGCATTGATCTCTGCTACTTTTTCTCCGCAGTTTTGACATTTAATAGTTTTGAATATTCTTGCCTCACTGGGTGGATTAAACTCAGGATAGGTAATTTTAAAAATTTTATCTCTTTCAGCATTGAGTATTTGCATTATTTTTTCAGCTTTTCTCTTTTCTATAAAATCTATTATCTCTGGATTTTTTTCACCATTAATAAATCTCTGCCAGAGAGCCTTTTCTTCCTCTGTTTCTCTGAATTCAAAATCAACAGAGATTCTTAAAGCCTTTCTTTTTTTTCTATCAAAGAATGTATAAACCTGTTTTCCATAATCTTTAAATATGAGATTTCCCTTTCCAAAAGTGCATCCTGTAACTACCTGAATAGCATCCACTGCACATGAGTCATTTTCTACTATGCAGACAATTTCTTCGTCCTGAGAACGATCTAAATTGAGTTCCTCTAAAGCAGCTTTTGCAACTCTGTATCCTAATGCAAGTCCAGGACAGCTGTGTCCGTGAAATTTTACAACATCCTCAAAGGTTTCAAATCTCATCCTTCAAGCCTCCTTCAAAGTTTGTTATTATAACTTTATACCCTTCCTGTCCCATTGTTTTGGCAAGGCTGTATGCTTCATCATAGTTTGTAAACTTTCCAACTCTAACTCTGTAAAATACATCTCCCATTACATTTGCTTTATTTATGTAAACACTCTGATATTTAAGTCTTAAAGCTTGTTTTAATCTTAAGGCATTATTAACTTCTTTAAAAGCACCCACCTGTATGGTTAATGCTCCAGATAAAGGAGTATATTTTACGTATCTTACATAACTCATGTCTCTTCCAATCGGTTCCATTAAAACTTCAGCGGTTCCTGGTCCTATTAAATCAATCTTTTTTGCTGAGGCATAAGATAAATCAATATCTCTTCCTGGAATAAATGGTCCTCTGTCATTTACCGTGCATGTGATACTTTTACCGTTTGTAAGGTTAGTAACCCTGAGTTTTGTTCCAAAGGGATATTCTCTATGAGCACAGGTGTATTCATACATGTTGTATTTTTCTCCTGAAGCTGTTGGTCTTCCATGGAAATCAGGTCCATACCATGAAGCAACACCTTTTGTTGCTTCTGTTGGAAGATATTCAACAGAAGGTGTTTTTTTAGTAGGAGCACATGAAAATAGTATCAAAGAAATACTTAATAATATTACCTTCAGCCTATAGGATATATCTGCTAAGGTCTTCACTTTTTATTATTTCACTCAGTTTTTCTTTTACAAAGTTTGCATCAATTGTTATTTTTTTTCCTTTTAGTTCTGATGCATTAAATGAGATATCCTCAAGAAGTTTTTCCATTACAGTGTGAAGCCTTCTTGCACCAATGTTTTCTGTTTTCTCATTTACCTGTTGAGATATTTCAGCAATCTCCTCTATTCCATTTTTTGTAAATTCAAGCTCTACGTCTTCAGTTTTCAATAAAGCAATGTACTGTTTTATAAGTGCATTATCAGGTTCTGTAAGGATTCTTACAAATTCTTCCTTGCCAAGACTATTAAGTTCAACTCTAATAGGGAATCTGCCTTGAAGTTCAGGTATTAAGTCAGAAGGTTTTGCAACATGGAAAGCACCTGCTGCAATAAAAAGAATATGGTCTGTTTTTACCGGTCCGTATTTTGTTGTAACAGTTGAGCCTTCTACAATTGGAAGCAAGTCTCTTTGAACTCCTTCGCGAGATACATCAGGTCCGTAGGAACTTCCACGAGATGCAATTTTATCAATCTCATCTATGAATACGATACCTGTTTGTTCTACTCTATCAATTGCTTCTTTTGTGACTTTTTCCATATCAATTAGTTTATTTGCTTCTTCTTGCGTGAATAGCCTAATAGCCTCTGAAATTTTCACCTTTTTTCTTTTTACTTTTTCAGGCAAAAAACTTCCAAGCATTTCTTTGAGATTTATCTCTATTTCCTCCATTGCCACATTAGATATAATCCCGAATGGAACAACTTTTTCCTTTAAATCAATCTCTACGTATCTTTCATCAAGAACGCCTTCTCTAAGTTGTTTTCTTAGTTTCTCTCTTGTTTCTTTATACCGTGTTCTTTCCTCTGATTCATTCATATCTTTTGTGTATCCTGGTTGAGGTAAAAGTATGTCAAGAACTCTTTCTTCTGCGAGTTGTTTTGCCTTTTCTTGAACTCTTTCAGTATGTTCCTGTTTAACAATATTCATTGCAACTTCTGTTAGGTCTCTTATTATTGATTCTACATCCCTCCCCACATAGCCAACCTCTGTGAATTTTGATGCTTCAACTTTTACAAATGGAGCATTGACAAGTCTTGCAAGTCTTCTTGCGATTTCTGTTTTTCCAACTCCTGTTGGTCCTATCATTAATATATTCTTAGGAAGCACCTCATCTCTTAGTTCTTTTGGAAGAAGTTGCCTACGAAATCTGTTTCTAAGGGCTATTGCAACAGCTTTTTTTGCACTTTCCTGACCTATGATAAATTTATCAAGTTCTTCAACAATCTTCTTGGGTGTAAGATTTTCCATCAGTTTAATTCCTCCGTAATTATTATGTTATTTGTGTAGATACATATTTTTGCTGCTATTTCCATTGCTTTTATGGCAATTTCTTTTGCTGTAAGCTGTGTATTTTCATATAATGCCTTTGCAGCAGCAAAAGCAAAGGGACCTCCTGAACCTATTGCAGCAATCTGGTCTTCAGGTTCAATAACGTCTCCATTTCCTGAAATGATTAAAATATGCTCTTTGTCCGCGACAATCAGCAATGCTTCCAATCTTCTCAAGATTTTATCAGTTCTCCAGTCTTTAGCCAATTCCACAGCAGCTCTTAAAAGATTTCCTTTATAAGTTTCAAGTTTTCCTTCAAATCTTTCAAAAAGTGTAAAAGCATCTGCTGTAGAACCAGCAAAACCTGTGAGCACCTGAGCATTATAGAGTTTTCTTATTTTTTTTGCATTATGTTTTAAAACTGTATTTCCCATTGTAACCTGCCCATCAGATGCCATTATAACTGAATTATTCCTTTTTACGCACAGAACAGTTGTACCATAAAAATCCATTTATTCGTCCTCCTTTGAAAGTGGGTGAGATTTATCGTAAACCTCTATTAAATGTTTTAAATCAACATGAGTGTAAATCTGAGTGGTTGAAAGAGATGCATGTCCAAGCAGTTCCTGAATAACTCTTAAATCAGCACCTTCCATAAGAAGATGACTTGCAAATGTGTGTCTCAGCGTATGAGGAGTAATTTTTTCAAGAACTCCAATAAATCTTGCATATTTTTCAACAATTCGTCTTACCTGTCTGTCAGAAATTCTTTGACCTCTATTGTTTATAAAAAGGGGAAGATCATCTAAAAAAAGCTTTTTTTTAATTCTGAGTATTTGCCTTATGGCAAGATACTTTTTTAAAGCTTCCTTTGCTTTCTGTCCCACTGGAACAATTCTTTCTTTTTTTCCCTTTCCTTTTACTTTTATTAGCCCCTCTTTTAAATCTAAATCTTCAAGATTTAATCCACAAAGTTCACTCACTCTAATGCCACTGCTATAAAAAAGTTCAAGAATTGCTCTGTCTCTTTGAACAGTAAATTTGTCCTGAGAAGGTGCTTCAACAAGTTTAAAAGCATCATCAACAGTAAGAAATTTGGGTATGTCTCTTTTTGTTTTAACAGATGGTACAACTCTCGCAGGATTAGTTTTTATAAATCCTTCTGAATAGAGATAGGAAAAAAAGGATCTTAAAGTAGAAAGTTTTCTTGCTACTGTGGTTTTAGATTTACCTTTTATTATTTGTTCTGAGATAAAACCTCTGATAATTACAGGTTCAACTTTTTCAGGTTCAACTTTAGCAAATTCGAAAAACTCTTCCAAATCATTTTTATATGCCCTAAAAGTATGATGGGAGTCTCCTTTCTGAAGCTTTATGTAGTTTAAAAAGTTAGTTATATAAGTTTGAGTATTTTTCATGCTCAAAAAATATTGTAAAATCAACAGCTAAAATTAATCAACAAGAGAAATTTATGCCTAAAATTGCCCTTAAATTAATTATATAACTTCATTCTTTTAATTCATATAAAAATTCTGTAATGATCATAACTTAAATTCATTTTATAACGCTTTGATTTGACTAAAAATAAATCAGAGTGCTTGACATAAGAGCACTTATTAGTTTATAAAATCTTGTTTTAGCATTTTTTCAGATAAAAAACAAGGAGTTGCTAATGGGTAAAATAAAGCTTGCTATTGTTGGCGTGGGAAATTGTGCAAGTGCTCTCATTCAGGGAATTGAATATTATAAAAACCATAATTCACCAGAACAACTTCCTGGTTTAATGCATTTCAATCTTGGAGGATATCTTCCAGGCGATATAGAAGTCGTAGCTGCCTTTGATATAGACAAAAGAAAAGTAAACAAGCCATTAAAAGAAGCTGTTTTCGCAAAACCTAACTGCACAAAAGTATTTTTTCCTAATCTGCCGGATTATTCTGTTAAAGTTTCAATGGGGCCTATACTTGATGGAGTTGCAGAACATATGAAAGACTACCCTGAAGATAAAAGATTTATTCCATCAAATACCAGTCCTGTAGATGTAGTAAAAGTCTTGAAAGAATCAGGTGCAGAAATAATGGTTAACTATCTTCCTGTTGGCTCAGAAGAGGCAACCTGCTTTTATGCTCAGGCTGCTCTTGATTCAGGAGTTGCTTTTATTAACTGCATTCCTGTTTTTATAGCATCAAATAATGAATGGATAAAAAAATTTGAAGAAAGAAATATTCCAATAATAGGTGATGATATAAAAAGCCAGATTGGAGCAACAATTGTTCATAGAGTTCTTACGAAACTTTGCATGGATAGAGGAGTAAGGATTACAAATACCTATCAGCTTAATGTAGGTGGAAATACTGATTTTCTCAATATGCTAAATCGTAACAGACTTGCTTCAAAAAAGATTTCTAAAACAGAAGCAGTAAAGAGTCAAATTTCTCATAATATTGCTGTTGATCATATTCATATAGGTCCTTCTGATTATATCCCATGGATGAATGACAATAAGGTATGTTTTTTAAGAATAGAGGGTGAAATTTTTGGAAACATTCCAATTAATCTTGAACTCAGACTTTCGGTAGAGGACTCTCCAAATAGTGCTGGTGTTGTTATTGATGCTATAAGATGTTGTAAATTAGCTCTTGATAGAGGTATAGGTGGATTGCTTATCTCACCTTCAGCTTATTTTATGAAGCATCCAAGAGTTCAGTATCCAGATGAAGTGGCAAGAAATATGGTGGAGGAGTTTATAGAAGGTAAAAGGGAAAGATAACTTGCTCAGTGAGAAATTTAGCCATTTTTTAGATAAACCACTTGCACCCTTAGCAAAAGCTTTTCCTGTAAATCCAAATATTATTACTTTTATTGGAATGATTATAACTTCTTCTTCAGGTTTTGTAATACCTTTCAATCTTTTTTTAGGTGGCATTCTTATTCTTGCAGGTGGTTTTTTTGATCTAATAGACGGAATCATTGCAAGAGCAAATAGAAGAACAACCAAATTCGGAGCTCTTTTTGATTCAACTCTTGATAGAATTGCAGATGGATTTATTTTTCTTGGTATAATATGGTATTTTTCTAATATTAGTGATGATATAGCTTTACTTTTAACAGTTTTATGTATGATAGCTTCTTTTTTGATTTCCTATGTTAGATCAAGGGCAGAAGGATTGGGAGTATCCTGTAATGTAGGAATAATAGAAAGACCTGAAAGGCTTATTTTTCTTGCTTTTGGATGTTTAACAACTCTTTTGTTCCCGATATTGTTAATTCTCACAGTTCTCAGCTGGATCACTGTAATTCAAAGAATTTTACATGTCAAAAAACAATTTAGTAATTTGCATCAATAATATTTAAAATGTTATCCTTTTTTAAAGGAGGCTGATATGAATGAAACCTGGATAATTATCTTAAGCATTGGTTATTTTCTTGCCACACTTAGTTTGATAGCTGCTTTGATTTTTCTTATTGTTGTAGCAATTGAGTTAAGAAGAGGTATAAATGCTTTTAAAGAAATTCTTAATGCCACAAAGACAAAATTGGAGCCTACTATTAATGAAGCTGAAAAGGTTATTCATGGAGTGAGAGAATCAGTTGAAGATATGAATGAAGTAACCTATAAAATAAGAGAACTTTCAGAGACTGTAGAAAAGTTAATCTTTATTGTCTCTGAAGTTGTGACAACTATTGAAAAAGTAAAAAGTTCACTTTCACTAAAAAGCAGGGCTTTAAAAACAGCTATAAGTGTTGCAGCAAATGTTTTTTTAGAAAACATAAAAAAAGGAGGTAAATAAGATGAATGAAGAAAGAGGATTCAGCGCAAAGTCAGTATTTATTTCATTTTTATTAGGTGGCATTGTGGGAGCAGGTTTAGCATTACTTTTAGCTCCACAGTCAGGAAAAGAAACAAGAGCTAAGATTAAAGAAACAGCAGAGGATGTAAAAGAAAAAGCTGAGAGCTATATAAAAGAAGCTAAACAAAAAATTTCATCAACTCTTGATAAAGCTAAGGAAACATTAGAAGAAAAAAAATCAGCTATTACTAAAGCTGTTGAGGCTGGTAAAGAGGTTTATGAAAAAGAAGTCTCCAAGGAAAAGGAGCAAGAAGCTTAATGCATGAGGCTTCTATTGTTATGGAGCTTCTTAGAATAGCTTCCGATGAATGTTCTAAAAATGGTTATAAAAAAATAGACTCAATAAAAGTTATAATTGGCAGGGCAACTGGAGTTATGACTGATGCTCTGCTTTTTGCTTTTGATATTTTAAAAGAGGACACTCCTGCTAAAGATGCAAATTTAATAATTGAAGAAATTCCTGTTCGGGGAGTTTGTAAAGATTGTGGCAAAGAGTTTGAAAGTAATGAGAACTATCTTATTTTTGAATGTCCAGTCTGTGGAAGCTTTTCAGTAAATATAGTTTCTGGCAAAGAGCTTAATATTACCGAAATGGAGGTCAGTCAATGAAAGTTAAATTAACAACAAAAATTCTTGATGCAAATGAAAGAATAGCAGAAGAAAACAAAAAAATGTTTAAGGAAGCTGGAGTTTATGTAATAAACCTCATGAGTTCTCCGGGTGCAGGGAAAACTTCTCTTCTTGAAAAAACAATAAGTGCCATCAAAGACAAAGTTAAAGTAGGTGTTATTGAGGGGGATATAACTGGAACAAACGATGCTGAAAGAATTGACCGTCTTGGAGTTCCTGTGGTTCAGATAAACACAGAAGGAGCATGTCATCTTGATGCAAATATGATAGCTGATGCAGCAAAAGATTTACCATTAAAAGATTTAGACCTTTTATTTATAGAAAATGTTGGTAATCTTGTATGTCCAGCAGAATTTAAAGTTGGTGAAGATGTTAAAGTAATGATATTAAGCTTAACTGAAGGAGATGACAAACCCCTTAAGTATCCTTTAATGTTTCAGGAATCTTCTGTATTAATTATTAATAAAATTGATCTTAAAGAGTTCCTTGATGTAAGCGTAGATAAAATAAAAAAAGATGCTCAATTTTTGAATCCTAAAATAAAAATATTTGAAGTATCCTGTAAAACTGGGCAGGGAATTGATGAGTGGACCAACTGGCTTATGACGAATATTTCATGAAAGAAGCACTTAAGGAAGCCGAAAAAGCATACGAAAAAGGTGAGATTCCAGTTGGTGCTGTAGTTGTTGTAAATGGTGAAATAATATCAAAGGCTCATAATATTAAAGAGACAACTTTTGATCCAACAGCTCATGCTGAAATGCTTGCAATAAGAGGAGCGACAAGAATTCTTGGTAGATGGCGACTTATAGATGCTACTTTGTATGTAACAAAAGAGCCTTGTATAATGTGCGCTGGTGCTATAGTTAACTCAAGAATAAAAAGATTGGTTTATGGTTGTGATGACCCAAAAGGTGGAGGAGTAGTTAGTCTTTATAATATTCTTAATGATAAAAGGCTTAATCATCAGGTGGAAATAAAAGAAGGCATTCTTGAAATAGAATGCCGTGACATTTTAAAAAGATTTTTCAGAGAATTAAGAGAAAATCAATAAATCGGGAAATTTTTGCAGAGTTTCTTTACTTTTTTTTGCATATCTTTTATAACTGAATCATTTGAAATATTCTTTAGTACTTTTTCAATTATTTCAGCAATTTCTTCCATCTCCTCCTCATCCATTCCACGAGTTGTTACAGAAGGTGTTCCGATTCTTATACCAGATGTAACTGTAGGAGGTTTTGTATCAAAGGGAATAGTATTTTTATTAACTGTTATTCCAGCTCTGTCAAGAGCTTCCTCTGCTTCCTTCCCTGTTATATTAAAATTAGTAAGATCAACAAGCATGAGGTGATTATCTGTTCCGTCGGATACAAGTTTAAAGCCTCTCTTTTTTAATGCTTCAGCAAGTGTTTTTGCATTTTTTATAACTTTTTTTTGATACTCTCTGAAATCTTCTGAAAGAGCCTCCTTAAAAGCAACAGCTTTAGCTGCTATTACATGGACAAGAGGACCTCCTTGAATTCCAGGGAAAATTGTCTTGTCAATAGCTTTTGAATACTCAGCTTTGCACATCACTACACCACCTCTTGGACCTCTCAGGGTTTTATGTGTTGTTGTAGTAATAAAATCTGAGTATGTAACAGGACTTGGATGCATTCCTGTTGCAACTAAACCAGCAATATGTGCAATATCTGCCATTAAATATGCACCAACTTCTTTTGCTATCACACTGAATGCTTTAAAATCAATAGTTCTTGGATAGGCACTTGCACCTGTAATAATTATTTTTGGTTTGTGTTCATGGGCAAGTTTCCTTACTTCATCCATGTCAATATAGCCTGTTTCTTTATTTACTCCATAAAATACAGTTTTATATAACTTGCCTGTAAAGTTGACAGGTGAACCATGTGATAAATGTCCACCATGAGTTAAGCTCATTCCCATTATTGTATCTCCAGGCTGTAACATTGCAAAATAAACAGCCATATTTGCCTGTGTTCCCGAATGTGGCTGTACATTTACATGTTCAACATTAAAAAGTTGTTTTGCTCTTTCCTGTGCAAGTTTTTCTACTGCATCAGCATACTCACAGCCACCATAGTATCGCCTGCCAGGATAACCCTCAGCATATTTATTAGTAAAAAGCGAACCCTGAGCTTCCATAACAGCTCTGCTTGCATAGTTTTCAGAGGCTATCATTAGAATTTTATTTGTCTCTCTTTTCTTCTCTTGAAGTATCAAAGAGTAAATTTCAGCATCTACTTCTCTTAAGGATTTCATCTTCATTTATTAATAACCTTCCTTTCTATAATATTTATTTTTTCAACCCTTTTTAAATGTCTCTCAGCCTCAAAGGGTGTGTCAAGCCATATTTTCACTATTTCAATTGCAACATCTTTTCCAATAATTCTTGCTCCCATACAAAGGATATTAGCATCATTATGAAGTCTTGACATTTTTGCAGTAAATAGGTCATTACATAAGGCTGCTCTTACATTTTTAAATTTATTTGCAACTATTGACATTCCTATCCCTGTGCCGCATATTAAAATACCTCTTTCAGCTTTTCCATCAGATACTGCCTGTGCAACTGCTTCTGCATAGTCGGGATAATCAACAGAACACGATGAACCAGTGCCCATATCAATGACTTCGTGTCCTGTATCTTCAACAATCTTGGAAATCAGTTCTTTTAATTCAAAACCTGCGTGATCAGCACCAATTGCAATTTTCATGTTGAGTATTATATATAATTAAAATTATTTTAGTAAATAAATCATGCAGATTTTCTGATATTTAATGTTCTTACACATTCTATAATAGAAAGGTTGATTGATTCGCTTTTTTCCAATTCTTCTATATCAAGTTCTGGTTCTCCACAAACATCTATACCTATTATTTTATTAAGAGAATGAAGATTTGAGATAAAATTAATGAGTTGTTGTGGAGAAATCATTCCCTGTGTCCATTTTGTTTTTAAATACTTTTTCCTAATTATGTCTTTGTCTATGCTCAAATAGATTGGAAAATTCGTTTTAAAAATTTTGTTAATTCTTTGAGAGTTTATATAAAAAATCTGTTTTAGATTATCTAATAAACCTGCGTTGTAGACCCATGAATCACATCTTATAAAATTTTTGTCTGTATATTTCATATCAAGGTGGTTATCAATAATTACAAGAACAAATGGTTCATTTATTCTTTCTAAGAATATATAAGAAATATAGTGATAATCGCCTTTACCTATGAAACTTATTAAAGATTGAACAAAAGGAATTCTCCTTTCAATAGATTTTAAATATTCTGATTGACACATGAATTTTGTTCCTCTAATAAATCGCAAATCTACCTGTATTGTAGCTTTTTTCCTTAAATTTTCTTGATAAAGATATGTATCATCAAAATGTAAAATCAATATATGATACATACTCAATCAAGATTGTTTATGATCCTGATTATCTCCCTTATACCTTTTTCTGCTAAAGACAAAAGTTGAAGTAAATTTTCCTTTGAAAAAGGAAAAATCTCAGCTGTTCCTTGAATTTCAATAAATTTTCCTGAACCTGTCATTACTACATTCATATCAACCTCTGCTTGAGAGTCTTCAGCATAGCATAGGTCAAGTCTTGGTTCTCCCAATACAATTCCAACGCTGATTGCAGCAATACTATCTTTTATAGGATTTTCTGAAATCATTCCTGCACTCATTGCTTGTTTTAATGCCTCAACTAATGCTACATAGCCTCCTGTTATTGATGCTGTACGTGTTCCACCATCTGCTTCAATTACATCGCAGTCAATCCATATAGTTCTTTCTCCGAGTTTTTCAAGGTCAACAACTGCTCTCAAGGCTCTTCCAATAAGTCGTTGAATTTCATGTGTTCTGCCACCAACTCTACCTGCTGTTGACTCTCTAAGCATCCTGACAGGAGTTGAGCGAGGAAGCATACCGTATTCTGCTGTGATCCATCCTCTTTTCTGATCCTTTAAGAAAGGAGGAACTTTATTTTCTATTGAAGCAGTGCATATTACCCGAGTATTGCCAAGCTCTATTAAAACTGAGCCGTCAGCATTTTTTATGAAGTTTTTTTCAATTTTTATCGGTCTAAGTTCATCATTTTTTCTTCCATCTGGTCTCATTTAATTTTTTCCTCCTCAAGGGAAACTTTAAAGATGTTGTCTATTTTACAATTTAAAAATATTTCACCAATTTTTTTAAATCTTTCAGGAGAATCAGTTACATAGAATGTTTTCACGCCCGAGTTTGATTCTTCATTTATAAGTTTGTGGTAAGAAAGCATTTTTTTTACTTCCTGAGATACTTCTTCAGCTGAATCAACAAGTTGAATTCCTTCCATACATTTCTGAATAGTCTTTTTTAACAAAGGATAATGTGTGCATCCAAGAATTAAAGTGTCAATTCCACTATTTTTTAATTCTTGAAGATACCTTTCAACTATGAGTTCAGCAATTTTGCCTTCTAAGATACCTTCTTCAACTAAGGGTACAAATAACGGGCAGGCTTTTGAGATAACTTCTATTTCTGGTTCTATTAACTTAATTTTTTTGGTATAAGCTTCACTCTGTATAGTTGCTTCTGTTCCAATTATACCGATCTTTCCATTTTTTGTAGCTTTTAATGCTGCTCTGACACCTGGCTCAATAACACCAATAACAGGTATTGGTAGCCTTTCTTTTAAAACCTCAAGACTTACAGATGAAGATGTATTGCAGGCTACAACAAGAATTTTAATTCCTTTTTTAAAAAGAAAATTCGCGCATTCAATAGAATATTTAATAACTGTCTCACCAGAGCGAATTCCATAAGGAACTCTTGCTGTATCCCCAAAATAAACTAATTCTTCATTGGGAAGCAACTTTGCTATTTCTTTTAAGACAGTTAATCCTCCTACTCCAGAGTCAAAAATACCTACGGGGGTTTTTTTCATCAACTTTCCTCCATTAACTCCTTTAATGATGATTCAATTGATATATGTCCTGAGAGAGTTTCAATTTCTTTGCTTTCTATGAGAATTTTAATATCTTTTATCCATGCGAAGTTTTCTTTCAATGTTTTATAAAGCGATTTGATTACAAAATATTCTTCACGCATACTCTGATGTGTAGCAAAATTTTTGGATAAATCTATATAGATTACATTTTCTTTATCTCTATATATTCCCAGAATTTTTGTTTCATTCAAAGGTGATGGTAACTCTAATAAAAAAATTTCTAAGATTTTTTCAAGATTTTTTAACTCTATTTCATCTTTTTGTAAATATACCTCTTTGGTTAATAAAGAGGTAGAAGAAGGTATATATATTTTAAAATTTTCAATAGCTTTTTCAGTTTTGGGTTTTTCAGAGTATGCCTTTTCATTATATCTTAAGAAAGAAAAATAAATTATAATTCCTGTTATTACTACTATCAAGATTAATACTATAACAAACTTTTTATTCATTTTTAGCCTTTTGTAGTTTGATTTTTAGATTTAAAATTTTCCAAAATTACTTGAACAATTACATCTATAATTTTATTAGTATAACTTTTATCAGAAAATAACGCTCTTTTAGGAATTTCAATCATCAAGGCAGGTGCATAAGCTTCTTTAAGAAGCGTTGCAGGCAATTTTTCAGTGTAGAGTGGTTCTGAAAAATTCTCCTTTAATTTGTTTATAAAAATTTTTACAAATTTATCTTCAGTAAAGAAAACTTTTGATGGATCATCCTTTGGTATATTTTTCTTTATAGGTGATTTATAAATTACAAAGTAATCTCCATTTGATAAGTGAATACTCAAGAATAAAGAGGGTTTTAGTTTATTTTCAAGTTTTAATCTATTTTTCAGTGATAGATATTCATCAGTTCCTCTTGTTAGTGATGTTTTTATACCTTTTTGTGCAAGTTTTGATGCTATTTCTTTTGAGAGATATAAACTCATATTTTTCTCATTACTTTCTTTCCCTTGTAAGCCATAATCTTGTCCTCCATGTCCTGGATCAATTAATATTGATGCAGTTTTAATTTTTTCTTCAATAGCTGTTTCTTCCATCTCCACATAAGCATCTATAACAAGCCTTGAAGGAGCTTCGTATCTTGAGACCTTTATTTTATTAATATTTGAAGTCCAGATAATAAGATTTCTATCTTCTTTTAAAATTTTTAAATCTTTTATACTATCCTGTGTTGATAAGATTTTCCCATTAAATTCAATTTCAAAGGGGTTTGTAAGAGTTAGTTTTATTTTTCCATCTTTTAATAAATTTACATTTATTGAGTAGGCAATTTCTGGTTTTTCACATATAAGAACAAATCTGTGAAAATCCTGATGTCTGCCATATTTTATAACTATTTTGTGTAAATCCTCTTGCGCATTAACATTGACTGATAAGATTAAAAATATTAAAAATACTATTTTTTTAATCATTTAGCAAGACTTGGTGTTTTTAAGAATCTTATTCCTGTCCATATCATAATCAAAGCAAATATAATTCTTAAGTAAGCATCTGCAAGAGCATAGGCGATATTAGAGCCAATATATGTTCCAACAATTATCCCTAAAATTAATCCTAAAAGCAATTCTTTTATGACATTTCCGAGTTTAAGATGTGTATATGCACCTACACCACCAGCAGGAACCATACATAACAGAGATGTTCCCTGGGCTATATGCTGTCCATAGTTTAACATAAGAACAAGCGCTGGAACCATAACAATTCCTCCACCTACACCCATCATTCCAGCAAGAAAACCCGCAAAGACTCCTATTATAAGAAGTGTAGCAATTTTTGCAATGCTTTCAATTTCAAAATAATATAACTCAGAAACATAGGGTTTTGCTATTAAAATCAAAGCAGCAAAAATTAAAAAAGCACCGAAAGCTCTTTTAAGTTTCCATTCGGGCAGACTATGTGCAAATTGAGCACCTATTTTTGCAGTAAAAATTGCTGTAACAGCAAGAATCAAAGATGCGATTAAATCAACAGAGCCTTTCATTCCATATGTAATTGCACCTGTAATTCCTGTAAATACAATAGCAAATAGACTTGTTCCATGAGCTTTGTGTTGAGAGATTTTTAAAACATCAACCATAAGAGGAATCATAACCACTCCGCCACCAACCCCAACAAGACCACCAAAACAGCCTGCTACAAGTCCGATCCATAGTGAATGAATAAGTCGGCTTTTCATAATCAAAAAATTTAATATTTATAAATCTAAAATGTCAAATTACTTTTTTTGTTGTAGTTCAAAAGCCTTTTTAGAAGTTTCTGCTGCAGCCTGAGCTTTTCTTGCTGCATCTTGCGCCTGTATTACTGCAGCCTTAGATTCTCTAACTGCTTCTTCGGATTTTTTTAAAGCTTCCTTTGCTGTTAAGTTAACAGACTCTACATTTGAGCTAACAGCCTTAATGTCTGATTTAAGTGAAGAAATATCTTTGGTCATATTCTCAAGTTGTTTTTCAATTCTGTCAAGTTTCTGATTGATAGGATCAGTTTGTTCTTTAACATATTCTTTTGTTGCGCAACCTGTGAGAAAAATAAAAGCTACTCCTACAATAATTAAAAATTTTTTCATTGTACACCTCCACAAGATTTTAATTTTGTTTTTATCATAAAGATTAAGAAAAAGTAAAGCAAAAATAATATAATAAAACTGATGAAAAAGTTTATGATAAACATTTTACTTATTAGTGGATTTTTGCTTTTTCAGGTGTTTTATGTGTATGCAATTGAAAATATTAATATGGAAATCCAGAAAAACGATTCCTTTCTGACAGTTAAAGCTCGCATTGGTCCCTCTCAGGAGTTTATAGATGATTTTAAAAATGGCTTGAGTAAAAATATTTTTATACTCATAGAACTTTACAGAAAATGGTCAATTATTCCTGATGAGTTTATAACTGGCGTTCAAATACAAAGAATTTTGATTTCTGATCCTATAAAAGATGAATTTATTATAAAAACTTTAGAAGGAGATAGATTATCAGAAAAGAGATTTAAAAGCTGGCAAGAAGCATTGGATTGGGCTTTAAAGGAAGATTCTATAAAAATAAATATTAATAATGTGGATAGAGGAAAATACTACATAAAGATTACGGTTGAGTCAAATATAAAAAAGCTTCCTTCTGTTCTTGAGCATATTTTATTTTTTATACCAACATATGAGAAAAAAATAACAAAGGAGTCGGAGTACTTTAGATTGCCATGAAAGAGAGATTTAAAAAATATTTTTTCCCTATTTTTCTTACAGCTTTGCTTTTTATTGTACTTGGATTTGAAATTTATCTTTTAAGGCTACCTCCTGAGCAGATTCCTACAAGATTTATAATTGTATCTCTTTTTGTAATAAATATAATCTCAATTATAACCTTAGGATTTTTTGTTATAAGAAGTCTCTTTAGGCTTTATCTTGAAAAACATAGAGAAGTTCCTGGTTACAGATTCAGGATAAAAATAGTCACTATTTTTGTAGGACTGGTGCTTATTCCTTCAGCACTTTTATTTATTGCCTTCAGTGGAGTTCTTGAAAGTTCAATAGAGAGAATTTTTTCAAAATCAAACAGAGAGATTATATCAAAAACAGCAGATGCAGTTAGGTCTTTTTATGATTTTGAAAAGACAAGACTGCTTAAATTTGCTGAAGATTTCAGAAAAGGCAAACTAAAAGAGTTTCCAGATGAAATTTTGGTTGAAAGATTGAAAAATCCTCAGGAAGATATGCCTGAATCAATAAGAGATGCCTTTCAGGGTAAAAAATCAGCACAAGTTATATCTTCTTCAGATGGAGATGTAATTATTGCTGCAGTACCTGAAAAACAAGGAGTTCTTGTTTTAAGAATGAAGATTCCTCCTTATGTAACTAAAAAAGTTGAAGAGGTTAAAGCATATCATGAGGAATATCTTAAAATGGGTTCTTTTAGAAAGGCTGTTAAATCAAACTACTTTATGTTTCTTGGTTTTTTAAGTCTTATTATAATATTTCTTGCACTTTGGGCATCTTTAAAAATTTCTCAGGAAATTACAAATCCTTTAAAAGAACTTGTTCAGGCAACACAAAGAGTTGCCGAAGGTGATCTTAAAGTAAAAATTTTCACTAAAAGTTCTGATGAAATTGGAATTCTTGTTAATTCTTTTAATGAAATGATAAGCAAACTTGACAAAGCATATGTTGAGTTATCAGAAAGACATGTTTTGCTTGAAAGAATATTTTCTAGTATCACTTCAGGAATTATTTTTGTTGGGCACAACGGTAAGATTTTTAAAATAAATAAAGCAGGAGAAGAAATTCTTCAAATTCCTGCAGATAAGCTTGAAGGTAGAGACTATTCAGAAATTTTGGAATTTGTTGAATCTGATGAATTAAAAGAGTTTATAAAAAAACTTTCCCAGGAGCGAATTTATGAAGTTTCCAAAGACTTAAATATTAAAATAAAAGGCAGAAATAAAATAATAAAAGCACGAATTTTTTCGTTAAGAGAAACCAATGAAAGTGAAGCTACAGGAATTCTTGTAGTATTTGATGATATTACAGATATAGTTAAAGCTCAGCAGGCAATTGCATGGGAAGAAGTAGCAAGAAGATTGGCGCATGAGATAAAAAATCCCCTTACACCTATCAAACTCGCTACCGAGAGGCTTGTTAAAAAATGGAAAAATAAAGATGAAGAATTTGATAAAGTATTTGAAAACTCAACCAATAGAATTATTTCAGAAGTTGAATCTCTTAAAAATCTTATAGATGCTTTTCAAAAATTAGGGAAACTTCCTGAAATTAAAAAAGAGATTGTAAATCCAATAAATTTAATACAGGATGTAATAGAGCTTTATAAAGGATACAAAGATGTTAAAATAAACCTTATACATGATGGAGAAATTAAGCCTGTTTTACTTGATTATCAAGGGTTTAAAAGAGTTCTGATAAATATAATTGATAATGCCATAAAAGCAATGGATGCTAAAGGTGAAATAACAATATCTGTTAAACTAAATAATAACCTTCAGATTGAAATTGCAGATACGGGTCCGGGAGTTGATGACGAAATAAAAGAAAAACTTTTTTTACCTTATTTTTCAAAGAACAAAGAAGGTACAGGTCTTGGATTGACAATTGCAAGAAAAATTGTTACCGAGCATGATGGAAGAATATTTGTTATGGACAATAAACCTTCAGGAACAATTTTTAAAATAGAGGTGCCTGCTTGAAAGGTAAAGTTCTTATTGTTGATGATGAAATTGGAATACTTGATACAGTTTCTGGAATTTTAGAAGATGAGGGATATACAACACTTCCAGCAAAGGATGCTGAGACAGCAATGGATATTCTTGACAAAGAAGATATAGATTTAGTTTTTCTTGATGTCTGGCTTCCTAAAATGAGCGGAATTGATGCAATAAAAAGAATAAAAGAAAAAGATTTTCATATTCCAGTTATCATGATTTCAGGACATGGAAATATTGAAGTTGCTGTTCAAGCTGTGAAACTTGGAGCCTTTGATTTTCTTGAAAAACCTTTATCAATGGAAAGAATCTTGCTCACTGCGGAAAGAGCTTTACAGTTTAAGAATCTTGAAAAAGAAAATATAAAGCTTCGTAGCAGCATACTAAAAAAGTATGAACTTGTTGGAAGTTCTCAGGCAATGAAAAAAATAAAAGCTCAGATTGAAATGATTGCCAGGGGAGATTCAAGAGTTTTAATAATGGGTGAAAGCGGTACTGGCAAAGAACTTGTGGCAAGGATGATTCATTCAATGAGCCCAAGAGCAAATGGCTCTTTTATTGAGGTAAACTGTGCAGCGATTCCACAGGAGCTTATAGAAAGTGAATTATTTGGTCATGAAAAAGGAGCTTTTACTGGTGCAATAGATAAAAAAATTGGTAAGTTTGAGCTTGCAAATGAAGGCACTCTTTTCCTTGATGAGATTGGAGATATGTCATTACTTACTCAGGCAAAACTTTTAAGAGTAATTGAAACACAAAAGTTTCAAAGAGTTGGAGGAACACGGGATATAACAGTCAATGTTAGAATTATTTCAGCAACAAACAAAGACCTTACTGAAGAGATTAAAAAGGGTAACTTTCGCGAAGATCTTTATTACAGACTCAATGTTGTTCCGCTTTATTTATCTCCCTTAAGAGAAAGAAAAGAGGATATCCCAGAGCTTGTAAACTCATTTATGGATGAATTTAGCCGAGAAAAAGGATGGAGGAGAAAAAAGATTAGTAGCGAGGCAATGCAAATTCTGAAGAACTATGACTGGCCCGGAAATGTAAGAGAGCTGAAGAATGCTATAGAAAGATTAATGATAATGGTTCCACAAGAAACTATAGAAGCTTCAGATATTGAAAACACTGGAATAATAAGGAACAGACTAAAAGAAGAATCGTATTTTTCTTATGCCACATTAAGAGAAGCAAGGGATGCCTTTGAAAGAGATTTTATTTTAAGAAAACTTAAAGAGAATAATTGGAATATGACAAAAACATCAGAGAGTATAGGAATAGAAAGAAGCAATCTTTATAAAAAAATCAAATCTCTCGGAATAACTCTTCCAAAAGAATTTTCAGAGAATTAAAAGGAGTTTATAATGTTTACTGTGGTCATTGTGGGTCGTCCCAATGTTGGAAAATCAACACTTTTTAATAGAATGATTAAATCTGATGACAAAATTAAAGCAATTACAGATAAATTACCAGGTGTAACAAGAGATATAAACTATGGATTTGCGAAATGGGATGATAAAGAATTCAGAATAGTTGATACAGGAGGTTTTTTCCCTGAAGAAAAGGCAGCAGATATAATACAGAAACAGATGCTGGAACAGATAGAGATGGCAATATCTGATGCAGACTTGATAATTCATCTTCTTGACAGCAAAGAAGGTTTGCTTCCAGATGACATCGAAATAGCAAGACAATTAAGACAAACAGGAAAAGATATTTTATGGGTTGTTAATAAAATAGACAACCCTTCAAAATTTAGCAGAATATATGATTTTTATAGCATAGGCACGGAAGAGCTTATACCAATTTCAGCAATTACAGGATATGGTTTTGATGAACTTATGGATAAAATCATTGAAAAAATTCCTGATACTCAACCAGTGAAGTTAGAGTCACATAGCTTACCAAAGATAGCTGTTGTAGGACGTCCCAATGTTGGGAAATCAACAATTATCAATTCTTTGCTTGGTAAAAAAAGAATGATTGTTAGCCCTATTCCGGGAACAACAAGAGACACTGTTGATGCTATTTGCACATATTACGGGAAAAAATATTTGCTGATTGACACAGCAGGAATAAAGAGGCTTTCTTATTACAAAAAAGAAATGTCTCAGGAAATTTATGTAGAAAGGCTTGCGTATTTTAAAGCATTAAGAAGCATTGAAAGAGCTGATATCGCAATTCTGATTATAGATGCTGTTGAAGGAATTGTTAATCAGGACCAGAAAATTGCAGGAATTGTTGCAGAACATAAGAAGGGATTGATAATTCTAATAAATAAATGGGATTTGATTCCACAGGATGAAAGAGACAGAAAAGCAAAATTTTTTGCAGATGAAATAAAACGTAAACTCTGGTTTGTGGATTATGCTCCATATTTGACTGTTTCTGCTATAGATAAAACGAGACTTACTAAAATATTTCCTCTTATTGACCAGATCTTAGAGGAATATTCCAGAAGAGTATCAACATCGGAATTGAATAAACTTTTTAGTGAAAAACTGGCAGAGGTAGTAATGTCCTCTCATGGTAAGGAATTAAAATTTTATTATATAACTCAGGTTAACGTAGAACCACCGACATTTGTTATTTTTGTGAATGATAAATCAGCAGTCAAGCAACATCATATCAAATTTATTGAAAAACTTCTGAGAGAAACATTTCAATTTAAATTTTCTCCAATAAACATAAAAATCAAACAAAGAAAATAATTTTTTATGTTAAAATAAAAAACTATGCCAACAATTTTCGTAACAGGAAGTGCAGGTTTTATTGGATGGGCTACATGCAGATTACTTTTAAGTAGAGGTTTTTCAGTTATAGGCATTGATAATATAAATGACTATTATGATCCTAAGATTAAGGAGTTAAGACTTCAGGATCTCAAAAATTTTCAGAATTTTATTTTTTATAAAGCAGATATTGAGGATTTTGAAAGCCTTAAAAACATTTTTAAGACTTATCAAATAGATGGTGTTATACATCTTGCTGCACGAGCTGGTGTAAGAGCATCAGTTGAAAATCCCTGGGGATATTTTGATACAAATGTTAAGGGAACGATTAATCTTCTTGAATGTGTTAAGGAGTATGAAATTAAAAGTTTTGTTCTTGCTTCAACATCAAGCGTTTATGGTGATACAGAAAAGATGCCCTTTAAGGTTTCTGATATTACAGATAAACCTCTTGCTCCCTATCCTGCTTCAAAAAAGTCAGCAGAGATTTTTTGCTATAGCTATCACTATCTTTACGGCATAAATACAATAATTCCAAGATATTTTACAGTATATGGCCCTTTTGGAAGACCTGACATGAGTATCTTCAGATTTATTAAGAAAATAAATGAAGGGGAGCCAATAACTGTATATGGAGATGGGAAGCAGAAAAGAGATTTTACATTTGTGGAAGATATAGCAGAGGCAACAGTATTATGCCTGAATCTTGAAGGATATAAAATTATGAATTTTGGCAATGACAGGCCAGTTGAGCTTATTTATGTAATAAATTTAATAGAAGAACTTATTGGTAGAAAAGCAATAATACAGTGGCAACCAAGACATCCAGCAGACATTTATGCAACATGGGCAGACATAAAAGAAGCAAAACAATACATAGGATGGTCTCCAAAGATTTCAATAGAGGAAGGCATCAAAATAACAGTTGAGTGGTTTAAAGAAAATAGAGATTTACTAAAGGACATAAAGATATAAAGGAGGAAGGGAATGCAGAGGATTTTGGTAGCCCATGATGGCTCAAAAGCATCTGACAAAGCATTAAGAAAAGCATTGGAGATTGCTTTAAGCATGAATTCATCACTTACTGTGCTCGCTGTTGTTCCAGAGCTTTATCTTACAGAACTCTCTGATGCAGAAAGGCAGAGAATTACAGAAGTACTTAAAAGAGAGACTGAAGACAATATGGAAAGAATAAGAAAATCTCTTTCAGGAAAACCTATTGAGATTAAATTTCTTGTAAGAGAAGGAGATCCAGCTGAAAAAATTCTTGAAACTGCTCATAAAATGAAGGTTGATTTAATTGTTACAGGTTCTCATGGAAAACATGGAACAAAAAAATTTCTAATTGGAAGCGTCTCTGCTAAGGTTGTTGAGTATTCTAAATGTCCAGTTCTTGTTGTAAAGTAGCAGAAGGGAAATATATTTTTACTGTTGTCCCTGAATCTTGATAACTTTTTATTTCAATAAAGCCATTGTGTTTTTGAATTATATTTTTTACTATTGATAGTCCTAATCCAAATTTTCTTGGATCAAGGGTAAACAAAGGTTCAAAACATTTTTTCAGTGTTTCTTTATCCATTCCATGTCCTGTATCAGAAATTGTAAGAACAATTTTTTCTTCATCCATTTTTTTTATTTTTTCCGTTGAGATTGATATGACTCCATTGTTTAGGATTGCATTTTTTGCATTCTGCACAAGTTCAGCTAAAACCTCTCTTAATTGTAAAGGGTCTCCTTTAATCAGCAGATCTTCCTTAGAAAGAAAAAACTCAATCTTTATTTTTTCCCCTACTATGTTTTTAAGTATCTCTTTCATGGAAATGATTAAAAAATTTAGATCAAGCACTTTCATTGTACAAGGAGTTGTTTTTAATGCACTTAAGGCTTTAATAAAGTTAGAGCCTTTTTCAACTGACTCAATTAACTTTTCAACAAAAATTAAAATCTCTTTATTTTCTGTGTGTTTTTTTAATAACTGGGCAAATCCGTAAATACCATTAAATATATTATTAAATTGATGTGCAAGGTTATCAATAATTTCATAAACTCCTTCAAGTTTTATAACTTCCTTAAATTTTTCATCAACTATTTTTTTCTCTGTTATTTCCTTTCCAATTTGAAATACAGCCTTAATTTCTTCATTTTCCTTCAAAGGAATGGCTGTTAGAATATAATGTCTTCCTTCCTGTGATATTCTTTCTATTGTTTCAATATTGTCTGTGCTTAAAGCTTTAACACAAGGGCAGCCTTCACAGGGGCTGACTCTTTTGTGCCATAAAGCATAGCATTTTTTGCCTAAAATATCTTCAGAATTCATACCTATTCTGTCAACATAAGCTTTATTGGTCCAAAGGATATTCAAATCTTTATCCATAATAGAAAGGTTGTGTTCAATGATATTAAAAATAGAAATAAGATAGTTTTCTATTAATTTAAGATTTAATTTTTTCATGGGAAGGAGATTAAATTTTTAATAGAAAATATTAAAGAAGTTGAAAATACTATATTTATGGGGGGTAGATAAATTTGCAACTTATTATAACAATAGATTGCAAATGTAACTATCCAACCAATATATAGATTTTGAAATATCTCCATAAACAATTTTATTGAATTTTTATATAAATTAAAGAAATATGCCGGTGGTGGGATTTGAACCCACACGGGATTGCTCCCAGCGGATTTTGAGTCCGCCGCGTCTGCCGTTCCACCACACCGGCAACATAAAAACAATAGCATAAAAAGTCACAAAAAATCAAT
>CAZTLF010000027.1:0-23905 GCA_964614465.1 uncultured Thermodesulfovibrio sp.
CCTCTTACAATGTCTACTTCTTTGCTAAATGCAGGCATAATTTTCCTCCATTTTAGAATAATTTAAATTTTATCAAAATTTTAATAATTAATGTAAGGCCCTTTTGTTTCTAAAAGCTCTTAAAATGTTTGCATGATGATAATTTCCTTGTATTTTTACCTTGTGACATACCTCGCATTTCATCTCTGCTGAGATTGGCAAAGGCGTTCCTTGATACTGCATTGGCTGGATATTGTCTCTGTTTTTTCCATATTCATTAAATGATGGATATGTTGCATGGGGAGAGCTATGACAGGTCATACAGGGTAATTTTCCTGAGTTATCCTTTCTTGCTCTATAAAGTTCTGAAAACTCTGAAGTCCAATTATTGAAAGCCCTGGTGTCTCTCTTTGGCTGTTGAAATCCCCAATGACAACTAAGACAGTCTGGTTGTTGTACCCACGGTTTTCTCGGATTTATCTGAGAGATTGGAGTTTGAGGTTTAAGATTTTTAAGTAACAGGCTTGCTGTTCTTGTATCTTTCTGTGTGAGCAAAACTGACGAAGCATGCTCATCGAGGCTACCATGGCATTGAGTACAACCTATACCAAGCTTTGCATGAATATCCCTGTTACATCTTGTATTTCCTTGGGCATCATTAGGATGACATAAGTTACAGGATCTTTCATCCTTCCATGGGATATAATTAGCATGCCAGCCATGCATAGAAGCTGAAAAACTGTTATGTCCCTTTATACCCTTTGACTTTACAATAAAGTCCTCATGACAACTCTGGCACATCTGAGGTTTGCCTTTCAGAGCATTCTCAAAAAGCTTAGTTCCATGATTTCTGTCGTGTACTTTAAGTATATTTATTGCAGTCTCATCGGAAATTCCAGATATACCATTCCATCTGGGTTTTCCTCCATGACATACAAAACATCTCAACTCCGTTGAGACAGGAGCAACAAATTTTGTACGTTGCAGAATCCTCCCTGTTGATTTTTCTACTGCCTTAGCTTCAAAAATAGGATAGGGATTAAATACTCCATCATCTCTATATGGTAAAACAGGAATGCCTTCAGCAGTAAATAAATCTTTTTCTTTATCATAATCAAAGATACCTTTAAGACCCTTACCAGATAAACCTGTATTTTCCGGAACTTTCTTTCCAATGAGAGATTGGGAATATTTCCAAAAATCTATATGTCTTGATGGATTCTCATATCCTTTCTCTACTTCATATTGAATCTCAACTCCTTCTGATACTATCTTAGGTTTTATACCTCTTTTTATTAGTGTTGCCTGAAAAGAGCTTCCAGGATAAAGAAAGGAAAACCATTTATCTGAATCAGTTATGCACTTTTCTCCAAGAGTGCTCCAGGCAAGTAAGACATATTCATCTTTTTTCATATCAAAAGGTGGGATTGGAACATTTTCTTCCTTAGGTTTAAAGTCTGTCAATTGTGTATCTTTCTGCCCATGTAGACTCATAATAAATGTTGCAAGAGCCTCCATCTCTTTTTCATTTCCTATAAATTTGGGCATATAATCAAGAATCTTTCCCTGTCCATAAAGCTGGGATATAATTCCTACATAGGTAAGACCTCTTGTTTTATCAACTATATCATTCTTTACTCCTCCTATTGTATGACAGCTAAGGCATTGATGATTAAAAAGTTCTCTACCTGCAATTAGTTTATTTTCTTCAGTAATTTCTTTTACTGTTGTCCACTTTGCAAATTTTAAAAATCCCTCTTTATTAAGCTTTTCCTCATCTACCACAAGTATTGATGGAGAATACATATAACCATATATAACATATGGTTTCCTTGCATACTCTCGCATGTATTCAAATCCACCAATCCATGAAAGTCCTACTATTAGGAGAACAAATACAATAATACGTTGTAATTTTTGAGAGGTTTTAAAAATTAAAATTAGCGATAAAAGATAGAGTAGTAAAGAAGCCATGATTAAAACCTTCACTACATTTGCAGTCTGTTTATTTAGAACAAAGTTAGTAAGTCTCGCATTCTCTGGAACTGAATAGAAATACCAGAACCCAGAAATAATAAGAAATGGCAAAGGTATAAAAAGCCATTTAGCACAGTATCTAAGAAGAGTTTGTCTCAAATTTTCGTCTTTTTCAAATACTGCAGTTACAAATCCAAAAAGACCTGCAAACATAATACAAATAGCAGTTCTAAACAGGAGACTTGGTAGATTTGTAGGATTGAAGAAACCGTCCCAAAAGTTACCAGTAATAAGCCAGTCTCCAGGTGTAAGCATAAATGTTATAATTCCGTTTATGACAAATAAACTCATCCATGCAGAAAAGGCATATATAAAAGCAATTCTAATACGATTTTTGTCTGAGAGTGTTTCAAATTTGTAATGATAAATTAAAAGTGCGACAATCTCAACAATAAAGAAAACCCACTCAATAGCCCAGGCAAAAACAAAAGTATGAATGAGAACAGATGTTGCCCATGGACTTGAAAGCGCAATGGCAAACCATATACCAACACCGGAAATGCCACCTAAAACCATCGTAAGAAGCAGGAAAAACCATACGTGTCTACGAACATAACTTCTTAAGGCTAAATTGTCTTCCCTTAGACTTTTAAGATCAGTAAGCCATAGAAATACTCCTCCACCCACTGCAAAATGGGAAATAAAAACATGTAGCACAGCAATCACTGCTACTAAGGTGCCTGAATTAAGATAATAAAGTTCCCATACAGGATAATTCATTTCTCTATTCCTTTTTTCTGGGTAAATGCCATTTTAAGCATATAGGCAATTACACCTATTCCAACACACAGTACTCCAGCAAACAAAATAAACAAATCCCACTGCGGGACTACTTCAAGTTGATAGGGGCTGAAAACTCCTTCAAGATGAAAAGTTCTCAAATGGTATCTATTGATAACCATAAATATCAAGGTTAATAACAGAAAAAGAATACTTCCTTTAAGTTTTCCCATCAGTGCAACAAATATTGATATAATAGCTGTAATAACTCCCAAAACAAATACCACTGTAGCAAATAAATCACCTCCCATATACTTTTGCATTATGTTCTGGGGAAGGCTTAGAAGAAACCAGAATCCCACAATAATTTGAATCATTGTTGCATAAGCAAAGATTTTTAACCCTTCATTTACTTGGCTAATACTATCAGACCTTCTACTGTAGTAGATAGAATAAAACATTCCACCTACTGCTACAGAGGCTACCAAAAAGTGGAAAAATCTTGGATATATACTTGGCAAACTCCACAAAAGAATAGTTCCCTGTTTGTTTGTAAAATAGTCCGTCCATTTGTGAGGTAATTCCATCATTGATAGATTATTAACAAGCATAAAGGCAATATAGAAAATTATAAGAATTATCAAAATAAGAACGGGCTTCGCAAATTTCGAATTCTCAAAATTTCTGTAATGGAAGTAGGAACTATAATAGGCAATAATTAGCAATGGTATTATTAAAATCCATATAGTTCCCATGAGTATTGAGCTCGTATAAAAAAGATGTCCGAAGACAACTTGAAGAAAAAGAAGTGCTGGAATAGCCATATTAATTCCGATAGCAAAAAGAATGGGTATCTTTTTAGCTAAGGGTTTATGTGCTTTAAAAAAGTCTTGTTTTTTATTCGATTGATAAAGAATTATCAAGCTTAGCCCAAGAATTGAGTTAATAATTAGAATATGCATAAGAAAGAATAGTTGCTCAAGAAAAATAAAAATTTCAGCCGATGCAGGAATTGGTTCACTGGAAGGTATTAAATATAATGGATTCATTTTTACAAAGTTTATCATAATCTTTTGACTAATTCAATAGTTTAATTTGTTCTAGAATTACTGTTATTGCAAGAAGACTCAATATTCCAAGGAATATCTGAGAATATTTTAACTATTTCCTAATCTTTAGAATGTAGTGCATAAAATTTGAAGAAAACTAAAGGCATTAAAAACTAAAAAGAGACAGCTTTTCCTTTAAAGATGCCCTTATGAAGTCTCTGAACAAGGGATGAGGCTTGAAAGGCTTTGATTTAAATTCTGGATGAAATTGACATCCTAAAAACCAAGGATGGTCCTTTAACTCAATTATCTCCACAAGTTGTCCATCAGGAGAAGTACCACTAAAAACAACGCCTTTTTCCTCAAGAATGGGAATATATTTATTATTAAATTCATACCTGTGTCTATGTCTTTCAGAAATCTCATTTACCTTATAAGCTTCATATGCCTTTGTTCCTTCTTTAAGAACACATGGATAAGCACCAAGTCTCATTGTGCCACCTTTTTGAGATTCTATTGATCGAATTTCGTATTTGCCTGTTCTTGGATTAAACCATCTTTCCATGAGATAGATAACAGGATTTTCAGTATCGGGATCAAACTCTGTTGAGTGAGCATTAAGCTTTGCAAGGTTTCTACTTAGCTCTATTACAGCACACTGCATTCCAAGACAAATACCAAAAAAAGGAATTTTATTTTCTCTTGCATACCTGATTGCTTCAATTTTACCTTCAATGCCCCGACTTCCGAATCCTCCTGGAATTAAAATACCATGAGCATCGGAAAGATATACTTTTGCTCCATCTTTTTCTATGTCCTCTGAATTTACCCACAATATATTTACCTTGGAGTTATTGGCAATGCCACCATGTATTAAAGCTTCTGTAAGACTTTTGTAAGAATCTTTTAATCCAACATATTTACCTACTACAGCAATATTAACTTCTGTTTTAGGGTTTTTGATCTTGTTTACCACGTCTTCCCAAAGTGTCAAATCTTCTACTCTATGGGGTAGTGAAATTTTCTTTTCAATAAGAAGGTCAAGCCCTTCATTCTTAAAGTTAAGGGGAACTTCATAGACAGTCTCCACATCATGAGCAGAGATTACAGCGTCAAAATCAAGATTACAGTGCAGAGCTATTTTTTTCTTTAGCCCATGGGGAATAGGCCTGTCTGCTCTGCATAATAAAATATCAGGCTGAATTCCTATTGCACGGAGACTGTTTACACTATGCTGTGTTGGTTTAGTCTTAAGTTCTCCTGCACTCTTTACATAGGGTACGAGTGTTAAATGAATATAAAGAACATTTTCCCGTCCCACATCATATCTAAATTGCCTTATTCCTTCAAGAAAAGGAAGACCTTCAATATCTCCTACTGTGCCACCAACTTCAACAATTACAATATCATATTTATTATCTCCAGCTGCGGATTTGATTGCTTCTTTTATCTCATCAGTAACATGGGGTACAACCTGAACAGTATGTCCAAGATAATCACCTTTTCTTTCTTTTGAAATCACATTGAAATAAATTTTCCCTGATGTATAGTTATTAACATGGGAAGTAGTTAAATGAGTAAATCTTTCATAATGCCCCAGGTCTAAATCTGTTTCACAGCCATCATCAGTTACATAAACTTCTCCATGTTCAAAAGGACTTAAGGTTCCTGGATCAACATTTATATAAGGATCAAGTTTTTGAATTGTAACCTTAAATCCTTTTGCTTCAAGCAATGCACCTATTGCAGACGCCGCGATCCCTTTGCCCAGAGCAGAAACTACTCCACCCGTTATAAATATGTACTTAGGCATTTTTGTTTAATTTTAACATGATATTGTAATAAATTGCCATAGCTCGCCTTTATTAAAAAATCATCCTGAAAAACTTAAAATTTAAAAATCTTCTCTTTAAGTAATATTTTGAAAAAGTAAGATAACTTTTCCTAATTTGATAGCATTCAGAAATTCTTTCATTATCGGTTATTGCGAGCCCTCAGAAGGAGGGTGTGGCAATCTCCCTACAAAAAGACGAGATTGCTTCGGTAAAGCTCGCAATGACATTTCTATTGGTGTTTTTAGGATTTTTAAGTTCTGTAGAACAAAAAATAAAGAGATATAAAAAACAAATGATAAAATATGAATATGTTTAAATGGACATTCAGAATTCTAATAATTGCAGTTATATTTTATGTTGTTTACATAGTTGGTTATCCATTTGTGGTAGATGTTTCCTCTCTGAAAAAGAAAAATCCAGAATTAACTGCAATGATGAAATATCGGATTAAACAATGGGAAAAGGATGGCAAGAGGATAAAAATAAAAAAAATTTGGGTGCCAGTTAGTAGAGTCTCACCTTATCTTGTTAAAGCTGTTCTTATTGGAGAAGATGACAAGTTTTATACTCACTCAGGATTTGATATTGAAGGAATAAAAAAAGCAATTGAGAAAGACATAAAGGAGAAAAAATTAAAATATGGTGGCAGTACAATAACCCAACAGTTGGCAAAAAATCTTTATCTTACTCCAACAAAAAATCCTGTAAGAAAGATTCAGGAAGCAATAATTACTTGGAGGATTGAAAATACACTGTCTAAAACAAGGATTCTTGAACTCTATCTTAATGTTGCTGAATGGGGGGAAGGAATTTTTGGCATAGAGGCAGCATCAAGGCATTACTTTGGAAAATCAGCTTCAGAGCTTACTGCAATGGAGGCTGCAAGGCTGGCTGCGTCTTTGCCAAATCCGATAAAATACAGTCCTGTGGGGAATTCAAAATTTATTGAAAAAAGAACAAATCTTATATATTTCATCATGCAAAAAAGAGGGATAATTAAAGAAGAGTATGCAGAACCTGATGAAAAAGATTCATTGCCTGCATTAGATCAAAATCAGAAGGAAAAAGAAACCACCTCTATTCAGAGGGATGAACCCGTCCAGCCTCAGTTAAAATAGTTTTAATTTCTTTAAAAATCGGCAGTTTCACAATTTCATCAAAAGGCAAAGGGAGCTTTCTTTGCCAGTTACGATACTGTATGGTCGTGCCAGGAAAGTTTGTTTGTTCTTCCATAAGCAGTATATCTTCAGGATATAGCAGTAAATATTTTGATTGAGTTTTCGCAAGAAATTTTATTATTGCAAGGAGTAGCTGTTCAATAGTAGGTTGACCTACAAGCAAACATTCTTTTTTTAAAAGAGCAATAATTTTTTCCTTATCTTGCTGTCTTTCTATCAATGCTCTGTCAAACTGTTGTTCATCAAAAATTGAAAACTGTTTTCTTAATTCTATATCTTTCCCTTCCCAAAATCCCTTTAGTGTTGGCAAGTCATGGGTTGTTATACTGCATAGAGCATCTTCAGGATAAAGGCTGGATTTTTTATATTCCAATGAATTTTTTTCAAAATAAAATACTTTCCATGAGCAGATTTTTCTTTTAATAAGTTCTTCTTTCATCCATTCTTCTGATGTTCCGAGGTCTTCTCCAATAATTCCTGTTTTGTTTATCTGGCTTTCAAGGGTAATTATGTCAAACAAATCTTTCCAAGGATATTTTATATATGCACCTTCATATGGACTTGCTTCTTCAGGTATCCAAAAAGCTCTAAAAAGTCCAAGAGCATGGTCAATTCTTAGCAATTTTGTCTTCATATTTGCTCTTAAAACTTTTATAAATGGCATATAGGCTTTTTGTCTCAATCTGAAAGGAATTATAGGTGGAAATCCCCATTTCTGTCCTTTGGGATTAAACTCATCTGGTGGTGCACCATATTCTGCATTAGTTGCATAAAGAGTTTGGTCAATCCATACATCAAAACTTGACTTAATTGAGCCAAAAGCAAGGTCAAGTGAGATTGGATATTTTTTTATTTCTGTGAATTCCTCTTCAACAAGCCATTGAAGATACTCATAAAAAATCACATCTTTATTATGTTCAGAATAAATCATGGAAAGAGTATTTTTATTAGGCTTTTTAAATTTTTCTTCCCAATTCTGCCAGTTTTTCCCGAATTTTTCTCTTAGAAAACAAAAAATTGAAAAGTATTCTAAATCTTCTCTTATAGCAGGACATAGCTTATTTTTATAATCAATGAATTTAATCCCTTCTTCTTTGTTAATGTAAGCTTTATAAAATCTCTCAAATTCCATTCTAAGAGCTTTTGTTTTTTCCTTCCAGATAGAGGAATAATCAAAAAACTCTTCATTTTTTTCTTTTACAGGACATGTAGATAGATAAAGAGGAGTATTAAACTGTCTTGATATGGCAGAGTAAGGACTTATACCATACAAATCTTCAGGATCATTTAGATGAAGCGGATTAATACTTATAAACCCTCCATGAGAATTTAAATAGCTTGCAAATTCTTTCAGATATGAAAAGTCTCCTTCTTTTTTATTTCCTCTCAAACTCCAAAGATTAAGGTGTAAACCCCATGTTTTCTTTTTAAAAGGAACAAAACAATTCTCTGGCACAACTATCAAAGTGCTTTTATGAGCTGATTTTTCAAAAAAAGCAGATATCTCATAGTATCCAATTGGCAGCAAAGGAATTTCAATACGGTATTTAAAATATATTCCATCATCAAGAACTCTCTGTTCATCTTTATTAATAATATCAAAATTTAAAAATAAACTCAGAGCTTCACCCTCCTGCCCTAAATCTTTAAATGGTGAAATTTCAATATGATTGGGTTTTTGATTTTCTTTTAAATAAAAGAATATTGGATCTCCCTGTTTAATTACATAGACAGGTTCTAAGCAGTTTTTCCATAAATTGGTTTCAAAATAATTAATCCAGCTAATAATGTTTTCTTCATCAGGAGTAATTCCAATAGCAGAAAGAAGTCTAATTTTAGTTTCATAAGAGATATCAATACGCTCACCTTTGTAATTGTAATAAAAAGGAATTATTCCAACCAGATCTGAAAGCTTACATATCAATTGTTGAAGGTTCTTCAAGGTATAGTTCTCCAGCATCATAATCATAAGCAAAGAGTTCTGCGTATCTTCCCCAGTCTATGGCTGTCTCAAGCTGATTCCATGATTCTTCAGGTGTAAAATGATTTTTAAGAATATCAATAAAGAATTCCTCTGATACTCTGTGCTTTGAAATTGTTAACAAAACCTGCATAATTTGTTTGATAAGTTGAACATTCTGTAAGGCAGATTCTTTAAATATCTCTTTTTTCTCAAGGGTATCTGCCTCTGCCCAATTTTTTCCCTTTTCTGTGAGAATAAAATCACCTTCCCGTACTTCTCCAAAGTCAAGTATTACTGAGGCTTCTATCAATGGAAAGATATCGTCAACTTCCATGCTGAGTTCGGAACTTAAAGCATAGATGTCAACTCTGCCGCCTTTGTCATGAACAAGCTCAATAAGTCCTGCAATCGCACCAACTTTTGCATGAGGAAGAAATTGATACCTTCCTGCAGCAAGAAGGAATGGAATTTCCTCTGGAGATTTTATAAGAACAGTATATATTTTATCTAATAAAAATTTAAAATCTCTTGAATTCCTATCTCTCGGATATGGAAGTTCAAGAGGAATGTCAGCTTTAATTTTGCCAGGATTATGAGTTAAAATCACAGCCCGAGATGACATGCTTACAGCTTCTTCAATGTTATGAGTAACAAGAACAACGGCTTTTGCTGGCATTTTGCCTTCTTTCCATAAATCAATAATATCTCCACGAAGATTGTCTGCTGTAAGAACATCCAGCGCTGAGAAAGGCTCATCCATAAGTAGAACTTCAGGTTCCACAGCAATTGCACGAGCGATTCCCACTCTCTGACGCATTCCACCGCTTAACTCCCTTGGATAGGCATCTTCAAATCCATCAAGCCCTACAAGATCAATTGCTTTAATTGCTTTTTCATTTACTTCTTCCTCATTCAATCCAATGCCTACAAGCCCAACTTTAACATTTTCCAGAACAGTAAACCATGGAAAAAGTGCAAAACTCTGAAAAATCACTGCTATTTTAGCATTTGCCTTTTTGAGAGGTATTCCTTTGTATAAAACCTGCCCTTCAGTTGGTTCAATAAGTCCTGCAATTATTCTTAAAAGGGTTGATTTTCCAGCGCCAGACTGCCCAAGGATTGAAACAAACTCACCAGAATATATTTTCAGGTTAATATCTTCCAGAACAGTAATCTCTCTTGCCTTACCAACCATAAAAGATTTTTTAATGCCTATGGTTTCAATGATAACTTCTTTGTGCATAACTACTCCATAATATATTTTGTTTTAGCTATAATAAAAAGTCTTTTCCAGAGGAACCTATTTATTCCAACAACAATCAGAGACATAAAAAATGTTGAAAACAATAAAAGTCCGAAATTTCCAGAAGCAGATGACTGGCTTATTAAAGCACCAAGTCCTGATGTATAAATTATTTCTCCTCCAAAAGAAACATACTCGCTTACAATTGTAGCATTCCATGATCCTCCGCTGGCAGTAATCAATCCAGTAACAAGATAGGGGAATATTCCAGGAAGTATGAGGATTTTCCATTTTCTGATTCCTCTTATTCCATAAGCTCTGGAAATTTCAATTAAATCCTTAGGAATAGCACTTGCACCAGCAATTATATTAAAAAGTAGATACCATTGTGTACCAAGAAGCATTAAAAATATCGCACCTATATCCAGTCCTCCTCCGAGTTTAATAAGGAAAAGAAGAATAACAGGAAACACTGCTGTAGCAGGAACACTTGCTGCTATCTGGACAATCCCCTGTAAAATTTTTGCAGCTCTGGGATTCAGTCCAATATAAACTCCAACAGGAAGAGTCCATATAAGTGCAATCAATAAAGCCGCAAAAACTCTTAACAATGAATAAAACGCAGCTTTTATTATTGTAATTATATCATTGAAATCAAGATTTGAAACCTCTCCAGCAGCTTTTAAAATAGCCCATATAATTACTATCAAAATAGTCATTAAAAAAGTAATTCCTATGATTTTATATAGTTTATTTATAATAGGATTGCCTGATAGAGTAATTTTTCTGTAACTGAATTTTTCTATTTTGTTACTCATACTGTTTAATGAATCTACAACTTTTTTAATGAAAATAGACCCTGAAAAAAGATTTAATACAAAAGACTCTCTTTCTTCTTCAGGTGGAACTGTTTCTATTCGGAATTTTTGAGACCACACAATGAGAGGTCTCCATATGAAAAGGTCAAGAATAATTATTAACAGAATCATGGTGCCAAGTCCATAAATTAAATACTCAATATTTCCCTCATTGGCTGCTGTTTGAATATAAGAACCAAGACCCGGTAACCTAAAATCTTTATCTTCAAGAATAAACATCTCACATGCCATGAGAAAAAACCATCCTCCAGCCACGCTCATCATACTATTCCAGATAAGTCCTATAGCACTAAATGGAAGGTCAAGTCTTAGAAACTTAGAAAATTTATTGAATTTAAAAACTTTGACCACTTCTTTCATTTCTTTTGGAATAGTGCTTATAGAATGATAAAAGCTGAATGTCATGTTCCAGACCTGTCCTGTAAAAATCAGAAGAATGCATGCAAGTTCAAGCCCAATTCTTTTCCCAGGGAAAAGAGCTATCATTGCCAAAACAACACCAGGCAAAAAAGAAAGCACTGGAATTGACTGTAGAATATCAAGTAATGGTATCATTATTTTTTCATGAAGTTTACTTCTTGAGGCAGTATATCCATACCATATGGAAAAAGTTAAAGACAATATATAGGCAAAAAAAATTCTTGCAAGAGACTGAATAGCATATTGTGGGATATTTGAAGGATTTAGATCTATTTCTACTGTTCTTTCATAGGCAGTACCCCATTCTGATGCGATATATATAATGAAAGAAAGAATTCCTAAAATAATAAAAAATACTATTATATCAATTGCTCTTACTTTAAATGTCTCAGCAGGAATAGAGATGGGTATTTTCATTTTTACGCCCCCTCAGGGAAAAATCTTAAAATAAATTATAAAACAATTCAAATAACATTTACCATTAAATTCCCTTAGCTGAATTTACTATGTGAAATTGAAACGGCGTTTTCACAATACAGAATTTACTGTATCTGTCATATTAAATAAAATAAAATTTTTGAATGTGTAATGAATTTTGATAAAATATTTCATGAAAAATTTTATAAAAATTTCTCTCTTTATATTTTTTTTAATTCTTTTTTATGGATGCTCTGAGCAAAAAACTGTGTTTATTCTTTCAAGTTATGATAATAAAGATGTATGCGGGCAGCCACAGGTTGAAGGAGCTACAGATGCATTAAAAAAGAATGTATCAGATTTAAAAATTCAATATATTTATCTAGATTCAAGAAGAATCTCTCAACAGGAACTTGAAAAAAGATGTGATGATTTCGTAAAAAGTGTTAAATTTCAAAAACCTTCTTTAATTCTTACCACTGATGATGCAGCATTTCAATGTGCAGCGAAGCATTTTATGGGTGATAAAATTCCTGTTGTATTTTCAGGTATAAATTTGACTCCACAGTATTACAATGCTAAATATCATTTTATGGAAGGTAAAAAGCCCATTAAGAATTTTACAGGTATTTATGAAAAAATTTTCATATTAAAGCAGATAGAAATGATTGAAGTTCTTGTTGGCAAGATTGATAAAATTGCTGTTCTTTATTCAAATGATTTTATGGGTAATACGCTTAAAGAACAGGTTGTCTATGAACTTAATAAGAATTTTAAAGACAAGATGGTTTTTTATCCTACAAGTTCAATTCAAGAGCTTATAAAAGCATCAGAAGAAATAAATAAAAGAAAAGATATCATAGCTTATTTCCCTTTTGTGATGTTAATAGAAAATGAGAAAATATTCACAATATCAGAGCTTGCATCAATAATCACAGATAAAATTAAAAAAATTGATCTTGCAATTAACAGACAGTTTGTTGAACTTGGATTTTTTGGTGGTATTTGTGTTGATTTTTATCAGATGGGATACAAAGCAGGAGAGATGGCTTCTTATATTTTAAAAACAGGTAAAATATCAAATTTAGAAGTAGAAGATGTTGATAAATATATAAGAATTATAAATTTAAAAAGAGCAAGGGATATAAATTTTAAAATTTCTGAAGAAAATCTTTCTTTGTTTGACGAAGTGATCAGATGAATATTCAATTTTTTGATGAACTATCCAATTTTTTAAGAGTATCATTTCTTTTATTACACTCTATTGTTTTTTACTATTTTATTTTCTGGCGTAAAATTATAGATCCACAATTTAATAAAAAAGTTGTTAAATACTTTTTTCACATCATTTTTTTAAATACTGTTCTAAATTCAATAGTTTTATTCAGAAATTTTATTGGTGAGTATTATTTATATTTAATCGCTGCAAATATTGCAGTAATTGCCATAATTCTTTTTTACGGCTACAAAAGCACTATCAATTTCAAGCTATATTATCTTCTATTTAGTATTATTCTGCCTTTTCTTTTTTTATTTAAGCAGGATAAAATCTTAATATTTTTAGGGCTTTTTCTGATAGGTATTTCCTATTTTCATATCTGGTATAAGGAAGAGTTTTCCCAGCACAAACCATCAAGAGTTATGCCGTATTTGATAAAAAAGGGAATGCTTCTACCTTTTATTTTTTTTGGCTTATATATTATTTGTCTTGCCTGTTATATAGTTTCTCAATCATTATTTCTTAATATTTTTGCCACCTTTTTAGTTTTTTTAAGTCTCTCATTCAGAATGAGGTATGTATATGAATACAGATTTAAAGCCTATATTCTGTATATTTTTATTTTTGTTTTAACATTGTCTGGTTTGATTTATCTGTCTGGAAAATATATTGAAGGTATAAAAGATATGGATGCTTATCATAAAGAACTAACCTTGTGTAGAATCTCTCTTGAAATTGAAAATAAAATAGCCTTTTACAGTGATTTAGTAAGGTTTATAGCTTCCACAGAGGATTTAAAAAACAGAATGAAAAAAGGCTCGGAGGAGTTAAATAAATACTTTTCCTATTTAAATCAAATTTTTGATACAAATTTAATATGGTTTGCAGATAAAAATGGAAAAATAATAGCATGTTCTGCTGAGTATAGAAAAGAAATGATTAATAATAATGTGAGTTTTAGGAAGTATTTTAAAGAATCAATTCAAGGAAAGCTTTCAATTTTTATTGCAAGAGGAATTTATACAAAAAGTGATGATATAAGAATTTCGTATCCTGTTTATGATAAAGGCAATACAGTTGGAGTGCTTGTCTTTCAGTTTGATATAGGCAAAAGTTTTATAAAAGAGCTTGAAACTGAAAATGTCTGTGTGATGCATTCTTCTGGAGGTGTTTTTATAGGTAAACAGGAACTTAAAAACAGAATGCTTTTTAGTCCTTCACCAGAAGAACTTAAAAAGGTTTACGAGGAAAAAATATTTGGAAATGATACACTACTGCCTTCAGGTTTTAAAAAGATTAATGATAATCTGTTTGAAGATTTTAAGAAACAGAGATGGCAGATTGTTAAACATGAAATTATGAAAGAGTGGTGGCTTGTAAGTTTTCTAAATCTTTCTTTATATGAAAAATTTAAGGGTATTTCCTATATTTTTTTACTTATTCTTGCTTTTATTTCTCATTCCTTTGCTATAAGAAGCCTTGAAATGTTAAGAAATATTTTCTTAAATCTTGCTGAGGATGTAGAAGAAAAAAGAATAGCTTTTGATTCAGTGGATACAGGACTGATTTATACTGATTCTTCAGGAAAGATTAAGTATATGAACAAAGAAGCAAAGAGGCTTCTTGAAGCCTCAGAAGACTATCTTGGGAAACAGTTAAAGGAGTTATTAACTTTAAAAAAATACAATGATTCAGAATACAAAATTTTGCAGTTAAAAGAAAAAGAGATTCCTGTAATTTATACAGAAAATCCAATATTGATAAGGGACATAAAATTTGGTGACATAATAACCATTAAAGATGCTACGGAAGTAATTCAAAGGCAGGAACTTTCAAAAAGATTGGAAAGAATGGATATACTTACAAAGATATCAGCAGGAATTGTTCATGATTTTAGTAACTACTTAGCGGTTCTTACAGGGAATCTTTCTTTGCTTAAAGAGGTTGAGAAATCAGAGGATAAAAAAGGAAATATAGAGATGATGCTAGAAGTTACAAAAATAATGAATTCAATTATTGAACAGATGAGGGATTTAAGTCCTGATTTTATATTAAAGAAAGAAAAAATAAATATTGAAGAGATTGTTAAAAATTCTGCTGAATTTGTTTTAAACGGAACCAAAATAAAGTTTACTATTGAATCAGATCCTTCAGTATCACCTGTTTATGCTGATGCTTCGCAGCTTTATAGAGTATTTCAAAATATTATAATGAATTCAAGGCAGGCTATGAAGGACAAAGGAAGTATAAAAATAAAGATACAGAATTATATAAATCATGGAGAAATTAAAGATTTGCAGAAAGGAAACTATGTTTGCTTAACAATTACAGATTCAGGTCCAGGAATTCCTCATGAATATATAGATAAAATTTTTGATCCATTTTTTACAATGAAAAAAGAAGGAAAAGGTCTTGGATTGAGCATTGTAAAGAATATTATAGAAAAGTCTGAAGGTAAAATAGAAGTTGAAAGCATGTCAGAGATTGGAACAACATTCAGAATATATATTCCATCAGATAAGATTTAATTTTTTGAGAGTTTCTTCAAGTTCTTCAAGTGTATAGGGTTTTTTAAGAACGCCTTTAAATCCTAAGGTTTCATATTCAACAACTGATAAATCATTAAAGTATCCGCTTGATATCAACGCATTAACATTTGGGTCGTATTTTTTTAGTTCCTTTATAACCTCTTTACCTGACATCTCTGGCATAACAAGGTCAATGAATACAACATCAAAAAAATTGTTTGAATTAACTTGAGAAACAAACATTTCCACTGCCTTTTTTCCATCTTCAGCAGTAAGCACTTCAAAATTCAGAAATTCAAGCATTGCCTTTAAAGTTTCCCTAACAAGCTCATTATCTTCTATAACCAGTGCTCTCTTGGGCATAAAAAATTATAACATAATTTGCGATTTTGTTGTTTTTTCTGGTATTTTTATTGAAATAAACGATTTTTGGAGGTAAAAAATGAAGACAACGAAATCAGAAAAACTTTATAAAAAAGCTTTAAAACTGATGCCAGGAGGAGTTAACAGTCCTGTAAGAGCGTTCAAAGCTGTAGGTGGAAATCCTCTATTCATAGCAAAAGCAAATGGCTCAAAAATTTATGATGTTGACGGGAATGAATATATAGACTATGTTCTTTCATGGGGACCGTTGATTCTCGGACATAGTTATCCATCTGTTGTTAAGGCATTGAAGAAAACTATAGAAAGAGGAACAAGCTATGGAGCACCAACTGAGCTTGAGGTAAAGCTTGCCACACTTGTAAAAAAAGCATTTCCTTCTATAGAAAAAATTCGTTTTGTTAATTCAGGCACAGAGGCAACCATGTCAGCAATAAGAGTAGCAAGAGGATTTACAAAAAGAAACAAAGTTATAAAATTTGAAGGATGCTATCATGGCCATGTTGATGGACTTCTTGTTTCAGCTGGCTCAGGAGGTGCTACATTCTGTATTCCAGACAGCCTCGGAGTGCCCCAATCATATACTTCAGAAACAATTGTTCTACCTTTTAATGATATTCAAATATTTAAAGATACATTAAAAGAACACTGGAAAGATATTGCCTGTGTAATGGTTGAGCCAGTTGTTGGAAATATGGGGTGCATTCTTCCTAAGGAGGATTTTTTAAAAGTTTTAAGGGAGGAAACTGCAAAATATGGAATTATCCTTATTTTTGATGAGGTTATGACAGGATTTAGAGTTGCCTTTGGTGGAGCCCAGCAATACTATGGAGTTAAACCTGACATGACATGTCTTGGTAAGGTTATTGGAGGAGGACTTCCTGTAGGTGCATACGGAGGCAAAAATGAAATAATGGCACTTGTTGCGCCTGAAGGAGGTGTTTATCAGGCAGGTACACTTTCAGGAAATCCGGTTGCAATGACTGCTGGAATTGAAACATTAAAGGTGCTTTCCAATGCTTCTGTATATAAAAAGCTTGAAAAAACAATGCAACATCTTGAAAGCGGGCTTAAAGATGCTGCTAAACGAGCAGGAGTAAATGTCAAATTTTATAGAGCAGGAACAATGTTTTGCACATACTTTACAGAAAATGAGGTTATAGATGCAAAAACAGCAAGAACCTCAGATACGGAAAAGTTTAAAAGGTTTTTCTTGGGTATGCTTGACAAAGGAGTTTATATTGCTCCATCCCAGTTTGAGGCTGGATTTATTAGTCTTGCACATAGTCAAAAGGATATAGAAAAAACTGTTCAGTCAGCATATAAAACATTTAAAAAACTATGAATTTTTTAGACTACATTGATGAAGAAAGAGCAGAAGCTTACAGGCTTTTTGCATACCTTTTCATGAATATTCCTCATATTGAACATATTGAGCAATTTGAATCCTTTGCTCAATTAGAAATTAAAGATACATATGAAGAAATATGCGAGGATTTTATACATTTATTTATTAATGAGAATCTACCAAACTATGAAGCCTATTACAAAGCTGAACTTTACAAAGACATTCCAATAAATCGCAGTCTTGATGATGTGCAGCATTTTTACTGGACAGCAGGAGTTGCAATAGATGAAGAAATAGATCTTCCACCAGATCACATTTCAATGGAACTGATTTTTATGAGTTATTTGATTGAGCAAAATTTAAAGGATTTGCAAATAGAGTTTGCAAGAAGACTTTGTGAGTGGGTTCCTCTTTTTTGTGATGCTTTATATAAAAAGGCAAATACTGATTTTTACAAAGAAGTTGCATATTCTCTTAAAGAGTTTGTATTATCAGAATGTGAGGATGGAAGTGAAGGAAGAGGATACTAAAAAATCTATTTTTAAAGTAATTCTTGAAGCTTCAGCTTTGGGAATTAATTTTGTTCTATGTATATTTATAGGAGCAGTACTTGGATATCTAATAGATAAATTTGTCTTTTGTAGCACTTTTCCATTGTTTTCTCTTATTTTTCTGGCTGCTGGATTTGTGGCAGGTGTAAAAGAAATTTTCAGATTTATAAGGAAGGTGAATAGAGTAGATGGACAGGGAAGTGATCAAGAGAATCAATAAACAAACTTTAATTTTAGTGCCAGTTCTTGCCATATTAACTTATCTTTTATGGCAGAATGAGATAGTTGCTTTTAATGTTATTCTTGGAGGATTTATTAGCTGGTTCAGTTTAAGAGAACTTGCATGGGCAGTTAAAAAATTTTTCGGAAAACCGGCATTTCAGCTTGCTGTAGTTGGATTAAGTTATCTTAAATTAGGTGCTATTTTTTTATTTCTCTGGTTTATTGCAATTAATGGACTATTTGATATTAAGGGATTACTTATTGGCTTCATTGCGATTCTTATAGTTTCAGCAAAAGAAGCATATATTTATATAAAAAAACAAAAGACAGAAGATGTTTTCGCTGAAAGTCAAAATGAAAATAAAAAATGAGCAAGGAGATTATATTTGGGCTGGCAAATCTATCTGCTTTTAGCGCTTGTTCTCCTTGTCATGATGGCATTCAAACTTACAAAGGTGCTTGCAATAATTGTTATTTTATCAGTGGTTATAGTCTTTGTTGTTGCTTATTTTGCAAAGAAAGGAGGCAAAAGTGATAAAACTTGATTTCTCAAATATTCTAACAGAAGAAATAGGCCCGAATGGGCTTTCTCTCATTGAAATAGAGAATGAAGCAAAAAGGGCTATATCTCTTTTGTCCAAAAAACCATATAAAGAGCTTGAATTTATAAATTTACCATTTCAGGATACTTCCAAAATTAAAGAGTTTGGTAAAAAAGCAAGAGATTATGAATATTTTATTATTCTTGGAATTGGGGGAAGCGCTCTTGGTCCTAAGGTTTTAGTTGAATCACTAAGTCCTTTTAACAATCTTAGAAGGAAAAACAAAGTTTTTATTTATGATAATGTTGATCCAGTTACATTCAAATATATCATAGAAATTGTTGATTTAAAAAGAACTCTTATAAATGTAATCTCAAAGTCTGGAAGCACTACAGAAACATTGGCTTCATTTTTGCTTTTTTGGAGAATAATAAGAGACAAAAAACTTGATGTAAGGCAACATTTTATTTTTACCACAGACCCTGAAAAGGGGAATTTAAAAATTCTTTCGGATGAGTATGAAATTCCTTCTCTGGAGATTCCTAAAAATATTGTGGGAAGATACTCGGTTTTAACGCCTGTGGGGCTTCTTTTAGCAGAAGCAATAGGAATAAAAAGCGAAGAATTACTACAAGGAGCAGAAGAAATATCAAAGAGAGCTTTTAAAGAAGACTTAAATGAAAATCCAATGGCATATCTTGCTTCCTCCCTTTATCTTATGGACAGAGTAAAAAACAGAAAAGTTTTAGTTTTTCTTCCTTACTCTGATAGACTTAAAACAATGTCTGAATGGTTCTGTCAGCTGTGGGCAGAAAGTCTTGGTAAAGAAGGAAAGGGAACCACGCCTTATCCATCTTTGGGGACCACTGATCAGCATTCTCAGCTTCAGTTATGGATGGAAGGTTATGAAGATAAAGTTATTCTATTTGTTTCTGTTGATACTCATGGTTTTCAGGAAGAGATTTCTGAAGAATTTCATGATATAGAAGGATTAAGATATCTTGGCGGACATACTCTTGAAGAGTTGATAAATACTGAACAGCTTGCAACAGAAATGGCTTTAACAATGAATAAAAAGCCTAATATGAAAATCATTATACCCAAAATTGACCCCTTTACAGTTGGACAGATTTTTCAATTTCTTCAGATAACAACCGCTATGGCAGGTTTGCTATATGGTGTAAATCCTTTTAATCAGCCAGGTGTGGAACTTGGTAAAAGACTTACCTATGGTGCAATGGGTAAGAGAGGTTTTGAAACTGAAGGGCAGGAGGTCAAAAACTACATTAAAAGGCGTAGATATATAATTTAGTTTCTTGGATGCTGTTTTCTCCAATCAGAAGGTTTTTCTTTGATTCCATTTTCTCCCCATATACCTTTCTTTTCCTCACGCGCAAGCCTCTGTGCTTCTGTGAATAGCTCTACATATTTTACATTCGGTGGGATAGTATAAACCATAGTATATCCATTTCTTATCATCATGTAGTTAATCATATTTCCATTTTTATCCCACAAGTATGCCAGAATCCTTCCATATTTGTCTCTGTGTTGGACATCAAATTCGAGTTTTACCTGCCATTTACTTTCTTTGATGAGTTTTTTTAAATGGTTTTTAGCTTTTTTTCCCCATGGCTCTTGTGCGAGCTCTGGTGCATCTATTCCGATTAGGCGAACTTTTTCGGTTTTAACAAATATTCCCAAAAAAGATTTTGTAACAATACTTAAAGTATCACCATCATGTATTTCTGTAACTCTATAATAGTCACTTTCCTTTTTTGCACAAGCAGAAGTAAGAATAAAAAATACTGAAAACACTAAAAAACATATGACTATGATATTTTTAGTATAATAATATTGCATACTTTAATTTTAACATGAAAAACATTGTTCTTATAGGATTTATGGGCACAGGAAAAACTTCTGTTGGAAAAGTTATAGCAAAAAAGCTTGGGTTTGAATTTGTTGATGTTGATGAAGTTATTGAAAGAACTACAGGAATGGAAATCTCTGAAATTTTCTCAAAATTTGGTGAGCCTCGTTTTAGAGATATAGAAACAGAAATGATAAAACTGATAACTCAAAAAACAGGACAGGTTATTGCTACAGGAGGAGGAGTTGTTTTAAAAGATGAAAACATGGAGCGACTTAAAGAAAATGGAGTAATTTTTTGTCTTCAGGCTCCAGAAAATGTTATTTTTGAGAGGGTGAAACATACAAAAAATAGACCTCTTCTTCAGGTTGAAAATCCTGAAGAAAAAATAAAAGAACTTCTTCAGAAGAGGATGCCTCTTTATAAAAAAGCTGATTTTTGTATTTATACTGAAGGACTAACTCCTGAGGAGGTAGCAGAAAAAATAATTAAAGAATATGAGAGGTTAGGTAATGGAAAAACTTAGAGTTGAACTTGGAGAACGCAGTTATGAAATTCTCATTGAAAGAGGAAATCTTTCCTTTATTGGCGAAAGATTACTAAGATTTGCAATAGGAAAGAAAATTGGAATAATAAGCAATCTTAAGGTTTTTGAACTTTATGGACAGAAAGTTATTTCCTCTTTAAAAAAAGAAGGATTTGAGCCTTTTATTGTTTTAGTTCCAGATGGTGAGCATTATAAAGACTATTTTTGGGCATATCATATACTCACACAGCTTCTTGAATTTGGCTTTGACCGTGGTTCTTCTCTTATTGCTCTTGGAGGAGGAGTAATTGGAGATCTCACAGGCTTTGTTGCATCAATATATATGCGAGGTATTGCATATATTCAGATTCCAACAACACTGCTTGCTCAGGTTGACAGTTCTGTGGGCGGAAAGACAGCTGTTAATCATCCTCTTGGTAAAAACATGATTGGAACATTTTGGCAGCCATCCTTAGTATGGATTGATGTGGATACATTGGAGAGTCTTCCTGAGAGAGAATTTATTTCAGGACTTGCAGAAGTTATAAAATATGGAGTTATATGGGATAAAGAGTTTTTTGAATTTATTGAAATAAACAGGGCAAATATTTTAAAAAAAGATAAAGACCTGCTTATTGCAATAATTAAAAGAGCTTGTGAAATAAAGGCAGAAGTTGTATCAAGGGATGAAAGAGAAAGCTCTCTGAGAGCTATTCTGAATTATGGACATACAATTGGACATGCAATTGAAACCTTGACAGGTTACAGTTTATATCTTCATGGTGAAGCAATATCAATTGGAATGGTTTATGAGGCAAAGTTATCCAATATGCTTGGTTTTCTTAATAAGGAAAGCTTAGAAAAAATCAGAAATATTTTGAACAACTTTGGACTACCAGTAAATTTACCTATTAATATGGATTCATCATCAATGGTGAAAACTATTTTACTTGATAAAAAGAACATTGAAGGAAAAATCAGGATGGTTATTCCAGAAACTATTGGCAAAATGAAAATAAACTTTGAAATCTCAGGAGAAGATTTAAAAAGGGTTCTTAATGAATAAAAAAATTCTAATTGTAGAAGACGAAAAGGAAATAGCAGAGTTAATAGCTTATAGTCTTAAAAAAGAAAAATACGATGTCTCAATTGTATTAGACGGAGAAACAGCATTAAAAAGATTGAGAGAAAATGTTTATGATCTCGTTATTCTTGACTTAATGTTACCAGGAATTCATGGATTTGAGATATGTAAAATCATACGAAATAATTCAAATATGCAGAAGACAGGAATAATAATTGTGACTGCAAAGGGTGAAGAGTTTGATAAAATTAGAGGGCTTGAGATGGGAGCAGATGATTATATTACAAAGCCTTTCAGTCCAAGAGAATTAGTAGCAAGGGTTAAAGCTGTTATGAGAAGAACAATACCTGATGTTTCTAATAATCAGATTATCAAAATAAAAGATTTAATCATAGATAAGGAAAAATATTTAGTAACAGTAAAGGGACAACCAAAAAGACTTTCAGCAACTGAATTCAAGCTTCTTTTGTATCTTGCAGAAAGACCTAACAAAATTTTTAGCAGAGACCATCTTCTTGATGCTGTTTGGGGACAAGATATTTATGTAGATCCAAGAACAGTGGATGTTCATATAAGAAGACTTCGTTTAAAAATTGAAGATTATCCAGATAATCCAGAGTATATAAAAACGCTTCGCGGAATCGGATATTACATTGAGGTTTAATATCAATGGAAATAATGGAAATATTTGTATTTATAATTTTTATTTTAATTCTTGTAATTTTCATTCTTGCAGGCAAAATAAAAAATCTTTCTTTAAAAGTACAAGATTTAAAAACCTACAAGCCATTTTATGATTTTTCAGGAGTAAAGTCACCTCAAAATTTTGAAACAATTCTAAAATCAATAACAGATGGACTTCTTATTATTGATCCTAAGGGGTACATAATGCTTGCCAATCAAAGCTTCAAAGATATTTTAAAAATAGATGAATCTCCAGAGGGAAAACCTGTAATTGAGGTTATCAGGAACATAGATTTAATCAATATCATAAGTTCATCTATGAGTAAAAAACAGGACATGACAGATGAGATTACAGTCAAGAAAGCAGGAAAGGATATTTATCTTCTTGCTAAAGCAATGCCTGTAGTTGATTCAGAAGGAAGAATTTCTTTTTTAATAATTTTACTTCATGATATAAGCCGTCTTAAATATCTTGAGAATGTGAGAAAAGATTTTGTTGCAAATGTTTCACATGAACTTAAAACTCCTGTTACTGCTATAAAAGGCTATGCAGAAACCCTTCTTGACGGAGCTATTGATGATAAAGAAAATGCTAAAAAATTTGTAGAAATTATTAAAAATCAGGCAGATAGACTGAATATGCTTGTAGAAGACCTTTTAACTCTTTCGCGAATTGAGTTCGGCGATATAAAAATTGAAAAGGAAGATATTTTTCTGGATGAAGTAGTGAGCTCTGTATTCCAAATATTAAAAGACAAAGCTCAAAAAAAAGGCATTTTACTTCAAAAAGAGATACCTCCAGAAACAATTATCTATGCAGACAAGCACAGAATGTTACAGATAATGATAAATCTTGTGGATAATGCAATAAAGTTTACTGAAAAAGGTTTTGTAAAAGTTAAATTTTTACAAGAAAACTCAAAAGGAGTTATTTTAGTTGAGGATACAGGAATTGGTATACCTAAGGAACATATTCATAGAATAGGGGAGAGATTTTACAGGGTTGATAAGGCTCGTTCAAGACAGCTTGGTGGAACAGGGCTTGGATTGGCTATAGTTAAACACCTTATTTTAGCTCATGGTTGGCAACTTAAAATAGACAGTGAAGTTGATAAGGGAACAAAAGTAAAAATTGTCATACCTGAAAATAGTAACAATAATACAAATTAAAAATATCTTGACAAAATAGAAAAAAATTTATAAACTTACTACAACGAAAAAAATATTTTCA
>CAZTLF010000028.1:0-10317 GCA_964614465.1 uncultured Thermodesulfovibrio sp.
ATGAGTTATGAATTTTAATTGATAAACTCAGGAGAAGAAAATCGATATATAGGAAAAGATATTTTTCAATATTAAAGCCTTTTGTCAGAACTCTGATAAGAATTTTTAACTATTTCTTATTAGAGTTCTCTAATATGTTAAACCTGATTATGGTAGTTAACTTTTTTTGTCTTTTTCAACTTCAAAAATAAAATCCATCTCCACTGAAGCATCAAGAGGCAGGCTATTTACTCCTACGGCAACTCTACAGTGTTTACCATTCTCGCCAAACAATTTTATAAGCAACTCAGAAGCATGATTAAGAACCTTAGGATGGTCTGTAAAATTTTCTACACAGGCGATATATCCTGTTAACTTAACACATCTTTCTATTCTGTCAAGACTGCCTGTGAAGTCTTTGACTACTGAAAGAGCATTTATTACCACCTGAAATGCTTCTTCCTGCGCTTCTTCAATTGATAAATCCCTACCAACTTTGCCTTTTTTTGAAAGTTTGCCATCTCTAAATGGAAGAATTCCACTTAAAAACAATAGATTTCCTACTTTTAAAGCTGGTACATATGCTCCCACTGGTTTTATTGAAGGCATAAGGCGAATGCCTAAACTGTTTAGTTTTTCTTCAATCATAGTGTTATAATTTTACCATGTCTTACAAAATAAAAGTAAAACCTGAAGACTTTATTGTTAAAGAAATTAGCTCTATTGAGTTAAAAAAGAAAGGGCAGTATGCAGTGTTTATATTAAAAAAAAGAGGATGGAATACAGTTGATCTGCTAAAAAAATTAGTACAAAAACTTAAAATCACCTTTGATAGTATTTCTTATGGTGGTAAAAAAGACAGACATGCTGTAACAGAACAGATTATAACAATTAAAAATTTTCCAAAAGACATTTCATTTAATGAAGATAATTTTTCTCTCAAATTTGTAGGTTTTTCTGATGTTCCAATGGAGCCAAAACTTATTCAGTCAAATTTATTTAAGATTACAATAAGAGCAATTTCTGAAAAAGCTTGTAAAATGGTAGTTTCTCAAATTGAAAACCTTAAAGATTATGGATTTATAAATTACTTTGATGATCAGAGATTTGGAAGTTTTGATCCTAAACAAGGATTTATAGCGGAAAAAATATTAAAGGAACATTACAATGGAGCATTAAAGATTTATTTAACTCATATTTATCCGGAAGACAAAAGACAAACTAAGGAAAGAAAAAAATTTTTCCTTCAGCACTGGACTGACTGGCAAGCTTGTCTTACAAAGGCAAAAACAGTTTTTGAAAAAAGAGCTTTTCAGCATCTTATAGAAAATCCAAAAGACTATTTAACACTCCTAAGAAAAATTCCTCACGAAGAAATGTCAATGTTTTTTTCAGCCTATCAGAGTTTTTTGTGGAATGAGACAGTAAGAAGACTCATTAAGTCTTTACTCCCAAATGAAAATCTGTTAATTCATAGAGGAATTGTAGGAGATTATATATTTTATATATCTAATGGAAAAACTGATGAAAGTATCCTTAGGTATCTTAAAAGTCTTACCATTCCAACCGCATCATCAAAAACTAAAATGCCCGATATTAACACTGAAAAAATATATAAACAAATACTGGATGAACATGGAATCAAACCATCTATATTTAATTTAAGAAAAATAAGACAGGCTTTTTTTAAATCTGTTGACAGAGCAGTTATCGTAATGCCAGAATCATTATTGTATCGGGTTGAAGATGACGAAATTTATGAAGGCAAAAAGAAAATTGTGTTAGAATTTGTTCTTCCAAGAGGTTCATATGCAACAATGCTTATAAAAAGAATTTTTGCAAAAAATTTAGGAGTGACTGATAGATGCCCTATTTTGTAGTTCATGAACACCATGCAAGACAGTTGCATTTTGACTTAAGGCTTGAAAAAAATGGAGTTCTTAAATCATGGGCATTGCCCAAAGGTCCATCCATGAATCCAAAGGACAAAAGACTCGCCATAATGGTTGAAGATCATTCTCTTGATTATGGGAATTTTGAAGGTATTATTCCAGAAGGGCATTATGGTGCAGGTAAGGTTTACATCTGGGATAATGGACAATACAGCACAGTGAAAGGCTCTATTGAGGAAGGACAGTGGGAAATCTTTATGGAAGGAAGAATACTTAAAGGAAATTTTGTTTTTATCAGGATCAAAGGAAAAGAAAATGAATGGCTTTTTATTAAAAAAAAAGATGAGTTTGCAGACTACGCATTTAAAATTACATTTAAAGGAAGAAAATAATTTAATTTCTTAAGCTTTTTTGCAAAAAATATCCTTTTTAAAAAAGAAAAAATAGAAAACTAAAAAAATAGCATTTATAGTAAAAATATACTGTAAGTAACCCATTATATCAAAAAACTTAATCAAAATAAATCCTATATAAAACACAAAAAGATGAAATCCTATAAGTAAAATTCCTTTTTCCAATGCAGTTGCAATACTAAAAAAAATCATGTTGAGCAAAAGTGGAAATAGGGCAAATAAATAAAGGGGCAAAAATTTAAATGCAGGTTCAAATTTATTTCCAAAAAGCAATAAAAAAAGCTGTTTCCCAACAATTACAACTATAATCTGTCCAATTATTTCAGTAAGGATTGCTAATCCTATCATTTGAATGACAAACTTTGTAAAATGAGGCTTCATTTTATATTTAACAAATTTAGGGAAATACACTCCTAAAAGAGTCAGAATAAACCATACAAGTATCTTACCTACTATTGATGCAGAAGCAAAAAGCCCAGCTGTGTATTCATCAAAAATTCGCTTTATAAATATATTATCAGCATATACAAAAAAACCTGATGGAGATACATACAGTGCAATTTTAAAAATTTTTTTTATGTCTAAGCTGGCTTTCACCCCTTTTATATGTCCATTTTTGAAAAGAAGAAAAAATAATACAATAAATACTCCTGCTGCTGAACTAAATATAACACCGTAAATTTGAAATCCTGCATATAATGCTATTAATGTAATCGCAAGTCGCAATGTAAGTTCAATTGCTAAAGATAAAGCAAAAAATGGAAATTTACCAATTGCTTGTAAAAAACTTCTTTCAACTGCGAGCATAAACATCCCAAGCCAGGCAAGGGCGATTATGAAAAAATAATAAGACTCTTTTACATTAAAAAAGCTTCTCAAATATGATGATAGAATAAAGACCATACAGGCAAGAAAAACACCTATTACAAACCCTGTAATTCTAAATGAGCGTAGAAACTCATATCTATGATTAATATTTTCTACAATAGTTTTAATACTGGCAGCTGATAAAATTGCTGTAGCATTACCTACAGTAAGCATAAAAGAATACACAACCATAAACTCTCCATATCCTGTGGGACCAAGACTTCGGCTTACAACAGAATGAAAAACATAGCCAACTATATTTATATAAATAAAAGCAAAAGTAACGGATGAAATATCTTTGAACATTTATAGTTGTGAAATTAAATCTTTCATAAGCCTCTCAGCCATTCTTAAAAATTCTTCTGCCTTTTCAAGAGAATCATTAGCTTTTTTTTTGTCTATCTCCTCAAAATCTCCATAATCACTATCTGTTCTGCGAGATAACAAAATTTTGAAATAATCAATGTATTTTCCCTCCATGAGTCCTGTCTTAACAAAATAAAGCGCAAGCATTGTTTTAGCTCCGGTATGAGTTGTAGGGTCAATTCCTTTAAGTATAAGCAAAGCTCTTACTGCGTTTAAAATCGCATAGTAGCTTCTGTTAACTGATGTAGCATATTTGCCATTTTCAAAGTTAAACTTAGCTTCTTCAAAAATTTCTTTTGCCTTTTTTATTCTGTAATCTGCAAGTGCTTTCTTTTCCTCTGCTGATAGAGTCAAATAAAATCACCCCTTCCTTTATGATGTTTCTGTAAAATCCTGTTTTATAAATTCTTTCTTTTTCAAAAGCTTCATAGGATTTGATAACAGGCTCATATGGAATTCCTGTTAATTCCTCTTCTTCTAAAAAAATCCTAATAATTTTTATTTCGTCCTCAACAGACAATCCTTCAACAACCACTAAAACATCAAAATCAGACTCACCATGAAAATCACCTCTGACTCTTGAACCAAAAGCAATTACTGCTTTTAATCTTTCTTTGAAAGAGTTTTTAAGTTTAGAAGTAATTCGTATTAATGATTCTTTTTCAGTTATAAACATATTGAATTATAACAAATTTACTAAATTCCTAAAATTATTATGCAACTGCATTATTTTAAGCAGACTAAAGCTTTGGTAGGTTTATTTCTCAAAAAAGTCAAGCAAATATCTTTCATATTCTTTTGTGATTCTGTCCCATGTAAATTGAGACGCATACTTTCTACCACGATTTCCCATCTCTATAATAAGAAATTCATTTTTTATTAAATACTCAATTGCTTGCCTAAGTGAATTTACATCTTCTGAGCGAAAGCTTACTCCAAAACGATTTTCTGTAACATATCTTAATTCAGGGATATCACTGACAACAATAGGCTTTCCCAATGCAGCTGCCTCAAGTGCAACAATGCCTTGTCCTTCAAAGCGGGATGGCATAATAATAAATTTAGAATTAGAAATAAAAGATAGTTTTTCTGATTCTGATAGATAACCTGCATAGACTATTAAATCTGTAAGATTCATTTCTCTTATCATATTTTTAAGTTTTGTAATATCCTTACCTTTTCCTGCAATGATAAGTTTTATTTTTATTTCTTTTACTGCTTTAAGAAGTAAATCCAATCCTTTGTTATAAATATCAATCCTTCCAATGAAAGCCAAATAATCTCCTACAGCGGAGTCTTGATTTAGAAAAATCTCTGAAATTCCATTAGGAATCACGCTTGAATTGACTTTGAATTTTTTTCTTGTTTTCTCAGACACAGCAATTATATTACTAAAAATTTTTGGATAGAATCTTTCTATTAAATAAAATGGTAATCCCGCAATAAAATATTTTTTAAAGATATTTTCCCCTTCCCTGTGATGTATTTGCAAAACTGAATTTTTATAAAAAAACTTAGAAAATAAAGGATTCCATGGTGCAAAATCTTCAATGACTATGTCATACTCTTTTGCATATCTTTTTAAAAATTTTATAGCCTTATAGGCATATGAAAACACACTAAGCATATAATTTCTGCTACTGCCGACAAATTTAAATCTGATGCCTTCTTTTTCATAATCCTCTGCATTTGGATATTTTCCTGAAATTACTGTTATTTCATGCCCTTTTTGGACAAGCCTTCTGTTTATCTCATAACATCTTACTGCTGCGCCACCACCTACCCAAGGATTATTTATATGATCATAGATAAGATGAAGGATTTTCATAGTTTCTTTGCAATAATATAAACAGTTCTGCCAGGTATTTCATAAGGAATAAATGAAAAATTTGATTTTGAAATTAGATTCAGAAATGGAAAAAAAGGCAGTAAAGGTAAAAACTCCCACCATCTTATAATTCCTATTTTTTTAATTTCAAATCCTGTTATTTTTGCTAATGTATGAAAGCTTCTTTTGGTCCATGGTCTAACATGGGTTGGATCTGAAAAGAAATTCCAATAATCTGGCACAAACAATGAAGTGTAATACTCTGTAGAACAATAAAAAAATCCATCTTTTTTTAAGACTCTTTTTGCTTCATCAAATAATCTTTGAGGTTTTCTTAAATGCTCTATTACAAAGTTTGATATAACAATATCAAAAAATTCATCTTCAAATGGTAAATTTTGTTCATCTATATCACATTTCTCAAATTTTACAAATTCTGGCAGGTATGGATTTCTTTCAAGATCTACTCCATAAAAATCTGCAGTTTTGTTAATAAATTCATGTATATAAAAGAGAGTGCTTCCTGTGCCACATCCAATATCAAGTATTTTTATACCATCATAAGTAATATTTTCTATTGCTCTCAGTTTTTTAACAGAAATATTTGTAAGCCTTAAATATATTTTGAATAAAAATTTGTGTTTTTTAGCTATTCTGCCACAAATTCCTTTAATTCCATATCCTTCAAAAATTTCTTTTAAGTATTGTTGATATCTTTCCTTACCCACCAAGTCTAAATCTCCAGAACATCATAGCAACTTCATGGATTACTTTTTTATCCATTTTTGATGAGCCACTGTCTCTATCATAAAATATTATTGGAATTTCCTCAATTTTAAAACCTTTTCTGTATGTCCTATAAAACATCTCTATCTGAAAGTCATATCCATTTCAAAAATTATTTGCCTAATGCCAATTTAAAAATATCTATATAAGCAGTATCAAGTCCGAGTTTTTATTTTTACTGTGCTATCCTCTGAATTGTAATTTATAAAAAGAAGTCTTACATCTTGTTCAAGAATTTTAGGAATTAGGCTGGCAATATTATTAGCCTTACTGTATGCAGGAAGAATTAATAAATTTTTCATAAAAAATTATACTACATGTAAGAAAATAATAATGTGAAAAAATGATGAAAAGGACTACTTAAAATAAAAACTAAATCTCCCTAAGCAAAATTTTTAACTCTTCCAGTGTTACTTCATATTTTTTCTTACAGAAATAGCATTCAACATCAACTGTTTTCCCTTCATCAATCATTTTATGAATCTCTTCTTTCCCAAGTGTAACAATTGCATTGATAACTCTATCTTTTGTGCATGGACAGAAGTATGTAACAGTGCCTCTATACAAAACCTCAATTGGCAATCCTACTACTTCTTCAAGTATTTGTAGACAATTCATTCCCTGAAGTATCATTGACGAAGTTGACTGAACTTGAGAAAGCTTTCTTTCAAGAAAATTAACTATTTCAGCTCTTGTTTCAGGCATGGTTTGAATCATGAAACCACCAGCTGCTTTAACTGAATTGTCGGGTTCAACATAAACTCCAAGTGAGACTGCTGAAGGAATTTGTTCAGAAACATTCAAATAATAAGCAAGATCTCGAGCAATCTCGCCTGTCTGAAGTTCTACACTGCTTTGATAGTATTCTCTTAAACCTAAATCCCTTATTATATTTAAAAAGCCTTTACCTACTGCTCTTCCTACATCAATTTTTTCATTTTTTAATCCCATATAGATATGAGGTCTTTTCACATATGCACGAACTCTATAAAAAGAGTCTGCTTCAGCTACAACTTCATTTAAAGGTCCGTCACCCCTTATCTGAATCATTATCTTCTGCCTGTCTTTTAATGTTGATGCAAGAAGAACGCTCCCGGCAATAACTCTTCCCATTGCTGCTGTAGCAGTAGGCCATGTATCGTGAATCTTTCTTGCGTACTCAACTGTTTCTGTACAAATTGTTGCTACAACAAGAACATGCTCATTCTTTATTAATCCTTTTACAACCTCATCCATCTAATAAAGCCTCCACAATCTGTTTTTTCTGTAACCCTATAGTTTTTGCAGCATTACCCATATAAATGAATATCTCTATAAATCCGTCACTATTTATAAGTGCTGCAGGTTTATTAGGAGACTGAGAATAGAAACTGACTATCGGAAGGATTGTTCCTCCCACTATTATTTTTTTAATTTTTCTGCCTTCTGGTTTTATATTAGTTATTGCATTGCCGAATATATCAATATAAACTATCTTTCCAACTATTTTATTATTCAAAATTACAGGATTTAAATCTTCCAGCAAAAAGAGTTTTTTCAATGGTTTGCCGAATTCGCTTATTGGAACTCCTTTTGAAAGCCATGCTGCTACAGGTGCGAAAATATCTCTGCCATGAAATGTAGAACTTTCTTTTTGTAAAAAATATTTTGGATTTTCAATTGATATACATACAAAGGGTTTCTTTATAACATAGCTAAGAATTCCATTGTCAGGTGCAATAAAGTAATGTCCCTGTGCTTTAACCATCAAAGCTTTTCTCTGAGAACCGACTCCGGGGTCAACAATACTAAGATGAATGCTACCTTCAGGAAAGTATTTAAAGCTTTGCCATAAAACAAAAGCAGCATCTTCAACTGCCTGAGGTTGAATACCATGTGTGATATCAACGATTTTTACATTTTTATTTATTTTTAAAATTACTCCCTTCATCTGTCCTACAAAAGGATCATGATAACCAAAATCAGTTAAAAGGGTAATTATCCTATTCTTTGAAGCTGCCGATGATTTCATTTATGTCTTTTATGTTTTCTTCAATCAAAAACTGATTAATGCCTTCAATTATTTCAACTGTTGCAACAGGATTTATAAAATTAGCTGTTCCAACCTGAACAGCCCTTGCTCCAGCAATTAAAAACTGTAGAGCATCCTCTGCAGTTATAATTCCTCCTACCCCAATTACAGAAATTCTAACAGCTTGGGCAACTTCCCATACTGCTCTTAAAGCTACTGGTCTTATTGCAGGTCCTGAAAGACCTCCTGTAGGAGTCCCGAGCATGCTTTTACGAGTTTTTATATCAATAACCATCGCTGGTATTGTATTTATCAAAGAAACAGCATCTGCCCCTTCTTCCTCACAAATTCTTGCCATCAAAGAAATATCTGTAACCTGAGGTGAAAGTTTAATGATCAAAGGCTTTTTAATATGCATTCTGACCTTTTTTACAGCCTCCCGTAGAAGTTCTGGCTCTAACCCCATTTTTCTCCATTCACTTGTTTTATTCGGACATGACACATTCATCTCAAGAGCATGAACTTCTTGTATTTCATCAAGAAGTGTTGCTATTTCTATATATTCCTCTAAATTTTCACCAAAAAAGTTTACTATTATGTTAGTGTTAAACTTTTTCAAAAATGGAAGCTTCTCTTTTTTAAATGCCTCTAATCCTATATTCTGTAATCCAATTGAGTTGATCATTCCACAAGGAGTTTCATAAATTCTTGGTAGAGGATTTCCCTGTTTTGGTTTTAAGGAAAGCCCCTTTACAACAATACCACCCAAAATATTAAGATCAATAAACTGAGAATACTCAAGCCCATAACCAAATGTGCCAGAAGCGGTAAGAACAGGATTTTTAAAACTCAGATTACCTATTTTAACCTCTAAGGAAGGCATCATAATACAAGCTCCTTAATCTCAAAAACAGGTCCATCAGTGCAAACTCTTTTGAAATTTTCCCTTGTTTTTATTACACATCCAAGACATGCTCCAATTCCACAAGCCATTCTTTCCTCTGTTGCTACATAACAAGGTATGTTTTCCTTAATAATTTTCTTAAGCTCCTTTAACATTAACATTGGACCACACGCATAAATAGGTAAAGAAAGATTCATGCTTTTTTCTTTAAATATTTCTGTAACAACTCCTTTGTAGGTATATGGAGTTTCTTTCTCAGTTGAGATATAAAGTTGTTTTGATAGTTTTTTTAGTTCTTCATAGAAAATTATCTCTTTTTCATTTCTTACACCATAAAAAAGATATGCTCTTTGAGGAAATCTTTTCATTAAGTAATAAACTGATGCAACCCCAATCCCTCCTGCAATCACTATAAAATCTCCCTGCGGAAAAGGATACCATCTTCCAAAAGGACCTGTGAGATTTATAGAATCACCTTTTTTAAGTTTACTCATGATATTTGTTCCCTTTCCTTTCAGTCTGTATAAAAACGTAATTTGGCCTTTTTCATGATCAAAAACACTAAATGGACGTCCTAAAAAAGGATCTAGCCTTTGATTAACTCTTATAATACAAAACTGCCCTGGCTTGATTTCAATATTATCAGGAATCTCAAGTGAAATTAAATAAATCTCTTCTGTTAATGCTTCATTGATTATTACTTTTGATTTAAATAGCTTATTCAAAGCTTATTGAAATAATTTCGTAATTAAATGTCTTAGCAGGAGCTTTTATAATAACTTGGTCACCAACTTCTTTACCAATCAGAGCTTTACCTACAGGAGATGTGATAGAAATTTTTCCATTTTTTACATCTGCTTCATCAGGACCAACAAGATGAAACTCTTTTTCTTCATCTGTATCAATATCAATAACTCTAACCTTTGCACCAAAGGCAACTTTATTTTGATTAATTTTTGATGGATCAATTACATAGGCACGAGAAAGTTTAGCCTGAAGTTCCTGAATTTTTCCTTCAATAAAAGACTGCTTTTCTCTTGCTGCATGATACTCAGCATTTTCTGATAAATCTCCGTGAGCACGTGCTTCTGCAATTGCTTTTATTATTGCTGGACGTTCAATTTTTATCAATCTGTCCAGCTCTTCCTTTAGCTTTTCATAACCTTCAGGGGTCATAGGAATTCTGTCAGTCAACTTATCCTCCTTTTGCTATAAATATTTTATTTAATTTAGCAAAATTTTGAAATTTCAGTAAAGCTATGTGATGACAA
>CAZTLF010000028.1:10417-23842 GCA_964614465.1 uncultured Thermodesulfovibrio sp.
TATTTTATTTAATTTAGCAAAATTTTGAAATTTCAGTAAAGCTATGTGATGACAACAAATGCTACAGTATAATTTTTTTCATGGGAAAGGGATATAAAAATTTTCTTATTAAATCCTGGTATTTCAACCTCTGGTGAACCATCGGAATTATTTCTGACTTCAATATTTTTTAAAGTTAGCCCTTCCTTTTTTTTTAGCGCTTTGATTACAGCTTCTTTAACTGCAAAACGAGCTGCAAGATGAGGAAAAGGGTTTGAATGACTGAAACTGTAAGAAATTTCTTCTGAGGTAAAGACTCTGTTTAAAAATTTTTCACCAAATTTTTCATAGATTTTTTTTATTCTTTCAACTGCTACAATATCCACACCAATTCCTTCAATCATGGAACTGCCCAACTTTTAGGGATAAATATTTTCTCAAATGTGTAAAAAGCATATCTATCTGTCATTCCTGCAATAAAATCACATATTTTTCTGTGAAGTTCTTTTTCTTCAAGTTCCTGAGCATCTATTATATAAGGATTGTCAAGATAGTAGTTATAGAGACCTTCAAGCATTCTTTTAGCTTTTTTAAATTCTTCTATAACACGCTCATTGTAGTAAACTTTTTCAAAAAGAAAATCTCTAAAACTGTAAACCATTTCTTCCATCTCAGAAGACATGGATATTTTTTCATACTCTTGTTTTATAGTTGTAAAAATAACATCTCTAACCATTTTATCTATTCTTTTTGAGTGCCTATCACCAAAAAATTTTAAAAACTCCTGTGGAATATCATTTTTTTTGATAATTCCAGCTCTCAGTGCATCATCTATATCATGGTTTATATATGCAATAACATCTCCTACTCTTACAATCTGACCCTCTAATGTGACAGGCTCATCACTTAAAATTTTTCCACGACCTTTTGAATGTTTAAGTATTCCATCTCTTACTTCAAATGTAAGATTAAGACCTTTACCATTTTTCTCAAGAATATCAACAACTCTTAGGCTTTGTTCATAATGTTCAAATCCTCCAGGATGAAGTTCCCTTAATATTGTTTCACCAGCATGTCCAAAGGGAGTGTGTCCAAGATCATGACCAAGTGCTATAGCTTCTGTGAGATCCTCATTAAGCCTTAATGCTCTTGCTATTGTTCTTGATATCTGCGAAACTTCAAAAACATGAGTAAGACGAGTTCTGTAGTGGTCACCCTGAGGAGAGAAGAAAACCTGAGTTTTATGCTTAAGCCTACGAAAAGCTTTGCTATGAACAATTCTGTCTCTGTCACGCTGGAAAGGAGTTCTTATATCATCCTCCTGCTCAGGATTTAACCTTCCTTTTGTTTGCAAACTTTGACATGCCTTAGGATGTAAAACTTGTTTTTCTATTTCCTGATATTGTTCCCTGATGTTCATAAAGCTTGTTTTATAGCCTTAACAAGTAAAGGAATCTCTTTTTCCTGTAATGTTCTCGCATCAAAAATAACAAAATCTTCCTTTATTCTTGCAATTACTGGAGGTTGTGTTTTTCTCAAATTTTTTATAAATTCTTCAGCATGAATTGTTTTAATTGCAACAACATATGTTTTAACTCCACTTTCAGGAAGTGAACCACCTCCAGGCATTGATACATCTTCTTTTACAGTAGCATTCATCCCTTCTTTTTTTAACATCCTCAATATTTTTAATGCTCTCTTTTTGATTCTGTCAGGAGATTCAAGAATCATTCTTAGTGTAGGAATTTTTTCAATAGCTTCTTTTTCATCAAGATAAAGCATCAATGTTGCTTCCAGTGCTGCAAGAGTCATTTTATCAACTCTCAAAGCACGCATAAGGGGATTTTTTGATATCTGTTCAATGAGGTCACTCCTTCCAACTATAAACCCAGCCTGTGCTCCTCCAAGAAGTTTATCTCCACTGAATGTAACAATATCTGCTCCTTCTCTGACAACCTCCTGAACAGATGGCTCTGTAAAAAGTCCATATTTTTTTAAATCAATAAAACATCCGCTTCCAAGATCAACCATAACTGGAATACCTTTTTGTTTACCTAGATTTGAAAGTTCTCTAACTGAAACCTCTTCTGTAAAGCCTATGATTTTAAAATTTGATCTATGAACTTTAAGTAAACAAGCTGTATTTTCATTTATTGCATTCTCATAGTCACTTAAGCGAGTTTTGTTTGTTGTGCCAACTTCTCTTAGAATCGCTCCTGACTGAGCCATAACATCCGGGATTCTGAAAGAACCTCCTATTTCAACGAGTTCTCCACGAGAAACAACTACTTCCTTACCACGAGCAAGTGTATTAAGGCATATAAAAACAGCACCTGCATTATTATTTACAACTACTGCTCCAGAAACATTGGCAATCTTTTTTACAGCATCAATGATATGCACATATCTTTTCCCTCTCTGACCTTTTTCTAAATCATACTCAAGATTTGAATAACTTGTTGCAATTTCAATCACATGTTTTACTGCTTCATCTGGAAGTATTGCTCTTCCAAGATTTGTATGAATCACAACTCCTGTAGCATTTATAACAGGTCTGAGGGAATATTTTTGATCTAAAGATTTTTCTATTTCTTCAACTATTTTGTCTTCATCAATTTCAGAGACATAACCATTGATAATTCTTTTTCTTAATCCATCAAGGACTTGTCTTATTGATTCACAAACTAATGAGTGAGAGTGGTTACTCAGAAGATTTATTATTCTTTCATTTTTTAAAATCCTATCAACAGCAGGAATATTTCTTAATAGTTTGGCTTTATCCAGATTCATCAATCCTTTAATTTTTCCTCAATCTTTGTAATTCTTAAATTTATCTCATTTATCAATGATTTCAAATTTTCAATCTCATCTTTTGTTGTTAGATTCATTCCCTGTAGAGTTTTTTGAACCATTTCTTTAAAGCTTTCTTTTGCCTCTTCTGATTTTGATATAAACTCATTGATTATCTTTGCTGCTTCAGACTCACTCATCTTACCCCGTTTCACAAGGTCATTAAGAAATTCTCTGAGCATTTCCTGTATTCCCAGACATGCAAAAAGCATATTTTTAAATAAATCAAGCAACATCATTTACCTCCCTCCTGATTGCTTTTTAATTAAATTGTAGAATATTTCCGCTACTTTCTCAAGAGACTCTCCATCAGGACATCCACCCTGAGCACTCTCTGCCCTTCCACCACCTTTGCCACCAACTGCCTGAACTATATTTTTCATAAGTTTTCCAGCATCGTATTTATCTGTTATGTCTTTGGTTATAGAAAGAATCAGTATTCCCTGACCATCTACTTTTGATGCAAGTAAGATTATAGCAGAATGAAGTTTTTCTTTAAGTTTATCAGAAAGTGTTCTCAGGCTCTTTAGATCAACTCCATCAAGTCTTACTGTAAGAGCTTTTACTCCATCTATATCTTTTGCCTGCTTAATAATATTATCAATATCCTGACTTACAAGCTTATTCCTAAGATTCTCTATTTCCTGTTGTTTTTCTTTAAGCTCTATAATAAGTCTTTCAACAGCCTTAATAGGTTCAGCTGATTTAAGCATTGATGAAATTGCTTTAAGTTGTTGTCTGTTGGTATTTGAATATTTAAATGCTTCTATACCTGTAACAGCTTCAATTCTCCTGATTCCTGATGCAACAGAGCCTTCAGAAAGAATATAAAAGCTTCCTATTTCACCTGTACTGTCACAATGAGTTCCACCGCATAGTTCTTTACTAAAACCAAAAATTTTTACTACTCTAACTTTCTCTTCATATTTGTCTTCAAAAAGTGCTGTAACCCCCTCATTTAAAGCCTCATCAAGGGATTTAATTTCTATCTTAACTGGAAGATTTTCCAATATTTTCTCATTTACAATTCTTTCAATCTCTCTTAACTCATCCTCATTTACAGCTTCAAAATGGGTAAAATCAAATCTTAATCTATCATGTGCAACCAGAGACCCAGCTTGTTTTACATGTTCTCCAAGCACAGTTTTTAGTGCAGCATGAAGCAAATGAGTTGCGGTGTGGTTTCTTTTTATAGCCTTTCTTCTTTCAACATCAATTTTTGCAAAAACTTTATCACCTTCTCTGATAGTTCCTTCAATAACCCTGAGTTTATGGCAGTGCAATCCTGAAATTTTCTTCGTGTCATAAATCTCTGCTTTACCAGAGTTTGACATAATTATACCTGTATCGCCTACCTGTCCTCCTGATTCAGCATAAAAAGGTGTTTCAAGAAGAAAAACCTCACCTTCTTCATCTTTATGAAGTTCCTTTACTCTTTTACCATTTTTGACAATTGCATATATGTTTGTTTCTGTTTCGTAATCTCTATATCCTGTAAACTTTAAATCTTCAGCTTGAAGTCTCAGTTGTTTATAAACTTCACTTATTCCTACTTCTTCAGACTTCTGTGCTGCCCTTGCACGTTCTCGTTGTTTATTAAGCTCCTGTTGAAATCCTATTTCGTCAATTTGTAGCTCAGAATCCTGAGCCATTTCTTTTATCAAATCAAAAGGAAAACCAAATGTGTCATAGAGTTTAAAAATTTCATGTCCAGGAATTAATCTGGAATCGGTCTTTTTGAGATTTTTGATGATATCATCAAAAATTTGCTGAGCTTTCTCAAGACTTCTCAGAAATCTTTGTTCCTCTATTTTTATTATCTTTTCAATTCTTTCTTTTTCTGAAATAATCTCAGGATAAGTTATTCCAAGCGTAGTAATCACAGGCTCAACAAATCTATAAAAGGCTGGTTTGTCATAGCCAAGAAGTTTAATATGTCTACCAGCTCTTCTTATTATTCTTCTTAAAACATATCCTCTACCTTCATTTGAAGGAATTAATCCTTCAGCTATTAAAAATGTTGCAGCTCTTATATGGTCTGCTATGACTTTTATAGAAATATCTGTTTTTCTGTCTTTATCATATCTAACATTAAGAGTTGAACATATTTCAGAAATTATCGGTTCAAAAAGGTCCGTATCAAAATTTGTTTTTTTACCCTGTTTGACTGCTGTAATCCTTTCCAGCCCCATTCCTGTATCAATACTCGGCTTTGGAAGTGGAGTTAGTCTTCCTTCTTCATCTCTGTTATACTGCATAAAAACAAGATTCCAAAGTTCAAGAAATCTGTCGCAGTCACAACCAACTGAACATTCAGGTCTTCCACATCCAAAATCCTCTCCCTGATCAATTATTATCTCAGAACATGGACCACAGGGACCTGTGTCTCCCATCTGCCAGAAATTATCCTTTTCGCCTAATCGTACAATTCTCTCTATAGGAATTCCTACCTCTTTTCCCCATATATCTGCAGCTTCATCATCATATTTATAAATTGAAACCCATAGCTTTTCCTTGGGAATCTTAAAATGTTCAGTTAGAAGCTGCCATGCGAAAAGAATCGCCTCTCTTTTAAAGTAATCACCAAAAGAGAAATTGCCAAGCATCTCAAAAAAAGTGTGATGTCTTGCAGTGAATCCAACATTTTCAAGGTCACTGTGCTTTCCACCGGCACGAATACATTTTTGACATGTAACAGCTCTGCTATAGGGTCTTTGCTCTTCACCAAGAAAAACCCTCTTAAACTGAACCATTCCTGCATTTGTAAAAAGAAGGCTTGGGTCATCCTTAGGAATAAGTGGAGAACTTTTAACTAATTCATGTCCCTTTGAGATAAAGTAGTCTAGGAAGAGCTTTTTTATCTCAGAGCTTTGCATTTATTATTCCTCACTAATTACTCTCTGCTCATTGCTTATTATGTATGTCAGCTTTCCGTCAATAAAAATAAGTCTTGATTTTAAAATACCTAAGGATGAAGAATAAACCCATTCCTCCCTCTGTTTGCCCTTTTCAGGAGTTAAAATCCTTGTTGAAGAAGGAGGTCCCCATGCATATCTCACCTGTTCTTTTGTCATTCCGGGTGCTATTTCACCTCTGGCAATTCTTTCCTGAATATCAGGTGGATAGTTTTTAATTTCATCATAGGTATATCTAACCCCCTGTGATGCGCACCCAAAAATAAAAACAACAATAAATAAAGCAACCAAAATTTTCATCTTTAATCCTCCCTGAAAATTTCATTCTGAGGAGACTCTATGTCTCCAAAGAATTTTTCATTTAAACATTTATTTACTGTATCCCATGAGAATCCTCTACGAAGAAGAAATCCTGCAATTTTTACTTTTTTTTTATCTGGTTGAATATCTTTTAAAAAATGCTTTTTTCTCTGAATAAGCTTTTGAGCTATTGAGAATTCATCAATTTCAGGAATATGCTGGATTAATTCCTTATCAATTCCTTTTCTCATTAAATAATTTTTCAGTCCCATTACACCTAAAAACCTGTTTTCAGCAATTTCTTCTGCTTTCTGAATAAACTTTGAATCATCTATAAAGCCTTTCTTCTTCAGATATTGAATGGCTTCAGTTATACCTTTTTCAGAAAAGCCCTTTCTTTGAAGTCTCTCCCGCAATTCTGCCTCTGTTCTATCTTTCTTAGTAATTAATCTTAGTGCGACAGTTAATGCCTCATTCTGTTTTGTTTTCACCTTCAGAAACCTTTGGATGTTTTAATCCATATGCATCAAGAACTTTGGCATATATTTCATTGAAAACTTTAGAATGCGTTTTTAGGTATTCTTTTGCATTTTCTCTACCTTGAGCAAATCTTGAACCATTATAATTATACCATGCACCAGATTTTTCAATGATTCCCTTATCTACTGCAAGGTCAAGAATCTCTCCTGTCTTTGATATTCCCTCATTGAAGTAAATGTCAAACTCAGCCTGCTTGAATGGTGGGGCTACTTTATTTTTAACAATTTTGACTTTTACCCTGCTGCCTGTTGTTTCTTGCCCTTCTTTAAGTGTATCTATTTTTCTTATGTCAAGCCTCATAGATGCATAAAACTTTAAAGCAGTTCCACCTGGTGTTGTCTCAGGATTTCCAAACATTACTCCGATTTTCTGCCTTATCTGATTAATAAAAATAACTGCTGTCTGAGACTTTGATATTGCTGCTGTAAGTTTTCTCAATGCCTGACTCATAAGTCTTGCCTGAAGCCCTGGAAGACTATCTCCCATTTCTCCTTCTATCTCTGCCTTTGGAACCAACGCAGCCACAGAATCAATTACAATAATATCTACAGCTCCGCTACGGACAAGTGTCTCTGTTACTTCAAGAGCCTGTTCACCAGTGTCTGGCTGGCTTATCAGTAAATTTTCAACATCAACGCCTAATTTAGAAGCATAATTAATATCAAGAGCATGTTCTGCATCTATAAAAGCAGCAACTCCGCCCTGTCTCTGAGCCTCTGCAATTGCATGAAGTGCAAGAGTGGTTTTACCTGAAGCCTCTGGTCCAAAAATCTCTATAACTCTTCCTCTTGGATACCCTCCTATACCAGTTGCTATATCAAGAGAAATTGAACCTGTAGGAATTACTCCTATTCCTTCTGAATGAGCTTTAGTGCCAAGACGCATTATAGCGCCTTTGCCAAAATTTTTTTCAATCTGGGATATGGCAATTTCCAATGCCTTTAACTTATCCTTATTCATAAAACACCTCTTAAGCTTTTTTTATTATACCATTTATCTATTTGATAAAAGGAAACCTTTGTAAAACATCATAAATTGAACCTTTTGGAGTAAGAGTACTTTTCATTAAAACAAACTCTTTTACCAGAAACTGTGGTTGAGAAGATTCTACTGAAAATCTTTTTGCAACTTTCTCAAACAAATATTTTCCATTATGAAAATTCTTCACTCTTGCAAGAGTAATGTGAGAGTTAAAATCCCTTTCTTCTCTCTTAAATCCGAGAGATTCCATTTTCTCATCAATACTCTTTGCTATTTCTTTAAGTGTATCTGTGTTTTCCGTGCCCATCCATATAACTCTTGGCTTAAATTTATCTGGAAAAGCTCCTGGATGGGTTATTTTCAGTGTAAAAGGAGAAAATTCACTTGAGATTTCCTTCAGGGTATTAGTTATATCATTACTAAGACTTTCTTTAACTTCTCCAAGAAATTTCAAGGTGATGTGGAAGTTTTCTTTTTTAACAATGTTTACTCCATCAAGTGATGTTTTTAAAGATATAAGTTGATACAGAAATTCCTTTATCTCTTCAGGTATTTCTATGGCTATAAAAAGTCGCATAAAATTATCATAACATTAAAAAAATCCTTATTAAAATATTGGTAATTAATCCAGCAATTATATCATCCATCATTATACCCAATCCTCCTTTTAATTTCTTTTCAATCTGTCTTATGGGTGGAGGCTTTATTATGTCAAAAATACGAAACAAAATAAATGCGACCAAAAGATTTTTCCAGTTTATTGGGATAAAGAGAATTGAAGTTAAATATCCTGCAAATTCATCTATGACAATGTAAGAAGGATCTTTTTTATTTGAAGCCTTTTGAACTCTTTCAGAAGCAACTATGCCGGCAACAAGAGAAATAATTAAAATAGCTGAAACAACCATATAAGAGGGCTTCAATAGAATCAATAAAATCATAACAACAGCAGAGCAAACTGTACCCGGTGCAAATGGAAAATATCCTATAAAAAAAACTGTTGCAACTATTTTATAAAGCATCTGATAATTTTACCATAAATTATCCAGTGTTCATTGATTTCAATTGTGTTATAATTTTTTATGGATGATATTAAAACATTAAAGAAGCAGTAATAAAAATTGCCTAAAAGACTGATTTATACAATTGGTACAAGCACTAGCTCAATAGAAGAATTTATAGAAATTCTAAAAAAATACAACATAAAAATAGCCATAGATGTAAGAAGTTTCCCGAAATCAAAAAAATTTCCCCATTTTAATAAGGAAAATATCAAAACAATTCTGGAAAACGAAAACATTCAGTATGTCTATCTTGGCAAAGAACTTGGAGGATTTAGAAAAGGTGGATATGAAAGTTATATGGAAACAAAAGAGTTTAAAAAAGGAATTGAAAAGATTGAAAAAACTGCCATAAAAGATTTGTCTATATTTTTCTGTGCTGAAAAACTTTTCTTTCATTGTCACAGAAGATTCATCTCAGAAGAGCTTGTAAAGAGAGGATGGAAAGTGTTTCATATAATTGAAAAAAACAGAATCTACGAGCATCAGAAAAGAGATTTATCTCAAAAAGTCTTTGATTTTATTTAAAAATATGAATGCAGTTTAGACAGGATTTAGTGATCATGCAAACATAACAGGATTCAAATCGGCAACCTTCAACATGAAAGAGTTACTACTTGACATCACTACAAAATAAATCAATAATTAAAATATCTATGGAACTCAAAGAGCTCAATAAAACTGGTATAAAAATTCCTGCAATTGGAATGGGAACATGGGGGATTGGTGGAGGATTAACGCCTGATTATTCAAATGATGAAAAAGCAATAAAAGCTTTAATCAAAGGAATTGAGCTTGGAATGTATTTGATTGACACTGCTGAGATGTATGGCGGAGGACATTCTGAAGAGCTTGTTGGCGAAGCAATAAAAAAATTTGAAAGACAAAAAGTTTTTATTGTGACAAAGGTTTTACCTGAGAATTTAACATATAAAGATTTAATAAACTCTGCTCAAAAAAGTCTTAAAAGGTTAAACACTGACTACATTGATCTTTATCTCATTCATGCTCCAAATCCAAAAATTCCTATAAAAGAAACGATGAATGCTATGGAAAGGCTTATAGAAGATAAGGTTGTAAAATTTATTGGTGTAAGTAATTTCAGTGTTTCACAGATAGAAAAAGCAAGAGCATATCTCAGAAACACAGACATAGTTGTAAATCAAGTTGAATATAACCTCATTGAAAGAAAAATTGAAAAAGTTCTTCTTCCTTACTGTGTCAAAAACAATATCACCTTAATGGCATACTGTCCACTTGCAAGAGGATTGCTTGCAAAAAATGAGTTTCTCAAACAAATAGGTAAAAAATATAATAAAACTGCCTCGCAGATAGCACTTAACTGGCTGATACAAAAAGAAGGAGTAGTTGCTATACCAAAATCATCAAAAATAGAGCATCTTCAGGAAAATGCCTTAGCTACTAGCTGGAGACTATCTGAAAAAGATATACAGTTAATAGAAGAACATTTTAGATGAGACTCCCTTTCTATTTCTTCAAAGGTGATCCAGAAAAGTTCGCTATAATATTTGTACATGGTTTGGGAATGGATAGTTCAATATGGACATCACCTTCAGAAACAAAAATATTGGGCAATCTTTTTCCATTGAATATGTTTATAAGACAATCTCCGCAAGTTTTGATTTTAAAAGAAAAACCTTTAGTTTTACCAGAAAAATTCACAACTGGCATTAAAATATCTCTTAATACTTCATTTAATGATTTAAAAGAAAAAGGATATACAGTGCTTACATGGACTCAGAAAAAACCCTTAAAATCAATTCATTATGCAATTGAAGAACTTGAATACATGGTCCATTTTGCATCATTATTAACAGAAAAAGGAGTTATTTTAATAGGACACAGCAGAGGAGGGCTTATTGCAAGAAAATTTGTTGAAAACCATAATAAAAACATTAAAGCAGTGATAACAATAGCAACACCACACAAGGGAAGCACAATAGCAGAATGGACTAAATATATTTCTATTATTTCTAATCTATTGAAACCATTTTTAAAAATTTTTCCTGAAAGAATAGAAAAAGCTTTTGAAAAAATAGCATATTTTCTAAAAAGTGAATCAGTTATTGAGCTTCTTCCTAACTCTGATTTTATAAAATCACTTAAAAAAACTAACATGGAGCTTTTTTGTATAGGTGGACAAAATCCTAATCTTTTTAATATTTATCAATGGAGGCTACGAGAAAACAGTGAGTTTTTTAAACTTTCAGCAGAAAAAATCTTTTCTTTCCCTGAGGCTTTGACATCTCATCTACCACAAAAACTTATCCCATCAGAATGGCTTAAAGGAGATGGATTAGTTTCTGCAGAAAGCTCCTTAGTTGATGGAAAAGTTGGCAGGATATTTAACTTAAATCATGCAGAGATTATTGTCAATCATGAAACTAAAAAATATATTTTAGAAATAATTGAGAGTCTTCAATAATGAATATTGAAGAACTTTTAGAGCAAGTTAATAAAGAAAACTTAAAAACTATTATAAATAGAATATCAATTCCAAGACATGGCTGGTATAACTATGAAGCTTTGTCATCAGTAGCTAAGTTTATTGAAGAAAAATTTAAAGAGTATGGATACATTGTTGATTTTGATGAATTCTCCTATAATGGCAGAGAATATAAGAATATCATTGCTACGAAAAGCGGTATTGATTCAAAAAAAGAATGGTTACTGATAGGAGCACACTATGATTCTGCGATAGATTCATCTGGAGCTGATGACAATGCAAGTGGTGTAGCTGTGATGCTTGAGGTAGCAAGAATTTTAAGGAAAAGTGAGGTTTCTGAAAAGATAAAGTTCATTGCCTTTACCTTGGAGGAACCACAAGCTTTTGACCTGAAATTTATAATTGGAAGCAGTCATTTTGTAAAAAAGATGAAAAAGCTTGGATACAGATATAAAGCAATAATTCTTGAGTCAGTAGGATATTTTTCACAGGCGAAAGGATCCCAAAAGCTTCCTGCTTTTGTAAAAGGTCCTGATATAGGAGATTTTATTGGAGTTATAGGAAACAAAAAGTCAAGACCTCTTTTAGAGCTTTTTGATAAAGCAAAAACTTATGTGCCTTCACTTAATCTTATTACTTACAAGGCACCCCTAAATGGATGGATTGCCATAGAGACAAGATTTAGTGACCATGCACCATTCTGGGATGCAGGATTTCAGGCAGTGATGCTCACTGATACAGCCATGTTCAGAAATCCTTATTATCACACATCTCAGGATACACCAGATAAAATTAATTCCTACTTTCTTGAAAATGTTACCAAGGTCTTATTGAGCGCTGTTTTGATAGAAGAAAAATTTTGATGATTTCTCTGGCTTTTTCCTTATCTTTAAATCTAATTTCACGATACAGCATTTCACATTCTTTAAATGATAGTTTATTAACCATTTTGATAACATTAATTTCATCTACAAGATGAGGTGTGCTTTCCTGAGATGTGGGAAACATCTCCCTTTTTTCAATGAGCATTATATATATTAATGATCTGGCTATAAGTAAATTTTCCACCAACGGGTTTTCCTTTTTTCCATAGATGTATCTCAGAGTAAGAATATCTCCTGGAGGAAAAATCCAGCTTTTACCTGTAAGTTGTCTTACTTTATCCTCAAGGCAAAATACTTTGTTTATTCTGCATCTATTGGCTAATCTCTGAGAGAGAATCTTGCCAAAATACTGATGTATAGCACCAGATTCAATGAAAACTCTTCCCTTTAATGGTAATTGCTTTAAAACTGCTTCTGCTCTTAACTCATCGCGGAGTCTGAATCTATGTGCATCAGCCCGTGCAAATATCTTTACTGATTCCACTACATCACTGAAGGTGCTGCTCAGCGAGGCTTCGTAGAAATCAATGAGCGCCTTTGTAGCTTTTCTTTCTGCATCATAGACTTCTTTAAGCTGGGGAATATTTTCCACATCCAAAGGAGTTTTTCCAAGTGAAAATAAATCATATATCATTAAAAGTCTTTCCATGTATGGCTCAATCTGAAGAATTTCTATTCCTTCTTTTGAGAGTTCCCTGAGAATTTCACAGAAGCGAGCTGTAAACTCTGGAAATTCAAATATCTCATCCTCAAGGTATTTTGAGATTGAAATTTTTCCTCCAAGCATTTCTCTGAATGAATCTGAAGGAGCTTCTTCAAGGATTATAATGTCAGACTGTTGCATGAGATTTCTTATGCATGTCAGAAACTCAACTCTATGAGCTGAAAATACGATGTTTAAAATATCGGGCATACTATTTTCTTTTGATTTTTTAATAAATTGTAAAAATACTTCAACCTGTTTTATAAAAAATTAAGAATCTCTTTTCCAGCGCTTAAATTAATCAGTATATATGGCAAATTCCTTTCAGTATTTTCCCAAATAAAGATTCTATTCTCCATTCAGTTTCAATAGTCTAAGTCTAAAAAAAGGATTCGCCTTCTTACGATACTGCTTGGCAGTAAGGAGTTTATTGAAAAGTTCATGGAGTTATTATCAAAAAAAGAAGAGATAAAAGAGATACCGAAAGTTCAAAGGTATTTAAGCAGACCAAGCATTGATGAAATATTTAATAAAGACACAACAAAAGATAAACAAGTAAGAAATAAACAGAGCATTAAAAGAGATAGAAAACTGATATCACAAGACATGACACCAAAAACTACTTCTTATTTCTTCTACTTAGTATAACACTTTTTCATCAAATGTCAGATTTTATCTTGACTATGACAAATAAAATAAAAATGATTTCTTTTAAATCCCCGGGAAAGTTATCCCGGGGATAAAG
>CAZTLF010000029.1:0-2463 GCA_964614465.1 uncultured Thermodesulfovibrio sp.
CCTTCTTTGTTTTTTAAATTTTACCATATCCCTTTTACACAATTTTTCAGTTAATCCCTGACTTTATACACTTACTTGACTTTTAGCTTAAAACGAACAATATAATAATTATTCAAATTTAGTTTTTTATAAAAAACCTCCCTGAGGGAGGAATAATATTTTATTACTGTAGGGAGATATTAAATGAGTAAGTATGAAGGGATCTTCAGAAAAAGCATTCAGGAACCTGAAAAATTTTGGGATGAAGCAGCCCAAGCGATATCATGGTTCAAAAAGTATGATAAAGTTCTTGATAATTCGAATCCTCCATTTTATCGGTGGTTTGTAGATGGTAAGCTTAATGTCTGCTACAATGCTTTGGATAGACATGTTGAAGCAGGAAGAGGTGAACAAACTGCACTAATATGGGATAGTCCTGTGACAAATCAGATAAAAAAATTTAGTTACAGGGAATTAAATGAATATGTAGCAAGATTTGCAGGAGTACTTAAAAACCTTGGTGTCAATAAAGGTGACACTGTTGTTATTTATATGTCAATGATACCTGAAGCTGTAGTTGCCATGTTAGCATGTGCAAGAATTGGTGCTATTCACAGTGTTGTGTTTGGTGGTTTTGCTGCCAATGAATTGGCAGTTCGTATAGATGATGCAAAACCAAAGATTGTTGTTGCAACATCTTGTGGAATAGAAGTGAAAAAAATCATAGACTACAAATCAATTTTAAACAAAGCCTTAGAAATTGCTTCCCATAAACCTGGAAAATGCATCATCTTTCAGAGACCCCAAGCAAGAGCCGAAATAAAAGAAGGATTTGACTATGATTGGGACGAATTAATGGCAAAAGCATCACCAACTGATTGTGTACCAGTTGACTCTACAGATCCCCTATATATTCTTTATACCTCAGGCACAACTGGAAAACCTAAAGGTGTTGTAAGAGATAGTGGTGGCTATACTGTAGCTTTAAGATGGACCATGGAACATATTTACGACGTAAAGCCAGGGGATGTTTACTGGGCAGCTTCTGATGTAGGATGGGTTGTAGGACATTCATATATTGTATATGCTCCCCTTATTACAGGCTGTACAACAATTGTGTATGAAGGTAAATCTATTGGTACTCCAGACCCTGGAGCATTTTGGAGAGTTATCTCTCAACACAAAGTAAAAGCACTTTTTACAGCTCCTACAGCATTTAGAGCCATTAAAAGAGAAGACCCGCAAGGTGAATATCTAAAAAAATATGACATAAGCCACTTTAAATATCTCTTTTTAGCAGGGGAAAGGCTTGATCCAGATACATATTATTGGGCTTCTAATTTACTTAATCGTTCAGTTATTGACCATTGGTGGCAAACAGAAACAGGCTGGCCTATTACTGCAAATTGTATGGGAATAGAACAATTCCCAATTAAAGCTGGTTCTTCAACAAAGCCAGTTCCAGGATATGATGTTCAAATAGTTGATGCTAATGGCAAGGTTCTCGCACCAGAACAAGAAGGACTGGTAGTTATAAAACTACCTTTGCCACCTGGAACTCTTCTAACCTTATGGAATGATGAAAGTAGATTTTTAGAATCATACATGAACGTTATACCAGGATATTATTTTACTGCTGATGGCGGATATATTGATAAAGATGGATATGTTTACATAATGGGCAGGGTAGATGATGTTATCAACGTGGCTGGACATCGTTTATCAACTGGAGCTATGGAGGAAGTTATAGCAACACATCCCGATGTAGCAGAATGTGCTGTTTTTGGTGTTGAAGATGGTTTTAAAGGACAGTTACCACTTGGTTTAGTTGTTCTTAAGGCTGGAGTAAATCGTGACTTAAACGAAATAAAACAGGAAATTGCTCATATGATTAGAAATCAGATCGGACCAATTGCCTGTTACAGGGATACAGTTATTGTTGAGAGACTTCCAAAAACTCGGTCGGGGAAAATCCTGAGGAGCATAATGCGTAAAATTGCCGATGGCCAGTCCTATACAATGCCAGCTACAATTGATGATCCGGCAATTTTACTGGAGATTGAGGAGAAATTAACACAGATTGGATTAGGAAAGAAGCTTCAACAATCTGAAAGGAATTTTTAATGTGTAAGAATATTCTTTTAATTTTAACTTCATTTTTTGTTTTATTTATGTTTGCAAACATCTGTAATGCAGAAAAGAAAAATCATGAAAAATCAAGTATAAAAAAATAGAAATTCTTAGAGTAAAAACTAGTTCTGGTGCTGACAACATCGGAATAATCACTCCTCAAGAAGCCAGTCCAGAAGGACCTATAAGTTTTTCTATAGGGAATGGTGAGGAAATTTATGTTCTTGATCAGTTAAACTCTCGCATTCAGGTTTTTAAGGATAGTAAAAGAATAAAGAGTATCCCCATTCCAGAGATTAACTCCCTTTACTTTAAAGACATAGAGATTACTCCAGAAAATAGAATAATACTCGT
>CAZTLF010000029.1:2563-23771 GCA_964614465.1 uncultured Thermodesulfovibrio sp.
ACTCCCTTTACTTTAAAGACATAGAGATTACTCCAGAAAATAGAATAATACTCGTTGGAGAATTCTATAAAAACGGCAAGGCAGTTGAAAATTATGTGTATGTCCTTGAATCAAATGGAAAATCCTTAATTTAATTAAAACTCCACCTTACTGCTCTGAGATACATATTGTCAATGAAGGAAAATTTGCAGGTGTATGACTGTCTACATCAGATGGGGACTCATATCAGAGGATAGCATCTCTTGATGGTAAAACTTTAGACATAGTTTTACTTCCAGGCAAACCATCTCGGGATAGTAAGAGAGTATATTATGCAAAATTTTTAGGTGACATAACTGCGGTTGTCTATCGTTCTCAGGAGAATAGTATTTCAATGTGGGAACCAGAGTTTATTGTTAATTTTGATATGGTAATAATACATCTCACAGGCATCTGGGATGACAAAAAAGAAAGACTCTATTTTTCGGTCTTTCTTGAGGGCGAAGAAAAGGGTAAGAAAAAATATTCAAATATGGTAATAATGTTAAATTCTGCACTAAAGGAAATAGGTAGAATTAAACTCATTGTTCAGAGAACGCCTCATGAAATATGGAAGTCTGTAAAAGTTTCATCAGATGGGAAAATTTATCAATTATTAGTTGATAAGCCATATGTTAAAGTGATTAGATACGAATTAAATTATTAAATACGCCTCAGAGCAGAAAGAATCAATCTAAGAGTAGTAGTAAAGGTGAAGACTCTTAATTTTTGGTGGAGGCGGCGGGAATCGAACCCGCGTCCGAAGGTGCTACTTCTAAGCATCTACATGCTTAGTGGAAGTTTTAGGATTCGGATTTTAGCTCGCCCTTCCACAGGCTTTCTAAAATCCTACAACCCTGAAGTTTCCTCTTAAGCAAAGGGTTAAATGCTTAAGAGTAGCTCCGATTTCTCACGCCTTTCCCGAGCCTCAGAGCAGAACCCTGGAAGACGGCTGCTTTAATTAAGCAGCGAGTGCCAATTCGTTGTTGGCAGTTGTGTTTTCCCCATCTTTTTTACGTGGTGACGGGCAACACGGCATGCAGCTTAGCCCTCACTACCTCCGTCGAGTCCTTTCGCCCCCTTGTTAAAGATCATTTATTTTTTAGAGCACGCTCAATTTCTCTTTGAGCTTCTTTCTTTTTAATTATATCTCTTTTTTCATATTTCTTTCTACCCCTTGCAAGAGCAATCTCAACTTTAACATGGGGTCCTTTGAAGTAAAGCTTGAGAGGAATGAGAGTATATCCCTGTTGCTGTATTTTACCTCTTATTCTTTCAATCTCTTTCCTGTGTAGAAGCAGTTTTCTTGTTCTCAAGGGATCATGATTAAATATATTTCCGTGACTGTAGTGACTAATGTGACAGTTAAGTAACCATGCTTCATTGTCTTTGATTATTACATAACTGTCTTTTAGATTTGCTTTGCCTTCCCTTAATGATTTTACCTCTGTTCCTGTAAGAACAACTCCTGCTTCTATGGTTTCGTCAATAAAGTAATCAACAAAGGCTTTTTTATTCTGGCAGACTATTTTTATAGACATTTTTCTCTTGCTCTGCTTACAGCAGAGGATTTCTTCTTCAGCCGATTACTTGGTTTTGCTGCAGTATACACTTTTCAGTTACAACACCATTGGGAGTGAATATCTCAAAATTGCCATCCTCAATCATACCTATGGCTTTGAGAGTATAAAAAATCTCTAATAATGTTTGTTGGATTTTTTCAACAGTGATATCTTTAAACTCTATTTCTAATTTCGCTTTCATAAAAAATATTATATCAGAAGAAAGCCTTTTTCAAAAATTTTTATTTCTTCATCTTTCTTCGTAAATCCATAAAGAGTTGGTTCAAAGAAAATAAAATCCTGATGAAAAGGTGTTCTAACCTTTCCACCAAAGGAGGAGTTGTCACCAAGAGCAATATGGATTGTGCCGAGTATTTTTTCTGATTCAAGTATGTTGTCTGGTTTGCTTGCCTTGTCATTTGTTCCTATTCCAAGTTCAGCAATATTTCTGTTTTCTTCTCTCTCATTAAGCTTTTTTTCAAGATCTTCTTTGTAATGCTCTGTTCCTTCTATGGAAATAACTTTACCATTTTGTATGTTCAGAATCAAAGGACTTTCAAGTTTTCTTGTGGGTGCCCATTCTATAACGAGCCTGCCTTTTGCTGTATTTTCTAAGGGTGCAAAAAATACCTCTCCTGCAGGAAGATTTCCAAAAGAGCCTTTACGAGTAAGAATTCCTGAGTCTATTTTGATTTTTCTTTTTCCCTTCACAAAAGAGATTTTTGTTCCATTTGGCGTCTCTATGCTAATTTTCTCTATTTTATCAAGAATTTTCTTTATTTTCAGAGATATTCTATGTACTTCTTTCCAGTCAGCCATCATGGCATTGTTGAGCATTGATGGATCAAAAAGGGGCATGCTTGCATATCTTGTTCCACAACATTTTGTAAGAAGATCCCTGAAGTTTGTATGGCTTGTGGAAAAATTAGAAAGAGCTACTACCGCATTTACAGCATCAGCTTTATATTCTTTTATAATCTTTTTAATTTCAATAAACTCCTTCTTTGAGGTATTTTTTGAAAGCAGTTTATCAAAAACCCCTTTATCCTTAATTTTATCTATGATTCTTTCTCCAAAAGCAAGCTTCCACAGTTTTTCTGGAGGTTCAATCCCATGAGATCCTGTAGCAGGATATTCAAAATAAATTATTTTTTTGCAGAAATTTTTTCCTATATCTGTTAACTGTGAAGCAATCTCTATAAGTGCTTTTCTTCTTTGTTTTTCATAATCAGAGATGGATTCATCTTTTTTTATGAGGTCTGTAAATATAAGAACTTTCTCATGAGATTTTACTTTTAAATTTATTTTTAATATATTTTCAAGAGGCTTAATATTCATTCAAAAAGCTCAAGCTGATTTATTTTTTTAGATGAAAACTCTATCGGATATTTGTAATTAAAACAAGCCATACAATAAAGATCGGAGTTAGGAATTATCTTTTTTAAACCTTCAATGCTTAAGTAACCCAGAGAATCAGCAGTAGTATATTTTCTGATCTCTTCAATCCTGTGAGACGAGGCAATTAACTCCTGTCTTGTTGGAGTGTCTATTCCATAAAAGCAAGGTCCTATAGTTGGAGGAGAACTGATTCTCATATGAACCTCCTTAGCTCCACCTAATTCTCTGATCATCTTTACAATTTTTTTGGAGGTTGTGCCCCTTACAATAGAGTCATCTATCACAACTACTCTTTTATCTTTAAGAGCGTCTCTTACTGGATTAAGTTTTACTTTAACTCCGAAATGTCTTATGCTTTGCTTGGGCTCTATGAATGTTCTTCCAACATAGTGATTTCTTATCAGACCAAACTCAAATGGAATTCCGCTTTCTTCAGCATATCCTAAGGCTGCTGGAACTCCTGAATCTGGCACAGGAATAACAAGGTCAGCATCAACTAAATGTTCCCTTGCAAGTTGTCTACCGAGCTCTTTCCTTATTGTATTTACGCATATGTGGTCAAAAATATAGCTATCTGGTCTTGCAAAATAAATAAACTCAAAAACGCAATAGGCAGGTTTTATAGAATTGAATATCTTTATTGAATGTAAGCCACTTTCATCAATTATCAACATTTCCCCCGGATTAATGTCTCTTATGTAAGTTGCACCAATTAGGTCAAAAGCACATGTCTCAGAAGCAACCACATAAGCATCTTGAATCTTTCCAAGAACAAGAGGTCTTATACCATAAGGGTCTCTGATAGCAATTAATTCTTTTTCTGTCATGAGCAAAAGGGAAAAAGCTCCTGAGACCTGTCTTACTGCATTTGCGATTCTTTCTCTTGGTTCTCCGCTTTTTGCTCTCGCAATTAAATGGAGAATTATCTCGCTGTCTGAGGTGCTTTGAAATATAGCACCATCTCTTTCCAGTTTTCCTCGCATAGTATCAATTTCAATTAAATTTCCATTATGAGCTATGGCAATGCTTCCCAAACTGTATGTTGCCATCAAAGGCTGGACATTTTCTATGGTACTTGATCCGGTTGTTGAGTATCTATTATGTCCAATAGCAATATGTCCCGGAAGTTTTTTTAAAACCTTTTCATTAAATATGTCAGCAACAAGCCCTAAGGATTTTTCAAGATAAAGCTTTGTTCCGTCAGATGAGCATATTCCAGCACCCTCCTGCCCTCTGTGTTGAAGTGCATATAGACCAAGATAAGTTAAATTAGCAGCTTCAGGATGTCCAAAGATGCCAAATATACCACATTCTTCATGGATATCGTGAAAAAGGTTATCTTTATTCATTTTATAAAAATCCTTTTTTAAATTTTAACATACAAGAACTTTTGATTCCTATAAATTTTTGATATAATTAAATAAAAATGACACAGATCATTTGCAGAGAGATTGAAAAAATAAGTGATATTTTTTCTGACTATCCAGGAATATTGAAAAATACTATAGATTTAATTGAAAAATTAAAGCATTCAACTTATACGGTTAGCATAGCGCAGGAAATTGAAAATCATTATTTAAAATATGCAGGATTCTATTTAAAAAATTCTAAGGGATATGAGGCAACATCCGTATTAATTAATTATTTAATTCAAGGCTTTCAACAAAGTGATGAAAAGCAGACATTTTTAAGGGCTATTTTAAAGATTATAATGAAGCTTCTTGAAGAAGAGGCTGATAAAAACTTCTATTATAGAAAGATTATTTTAGATGTTTTTGAATATCTCAATACCATTGAAATTTGTCTTTATATCCCTCAGCTTGGAGTTTTGAAAAATATAGGTAAGGAAATTATAAAAAAAGAAATTAGAGATTCTCAATTAATTAATTCCTTTGTAAATCTTTATCAAAAGTATCTTCAGACATTTTATTCATCATGTTTATCAATTCCTTTACCCGATGAGTATTTTAAGAAATTTTTTATTGAAGGAATAAATTTAATAAAACCATTCTGTGAGAGTTTATTTAAGGAAATTAAAACAACAACCGAAGAAATCTCAAAAACTACTGATATTAATAAACTTCTTAGTATTTCTTCTGAAAAAGAAATTTTCAATAAATTCAGGGAAGGTCCAAAAAAATTTTTAGACTCTGGTGATTTATGGTTAAATCTGAAAACCACAGTGTACTACTTATTATGGATAACAGAAAATCAGCAGTTAAGAGAAATTCACGAGTTTTCTCTTAGAGAGCTTGGAAGGGTTATAAAAAATTTCTTATTACAGTCACAAAAGGTTGATACTAAGAAAATTATTTCCTTTTTTGATGTGATTTTTTCTCAATTTGATAAATTTTTCTATATATTTCCTGATGCTGTAATGTTTTCACTGGAAGATATAGGCGATGCTGTTTATAAATTAAATAACAAAGAGATTTTAAATTCTTATATAGAACACTTGATATTACTTGGATTTCATGCTCCCCAATTTAAAGGTTTTGATACTAATTATAAGATAAATGTTAATCGTTATCACATATTTAATTTAAGATTATGGTTTGATCTGATTTCAAAAAATCCTTTAGAGTCAAAAGATCTTATATCAGCCCTCTGCATTTATTTATTTTTTGGAGGTATTCATATAAAAGATATAGATCTTTTTCAGAGGGAAATAACAAAACTTCTTAATGCAGATATTTATCCAATATTTTATTTAGTTAAGCCCCTTTTTAAAAAAGTTCCTGTTTATTTTAATGAAATAAATGCTGAAGGGCACTTAAGAACAGTTTCCACACAGGTTGATGAGATTTTTAAAAGAAAAGACCCTCTTATGCATTTTATAAGAAAACAGATTCATGTTGAAAGCAGTTCTTTTCTAGTTGATTTAGTGAAAAAAGTGACAGAATTTTGGATTACAGGTAAAAGAAAAGTTTTGGAAGATTGTATCCCAGAAGAAGTTTTAAAGGAAATTGATTTTACAGATGAGCATTACAGAGAGCTCCATTATTTATTTGAGAGACTTTTGAACTCAGAAGAATTTGGCTGCATAGAGAAGATTCTTTCAACTTCAATAGATGCAATATCTTCTAAAATAAAATCTTATCCTGTATCAGATATAATCAAAACTAAAGCAATTTTAACAATAAGGCTATATCAATTGCTTTATGCAAAATATAAAACAGACTGCAAAGAGATTGAGAGTTTTTTAAAAGAAGCTTTTTATCATGGTTTACCTGATGCCAATTTTTTAATTGAAGTTTTATCAGGATATTCTTTATCTCAAAAAGTTGAGTCTACTGTAAAATATCTTGAAACTCTGAAAAATATTATAGTTTCACCTGAAAAATATGAAGCCTTTGAAGATATAACACATAAAAGACATATTGTTGCAGGAATTCCATCTATATCAGGAAGATACAGTGAAAGAAAATTTAATGCCCTATCTGTTTATTTAAGGCTTGAAAGCTTGCTCAATAGTCTTCTTGATGAGATTGAACAGTCCATAGACCTTAGTTTTATTACAAGAGCAACTCTTTTTAGAATAGAAAAATATCTTAAACTTTTTGCTAAGATTCTGGAACTTAATGGAATTTCTTCTCAAAAATACATCCATAATCTTTCAATGCTCTCTGTAGCTTTAGAAATAAGGAGATTTACATTTTCTCAATATATGGATATTTTTAGAAATTTTGCAGAATCAGTAAGTGATATAGTCAATACATACTGTACCGCTCCATATAAAAAATGGCTTAAAAAAATAGTAATGAAAATTTCAAAAAATATTATGGAAACAGAACTTGAAGAGTTTGAGCTAATAAATGCTCTTTCAGAAAAATTTTTGAGAGAAATGGTAGTCCAATATCCTGGTTTAAGTCAGCTTGACAGGCTTATCGGCAGAATTATAAAAGCTTCCTACAATCAGGCAGAAAAACTTGCATACAAAGATCTTGATCTTTTGATGACCTATGATCCTAAAAAAATTCTATGTGACATTTATCATCCCAAAGAAGAGATCAATGACAGAATTCATCTTGGCAATAAAGGACATAACTTAATTAAGCTTGCATCTAAGGGAATCCACGTTCCTCCAGGGTTTATTCTAACAACTGAAGTTTTCAGATGTAGGGAAGCAATAAATAACTTTGAACCTGTTAAAGAGCATTTAAATAAAGAAATTCATTCAGCAATGAAAAGACTGGAGACCTCTACAAAAAGAACTTTTGGTGAAGCATTTAATCCATTATTGGTCTCTGTAAGAAGTGGCGGAGCAGTCTCAATGCCCGGGATGATGAACTCTTTTTTAAATGTTGGAATTAATGAAAAAATCATAGAAGGACTTATAAAACAAACAGGCAAACCATGGTTTGCCTGGGATAGCTACAGAAGATTTTTGCAGTGCTGGGGAATGTCCTTTGGATTAGATAGAGATGAATTTGACAGTATAATAAATGACTTTAAGAAGAAATATAAAGCAGAACTTAAAATTCAATTTACTCCTCTTCAGATGAAAGAAGTTGCTATGGCATACAGAGACTTTATTTTATCAAAGGGTATTTACATAGAGGAAGACCCATGGAGGCAGCTTGAAATAGCGATTTCTCAGGTTTTTAACTCATGGTATTCAAATAAGGCAAAGGCTTATAGAGAGATTCTTGGAATTTCTGAAGACTGGGGAACAGCTGTTGTGGTTCAAAAGATGATATTTGGTAATCTTGACATAAATGCAGGCTCAGGTGTTTTATTTACAAGAAATCCCAAAGAATCCATTGACAGACTTGTATTATGGGGAGACTATACAACAGGAGCTCAGGGTGAAGATATTGTTTCAGGATTGGTAAAAACTTATCCTATTTCAATAGAACAAAAGATAATTGAAGGAAGAATAAATGAAAAGTCTCTTGAAGAGGCTTTTCCAGAGATTTATAACTCTTTATTAGAGATTGCAGAAAGACTGATTTATAAAGAAAGATGGGATCATCAGGAAATAGAGTTTACATTTGATGGAAGAGGCAAAAATGATTTATATATTCTTCAAACAAGAGAGATGAGTTATGCTAAGAGAGAACTCATGACAGTATTTGTTCCAACAGAATCACTAAATGAAAGCAGGCTTGGAACAGGAATAGGTGTAAGTGGTGGAGCAATATCTGGAAGAATTGTTTTTGATGTGGATGATATAAAGGATTTTAAACAACAGGATGCTCAGATTCCTGTTATTCTTGTGAGAGCCGATACTGTTCCTGATGATATAGTTCATATTGCTTCTGCTGATGGAATACTTACAGCAAGGGGAGGTTCTACATCTCATGCATCTATAATTGCTACAAAACTTGGCAAAACATGTGTAGTTGGTTTTTCAAAAATGGCAGTATATCAGAATGATAAAAAATGCAGAATTGGCAAAAAAATACTCAAGAAGGGAGACTTTATAAGCATTGATGGTAGAAATGGCATGGTTTATATTGGCAAGCATTTAACACAAACAATTTATCTTTCATCAGAGTATTTTTAAACTAAAAAGGAGGTTTAAAATGGGTGAATCCATTCTGGGAATTAATGGATTGGGAAGAATTGGTAAGCTTACCCTCTGGCATCATATTGGCAGAAAACATTTTTCAAGAATTGTTGTTAATCTTGGCAGAAAGGTTGGTAAATCATTGCAGGATGTAGCTTTTTATATTGAACATGACTCCACATATGGCAGGCTCCATAATTATCTTTATGGTTATAGTTCAAAATCAGTTATAGAAAAAGTTGATGAAGCAAACTCCACAATCGTTATTGATGGAGTTCCTGTAAAGATTCTTACAGAAAATAGAAATCCGAAGGATATAGGATGGGAAAAGAACGGCGTAAGACTCGTTGTTGACACAACTGGAAAATTTCTTGATCCTACACTTCCATCGGCTTCCAAGGAAGGCTCTGTAAGAGGACATCTTGAATCAGGAGCTTATAAAGTATTAGTCAGTGCACCTTTCAAAATAAAAGATAAAGCTATGGAAATTCCTGAAGATTCGGTAACAATAATAATGGGAATAAATGAAGAAATGTATGATAGTAAAAAACATCTAATTATATCAGGTGCTTCCTGTACAACTACCTGCCTTGCTCATATGATGAAACCACTTCTTGATTATTTTGGTGCAGAAAGAATACTCAGTGTTTCAATGGCAACAGTTCATGCAGTAACCGCTTCTCAGGAGGTTCTTGATAGAGTTCCTAAAACTGATGCAAAGGATTTAAGAAAAATACGTTCTGCCTTGAACAATATAATACTAACAAGCACTGGTGCAGCAAAAACGCTTGCACTTGTTTTACCTGAGATGAAAAACATTGGTTTTATAGCTCAATCAGTTAGAGTTCCAGTTGTAACAGGTTCATTAATAATCCTTGTTGTAGCTTTTAGAGATGAAGAAAGCAATATTATTGATGGAGATCTGATAAATAAAGTTTATCAGGAAGCTGCTGAAAGAGAAAAAAGAGGATATCTGCTTTTCACAGATGACCAGAAAGTATCCACTGACATAATTGGATTTTTTGGACCAGCAGCAATAATTGAAGGTAGTGAAACACATACAAGAACTGCCATGATTACACTTGATATATCAAAAATGTGTAATATTGGCTCACCTATTACTGATAAACTACAAATTCCTGTGACTCAGGCAGTGATATATGGCTGGTATGACAATGAGCTTGGTAGTTATACAAACATGCTTGGAGATCTCACAGTAAAAGTTTCTGGAGATGTTTATTAAGGATATGTTAAAGTTTTTCAGGAGGTAAAAAATGATTGCAGAGTTCAGTATGGTTCCCTTAGGAGTTGGAGTAAGTGTAAGTCAATATGTGGCAAAAGTTATAAAATTAGTTGATGAAAGCGGGCTTCCTTACAGAGTTCATGCAATGGGAACAATTGTTGAAGGACAATGGGATGAAGTAATGGAGTTAATCAAAAAATGCAGAAATCTATTGATGGATGAAGTAGAAAGATTGGTGATTGATATAAAAATTGATGACAGGAAAGGTGCAACAGGAAGAATTGAAGCAAAGATTAAGTCCGTTGAAGAAAAACTCGGAAAGCCTGTGAAAACATGAACATAGAAAAAATTTATATTGCCATAGATTTTAAACCAGCCACACCTCTTGTGCTTTCATATGCAGTGTGGCTTTCACAGACTTTTGATTGTAAGGCTTTCTGCCTGTTTCATATTATGGAATATACACTCACACCTCCAGCTTATTTAACACCCTATATTAATAAAGAAAAGAAGAAAATTGAAGAAAAATTAAAAGGACTGGCACAACAGCTTGTTACATATGTGCCTGATATTGATATTAAAGTTGTTTTTGGCAGACTAATTGAAAGCATTAAGGAAGTCATAAAAAATAAAAACAGTTTTGCTGTATTAGGTTTCAAAACACATATTACAAGACCTTCTACTTCTGAAAGAATTCTTAAGGGACTTAACGTGCCTGTTCTTATTGTAAAAGGAGAAGATTTCAAAGAAATCAGTCCTGAAGATATCAAAATAAAAAAATTTCTATGTCCTGTTGATTTTTCTGAACCTTCTTTGAGAGCTCTCTCTGCTGCTCAACATATAGTTAAAAAATGGCATGGTGAGTTAAAGGTTTTACATGTTGTACCTGAGCAAAAAGTTAAAGGTATTATTGAAGAACCTGCAGAGATAGAAAAATATATTAACTATTTAAAAGAAAATGCTTGGGAACAACTTCAAAAAATAGACAAAACTTTAAATTATGAGATTCTTTCAGGCATTCCCGTAGATGAAATAATCAAAAAATCTGAAGATGCAGATCTTGTTGTAATAGGTTCAAAAGGAAGGTCTTATACTGAGGCAATTATAATAGGTAGTGTAGCTGAGGCAGTTATAAAGAATTCTTCAAAACCTGTTTTGCTTATCCATTAGTTGATATTTTATAATATTTGATATGTCTGCGAAGATAGTCTCAATAAATATAAGCGAAAAAAAAGGTACAACAAAGAAGCCTGTTAAGGAAGCTGTAGTCATTGAAAACTATGGAATAAAGGAAGATGCTCATGCTGGCTCTCACTGGCACAGACAGGTAAGTCTTCTGGCTGAGGAAAGTATTCAAAAAATGAAGGATAAAGGCTTAAATCTTAACTATGGAGACTTTGCTGAAAACATCACCACAGAGGGTATAGATTTACTTTCTCTTCCGATTGGTACAAAACTTAAGATAGACGATGTAATCTTAGAGATAACACAGCATGGCAAAGAATGTCATACTAAATGCGATATTTTTAAAATCATTAAAGCCTGCATAATGCCAAAAGAAGGAGTATTTGCTAGAGTAATAAAAGGTGGGAAAATTAAAGTGGGAGATGAGATAGTAATTCTATGAAGTACAAAGTAGCGATTATAACAGTTTCCGATAAGGGTTCAAAAGGTCAAAGAGAAGACTTAAGTGGGAAAGTTATTGAAGAGATGGTAACTAATTGGGCAGATGTGGTTTCATACAGAATTGTACCCGATGAAAAAGATTTAATAAAGCAGGCAATAATTGATGAAATTGACAGAGCAGACCTCATATTAACAAATGGCGGAACAGGATTGCATCCCAGAGATGTCACTCCTGATGCAACTGTTGAGATTATTGATAAGGAAGTTCCAGGCATTGCTGAGGCAATGAGATTTACAGGATTTGCCAAGACAAAGACAGCTATACTTTCAAGAGCAGTAGCTGGAATTAAAGGAAAAACTTTGATAATAAATCTTCCTGGAAGTCCGAAGGCTGTCAGGGAATCCCTTGAGGTAATCTTGGATGTCCTTCCACATGCAATTGACAAGCTTAAGGGAGATCCTTCTGAGTGTAGCAGATGAACGAAATAACCCTTACTGCTGCTTTTTTCGGAGGCATTATAAGCTTTTTTTCTCCCTGCATTCTTCCTTTGCTTCCTGTTTACATATCCCTTTTTTCAGGAATCTCAATTACTGAGTTCTCAAGGGAAGGATCTCGTTTGCATATTTTTATTTATACTCTAATATTCATTGCTGGCTTTTCCATAGTTTATCTTGCTCTTGGAGCTGGAAGTGCTTTTATTGGAACAATTTTTTTTGATTTTCAGGATTATTTGAGAATAATAGGGGGAGCTTTTCTTATTTTATTCGGATTAGTTCTAATAGATCTAATAAAATCAGGCATCTTACTGAGAGATCTCAGAATTAATATGAAACTTCAGAGAGTTGGAACACCCCTAGGAGCCTTTTTAGTAGGAATAGGCTTTGCTGCAGGATGGTCTCCCTGTATTGGTCCTGTGCTTGGCAGTATTCTCATTTATTCAAGCATGAGTGGAAGCGTTGTCTCAGGGATAAAAATGCTTGGAGCTTATTGTGCTGGAATAGCTATACCTTTTCTGATTTTTTCTTTATTGATTGATACAGCCATGCGATATATTAGAAAATTCATGAAAATCTTTAGATGGACTAATTACCTTATAGGAGCCTGTCTGATAATTCTTGGATTATTAATGATTTTTGGCATATTTAGTGTTTGAATTTTTAAAGATTTTCTCTATATAATACTTGCAAAGAATTTCTTCTGGAGGCAGAATGAACCAGAATTACGACTTTGAAAACATAGAAAAAAAATGGCAGGAAGAATGGCTTAAAAACAGAATTTTTGAAATTGACGATGACCCAACGAAGCAAAAATTTTACTGTCTTGAAATGTTCCCTTATCCAAGCGGAAAGATACACATGGGGCATGTACGTAACTATGTAATTGGAGATGTAATTGCAAGATACAAACGAATGAGAGGTTTTAGCGTGCTTCATCCAATGGGCTGGGATGCCTTTGGACTTCCTGCTGAAAATGCTGCAATAAAGCATGGTGTTCATCCTGCAAAATGGACATATGAAAACATAGATTACATGAAAGCTCAACTTATAAAACTTGGTTTGACCTATGACTGGAGAAGGGAGGTTACTACCTGCTCTTCAGAATACTACAAGTGGAATCAATGGATATTTCTAAAACTCTATGAAAAGGGGCTTGCCTATAGAAAATCTTCCTTTGTAAACTGGTGTCCTTCATGTGCCACTGTGCTTGCCAATGAGCAAGTTATTGACGGAGCTTGCTGGAGATGTGAGAGCTTAGTAGAGCAAAAGGAGCTTGAGCAGTGGTTTTTAAAAATTACTGCCTATGCTGAAGAATTACTTCAGGACTGTGATATACTCACAGGCTGGCCTGAAAAGGTTCTTACAATGCAGCGTAACTGGATAGGTAAAAGTGAAGGTGTTGAGGTAGATTTTCCTATTGAGGGAATGAATGAAGTATTGAGAATTTTTACAACAAGACCTGATACAATCTTTGGGGTTACCTTTATGTGCCTTTCTGCAGAGCATCCGCTTTCAGATAGGCTTTGTGATGATAAAGATGAATTAAAGAGAATAAGACAGCTACAGCGTGACCCTGATATTAAAGAAGGAATCTTTACAGGCAAATATGCCATTAATCCTTTAAATAGAGAAAGAATTCCAATCTGGATAGCAAACTTTGTTCTTATGGAGTATGGAACTGGTGCAATAATGAGTGTGCCAGCCCATGACCAGAGGGATTTTGAGTTTGCTCAGAGATACGGAATTCCCATAAAGGTTGTTATAAAACCAGAAAATGCTGAACTTCCTGAACCTCTTACAGAAGCCTATGAAGAAGAGGGAATTATGGTTAATTCAGGTGAATTTTCAGGTCTTTCTTCCACTGAAGGGAAAAAAGCAGTTGCAGATTACATAGAGAAAAAAGGACTTGGTAAAAAAACAGTAAATTACAGACTCAGAGATTGGGGAATTTCAAGACAGCGTTACTGGGGTACGCCTATTCCCATAATATACTGCGATAGATGTGGCATTGTTCCTGTTCCTGAAAAAGACTTACCTGTGATTTTGCCAGAAAATGTAAATCTTACAGGCAAAGGTGAATCACCTCTTAAATATGTGGATGAGTTTTACAGAACAAAATGCCCAAGCTGTGGTGAAGATGCCACAAGAGAGACAGACACAATGGATACCTTTGTGGATTCATCTTGGTATTTTGTAAGATATTGTTCCCTGAATGATGAAGAAGCTTTACACAGAGAAAAGATAAAATACTGGATGCCTGTAGATCAATATATTGGTGGAATTGAACATGCGGTTCTTCATTTACTTTATGCAAGATTTTTTACAAAGGTGCTCAGAGACCTTGGAATAGTTCCCTTTGATGAACCCTTTGAAAGACTTCTTACACAGGGTATGGTATGCATGGAGAGTTATCGTTGCCCACAGCATGAATGGCTTTTTCCAAAGGAAGTAAAAGAGGGGAAATGCATCCACTGCGGAAGCCCTATTACAGTAGGAAGAGTAGAAAAGATGTCTAAATCAAAGAAAAACATTGTTGACCCTGATGAGATGATACAACAGTATGGAACAGACACAGTTAGAGTATTTACTCTCTTTGCAGCACCACCTGAAAAAGACCTTGAGTGGTCCTCTCAGGGAGTTGAGGGTGCTCATAGATTTTTAAAAAGAGTATATGCCCTTGTTTATAGACACCATAAATGGCTTAGAGAAACTCCTTCAGAGTTAAATTTTAAGCCTCAAGCCTCAGAACTTTTAAGCCTCATCCACAGAACAATAAAGAGAGTAACCCTTGATATAGAAAGGGAATACCAGTTTAATACAGCAATTGCCCGGCTTATGGAGTTTGTAAATGAAGTTTATGGTTATGAATCAAAAACTGATGAAGAACGTATAATATTTAAGTTAGCCATAAGAAACTTTCTTATACTTTTAAGTCCCTTTGCACCTCATATTGCAGAGGAACTCTGGAATGCAATTGGATACCATGGTTTTATTCTTAATCAGCCATGGCCTCAGTATGATGAAGAACTTGCCCGTGAGCATATGATAGAGCTTGTTGTACAGATAAACGGAAAAGTCCGTTCAAAAATTATGATTCCTCAAGGAATGACTGATGAAGAGATTATCAAAATAGCTGTTGATGATGAAAAGATAAAACAATGGATTGATGGAAAGGAGATACTCAAAATAATTCCTGTCAAAGGCAAGCTTGTAAACATAGTGGTAAAGGGATAGCTGAAAAGTGCTATTATAAATTATGCCATCTATAGATGAAATCGCTGAAAAATATAAAATTTCATTGGTTTATCTTTTTGGTTCACAAGCTAAGTTAGGGGAAAAATATCTTCACGGTGAACAAATAAGTCCTGCTCCTTACTCTGATCTTGACATAGCAGTTCTTTTTGAAGAAATCTCTGCAAACATCATAAAAACATATGGTGAGCTTTACAAGGAGTTATGCATTATCTTTGAGCCCTTTGAGATAGACCTTGTTTTTATGCATGAACAGGACTCACTTTTTCAGTATGAGATTATAAAAGGTATCCGCATTTATGCAAAAGATGAAGATTTTGCAGATGAATATGAAGAGCTTATAATGAAAAAAGCTTCTGATTTAAGTTTTAAGCAGAAAGAATTTATAAAAGATGTGTTAGAGGCAATTGAAGATGGTTATTTCCAATTTGAATATAAAGCGCATAGTTGACTTAATCGGCTTTATAGAGGAATGTGTTATTGAATTAAAAGTTTTTCAAAGCATTTCAGAGGAGGAATTTTTTTCAGACAAAAGAAATCCAATCTATGTAGAGAGTTATTTAAGACGAGCTCTGGAGGCTATGTTTGACATAGGCAGACACATACTTGCTAAAACTTACGGATATAAAGAGCTTGAATACAAAAAAATTGCGAAAGAATTAGGCAATAAAGGAGTTATTAACCTTGAACTATCGGAAAAACTATTTTTGATGGCAGGTTACCGTAATAGAATGGTTCATTTTTATAGAGAGATAACGCCAACTGAATTGTTTCATATTGTAAAAAACAACTTAAATGATGTAGAAGAGTTTATCAGACAGTTAAAGCATTTTATAGACTCATATTGCAAGGAGATTAAATTATGAAAAAATTTTTTATTAAGACTTTGCTCTGTTTATATCTTTTTACAACAAGTTGTGGATACAGCATCCATACAAAGGCTGATCTACCTTTTCAGGAGATATATTTAAGAAGTGTAGAAAATCTTACTCTTGAACCCGGACTTCAGGATAAGATGCGAAAGATTGCCTATCAGACACTCTCTGAAAATGGATTTATAATTACTTCATCTGCTGAAAGAGTGCTTGATATTCAGATAAAGAACTATCGGCTTTCTACTTTATCAGAGATAGGTCTTTATACTGTAGAATATCAAGTTACAATGGATGTAAGAGCAATTCTTTATGAAGGAAAGTTGAAAAAGAAAGAGTTTACACCATCATCACCATTTACAACTTTTTTTAGAACCACCAGAGACTTACAGAGCATTATTGCAGACAGAGACATTGCAATTGAATCTTTAATAAGAGATATATCCGATGATATGGTAAGAAAGCTTATCTTTGACACAGAGGAAACAAAAAAAGAAGAAAGTTCTGAAGAAATTCAATAAAAATTATGCTTGAGATACAAAAACTTGAAAAGGAAATAAAAGAAAAACTTCCAAAGACAGTTTATTTTTGCTATGCTCAAGACAGCTTTCTTTTATTTGAGGCTGTAAGACTTATTCGTAATAACTTTGATTCAATAGCAATTGAAACATGTGAATCTACTGAAGAGATTGATATGGCATCTTTTGCCTCACCATCGTTGTTTTCTTCAAAAAAAATTCTGCTTGTTTACAACTTTGAAAAGATAAAGAAGACTGAAAAAAGAGTTGAATGGCTCAAAAAAATTACCCCATATGGGCATAAATCTGTGAGTCTCATTATTCTTTGTAATGCCTCATATAAAGAAATATCTGATGAAATCGCCTATTTAAAAAAAGATAAAAACTTTCTGATTTTTAATCTGGATATACGCAAAGAGGATTTACCAGCGTGGATATCATATAAGGCAATTCAAAATGGTATTACACTAAAGCAGGATGCAGTTTATTATTTGATTGATATAACAGGAGGTCAACCTGGTTTAATTTCCTCTGAGATAGAAAAAATATCGCTTTTAACAGATAAATCTAACATTGGTTTTTTTGAGATTAAGGATATTCTAACAGAGCTTGGTGAGTTTACAGCCTTTGATCTTGTTGATGCAATAAAGAAAAAAAACAAAGAAAAAGCATTCAATCTTCTTGAGAGACTTAAAAATACAGAACCAGACATGATCTTAGGTGCTTTGAATTGGTATTATACCAATAAAGAAGATACAGATGAAAAAGTTTACTCCCTACTTTACAGAACAAATCTATCATTAAGACATTCTCGCTCCTGTAGCCTTGAAATGCTTGTGTATGAGTTGCTGAAGATAGAGAATTAATGATTTACGAATTCTGAATTTTTTCAGCCCACCATAATGCTTTCTCAATAATCTCTTCTTCATCGACAAACTGATGCTTTCCATTAAGTATTACTGGAATGCCATTAACAAAGACATTTTCAATGTCTGAAGCCTTTGCAGAGTAAATTATTGTGGAGTATATATCGTAAATTGGCTGTAGATGAGGCTTTCTAAGATTCATAACAACTAAGTCAGCCCTTTTACCAATCTGTATGCTTCCGACTTCTTTTTCAACTCCAAGGGATTCTGCTGCCCATACTGTGAGCATTTTCATGCAAGTTTTTACATCAAGCACAGTAGGATCTGCTGTGATTCCTTTCTGCACCTTTGCTGCAATAGAAATTTCCTCAAGCAAATCAAGATTGTTGTTGCTTGCAGCACCATCAGTTCCCATGCTTACTTTTATGCCTTTTTTAATCATCTTTGCCACAGGTGCAATACCGCTTGAAAGTTTGAGATTGCTTTCTATGCAGTGGGAGACTCCGATGTTTCTTTCAGCCATAATCTCAATCTCATGGTCATTGAGCCACACACAGTGAGCTGTGGTTATTTTGCCCTCAAGAAATCCTATATCTTTTAGATATATAACAGGTCTTTTCCCATGGGTTTTTATACATTCCTCTACTTCATGAAATGTTTCACTTAGGTGAATATGAATGGGAACGGCATGTTTTAATGCAAGCTGTTTTGATCTAAGAAGAGTTTCTCTGCTACAGGTATAGACAGCATGGGGTGCAACCGCTGGGATGATTAAATCATCGCCTTTGTATTTTTCAATAAACTCCTCTGCTTTGCCAAGGTAATCATCAGCATCTTTACCAGAGGCTGTAGGAAAATCAAGAACTCCTTGACCAACAACTGCTCTTATTCCAAGCTCCTTTGCTGCCTTAGCAATTGCTTCAGTAAAGAAATACATATCATTGAAAGTAGTTGTTCCGCTTTTTAGCATCTCAAGACAGGCAAGACGGGTTCCATCATAGACAAACTCTGGGCTAAGAAACTTTGCTTCTCTGGGCCATATATGCTCAGTAAGCCATTGTTTGAGTGGTATGTCATCAGCAATTCCTCTAAATAAAACCATAGCAGCATGGGTATGGGTATTTATAAATCCCGGCATCACTGCTGAATGAGAGTTTCCATATATTGGGATTGAATAGTCTTTGTATTTTTTAAGGATTTCAGAAAACTCTCCCATATCCTTGATTTTCCCATCTTCAACAACCACAGCACCATTTTCAATTATTTCATCATTTTTATCCATTGTAAGCAGATATTGTGCTCTGAGTATAAAGTTTTTTTTCACAGCATCCTCCTAAAATTTTATCAATACAGCCATTGCAGTAAATAGGAAAACTGTTACACTTATATATCCATTCATGTTAAAAAAGGCTATATTAATCTTTGAAAGGTCATTGGGTTTTACAAGTCTGTGTTCATGAATGAATAAATAAGCAACCACTGCCATTCCAAGCCAGTAAAATATATTAAGCTTAAAAATGAGACCTGTTAAAGCAAGAAAACTCCATGCAATAAAATGAAATAACCTTGCAAGATATACTGCTTTTTTAACACCGAAAACTCTTGGAATTGAATATATACCATATTTTTTATCAAAATCTACATCCCAGAGGGCATAAAGTGTGTCAAATCCTGCAAGCCAGAATATTACTGTTAGAACCATTAGAATAATCTCCCAATCAAAACTTCCTCTTACTGCAATCCATGCACCAAGAGGTGCAAGTGAAAGTGCTAATCCTAAGATAAAATGGCATGTCCATGTAAATCGTTTTGTAAAGGAGTATATGAAAAGAATAAAAATAGCAAAAGGTGAAAGCTTAAAACATAAAGGATTAAGCATCCATGCAGAGTAAACAAAAACTGCAAGACAGACAAAAGTAAATAAAAGGGCTTCCCAGAGTTTAATTTTTCCTGTGGGGATTTCTCTGTTAGCTGTTCTTGGGTTTAAAGCATCAATTTTTCTGTCAATTATTCTATTAAAGCCAAATGCAGAAGCTCTTGCTGTGACCATTGCTATGGTAATCCAGAGAATTTTTTCAACTTCTGGAATTCCTCCTGCTGCAAGCAAAGCAGATGCAAAAGCAAATGGAAGGGCAAAAACACTGTGTTCAATCTTTATCATCCTTAGATAAAGAACAGCTTTATTCAAAATTGACATAAAAAATATTATAACATTTTTATTAAGGAGGGGACACTTGAGTATTTTTTTGTCATTCCGATGCAGGAAGTGCCGATGAATCCCATCCTTTGGAATCTCCTTTTTGTATCTATAATTCAACAGAATGTATCCCAAAGAATACACTTCTGCATAAAGAGCTCTTTAAAATTCAACCTATGATATTTGGCAGAAAAATTGCATAATAAAATGTTATTCTGAGTAAGCAAAAAATCCCCCTTGACAAAGGGAAAGAAGTGTGGTAAAATTTTGGAAACTAAATTTTAAAAAGGAGGTGAGAGGCAAACACGGTGCAATGGGGGTAACCCCAAATGTCATTCTGAGGGCATAAGCCCGAAGAGTCTTTTCTTGGTCTTACCACCGTCTTTGACGGTGTAACTGAACTAACCCAAGGAGGTTAGGAAGTGAAAAAATATGCAAGTATTTTAGCTGTATTTGTTCTTCTCTTAGGTATTGCTTCTCTTAGCTATGCAGTACCAGCAGAAATCCCATCAGACACAACAGCAGTAATCGCAAAAGGAAAAACCCAGATAACCCTTGGCGGAGAACTCCGTTTCAGAGGATTGTATGGCAAAAATCTTGATGTAAAAGAAAAAGACACATATGCTGATAACACTGCCTACTATGATTACAGAGTAAGACTCTCCTTAGAGGCAAAGGTATCTCCAAATACAACCGGATATATTGAACTCGAAACAGGTGACTTTAAAAAGGACACAGCAATATGGGGTTCTCAGGTAGGTGGTGCAAGAGGAGTTTATAATTATGGCAATACAAAAGAGACTAGTCTATATGTACGCCAAGCTTGGATTCAGTATCAGGGAACAGGACTCCTTGGTGTACCAGCTGGTGTAAAGGTTGGTCGTCAGCTTATTAAACTTGGCTATGGTCTCTTCTATGACCACACATACTTTGGTGACGATGCAATCCTTGCATTCGTACAGCCAATAAAAGAGCTTACCCTTGCTGCTGCTCACATTAAGTGGTCAGAAGGAACAAATACCTTAAATGATGACTCTACAGGCTGGGTATTACTTGGTGCTTATGCTGGTAAAGGCTTTGGTTTAAGCGCAGATATAAGTTATGTAGATCATCAGAATATTTCATCAGGTACTGATATTCATCTTTGGAACGTTGGTTTAAGAGGAAATGTTGATGATATTGCAGGCACTGGCTTAAACTTCAAAGCAGATGTTGAATTCCAGACTGGTAAATTAGCTGATACATCAGATGAACCAAAATTCAAAGGCTGGGCAGCAATGGCAGGACTTGACTACAAATTCAAGACAATTCCTCTTACATTAACACTTGAGTATGCAATTGGAAGCGGAGATAAAGCTTCAACCAATGATAAAGATGAGTCATTCATCACAGCACTTGGTAATGAACAGCACTATACTTTTGTATATGAATATTTAACTCCTTCAGCATGTAGTACTTCTGGTGATAGAACAGGTCTTTGTAACACCCAGTATGTAAAATTTGGTGGTGCCTATGACATCACAAAGGACCTCAAAGCTGAACTTTATGGTTACTGGTTAAGAGCTCACAAAGCAGTTGCACTGAACGGATATACTGCTGAACTATCAAAGAAACTTGGTTGGGAAGTTGATGCAAAAGTAACCTAC
>CAZTLF010000030.1:0-21417 GCA_964614465.1 uncultured Thermodesulfovibrio sp.
GTTATGATTTCCTCTGAACTCTGAATCAATACTAAAGCAATTATAAGAAAAATTGAAAAAAGTTTCAATAGTTTGCATTTTTAATAAAGTCTCTTACCTTATCGTAATCTTTAAATCCATCTTGTCCTTCAGTATCTGTATTTACATCAACTCCGTGGAGTAAGTCCTCATGCAAGAATAACAGTTATTGGCAATTCTTTTACGATTTTTGCTTAAATATTCCAATCATGAATAAGACATTTACCGCCGAGTTTATCTGGAGTTTTGCTATCAAGCAGGACTGCATTTGTGACAGTTAAGTAAGTTTTTGCTTTTATCAAAGCTTGTTCATTTTCCACATGGACAGCTTTTATGATTCTGCAACAGGGGAGTATTTTTTTGATTTTTATAATTTCTATGTCTACCTGCAATTACACAGCAATTGCTTTTGTAAATGTTACAATGGAGATTATGGATTCAGCTTTTGTAAGGTATGTTACCAGCACTGGAGTAACAAAAAAAGACACGTAGGAGACAAGCTTTTTTGTTTCTTCCATAGAAATTTCATCTTCTGAAGTATGGGTTACTCCGACTATAAGTCCTAGCGCATCTACAACTTTATTGGCACAGAGGAAGATAACTTATTTTTTAAGTCCGCAAGTTTGATGAAAATCTTCTTCCACGTGATTTCATAAAACTTTAAACAATTTTGTAGATATTTACAAAATTGTAATCTTCTTTTATTTAAAAAAACCTTTATATCAAGCACTTTCATTCTGGCACGGTTTTCGCATTTTTATGATGTAAATAAAAAATGGAGGTGCTTTTATGAAAGGTTTTAAGTATTTAGTAGCTGCTTTATTAGTATTACTGTCTTTTTCTGTGGTTAAGGCAGAAGAAGCAGCCAAAGAGGAAAATGTTACTGGTAGTGTTTCTGCAGGTATCTACAGCAGGTATATTTTCCGCGGCTATGAGCTTAGTTCTGGCAGTGGAGTTATTCAGCCCTCTGTCACGCTTTCTTACAAGGGGTTCTCAATTAACTACTGGGGAAACATTGACACAAACGAAAAGCAAACACAGAGTTTTGTGCCAGACAGACCTGGCAAAAAAAGCTTTAATGAATCTGATTTAACACTCAGTTACACTTACGCAATTGACAAACTGTCTCTTACTGGTGGTTACATTTACTACGGAACAAAGTATACTGATGAAACTGAGGAAGTTTTTTTGTCTGTAAGCTATGATGTTATATCAAAACCTACCCTTACAATTTACCGTGACATTTCTACATACCCAGGCACTTATATCAATCTTAGTTTCTCTCACTCATTACCAATTTACAAAGATATGACTCTTGATCTTGCAGCTTCATTTGGCTATTTTAAAGGAGATGATAACTATTGGCGAACCTATGAAAGTAGCACAGAAGATTATACAGGTAAAAAATACAGTGCTCTTCATGATGGAAAACTTCAGGCAGGGCTTACTATTCCATTGGCTAAAAATATAACTGTTCAGCCTGTAGTGCAATATTGGTTCCCACTTTCAAGTAAGGCAAAAAGAGTTGTTGACGGAAGTTCCTACAATCATAATGGACATCTTGATGACACATGGGTGGCAGGATTAGGTATTACATTTAGTTTTTAAAGGAGGGGAAAAATGAAAAAGTTAATTATCATATTTTTGTTTATTTTGATGGCATTAACATTATCAACAAATATGATATTTGCTGAGGTACAGACTCCTGACTCTCAAAAACAGCTTGAACCACAACAACAAACACCTCAGAGTCAGCCAAAGCTTGATACAGGTGATACTGCATGGATGATTGTAGCAACTGCCTTTGTGATGCTTATGACTGTACCCGGACTTGCGCTTTTTTATGGTGGACTTGCAAAAAGAAAAGATGTGCTTAACACAATTGCAATGAGCTTTGTTACATACTGCATGGTAAGTTTTCTTTGGATAGCTTATGGTTATAGTCTTGCGTTTTCGGATGATATTGGTGGAATAATTGGTTATCTTGATAAAGCATTTTTAAGCAGTGTAAAAATTGACTCCCTTCAGGGAACAATACCAGAGGTGCTTTTTTCCATATTCCAACTTACATTTGCTGCAATTACTGTTGCATTGATAAGTGGAGCTTACATTGAAAGAATGAGATTTTCTGCATGGGTGCTTTTTATAGTTCTATGGATGAGCCTTGTTTATGTTCCTATTGCTCACTGGGTATGGGGCGGAGGATTTCTTGCAAAGATGGGAGCACTGGATTTCGCAGGAGGAACAGTTGTTCATATTAATGCTGGTATAGCTGCATTAGTTGGTGTACTAATTCTTGGCAAAAGAAAAAATACTTTGCTTGTTCCAAACAATCTTACTTTAGTAGCCATTGGTGCAGCACTGCTTTGGTTTGGATGGTTTGGTTTTAATGCAGGAAGCGCAGTTGCATCAAACGGATTGGCTGCGCAGGCATTCATAAATACAAATACAGCTACAGCAGTTGCAGCACTTTCATGGATGTTTACTGAGTGGGCTATTACAAAGAAACCTACTGTTCTTGGTCTTGCTTCAGGAATGATTGCTGGACTTGTTGCAATTACTCCTGCAGCAGGATTTGTAAATATAGTTGGCTCAACAATAATTGGTGTTCTCGCAGGATTTATATGCTACTTTAGTGTAACAGCAATGAAACCAAAGATTGGATATGACGATGCTCTTGATGTATTTGGAATTCATGGTATAGCAGGCATAATTGGTGCAATTCTGACAGGAGTTTTTGCAGATCCAACGATAAACGAAACAGGTAGAGGACTTTTATATGGAAATCCAGCACAACTCTGGACACAGACATTAGCTGTGTTGATAACTATTTTTTACACTGCGGTAATGACTGCATTAATATTCTTAGTGATTCGCATATTCATGAAAATAAGAGTAACTGAGGAAGAGGAAATTGCAGGACTTGATGCATCAGCACACAGTGAAAGAGCATATAATTTATAAAGGAGGCAAACAATGAAAAAAATTGAAGCAATAATTAAACCCTTTAAGTTTGACGAAGTAAAAGAAGCACTTGTACTTGCAGGTATTCAGGGAATGACAGTCACAGAGGTAAAAGGTTTTGGCAGGCAAAAAGGTCATGTGGAGATATACAGAGGCTCAGAACTTGAGATTCTTTTTATACCTAAGATAAAAATTGAAGTTGTTGTATCTGATATCCTTGTGGAAAAGGTGGTAAATGTAATACAAGAAAAAGCATACACAGGAAGCATTGGAGATGGAAAAATATTCATTATACCAGTTGAAGATGCAGTAAGAATCAGAACAAAAGAAAAAGGTGAACAGGCTATATAAATTCTTTAAGGCAGGCTACGTAGCCTGCCTTTTTATTTGTTTCCACTATTAAATTTCTTAATCAAATATCTCAATATTAGTAAAAAATAGCATTTAAATAAAAAAATTTTTTATGATAAAATTTAAAAAATAGCGTCAGGTGGAAAAATGAAAGAAATGAAAATTTTTATTGAAGGAATGAGCTGTTCTCATTGTATTAAAAGAGTTTCTCAGGCACTTGAGGAAGCACAAGTTACAGAAGCAGAGGTAAAACTTGGAGAAGCTAAAATTATTTTTGATGAAAATAAAACAAATCTTGATAAGATTACAAAAGCTCTTGAAGAAGCAGGCTATAAACTAAAAAATTAAGTTCTAAGGACAGCTCCAGTTTCAGTCATAATTTTCCTGAGCAACTGATTATGAATATTTTCAACTTCCTCTGCTGTTAATGTTCTGTCAGATGCTCTATAGGTTATTCTGAATGCTATACTTTTTTTGCCCTCTGGAATTCCTTTCCCCTGATATACATCAAAGATAAAAATATCCTCAATAAGTTCATTATCAAAGGAATTTACAATATCAAATATTCTCTGAGATTCAAAATCAATAGGCACGATAAGTGCTGTATCTCTTTTAATAGCAGGATATGTTGAAAAGGGTTTATATTTTATTTCTGCCTCAATAAGGCTAAACAATCTATCAAGGTCAAGTTCTGCCATGCATATAAATGGCTTTATTTTAAAATCAAGTTTTAATAGAACTTCAGGTGATATAACACCAATAAAACCAATTTTTTCTCCTTTTATCAAAATATCTGCTGACTGCCCAGGATGCAAAAATCCTTCATTAGACCTTATATAATTGACATCAGTTATTTTAAAGTGTCTAAAAACGCCATCAATCAATCCTTTTAATGCATAAAAATCATATGGGTCATCTTTAAATGAGGATTTGAGCTCCTCCTTTTTTGTAATTATGCCAAGATGAATAATTTCCTGTGGAAGAGAAGCTCCTTCCTGAGCTATAAACACTTTCCCTATTTCAAAAAGTCTAAAATTTTCTATGCCACGTGCAGTATTTTTTTCGGTATTTTTTAACAAATTTGGCAATAGCATTGTTCGCATTATTGATTCTTCCTGTCTTAAAGGATTAATAAGAGAAATATAACGCATCCTTGTATCATTTTCAGATATACCGAGTATATCAAGTTCATCTGGGGACATGAAACTGAAATTAATTGCTTCACTATAACCAAGTGAAATCAAGTAGTCTCTTATAAGATTTAAAAATTTTCTTTTTTGGGTAAGTTCATAGTTTTCTTCAACATATTTAAATGCTAAAGGCATCTGAGCAGGGATCATATCATATCCACAAATTCTTGCAATCTCTTCAGCAATATCTTCCTCTATTTCCAAGTCCTGTCTGTGTGTGGGTATGCTTGCGAGATAAAACTTTTCGTCTTTCTTTGTAACCTTTATTTCAAGAAGTTCAAGAATTTTTAAAATTTCTTCATCTTTCAGATTAACTCCAATAAACTTGCATATTTTTTCAGTGCTGAATAAAATTTTCTTCTCCGGAATTTTCACAGGATACACATCTATAATTTCATAAATAGTACCACCTGTAAGCTCCTGAATAAGAAATGCTGCTCTATCAAGAGCTTCCTTAAGGGCTTCTATGTCTGTGCCTCTTTCAAATCTATAAGAAGCTTCTGTTGATAGTCCAATTCTTTTTGAAGTTTTTCTTATTCGTTCTGGTTTAAAATAAGCACTCTCAATTAAAATATTTACAGTTTTATCAGTAACTTCTGTATTTGCACCTCCCATAATTCCAGCAATTGCAATAGGTTTTGCTCCATCCCATATTAAAAGGTCATCATAGTTTACTTTTCTTTTTGCTCCATCAAGCGTTACAATTTCTTCTATTTTTTCTCCAAAAGCTTCTGGAGTTCCTACTCTAATCTGATATCCTTCAAGACAGTCAAGATCAAATGCATGAAGAGGATGTCCATATTCAAGTAAAACATAGTTAGTTATATCAACTACATTATTTATTGAACGAATGCCTGATGCTTCAAGTCTTTTTTTTAGCCACTGAGGAGATGAAGAAACTTTTACATCTCTTACAATTCTTCCTGCGTAGCGATAGCAAAGCTCAGGACTTGCAATAGAAATGGTAAACTTATTGTCTTTTAATTCTTTCTTAATTTTAAAAGAGGGTTTTTTAAGTTTTAATCCAAATATTGCTTTAATTTCTCTTGCTATGCCGATAATACTTAAACAATCTGCTCTATTTGGAGTTATTTCAAGATCAAAAACTATATCACCATCAACTTGCTCAATTGCTCCTACTTCAAGACCTGCCATTGTAAGAACTTCAGAGGTTCTTTTTAGTTCAATTTCACCTTCAATATATTCTGTTAACCAGCTGAAAGGAATTTTCATTAGAATTGCCTCAAAAATCTTATATCATTTTCAAAGAATAGCCTGATATCGTCTATTCCGTATTTAAGCATAGTAAGCCTTTCAACTCCCATTCCAAAAGCAAATCCTGTATACTTACCCTCTGGATAACCAGCAAACTTGAATACATTCGGGTGCACCATTCCAGCACCGAGAACTTCAAGCCATCCAGTACCTTTACAGACTCTACATCCCTTTCCGCTACAGATAATACATCCTATATCTATCTCAGTTGATGGTTCTGTGAATGGAAAAAAACTTGGTCTGAATCTTACAGGAATATCTCCAAAAAGTCTCCTTAAAAAATAAACAATCACACCCTTTAAATGAGAAAATGAAATATCTTCATCAACCATCAATCCTTCAACCTGATGAAACATGGGCGTGTGAGAGATATCTGAGTCACAGCGATAAACTTTACCTGGGGAGATAAATCTTAAAGGAGGCTTTTTCTTTTCCATAACTCTTACCTGAACTGGTGAAGTATGTGTTCTCAAAACAACATCTTCACTAACATAAAAAGTATCCTGCATATCTCTTGCAGGATGGTCCTTAGGTATATTTAGTGCTTCAAAATTATAGTAATCAAGTTCTACTTCAGGTCCTTCTTCAATTGTAAAACCAAGCTCTCTAAAAATATCTATGATTTCTAAAAGAGTCCTGTTGACAGGATGGCTACCACCAAAATAGAAATCTTTCCCTGGTAAGGTTATATCAATAAACTCTTTTTCTAAACTCTCTGATATTTCTTTGTGTTTTAGTTCTTCCTCTTTACTTTTAATAGTTTCTTCAATAAAACTTTTCAGTTCATTAAGAATTTTCCCTTGAGATTTTCTCTCTTCAGATATTAAAGTTCTTAAATTCTTAATTTTTTCTGTTATGATTCCCTTTTTACCAATATACTTAGCTTTAAGATTAATAAGTTCCTGAATAGAACTGATACCATTTATATCTTTGAGAAAAGACTGCTTTAAAGGGTCTTCCATTTATGCTGTTTTTATAAAGGGTTTTACTTTTTCAACTAACTCTCCGAATACATTTATATCATTGTATGCAATATCAGCAAGAGCCTTTCTGTTAAGAGAGATATTCGCCTTTTTCAGTCCATCAATAAATTGATTATATGTAAGTCCAAACATTCTTACAGCAGCATTTATTCTTGTAATCCAGAGTGATCTAAAATCTCTTTTTTTAAGTCTTCTATCCCTATAAGAATGTTCAAGTGCTTTTTCTACTGCCTTAGCTGCAACCTTGTAGCAACGACGCCTTCCACTGTAGTAACCTTTTGCCATTGAAAGAATCTTTTTATGATACCTTCTTGTTTTAAATCCACCTTTTACTCTTGGCATTTATTCCTCCTTCTTTTATCATCCTTTAAATGCAAAGCATCCAAAGGAACCATTGTTATAAAAAACTTAAACTCCTGGGGAGGGATTCGAACCCCCGACCAAGTGGTTAACAGCCACCCGCTCTGCCGGCTGAGCTACCCAGGAACTAATTAAAATTATCAAATTTAAAAAATTTATGTCAAATTGCAAAGCGATTCTTCAAAAAGTATTAGCCCTAAAAAATTAATTATCCTGATTTTTTCTTTTCTTTGGCAATTTCTTTTTCAGGCTTTGAGTAATCAATAAACTCAAGAATTGCTGTAGGAGCACTGTCTTTTATTCTGAATCCAGTTTTAATAATTCTTACATATCCTCCATTTCTGTCACCAAAACGAGGAGCAATTTCATCAAAAAGTTTTTTTATAAGATTTCTATCTGGCAAATACGAAAGCGCGATTCTTCTTGAATGAAGATCGCCTTTCTTGCCAAAAGTAACAAGTTTGTCAGCAAGCTCTCTAACAGCTTTTGCCTTTGCAATAGTTGTTTCAATTCTTTCATATTTGATAAGAGAAGCTAAAAGCCCTCTTAAAAGCGCTTTTCTTTGATTAGCTGTTCTTCCAAAATGTCTTCCAGAAACTCTATGTTTCATTTATTACCTCCCTGTGAGCTTTCCCTTTGAATTTTTCAAGCAACTCAGGATTTATTCTCATTCCTAATTTTAAGCCCATGTTTGTTAGCACTTCCTTTATTTCTTCCAATGAGCGTCTGCCAAAGTTTTTCGTTTTCATAAGCTCGCCTTCACTTCTCTGAACAAGATCTGCAATTGTATTTATTCCAGCACTTTTCAAACAATTATATGCTCTAACAGACAATTCGAGGTCCTCAATAGGTTTTAAAACTTTTTCATTCAACACATCAAAATTTAAGTCTTCTTCACCAATAGCAACATTTTCCTGAATTTCTCTATTCTGAATTTCAGATTTTTTAAAAAATAATAAATATTCAAAATGTTTGATCAATATATCAGAAGCATTGCTAATTGCTCTTTCAGGTGTTATACTGCCATCTGTCCATATTTCTAAGATTAATCTGTCATAATCAGTAAGTTCTCCAACCCTTGTCTTTTCAACTCTAAAGTTTACTTTTTTAACTGGACTGAATATAGCATCAATAGTAATCGCATCCACAGGCAAATCATCATCTTTAATTGCCTCTGAAGGAACATATCCTCTTCCTTTTCTTATGTAAAGTATCATTTCTATTTGAGCATTCTGATCAAGTGAACAGATATACTGTGATTTATTTAAAACTTCATAGGTTCCATCTGTCTGAATAGATTCTGCTGTAACATCAGTTGGTCCATTTATTTTAATTGTAGCTATTTTTTTATCAGAGTCCTGAGCATAATATTTAAATCTTAACTTTTTAACATTTAAAATAATATCTAAAATGTCTTCCTTTAATCCCTTTATTGAACTAAACTCATGTAAAACATTATTTATTCTTATTGCATAAACTGCTGCTCCCTCAAGAGAGGAAAGTAGTACTCTCCTTAATGAATTGCCAATGGTTATTCCGTATCCTCTTTCAAGTGGTTCTATTACAAGTTTTCCATATGTATCACTTAAACTTTCTTGGTCAAATTCAACTTTTTTTGGCATCTGAAACTCTTTATATAAATTCATTTACTGCCTCCCAATTTTATCACTTTATAAATTACTTTGAATAAAACTCTACAATCAACTGCTCCTGAACAGGAAGCTGTATCTCCTGTCTTTCTGGAAGCCTAACAAATTTTCCCTTCATCTCTTCAGTGTTAACCTCTAACCATTCTGGAATTCCTCTCTGTTCAGTTAAAGCAAGGCTTTCTTTAACTATCTCTAACTCTTTGCCTGGTTGAATAATCTCAATTATGTCTCCAGGTCTTACTAAATAAGACGGAATATCAACTTTTTTACCATTAACCATAAAATATCCATGCTTTACTAATTGTCTTGCTTGCCTTCTATTTATAGCAAATCCCATTCTGTAGACAACATTATCAAGTCTTCTTTCAAGTAACTTCAATAGATTTTCACCTGTTACACCCTTCATTTTTGTAGCTTTTTCAAAATAATTTTTAAACTGTCTTTCCATAACACCATAAATTCTCTTAACTTTTTGTTTTTCTCTTAGCTGTAATCCGTAATCTGATAATTTACCCCTGTTATGTCCATGCTGCCCCGGAGGATACTTTCTTCTCTCAAAAGCACATTTCTCCGTATAACATCTTGTGCCTTTGAGAAACATTTTCATACTATCTCTTCTACATAGCCTGCAAAGTGATCCCCTGTATCTTGCCATTTAAACCCTCCTTCTCTTTGGAGGTCTACACCCATTGTGAGGCACAGGCGTTACATCTTTGATTAAATTAATCTCAAGTCCTGCTGCCTGCAATGCTCTTATTGCTGTTTCTCTCCCAGCACCTGGTCCTTTAACTAAAACATCTATTTGCTTCATTCCCATATCTATAACCCTCTTTGCAACCATCTCTGCTGCTATCTGGGCTGCATAAGGAGTTCCTTTCCTTGAACCCTTGAATCCACAACTTCCTGAAGATGCCCATGCTACAACATTACCATTTGGATCTGTTATGGTTATTATTGTATTATTAAAACTCGTCTGAACATGAGCTACTCCATAAGGAATATTTTTTTTAACCTTTTTTATGCCTTTTCTTTTCTGTGCCATTAATCTATATAACCTCCTTCAATATTTTTATTTTTTCTTCATAATTTTTCTTCTTGGACCCTTGCGAGTTCTTGAATTAGTCCTTGTCCTCTGTCCTCTTACAGGTAAATTAGCCATATGTCTTAATCCTCTATAACAACCTATATCCATCAATCTTTTTATATTCATGGAAATTTCTTTTCTCAGTTCACCTTCAATCTTATAATTTTTTTCTATTTCACTCCTTATTTTTAATATCTCCTCATCCGTAAGGTCTTTTACTCTTTTATTTGGTTCTACACCTGTTTCTCTCAATATTTTATTTGATAAACTTCTGCCTATACCAAAAATTCTTGTCAATCCTATTTCAACTCTTTCATTTTTAGGTATATCAACACCTGCTATTCTTGCCATATTATACTCCTTTCTTAGCCTTGTCTTTGTTTATGCTTTGGATTTTCGCAGATAACTCTAATAACTCCCTTTCTTTTAATTATCTTACACTTTGAACAAATTTTCTTTACTGAGGCTTTTACTTTCAATTGACACCTCCTATTTAAATCTGTAAATTATTCTACCCTTAGTAAGGTCATATGGAGATATTTCAACCAGAACTTTATCACCTGGTAAAATTTTTATAAAGTGCATCCTCATTTTCCCCGAAACATAAGCAAGTATAACATGACCATTTTCTAACCTTACTCTAAACATAGCATTAGGTAGAGCTTCCTCAATGGTACCCTGCATTTCTATGTGTTCTTCTTTTGGCATATAACTTGTTAATATATCTATAACTTTATAATTTAGTCAAGATTTCAGGTTCACCTTCAGTAATTGCAATAGTATGCTCAAAATGAGCGGAAAGAGAACCATCCTTAGTAACTGCTGTCCATCCATCAGAAAGAATTTTTATTTCATGTGTACCTGCATTAACCATAGGTTCAATTGCAAGTGTCATACCTTTTTTTAATTTAGGACCAATTCCTTTCATTCCAAAATTCGGAATTTGAGGTTCTTCATGGAGGGATCTTCCTATCCCGTGTCCTACAAAGGCTCGTACAACTGAAAATCCATTGTTTTCAACATACATCTGTATAGCATGAGAAACATCACCAATTCTTTTACCATGAATTGCCTCACTAATTCCTTTATATAATGCTTCTTCTGTAATTTTGAGTAATCTTTCAGCTTCCTTACTAATTCTACCAACTGGATAAGTATATGCAGCGTCACCATAAAAGTTTTCACAAAGGACACCAATATCAACACTGACTAAGTCTCCCTCTTTAATAAAAACCTTTTCTGATGGTATTCCATGAACAACCTGGTCATTGATAGATATACATGCACTTGCAGGGTAACCCCGATATCCTTTGAACGCTGGAATTCCTCCCATTTTAATTATCAGATTTTCAATAAATTGCTCTATCTGTTTTGTTGTCAATCCTTCTTTTATATATATTTTAAGTTCTTCAAGAACCTTTGCCACTATCTGGCAGGATTTTCTCATTTTTTTTAACTCTTCAGGACTCTTTAATATAATCACTACTTAATTAGTCCTTCCTACCCTTTATCCTGAACTTTTTGAAGAATCCTTCGTAAGACCTGCTTATCATGTGAGTTTCAATCTGAGAAACTGTATCAAGAGCTACACCAACAGCAATAAGGAGGGATGTACCACCAAAATAAAAAGGAACTTTAAATTTAGCAATAAGAATTTCTGGTAAAACACAGACTGCACTTAGATAAAGAGCGCCAATAAATGTAAGACGGGAAAGAACCCTGTAAATATATTCAGATGTCTTCTGCCCGGGTCTTATTCCTGTAATATATCCTCCATTTTTCTGAAGATTTTCAGAAATTTCCACAGGATTGTAAATCACAGCAGTATAAAAATATGTAAAAAAGATTATTAAACCAACATAAAGTATAACATGAAGAAAACTCCCTGGAGATATCTGCTTAGCCAGTGCTTGAACCCATGGGACAGCTATAAATCCAGCAACTGTCGCAGGAAACATCAATACTGAAGAAGCAAAAATTGGAGGAATAACACCCGCTGAATTAATTTTCAAAGGAAGATATGTTGTATATCCACCGTACATTTTTTTACCAACAACTCTTTTTGCATATTGAATAGGAAGTCTTCTCTGTCCCCTCTCAATAAATATAATACCTGCCACTACACTAACCATAACAACAATTAGAATCAAAACAAAGAATACTGATAACTCACCGGTTCTAACAAGATTATATGTATAAAAGATCGCATTTGGGAATCTTGCAACAATTCCTGCAAATATTATTAAAGATATGCCATTACCTATTCCTTTTTCAGTTATCTGCTCTCCAAGCCACATTAAAAACGCTGTTCCAGCTGTAAGAGTTATCATTGTTATTATTCTGAATGACCATCCTGGCTCTTGGATAAACTGACCTTCTCCCATACTTTCAAGTCCAACAGCTATTCCAAATCCTTGGATTGCAGCTATAAGTATAGTTGCGTATCTGGTATATCTTGTAATTTTTTTTCTGCCTTCTTCGCCTTCTTTTGCAAGTTTTTGTAAAGAAGGGATAACAACAGTCAAAAGCTGAAAAATAATAGATGCACTTATGTATGGCATTACACCAAGAGCAAAGATTGTAACCTTAGAAAGCGCTCCTCCAGTAAAAATATCAAAAAAGCCCATAACAGCACCACCCCGCTCAAGCAAAAACTTACTCAATGCTTCACCATCTATGCCTGGTGTAGGTATATGCGATCCAATTCTGAATACAGCAAGCATCGCAAGAGTAAATAAAACTCTTACTTTCAACTCGGGTATTTTAAGGATATTTCTGAAGGCCGTTACAAGTCCCACTATATAACCTCTACTTTACCACCAGCAGATTGAATTTTTTGCAGTGCAGATTTGCTTATAGCATGGGTTTTGACTGTAATGGATTTTTTTATTTCTCCATCTCCAAGAATTTTTAATCCATCTTTCAAATCTTTTACAATACCTTTCTGTAAAAGAATTTCAGGAGTAATGATATCAAATTCATTAATAATTTTATTTATATCTTCGAGGTTCACTATTGCATATTCTTTTTTAAAAGGTGCATTTGAAAAACCACGTTTAGGTATTCTTCTCTGAAGAGGCATCTGTCCACCTTCAAATCCTGCCCCTTTACTACCCCCTGAACGTGATTTCTGTCCTTTAAGTCCTTTTGTTGCATATCTTCCGTGTCCAGAACCTAACCCTCTTCCGATTCTCTTTGCTCTTTTTTTACTTCCTGCAGCTGGTTTTAATTCATTTATTTTCATAAAACCTTTTCCTCCTCACTCACTGTCTGATTTTCTTCAGATGATTCTATCTCCGAAGGTTTTGTTCTGAGTTTAGCAACACAAGAAGGTTCTTTTAACCTATTTAATGCTCCTATGGTTGCTTTTACTGAATTGAAAGGATTATGACTTCCAAGAACTTTTGCAACAATATCCTGAAGTCCTGCAACTTCAAAAACTGCTCTTGCAGGTCCGCCAGCTATTATTCCTGTTCCTTTTGGTGCAGGATTTATTATTATCTTTGTAGCTCCGTATTTATACTCAACACGATGAGGAATTGTGGTATCTTTCAAAGGAAAAGTTATAAGATTTTTTTTAGCTTTATCTATTGCTTTTCTTATTGCATCAGGCACTTCTGCCGCCTTTCCCTTACCTACTCCAACAATACCAGCCTCATTTCCTACGACCACCAATGCACTAAAGGAAAATCTTCTGCCACCCTTTACAACCTTGGCAACTCTATTTATATAGACTACTTTGTCTTTTAAATTCAATTCATTAGCATTTATTCTTTCCTGCTTCATTACTCCTCCCTAAAATTGTAGTCCCCTTTCTCTTGCAGCATCTGCAAGAGCCTTGACACATCCATGATATTTATAGCCTGCCCTGTCAAAAACAACCCTTGTTATACCAAGTTTAATAGCCCTTTCTGCAATCAATTCTCCAACTTTTTTAGCAAACTCTTTATTACCCTTATGCCCTTTTAAATTCTTTAACTCTTTATCCAAAGTAGAAGCAGCTACAAGTGTATGTCCTTTTGTATCATCAATAATCTGTGCATATATATGATTAAGACTCCTGAATATACAAAGCCTTGGTCTTTCAGGAGTTCCAAAAACTTTCTTTCTAATTCTTTGGCGTCTTCTCTCTCTTAATTCTATTTTGGCTCGCAAAGTTTAACCTCCTTATTTCTTTCCAGTCTTTCCAGGTTTTAATTTTAAAACTTCATCAATATATCTAATTCCTTTACCTTTATAGGCATCTGGAGGTCTAATAGCTCTCAAATTAGCAGCTACCTGCCCAACAAGTTGTTTATCTATGCCATGCAGCGTAATAGTTGTCTGTTTTTCATCAACGGTGGCTTTAATTCCTTCTGGAAGGATAAATTCTACTGGATGTGAATATCCAATATTAAGTATAATTTTGTTGCCACTTACCTGAGCTCTATAGCCAACTCCATAAATTTGAAGAGTTTTCGTAAATCCCTCAGACACGCCTGTAACCATATTTGATATTAGGCTTCTTACAAGTCCATGCAAGGCTCTCTGTTTGGAAACATCAGACTCTCTTGTTATAAGCAAGGTTTTATTATCAACTGTTATTCCTATTCCCTCAGGTAGATTATAACTTAATTGACCTTTTGGACCTTTCAAAATTACCTGTCTGCTTTCTACTGTCACATTTACATTATCGGGGATTTGAATTGGTTTTCTTCCTATTCTTGACATCCTATCACCTCTTACCATATATAACATAGTACTTCTCCACCGACTCCTTTATGTCGGCATTCTTTATCAGTCATAACACCTTGGGATGTGCTCAATATAGCTATTCCAAGCCCTCCCATTACATGCGGGATTTCATCTTTACTAACATATACTCTTCTGCCAGGCTTACTAATTCTCTGTAAGTTTGAAATTACAGAATCTCCTTCTGATGTATATTTAAGATTTATTCTTATAATGCCCTGTTTTTTGTCCTTGATAATTTTATAAGACTTAATAAAGCCTTCTTCTTTAAGTATTTTGGAAAGCTCAATCTTCATCCTTGAAGCAGGAATGTCAACCTTATCTGCTTTTACTTTTATTGCATTTCTAATTCGAGTTAGCATATCTGAAATTGGATCAGTTATCATAAACTCACCTCTTTACCAGCTTGCTTTTACAACTCCGGGAATTTTCCCTGAGTTGGCTAAAAATCTAAAACAAATTCTACAAAGACCAAAATCTCTCAAGTATCCTCTTGAACGCCCACACATTTTACAACGATTTCTTGCCCGAACTTTAAATTTTGGTGGATACTTTGTTGCTCTTTCTATTTTACTTTTTCTTGCCACAACCCCTCCTTATTTTCTGTATGGCATCCCAAATTCTTTTAGTAAAGCTAAAGCTTCTTCATCTGTTTTTGCTGTTGTACAAATAGTTATATCAAGCCCGTGTATCATTTCAACTTTATCATAATCTATCTCAGGGAATATAAACTGTTCTTTTATCCCAAAAGAATAATTTCCTCTTCCATCAAAAGATTTCGAGGAGATTCCCCTGAAATCCCTTATTCTTGGCAAAGCCAGAGAAATTAATTTATCTAAAAATTCATACATTCTTTCTTTTCTTAAAGTAACCTTACAACCCAAAGGCATACCTTTTTTTAATTTAAAAGCTGCCACAGCTCTTTTTGCCTTCGTAACCAGAGGCTTCTGTCCTGTTATTAAAGCTAACTGCTTTTCTGCAGCATCAAGAAGTTTTATATTTTGAATAGCCTCTCCTAATGTAACATGTACAACTATTTTTTCAAGCTTTGGAACTTCCATTATATTTTTATAATTAAACTTCTTCATTAATGCAGGAATTATCTCCCTTTCATATTTATCTTTAAGTCGAGGCACATATTTACTGTTAACCTTTGCAGTCATCAATCAATAACCTCCTTACACTTCTTGCAAACCCTAACCTTTTTACCATTCTCTAAAATTCTTGCACCTATTCTTGTAGGTTTATCACATTTGGGACATACAAGCATTACCTTTGAGATATAAATTGGAAATTCCTTTTCAATAATTCCACCTTGTGGATATTTACGAGAGGGTTTCTGGTGCTTCTTTACAATATTAACTCCCTCTACAACAAGTTTTTCTTTTTTGGGCATAATCACAAGAACTCTTCCTTTTTTATCCCTGTCTTTACCTGATAAAACCATAACTGTATCACCTTTTCTAATCCTTAAACTCACTTTATTCCTCCACCTAAATAACTTCTGGCGCAAGGGAAACTATCTTTGTAAACTCTTTCCATCTTAGTTCCCTTGCAACAGGACCGAATATTCTTGTACCAATTGGTTCAAGTTGATTATTAACAAGCACAACAGCATTCTGATCAAATCTTATATAAGAACCATCATTTCTTCTTACGCTTCTGCGTAATCTAACAATAACAGCTTTAGCTACAGAGCCTTTTTTTATGTTGCTGTCAGGCAAAGCCTCCTTGACACTTACTATAATAACATCTCCTAAACTTGCATATTTTCTATTAGACCCACCAAGCACCCTTATACACTGTACTTTTTTTGCGCCTGAATTATCAGCAACCTCAAGAATGCTTCTTGGCTGAATCATTGAGCATCACCCTCCTTAACAATTCTTAAAACCTTCCACCTTTTAGTTTTACTTATCGGACGGCTTTCAATTATTTCTACCGTATCACCAATCTGACAAATATTTCCCTCATCATGTGCTTTATACTTTTTTCTTGTTTTGATAGTTTTCTTGTAAAAAGGATGCTGAAAAACTCTCTCAACGGAAACAACCACTGTTTTGTCCATTTTATCACTTACAACTGTGCCCTTTAATATCTTTTTCGGCATATCTTTAACTCCTTATACCTCTTTCTTTTAATTCTTTCGGGCTTCGCCCTGAGAAGAACTTATAGCTTTTTCTGTAATTATAGTTAATATTCTTGCAATATCTTTCTTAACAGCTTTTATTCTTTTTACATTCTGCAACTCACCTTTAGTAAGTTGAAATCTTAAATTAAACAACTCTTTGCGTAATTCTTTCTCTTTTTTTCTTAATTCTTCTATTGAAAAATTTCTTAATTCTGCAGCCTTCATACAAAACTCTCCTGCCTCTTAATAAATTTTGTCTTTACTGGAAGCTTATGAGATGCAAGCTCAAATGCTTCTTTTGCAACTTCTTCTGAAACTCCTGATAACTCAAAAAGAATTCTACCAGGCTTAACGACAGCAACCCAAAACTCAGGATTTCCCTTTCCTTTACCCATTCTTGTTTCAGCTGGCTTACGAGTAATGGGTTTATCAGGAAAAATTCTTATCCATAGCTTACATCCCTTTTTAGCATGCCTCATTATTGCTACTCTTGCTGCCTCAATCTGTCTTGCTGTAATCCAAGCAGGCTCAAGAACCTTAAGCCCGTATTCTCCAAATGACACACTACTACCTCTGTAAGCAATACCATTCATCCTGCCTTTTTGCATTTTACGAAACTTAACTTTTTTAGGAGCTAACATATTTTTATTCCTCTCCGTAAATTAATAGTTATAATTTGTATATTGCCCTGGCTGAACTTCACCCTTAAATATCCAAACCTTAACACCGATCATTCCATATGTAGTCTTTGCCTCTGCAAAGCCATAATCAATATCTGCCCTGAATGTGCTTAAAGGAACTCGTCCTTCTCTGTACCATTCAGTTCTTGCTATTTCAGCTCCTGCCAGTCTTCCAGCACATGACACTTTAATACCTTTAGCACCAAATCTAATTGAAGATGCTACAGCTCTTTTCATGGCTCTACGATAAGCAACTCTTTTTTCTATCTGAAGTGCTACATTTTCTGCAACTAATTGAGCATCAAGTTCAGGTCTTCTTACTTCCTTTATTTCAATGTTTGCCTGTTTGCCTGTTTTTTCTTCTACTTCCTTTTTCAATTTTTCAACTTCTGCGCCCTTTTTACCAATAATTATTCCTGGTCTTGCTGCAAATATTAAAACTCTAACTTTTTCTCCAACTCTTTCTATTTCAATCCTGGATATTCCAGCATGATAAAGTTTGTCTTTTAACATTTTTCTAAGTTTAAGATCTTCTATTAAGTGGCTTGCATATCCTTTTTTAGAAAACCATCTGCTTTCCCATGTTCTAATTATTCCCAACCTGTTGCCTATTGGATTTGTTTTTTGACCCAACTCAACACCCCCACTTTAATTTTCTTCAATACCAACATATATTGTAATATGTGAAGTTTTCTTTTTAATAATATTCGCTCTTCCCATGGCTCTATGTTCAATTCTTTTCATCATCGGACCATGATCAACAAAAGCTTTAACTATTTTCAAATTATCAATATCCAATCTCGGATTTTTTTGTTCAGCATTTGACAGAGCAGACCTTAAAACTTTTTCAATTATACGCGCACCTCTATGAGGCATATACTTTAACATCAATAAAGCCTCACCTGCTTTTTTCCCACGAATCAAATTCATAACTCTTCTTGCCTTGGTTGGAGTTATACGAGCATATCTTAATATAGCCCTTGCTTCCATTTTTTATTTCCCCTTAGCCTTTTTCTTTTCTTCGGAGCCTGCATGACCTTTAAAAGTTCTTGTAGGCGCAAATTCTCCGAGCTTATGTCCAATCATGTTTTCAGTTACATATACAGGGATAAACTTTCTTCCATTGTGAACCGCAAATGTAAGTCCTATAAATTCTGGAATAATTGTAGATCTTCTTGACCAAGTCTTTATAGGCTTTTTATCTCCTGATTCCAGTGCTTTTTTTACCTTTTCCATAAGCTTAATATCTACAAAAGGACCTTTTTTAAGCGATCTTGGCACCTTTACCTCCCCTTACTTCCGCCTCTTTATTATAAACTTATCAGTTTTCTTATTTTTTCTTGTTTTAACTCCTTCAGGCTTACCCCATGGTGTACATGCAGCTCTCCCTCCAGAAGATTTCCCTTCTCCACCTCCAAGAGGATGGTCAACTGGATTCATCGCAACGCCTCTGACTGAAGGACGTCTGCCCATATGCCTTGTCCTTCCAGCTTTTCCTATTATTACATTCTCATGTTCAAGATTGCTTACCTGTCCTACAGTGGCAAAACAATTCACGTTTATCAATCTTACCTCTCCTGAAGGCAGCTTAACATGAGCATATTGACCCTCTTTAGCCATTAGCTGAGCTGCTGTTCCAGCGCTTCTTACAAGCTTACCTCCTCCACTTGGAAAAAGCTCTATATTATGTATCATAGTCCCCAGAGGTATTTCCTTAAGAGGCAAAGCATTTCCAACCTTTATCTCTATACCAGAACCGCTCATTATTGTATCTCCTACCTTTAATCCATCTGGTGCAAGAATATATCTATATTCTCCATCAATATACTTCAAAAGAGCTATCCTTGCTGATCTGTTGGGATCATATTGTATGCTTTCTATTTTTGCAGGAATACCGTGTTTATTTCTTTTAAAGTCTATCATTCTGTAAAGCTTTCTGTTACCTCCACCTTTTAACCAAGAGGTTATTCTGCCCTGATTATTTCTCCCCTTTGGCTTTTTGATACATATAGTTAATGGCTTATATGGTTCTTCCTTTGTTATTTCACTAAAATCAGAATAAGTTACAAATCTTCTTCCTGCTGATGTTGGTTTACATCTTCTTATACCCATTTATACACCCTCTATCAAATCTAATTTTTCCCCTGCTTTCAGGGTAACTATTGCTTTCTTTATTTTTTTTGTCTTTGTGAAATAGAGTCCGACTCTTTTGATTTTCGGCTTTACATTAATAATAGCTACACTGTCAACTTTCACTTTAAATATCTCTTCAAAGGCTTTCTTAACCTGAACCTTATTTACATCAGGATAAACTTCTACAACAACCTTGTTTTGACTTTCTTTGAGATTCAAAGCTTTTTCTGTAAAAACAGGCTTTTTTATTATACTATAGATATCCATCAAGAAACCCCCTTAATACTGAGCAATTTATCAAGTCCTGCAATAGTAAATATTACTTTATCAAACATTGCTACATGATAAGCATGCAGATCTTCTGCCCTTATAACACCTACATATGGAATATTTCTTGCTGAAAGAAGCACATTTTCATCCTTCTCTGGAAGAGCTATTAGTACAGACTTTCCATTAAGCTGTAAATTCTTTAAAATTTCTACCATATTCTTTGTTTTTATTCTATCAAGAGTTAAATTATCAAGCAACAAAATCTCATTGTCTTTATATTTCATTGTAAGAGCTTTAAATAATGCTGTGTCTTTCATCTGCTTTGGAAGACGGATATAGTAATCTCTTGGCTTAGGCCCAAACACTATGCCGCCCTTTCTCCATAAAGGTGACCTTATACTTCCATGTCTTGCTCTTCCTGTATGTTTCTGTCTCCATGGCTTTCTTCCTCCACCTGAAACTTCAGCCCTTGTTTTTGTAGAGTGCGTCCCCTGTCTTTGATTTGCCATATAAGCAACTACAGCCGTATGAACAACTGATTCAGAAGCAGAATTATTAAAAACAATATCTGGAACTTCCTTTTTACCAACTATGTTATTATTAATATCTCTTATCTCAATCTCTATCATGCTTCTACCTTCCATATTTGCAGAATTCCATTTTCACCACCCGGAACAGCGCCTTTTACAAGAAGTAAATTCTGTTCCGGAACAACATCAACAATTGTTAAATTTTTCACTGTAACTCTTTCATTACCCATATGACCAGCCATGCCCTTACCCTTCCATACTCTTGACGGAAAAGAACTTGCACCAATAGAACCAGGTGCTCTATTAAACATAGAGCCATGTGAGTCAGGACCACCTCTAAAGTTATGCCTTTTCATTACACCTTGGTATCCCTTCCCTTTTGATATACCTGCTATACTTACCACATCTCCCTTTGCAAACATCTCCACAGTAACTTTATCACCCACATTAAATCCTGTCATCTTAAATTCCCTCAAAACTCTACAGGGAGGAATTCCTGCTTTTTTAAAAATTCCAAGCAAGGGCTTGGGTACATTCTTTTCTTTCTTTATTTCTTGGAAACCGACTTGAACTGCCTCGTAACCATCCTTTTCCTTACTTCTTACCTGTACAATCCAGCAAGGACCGGCTTCTATTACTGTCACTGGAATAATTCTACCCTCTTCATCAAATATTTGAGTCATTCCTATTTTTTTACCTAAAATCGCCTTCATAGTTTTATCTCCACGTCTACCCCTGCAGAAAGCTCTAACTTCATAAGAGCCTCCACTGTTTCGGGGGTGGGATCATGTATATCTATCAATCTTTTATGCACTCTTATTTCAAATTGTTCTCTTGATTTTTTGTCCTGATTAGTTGATCTTAAAACTGTATACTTACTTATTTTTGTTGGCAAAGGCACAGGACCTGAAATCCTAGCACCTGTCTTTTTAACAGTATCTACTATTTCCTTAACAGACTGATCCAGAACTCTGTTATCATATGCTCTTAATTTTATTCTAATCTTTTGGTCCATTTTACTCCAACACCTCTGTAACAACACCTGCACCTACTGTTCTTCCACCCTCT
>CAZTLF010000031.1:0-20623 GCA_964614465.1 uncultured Thermodesulfovibrio sp.
ATAACTTAATTAAAAAATAAGAAAGGAGGCTTAGCGTGGAAGCACCAACTTTTTTACACATGTTATTCCCTTCTATCCCCCCTTATGTTAGCTATTCCTGGTTAGCTATGGGAATTATTATTATTGTAGCTCTCGTTGTGAAAAATAATCTTAAGATGGTTCCAGCAGGAATTCAGAATGTCATGGAAATACTCATGGAATTTTTAAGGGGACAGGCTTTGACATGCATTGGGCATCATTGGGGAGATAAATTTTTGCCTCTTTTAGGCACTCTTTTTATTTATATTTTAGTATGCAATTTATTTGGTCTTATTCCTGGATTTGAATCTCCAACGTCCAATGTAAACATGACTTTCTCTATGGCAATTCCTGTATTTGTTATCTATCAGTTTATGGGGTTTAAGGTGCACGGAATTCGCTACTTAGAGCACTTTCTAGGTCCTATTAGAAGCATCTATGCAATCCCGTTCATGATGTTTATGTTTATTGTTGAATGGCTAACTCACTTAGCAAGACCTTTAACACTTGGTGTTCGACTTTTTGGTAATATGTTCGGTAAACATCTTCTTTTAATGGTTCTCGGGATTCTTGCTCCAGTAGTAGTTCCTGTTGCATTTCTCTGCTTAGGCACATTGGTTAGTGTACTTCAGGCTTATGTTTTTATGTTGCTTACAGCTGTTTATATAGCAGGCTCAGTTGAAGAGTCTCACTAAAATCACTAAAGAAAGGAGGAAAGTATGATGAGAAAGCTTTTTGTAATTCTTTTTGCCGCTCTTGTTCTAGTTTTTTCTGCCTCTGTGGTATTTGCTGCTGAAGCAGACACAGCAAAGCTAAGTTATTATGGATGGGCAACAGCTGGTGCCTTAATCGGACTTGGTGCTGCAGCTTGTGGTGGTGGAATTGGAATGGGACAGGGTCTTAGAGGTATGGTTGAGGGTGCAGCAAGAAACCCTGGAGTTTCAGGAAAGCTTATGACATTCTTTATCATCGGTCTTGCATTGATTGAGTCTCTCGTTATTTATGTTCTCGTATTTGTTCTTATTACTTTCTATGCAAATCCTTTTGTAAAGTAATTTTTTCTTTCTTTTTTTTAAAGGGGAGCAACTTTGCTCCCCTTTTTTATTTTTTCTACAAGAATCCTACGTGCAAAAAAACGATTTAATCCCTGAGACCTTTCTTTTGTACATTTTACTTCAATGCCAGAGGGTATATGTCTTAAATAAACTCCTGTTGATGTTTTATTAAGTTTTTGTCCTCCGTGTCCTGAGCATTTGATAAACTTTTCCTCAATATCTGATTCCTTTATGCCCAGTTTTCGCATTTCTTCTAAAAGCTCTTTTTCTTTTTTTTCAGTTACAGGAAATTTTCCCATTTTAGGAAAGCAGAGTTAAAATTTTAGAGGTTTCTGAAAGAGTTTCAACTACAATATCTGCATCTGTCTTCTGTAACTCTTTAATACTATAAGGACCTGTGGCAACAGCAACTACTTTTGCTCCGTATGGCTTTGCACAGGCTACATCTCTGGGAGTATCGCCAATAACAATACATTGATGAAACTCTATGGAGTAATTAAATTTTTTTGAAAATCTGTGCTTGGCTATAGGCAAAAGCTGGTTTCTGTCTTCATGGTCGCTTCCAAAAGCACCCACAGAGAAAAATAAATTGAGTCCAAATGGTTCAAGCTTGATTCTTGCTCCTTCCTCATGGTTACCTGTAAGGAGTCCCAACGGATATTTTAATTCGTAATAAATAAATTCTAAAAACTCCCTCACACCCGGTTTTAAGTGTTTTGAATTATTATTGATTTCAACTCTGAGATTTTTAAGATAGCTCGCAATTAGTTCATTAACCAAAGACATGGAAGGCTCAATCCCTGAAAGCATGAGTCCTTCTTTTATTATCTGAACATCAGTTTTACCTGCCATTTCAAAATTTTTAAATGCATTTTTAATTCCTAAAATCTCTTCAAAAGCTTTATTAAGAGAGCGTGTTCCAGCCCCACCAGCACTGATTAAAGTTCCATCAATGTCAAAAAGAATAAGTTTCATTCTTATTTTACCTCGGTATGAGTGTTTCTTTTAGAAAATTCGCTGTTTTTGATGTAAATTCAATATCTTTTTCCCATTTTTCTGGTAACATTTTCTTTTCCACTGCCTCTTTAAGCAAAATGAGAAAAACTGATCGAGGTATCTTATAAGTTCCAAGACTTAGTAGATGCCTGTTTGCAATCTGGCAGTCAATAAAATAAAAATTATTTAAAATCAAATGCTCAACAAGACATGAAATAGCAACCTTTGAGGCGTCTTTCATAAGTGTAAACATTGACTCTCCAAAAAATGCTTTTCCAATAGACACTCCATAGAGTCCTCCAACAATTTTATCATTAAACCAAACTTCCACTGAATGTGCAAATCCGAGTTCATGTAGGAATGTATAAGCTTCTATCATTTCATGCGTAATCCATGTTCCTGTAGAATTTTTTCTTGGAGCAGTTGCACATCCTTTAATAACAGTGGGGAAATCTTTATCAAAACTGACTTTGTAAGTATTTTTTTTTAAAGTCTGATAAAGGCTTCTTGACATTTTAAAAAGTATTGGAAATATTAAAGGTCTTTCAGCAGGTGACCACCACAGAATTGGTTCATAGTTATACCATGGAAATATTCCTGATTTGTATGCAAGAATAAGCCTTTCAGGGCTAAGGTCTCCTCCAATTGCAAGTAATCCATCAGGATCTGCATATTCTGGAGGAGGGAAAATTATTTCATCATGAAGTAGATACGCTGTCATCTATCTCAAAGAAAAGATTTTCTTCATGAATATTTACAAGAACTTTACCACCATTTTTTAGTTTTCCAAATAAAATCTCTTCAACTAGAGGTGCTTTTATCTCTTTTTGTATAAGTCTTTGAAGAGGTCTTGCTCCAAATTTAATGTCAAATCCTTTTTGAGCAAGCCATTTTCTTGTTTCTTCAGTAATTTCAACAAAAATATTTTTTGATACGAGCTGTTCATTAAGCTCTTTTATAAATTTGTCAACTATTTTTAAAACAATCTTTTCAGGCAATGGATTAAATGTAACCACTGCATCTAATCTATTACGAAATTCTGGGCTAAAAAGTCTTTCAATTGCCTCTTTACTTTTTTGAAGTTGCTCAGAACTCCTGTCACCGAAGCCAATTACAGGTTTTTCAATTTCTCTTGCTCCAATATTTGAAGTCATAATGAGAATAACATTTCTCATATCTGCTTTTCTTCCAGTGTTATCTGTAAGAGTTCCATAATCCATAACTTGAAGTAAAACATTAAATATTTCTTCATGAGCCTTTTCTATCTCATCAAGTAAAAGCACACAATGAGGATTTTTTCTGATTTGTTCAGTAAGAAGTCCACCCTGTTCAAATCCAATGTATCCTGGTGGAGCACCTATAAGCTTTGCCACTGAATGTTTTTCCATGTACTCACTCATATCAAATCTTATAAAAGCAATGCCAAGTATTTTTGCAAGTTGACGTGCCAGTTCTGTTTTACCAACACCTGTAGGACCTGTAAACAGAAAACAACCTATTGGTCTTTGAGGTTCTTTTAGTCCAGCCTTAGCAAGTTTAATTACTCTTACAACTGCTTGAACTGCTTCATCTTGTCCAAAAATTACAGATTTTAATTCTGATTCAAGATTTTTTAAACGATCAACCTCACTTAAAGTTATATCTTGAGAAGGCATTCTTGCCATCTTTGCAACTGTCTGTTCAACTATTTTTTCATCAACCGTAGGATTTTCATTGTAATAAAGCCTTACAACTGCTCCAGCTTCATCTATAACATCAATTGCTTTGTCAGGTAAAAATCTTTCATTTATATATTTAGCTGAAAGATGTACTGCTGAGCGTAATGCTTCATCAGTATATCTGACTCCATGGTAGTCCTCATAGTAGCATTTAAGCCCTTTAAGAATTTCAAATGTTTCTTCTTCTGATGGTTCAACAATATCTATTTTTTGAAATCTTCTTGAAAGAGCTCTGTCTTTTTCAAAGTAGTTTCTGTATTCTTCATAAGTTGTAGCTCCTATGCAGCGGATTTTACCCTCAATTAAAACAGGTTTTAAAAGATTGGATGCATCAATTGTGCTTCCACTTGCAGAACCTGCACCAACAATTGTGTGAATTTCATCTATGAAGAGTATACAGTCTTTAATTTTGTAAAGAGAGTTTATTAAAGCCTTCATCCTTGCTTCAAAATCTCCTCTGTATTTTGTCCCTGCAAGCAAAGAGCCCATATCAAGAGCAAAGATTTTGACATTTTTAAGATGTGATGGAATTTCTCCCTTAGCAACTTTTAAGGCAAGTCCCTCAACAATTGCTGTTTTACCAACTCCTGGTTCTCCAACTAAAACAACATTATTTTTCCTTCTTCTACTTAGAACCTGAATAACTCTTTCAAGTTCAAGATGTCTTCCAATTATTGGATCTATTTCACCTCTGCGAGCTTTTTCTACAAGCTCTATTGTAAAAGTTTTAAGAGGGTCTGCTTTTTTATCATCTTTTTTAAGAGACTCTTCAAATCCTGTTTTAGGAATTCCATGAGATATGTAATTTAAAATATCAATTCTTGTTATGCCGTATGATTTAAGAAGATTTACAGCATATGAATCTTCTTCAAGGAACATGGAAGCAAGAAAATCTCCTGCATCAGCCTCTTTTTTTTCTGCACTTTTTATATGATTCATAGTTCTTTCCATTATTCTCTGAAAACTTACTGTTGGATGTGTATGTCCTTTATTTTTTCTCTTTGGAATATGTTCTTCAAGAAATCTTTCAAGATTTCTTTTAATTTGTTCAGGGTCTCCGCCACAGTTTTTGATGATTTCTATGCCAAATTCATCATGAAGAATAGCATAAAGAAGATGTTCAACTGTAAGATATTGGTGTCCTCTTTCAATTGCATCTTCAATGGTAGCTGATATTATAATTTGTAAATCTTTATTAATCATTTCTCTCTATACTGCATTTTAACGGAAAGCCGTTAGCTCTTGCAAGACTTTCAACTTGATACACCTTTGTTTCAGCAATTTCCTTCGGATATATACCTGCGAGACCTTTTCCATGTCTGTGAACATGAAGCATAATTGCAGTAGCTTCTATTTTTGATTTATCAAAAATTGTCATTAAAACATGCACAACAAAATCCATTGTAGTGTAGTCATCATTCAGAAGATAAACTCTGTAAAGATCAGGTCTGTCAACTGAGATTTCCTCTTCTTCATCAAAGAAGATTTTTTCTTCCATACTGATCAGTTTATGTTCTGTATGCTGAGTTTATTTTAACATATTCTTCTGATAAATCAGTTGTAAATATTTTTGCCTGTCCTTTTCCTGAATTCAGATTTATCAAAACTTCAATTTCTTTTTGTATGAGAGATTTTTTTAGTTCTTCTTCTTTCATTGTTGGCAGACCCTTCTGAAAAAGGCATATTCCATTTATGTAAATCTCAGTTTTTTCTTCTTTTACAGGAATTCCAGAGTATCCAACTGCAGCAATTATTCTACCCCAGTTTGGATCATTACCGTAAAAGGCTGTTTTGACAAGAAGTGAGTTAGCTACTGCCCTTGCTACTCTTTTTGCATCTTGAGTTGTTTTAGCCCCTTTTACAATAACAGTAACAAACTTTGTTGTTCCTTCTCCGTCTCTTACTATCATTTGAGAAAGCTCAAGGCATAGGTCATTGAGAGAGCTTTTAAACTCTTTCCATAAAGCAGTTTTCCTTTCTATCTTGATATTAGATTCTCCATTTGCAAGTATCAGCACTGTATCATTGGTTGACATATCTCCATCAACTGTAATTGAGTTAAAGCTCTGTGCTACAGCATCTCTTAATGCTTCGTTCATTAAATCTGAACTGATTTTTGCATCGGTTAAAATCGTGCATAACATTGTTGCCATATTTGGAGAAATCATTCCTGCACCTTTACATATTCCAAGAATTGTTAGTGGCGAGGCTGTTTTAATCTGTCTGAAAGTAAGCTTGGGGAAAGTGTCAGTGGTCATTATTGCCTCTGCAACTTGTATTGGCTGGGCATTACCAAGATTTTTTATAAGTTCATCCAATGCGTTAAGTATTCTATCAACTGGCAAGGGCATTCCTATAACTCCGGTAGACAGAGGGAATATGTATTGTTTATTGGTATTAAGTTTTTCAGCCAGATAGTTTGTTATTTTTAAAGCATCCTCAATGCCTTTCTGCCCGGTGCATGCATTGGCATTTCCACTGTTTAAAACCACTACCTGAGCCCATCCTGAACGTATTCTTTTCATGCAGATTTTTACAGGAGCAGCTTTAATCTGATTTGTAGTAAAAACCCCTGCTATCTGTGAAGGTTTTTTAGAATAAATCAATGCAAGATCATATCTATCTGGATATTTAATTTGAGCTTTTGCAACTGAATATAAAAAACCTTCTGGTGAAACAATATCCATTATTGCTCACCTAATTTAAAAGTATCATGAAGTACTCTTATAGCAAGTTCAGTATACTTAGCATTGATAAGACATGAAATCTTTATCTCTGAGGTACTTATTGCCATTATGTTTATTCCGTGATTTGCAAGAGCTTCAAACATCTGTGCTGCAATGCCTGAGTGAGTTCTCATCCCTACTCCTACAATTGAAATTTTTGCTATGTCTTCATTTAAAAGAACGCCTTCAGCTCCAAGTTCTCTGGAAATTTTCTCAGTAAGCTCTAAAGCCTTCTTAGCATCTGTTTTTGGAACAGTGAAAGAAATATCAGTTGCTTTACCGTCACTGCTTATGTTCTGCACAATCATATCAACAACAATATTAGCATCGGCCACTGCTTTGAAAAGTTTTGCTGCTATGCCTGGTCTGTCAGGAACTTTAAGAATTGTAATCTTTGCCTGATTTTTGTCATGTGCAATGCCTGAAACTACGACTTTTTCCATATCTTTATCCTCCTTTGTAACTAATGTTCCAGGATTCCAGTTAAAACTTGAACGAACCACTACAGGAACATTGTATTTCATTGCAAACTCTACAGAGCGAGTCTGTAAAACTTTTGCTCCAAGTGATGCAAGTTCAAGCATTTCTTCGTAAGATATCTTATCAAGTTTGTGGGCATTTGGAACAATGTTTGGATCAGCTGTGAATACGCCATCAACATCTGTATAAATTTCACATAAGTCAGCATTTAAGGCTCCTGCAATAGCCACTGCTGTAAGATCAGAACCGCCTCTTCCAAGTGTGGTTACATCTTCATCTTCTGTAATACCCTGAAATCCTGCGACTACAACAATATATCCTTCTTCAAGAGCTTTGACTGCTCTTGTTGCAATGATTTTCTCAATTCTTGCCTTTGTATGAACAGCATCTGTAATTATTCCCATCTGTCTTCCAGTAAGAGCAATGGCTTTGTGTCCAAGTTCATGCAAAGCCATTGCAGTCAATGCAGCTGTAACTCTTTCTCCAGATGAAAGAAGCAAGTCCATCTCTCTTTCTGGTGGATTTGAACATACCTGATGAGCAAGGCCAATTAGTTTATCAGTCTCACCTGCCATTGCAGAGACAACCACTACGACTTTATTCCCTTCCTTTGCTGTTTTTGAAACTCTTTCAGCAACAGCCTTTATTCTTTCAATATTTGCCACTGAGGTACCACCATATTTTTGAACAATTAACATATTTGTTCCTCCAAATATAAAGTTAAGTGTATTTATTATGTAAAAATTGTTGAAAATTTTACAATAGAGTTTAAATTTTTAAACAGGATTTAGAAAAGTGTTATTATAAGCGAAGCCTTATACTCTGTTATTTTAAAGATACAAACTATTCAATGTCTCTGATATTCGGCATTTCAATGAGAGTTTTCTTCAAACAATCTGCCTGTTGTTGTATTTTTTTCGCAAATCTGTTAAAGTTAACTGTGGCAGTTCTTTTACTGACATTGGTGTCTATTCTTTTCTTTTTTTAGATACGAATAATGGAGAATACACTTTTTGAAAATTCAAGATTTTACACATTAAATAATTTTACACTACCTGAAAGAGCAATAAACTTGACTATCTCAAAGTTTTTTGATAAAGTTTAATATGTTAAATAGTGAAATAATAAAAATTTTGCAAGAAATACCCATTTTTCAAAATCTTTCCGAAGAGCATCTTTTTCTTATCTCTAAAAATTTCAGCACAAATAAAGTAAAAGAAGGACAGTTCATATTTTATCAATCTGAAGAAAGCACAGACCTTTATATTATTCTTGATGGAACTGTTAAGGCATGCCTTTTAGATCCTGAGGGAAGAGAACTAATTCTTAATATATTTAAAAAAGGTGATTTTTTTGGAGAATTAAGTCTTCTGGATGGAAAACCTCGCTCTGCCACAATTGTTGCAATCAAAGATTCCATTGTTGGGATACTAAAAAGAGAACAATTTCTCACATTGCTTAAAAATAATCCGATGATTGCCATATCACTTTTATCTTCTCTTGTGGAAAGAATAAGAATGACTGATGAAATGCTCGGAGCAATGGCTTTCTTGGATGTAAGCAAGAGAATTTTAAAATATTTAATAACCTTAGCTAAGAATGAAGGAGAAGAAACTGAAAAAGGATTGGTTAAAATCAAAAGATTAACCCACAAAGAATTAGCTTCATACACTGGAGCTTCAAGAGAAGCAGTTACCAAAGCATTAAAAGTTTTAAAATTTAGAGGAATTTTACAGGAAAAAGATGGATTCTTTTTCCTACCTGTTGGCAATTTCACATACAAAAGTATGCACGATTTAATGTGAAAATTACCTTTACATTTGTTTCACATCTTGATATTATTAGTTTAAATATGAAAAAGGGAGATGCAAAATGAAAAAATATTTGCCTTTTATACTTTCTTTTATTATTGCAATATTTGGCTATGGATGCGCCCAAAAAGAAATTGCAAAATGCACTTTGCCTGCTGATAATCCAGAACATCACTATCTTGTTGGAATGAAAGCAATTGAAGAGGAAAAATTAGACATAGCAATTGAGAAATTTGAGAGAGCTCTTTATTGTGATGAAAAATTCTCAAAAGCATATTCAGGAAAAGCGATAGTAAAAGCTGAAAAATCCAAATTAATTAAGGATCCTGAGGTAAGAAAAATTGAAGTTGACAGAATTGAAAAAGAACTTAAGCTTGCAAAGAAATATGCACAAACTGTATCTGATGAGTTTGACTATTATGTGGCAATTATAAGAGTTTACACAGCCTTCAAAACAAATAACTGGCTTGAGGAGGCCGAAAAAGCCTATTTCAAGGCAGTTGACATTAAAGTTAATGAGTTTTATCTTATTTATTATGAGGGCAAGGAATCAGCAGACTATTTTATGGGATTAGCTTATTTTGAAGCACTTGATTTTGAGAAAGCAAAAGATAGATTCAAGGCTGTTTTAAATGCAAAAAGTATTGGAAAATGGCATGAAAAGGCAGACAGAGTATGGAAAAAAGCTGACAAAATTGTCAGAGCAATGGCAGGAGTTACAGTGGGAGAGGCTGGTAAAAAAATTGCAATAAAGGATTCTATAACAAGAGCAGACCTCTCAGTGCTTCTTGTAAATGAACTAAAAATTGACAAACTTTTTTCAGGGAAAATTCCTGTTACTTCACAGTTAGAGAAAATCAAACATGAGTTTGTACCAGCTGATATAGGTAATCACTTTTTTAAAGAAGAAATCCTTACAGTGCTTAAATGGAAAATTAGAGGGCTTGAACCAATTTTTGATAACACAGCAAAGGCATATCTTTTTAAGCCAGATAAAGTAGTAAAAAGAGCAGAGATGGCATTGATACTTGAAGATGTTTTAATAAAACTTACTGGAGATGAAAAATTAGCTGTTGCTTATTTTGGTCATGAAAAATCTCCATTTCCAGATGTAAGAGCAACATCTCCAATTTACAATGCTGTAATGAACATAACAACCCGTGGGATTATGGAACCAGAACTTTCTGGTGAGTTTAAGCCTGATAAACCAGTTGATGGTGCTGATGCTATGCTTGCAATAAGAGTATTAAAACAAAAAATAAATTATTAATGAGGAGATTATAATGAAAAAGCTGGCAATTTTTATTACAGCAATCTTTGTGTTTATTAGTTCAGCTATGGCTCAACAAGACACTTCACAGATATCACAGGATCGTATTGCTTCTACCTTTGAAAAAGCAAACCAATGGCTTCAGCAAAATAATTTAAGTATTACTACTTCACCTGAGCAGGCTTTTTTAAATGACTACATTTTGGTTGCAGCAGAAGGACTTCCTTCAGCAACTGCAAAAACATCTGCACAGAGAAGACTCACTGCTGAGAGAGCTGCAACAGTTCTTGCCTATCGGCAGCTTGCAGAGATTCTTGAGGGAGTTGCTGTTGTAGGAGATACCCTTGTAAAAGATGCAGAACTTCAGTATGATGTTGTAAGAACAGCAGTTGCAGGATTTGTAAAAGGAGCACAGATTATATACAAAGAATGGAATCCTAAGGAAGAGGTTGCCCTTGTTTTAGTCAAGGTAGGGATGTCTGGTCCAAAAGGATTTGGCTCTCTTATGTATGAAAAATTTTTAGGAGACCCAAAGATTAAAAAAGAGATTATTGAACCCCAGCCACAGTTTAAGCCAAAACCTGTTGCTGTTGAGGAAAAATATGATGGATTAATAATTGATGCAACAGAAGTTAACTTCAGACCTGCTCTTATAAACAGAATATTTACCTCAAAAGGTGAAGTCCTTTATGATCCTTCAAAAATAAGCCAGAAAGTTCTTGTTGAGCAAGGCTGTGGAGAGTATACAAACAGCATTGAAAAAGCAAAAGCAGCGCTTGAAAAAAGAGGAGTTAAAAATCCTCTTATTATCAAAGCATCTGGTAGTGTAAGTCCAAGTGACCTGCAAGTTTCAGATGAAGATGCTGTAAAGATTTACTCAGCAAATCAGAAAGCTAACTTCTTTGCCAGTGCAAAAGTAGCTTTTGTATTGAAATAGGAGAAAAAAATGAAAAAAATAGCCTTTGTTGTTTTAATCTTGTTTTTTATCTTCACATCAACCACTATTTATGCTGAAGAAAAGGAGTACGAACTTACACGTATTTCTATAACTCTTGAGGAAGCAAAGGAACTGATTCCAGACACTCTAAGTATGAGCATTTCAGTCAATGTTTTTGGCCAGAAAGAGGCAGATGCAATAAACATGCTTGGTTCTATTGACAAAGCTATAAGAGCTCTTAATGTAAAGTATAGTGGTGGAGTTTACTCTGTTTATAAACACTGCTGGTGGGAAAAAGAAAAGAAAAAATGCTCTGGCTACAAAGGAGATATAAGTTATGTATTTGAGTTAAGGGAGTCCAAAGAACAAAATAAAATTCTTGATACGGTTGATGAGTTTAAGGAAAAATATGGTGAAAAAATGAATTATACAGTTTCAAAGCCTCAATGGCAAATATCAGGGAAAAATATTAAAACAGCAGAGATGGAGCTGAAGCTTAATATAATTGATTCTGCAAAGGAGTTTGCAAAAAAAGTTTCAGAAAAACTTGGCAAAAACTGTTCAGTATCAAGTATTGATTATGACATTAAGCGTCCATTTTGGGAACCTGTATTTTATCGATCAGCAGTGATGGAAAAAGCCATGATTGAAGCTCCAGAGCCTAAAAAGGAGGAAAAAACTATTAATGTAAAGGCTTCAGCAAGATTTATATGCAAATAATCTTAGATAAGGTTAATTTGTGCCAAAAATTATTTTAATATTAATTTTAATCCTTCTTCCTGAAATAGCCTCTGCCCAGCCAAAAAGTGAAGCAGAAAAGCTCTGGGAACTGGCAGACAAGGCATATAAGGAAAAAAGATATAAAGAAGCTATTTACTATTATGAAAAATCACTTGCTTTATGTGGAAGTGATTATGAATGTTTTGCATCAAACTATAATGGGCTTGGTTCATCCTATGAAGATATGGGTGATGAAAACAAAGCGCTTTTTTATTATGAAAAAGCAATTGATGTAAACAGAAAATGGGGTAATAAAGAATGGCTTGCTGACAATCTATTTCTTGCTGGCTCTATATATCATAAAAAATTCAGGAATTACGAAAAAGCCTATAGATATCTTGAGGAATCCAGAAAACTTTTTAGCGAATTAGGTGCAAAAGAATCTTTACCAATAGTTCTTTATACACTTGGCGTAATTGAATTGGATACAGGACGATATGAAAAGGCTCTTTTAAGTTTGGATGAATCTCTGAAACTTTATAAGGAAAAAGGAGATGAATACTCTGTAGGAGCGTGTTTTTCTCAAATTGGGATGGTTTATTCTAAAATGGGACAGCATGAAAAGGCACTTAAATATTTTGAAGACTCATTAAGAATTGCAAAAAAACATAAAGATCCTGAAGCCATATCCATTGTCTTAAGACAGATAGCAGACACCTACTGTGACCTTTACAAACACGATCAGGCTATATCTTACTATGAAGAAGCAATACAGATTCAGAAGAAGAATAACCTGATAAAAGAACTGGGAGTAACACTAAACAATTTTGGTTCAATGTATATGGATTTAGCTCAATATGAAAAAACACTTTTAAACTATGAAGAAGCACTTAAATTAGCAAAACAACAAAATGACACTCCAACTATAGCCACTCTTCTTAATAACATTGGCCTTGTATATGCAAAACTTGGGAACTCTGATAAAGCTATTATGTATTATCAGCAATCGCTAAAACTTGAAAGAGACTTAAAGAGACCGGTTTCACTTACATATGTTTTAAACAATATCGGGATGGAGTATTTCAGAGTTGATAAATATAGCGATGCCCTTAAATATCTTTATGAAGCTTTGGAGATTGACCGAAAACTGAATAATCCCCATCTTCTTGAAACAAGGCTTAATAACATTGGTGCTGTTTATTTAAAACAGGGCAGACTTAAAGAAGCAGAAAATATATTCCTTGAGAGAAAAAAGCTTGAAGCTAAGATTAAACCGAATAGATTACTTCACCCAGGGCTCATAGAAGTATATCTAAAAACAGGCAGATATGATGAAGCTTTAAGACTTGCCAATGAGATACCTCCTACATGGCAAAACAATAAAACCAGACACTTTGAGTATTACATACAGACAGGGATGGCATTGAAAGGTACAGGTAACTTGCAGGAGTCAGCAATTCACTTTATGAACGCTATAAATATTATTGAAGACATGAGGCAGTCTGTCACTGAAAGGGCTCAGTTTTTTATAGGTGGAGGGTATTACAGCAGACTTACTCCATATAGAGAAATAATCTCTGTGCTGGTTGGTATGAGTGAAAAAGATCTAAATCTTATGCCAGGAAGCAGAATGACATTCAAACCTGAAGCCTCATCTTATGAGGTTCGCACAAGAAGAAGTGCTTTTAATTTCCTCACTTATGGGCAAAATCCAGCCTCAGCTGCTTTTTATTTTTCTGAGCTTACTAAGGCAAGAACACTTCTTGAGGCTATGGCAGAGGTAAGAAAAAAGACTGAATCTGCAGAAATCGCTCAGGAATTAAGAGAAAGAGAAAGACATCTGCATCAGGAACTCTCCTACGTTGATAGCATATGGGAAGAAGCTCTAAAGAAGGGGGAGCATGTTGTAAAGCAGTTACAGGCAAGAAGAGAAGGAGTAAAAAAGCAGCTTGATGAACTAATTGAAGTCTTAAGAAAGAGATATCCAAGATATGCAGCACTTTATTATCCATTGCCTGTAAAGGCAGAAGATTTACCATTAAAAGAAAATGAAGTTCTTTTTGAATATGCTGTTACAGATGATGCTACCTATTTATTCATTGTAAGAAAAGGTGGAGTTAAAAGTCTTATTAAAATACCTGTCAAAAGAGAAGACCTTGAAGAAAAAATTAAATCATTTATTGAGCCTATGAATCTCAAAAAGCCTGAAAGATTTTCAGTTCAGCATGCTAAAAAACTTTATGAGATGCTTCTGTCCGATGCATTGAAGGAGATTAGAGAAAACGAAAGGATAATCATTGTTCCCGATGGTATACTTGGACTTCTTCCTTTTGAGGCACTTGTAATCAAGGAAGGCATTGGCATAAAAGACAGCCTTTATGTGGCAGACAAATATACAATTACCTACTATCAGTCAGCAACAATACTTGCATTAAACAGAATTCTCAAAAAGCCTGAACCAGAAAAAACACTTTTTGCTCTTGGCAATCCTGTTTATACAGCAGATGACCCAAGATACATTGCATGGAAACAAGGGAAAAGAGAGCACTATCTTGCTAATTTAAATCAATATGCCTTTAGAGGACTTGCAATTAAGGAAAAATGGGGAGCCATAACAGAAAGCGACAAGGAAAAAAGATTAGAATTTCCACCACTTCCTGAGACAGAACAAGAAGTAAGAGAGATAGCTCGCATAATGGGAGTTAAACCAACGCCACCTCAGATTCTTCTTTCAGTTTTTGCCAGTGAGACAAATCTGAAAAAAGCAGGGCTTGAAAAATACAGATACATCCACTTTGCAACCCATGCTTCACTTCCAGGGATGATACAGGGAATAAATGAGCCATTTATACTTCTTGGACAGGTAGAAAACCAAGGAGATGATGGATTTTTAATTCTAAGTGAAGTGGCAGGGATGAGACTTAATGCAGATATGGTTGTGCTTTCTGCCTGTGTTACTGGAGTTGGTAAAGAAGTTGAGGGAGAAGGTGTTGTAAATTTTGCAAGGGCATTCCAGCAGGCAGGAGCAAGGGCTGTGGTTGTTAGCCTCTGGGAAGTTGCCTCAGAGCCAACAGTGGAGTATATGAAGACATTTTACAGTCATCTTAACTCTGGTAAAAGCATGTCAGAGGCAATGAAGCTTACCAGAAGTGAGATTAAAGCAAAATACCCGAGTCCTTTTTACTGGGCTGTGTTTATACTGCATGGAGAGGGATGAGAGGAAAAATTTGCGGGAATCATAAAAATGAAAAAGGAGATTTAAAATTAAGAGGATTTTTATAATTATTATTTCTTTATCAATTATCCAATCCTGTTCAACGGATTTCTTTGTGCTGAATAACTCTCAGGAAACAGTATTGATTACATTCAAGCATCCAAAAAGACCTGAAACAACTGCCTATCTTGAAAAATTAAAAATAGAAAATCCAGAGCTTTATAAAATAATGAAAAAACCTGCATGCCCTCTTGAAATTGAAATTTCAAATAAAAGATATCCCTTGTTATGCAATGAAGAACTTGAAGACTGCATTGTATTAAATCCGAATGAATTTAAATTTAATAAAGATAAATGCTCTATAGATCTTACTCTGGAAAGTAGCAGAGCAGTCAAACTATTTGATATATGCTGCACATATACAGGAGTGAAAGAAGATAAAAGGCAAGAAAATAATAAAGTTAATTATGAGCAAGCGGATGACAACATATATACTATAACTATAAAATCTCCCATGCCACAATTCATTATAAAGGGATTGAATTGTTAAAAGTATTTAAAAAATGGGAAAAACAAAGTATTTTTTGAAGATTAATAATTAATTCACTGAGTAAGGAGATATCATGTTTAAAAAACGAATTATCTATTGTGTATTTTTGGTATTACTCTTGGCATTTAGTAAATCATTTGCTTCTGAACCTGTAGTAATTATATCTGATGGTGAGTATGTAATGGGAGCAGGCGAGAGCATGGAAGTATCCGAAGAAAAGGCAAAAAGAGTAGCTATCCAAAAAGCAGCAGAACAGGCAGGTGCATTTGTAAAAAGCTATACAAAGGTCAAAAATCTTGCTCTGGAAAGCGATGTTATTGAGGTCATTGCCAATCATTCAATGAAGGTTGAGGTCATAGATAAGAAGAAAACAGTGGTTGGAGATATAGATGCAATAAAATTTTATGTAAAAATAAAAACTACTATGACGCAGGAAAACATAGAGGCAAACCTTAAAAAAATTATGCAGGACCAGAGCATTGTAGAAGAATACAACAGGCTGAAAGCTGATTTTGAAAAACAAAATAAAGAAATGGAAAAATTAAAAAGACAGCTTGAGCTTGCCACGGGTGGAGATAAACAAAAAATTGCAAAGCTTATTTCTGAAGAGGAAAGGAAATACAAAGCAAATTTATGGCTTGAAAGGGCGCAACAAGTATGGGGATTAGAAGAGCAGTTTAAAGCTTATGAAAAAGCCATAGAGCTTAATCCTGATATGCCCCAGGCTTATTTAGGTATTGTAAAGGCTCTGTTAGATAAATATTCAGGATACCCCATAGATGATAAAGAAAAGGAAAATAAAATTGAGGCTTTAAAAGAGGCTGTTGAACATCTCAATAGGGCAATATCTCTTGATGAAAACTATTCAGAGGCTTATGCATTGAGGGCAGAAATTCTTTACAAAATAAAATGGCTTGAAAAATCAGAGGAAAATGAAAAGGACTACAATACAAAAATTTTAAAAGACATAGACAGGGCATTAGTCTTAAACGCCCCTAATAAAGGAGAATTATATTATCTGCGGTCATCCATATATTTAGATCAACTTCAGAATGCTGAATTAGAGCAGGGGAAAAAAGATGAGTTTAATCCAGAAATAATTGAGGAGCATTTCAATAAAGCGATAGCTGAGATTGACAATGGAGGCTCACTTTGTAAAAAGGAAGATTTAGAATGTTTAGCTAAATACTATAGAGTAAAAGCAAATGCTTACTCATTCGTAATTAACTACTATATAAGAAGGGACAATTTAGCTAAAAAAAAGGAGTTCGAGTTGCTTAAAAATAAATTTTTACAAAAAGCTGATGACGTAGAGCAGGAAGAGAAAGCAAAATGGAAGGAGGAAGAAAAAGATTTCAGCCAGACAGAATACGGCAAAATTGAATATGAACTTATGTCTGGAGGATGGAAAAAGAGAATAGCAGGGATTTCATCTGAAGATTTAGAAGTAAAAAGTGAGGAAGAGTTAGAAAAAATAGGCAAAGAGGTAGAAGCAAGGATTAAACAAAAGATTTCCGCAGGAAAAGCATCTGCTGAAGAGTATATTTTTATGTCATATATTGTAGAAAATAAACAAACAAGTAAAAATTACTTTGAAAAAGGCATAGCTTTATGTGAAAAAAGAAATCCCCAAGGGATAGAAGCGCTTTTATGTGTCCAGTTTTATCTTGATAAAATATGGCGATATAATGATATGAGCCTAAGTTACTTAGATAAGGCAAAGGCAATTGTAGATAGAAACCTTCCTCATGCACAAAAGTCACTGAGCTTGGATGAATTTATACTTTTATTTTCTGAAATGGAAAAGGCAAAAGGTGACACTGAACGACTTAATGTTACTAAAAAACTTGGCAAACTTGATAGACAGCAGGCCGAAGCCTTCCATTGGTTTACTTTTGCAGGTCGTATTTCACATATAAAAGCAGAGATATATGAGAGCATGGATTTACATCAAAAAGCAAGAGAAGAATACCTCTATCTCTGTAGGACATTTAAATATGATGATGCATGCAAGAATGCTGAAAGATTAAAAAAATGACTGGGAGAAAACAATGAGAAAAACATTATTTATAATTAATTTTGTATTTTTCCTGCTAATCTTCTGCCCTTTACTATCATTTGCAGACAAGGGGCACTTTTGGTGGACTATGAATGCAAATTTAACCCAGGACTCTCAGAAGGCAATCATAATTCATAACAAAAAAGAAGAAGTACTCATACTTGGCACAGAACTCAAAGCAAGCAAAGAAATCGGTGTTTTAGAATTTATTCCCTTCCCTTCTGAACCAGTGGTGAGTCTTGCTAAAGGAAATCCCTTTGAAGATGTCAATAAACTACTGAGACTTAAAAGAATAGAGATTGAAGGACCAATCACAAAAGGTGGCTCTCAGTCAGAGCCTGTAGAGATAAGACTTAGCCAGAAGATAGGACTACATGATGTAACAGTAATAAAGATAAATGACATAAATGGATTCAATAACTGGGTGATTGATTTTCTTGATAAAAAAGGGATTAAAAAGATTGAGCTTAAAGCACTCAAAAACTTTTCAAACATTGCAGAAGATTATATAAAAAGAGGGATTCAATATTTTGTTTTTGATTATGTAGAGGTACAAAAAACACCACGATTTATTGAGCCATTAATCTACAGGTTTAAGACAGACAAACTTTACTATCCCTTAAAAACATCAAATATTATAGGTGGCACTGGCAGGGTTGAGATTATTCTTATCCTGCCTGGCACACTTGGGATCAAGGAAAACGAACTTTTGGAATTATTAAAAATTTTCCCTGAGAAACGTAGGCCTGAATTAAGCAGTTCATCAAAGATTTATTTAAAGGAGCTTGTGCCAATTTATGAAAAGGTGAATGAGTTTTTTACAGATAAGAGCAAGATATATTTACAGATGCTTCGGTACATTGGAATATATGAATTTAAAGATGACCTTAATATTGACATATCAAATATTGCACCCTATGCAAGAAAGATAGAAAGAGGCTGGGGCTATAAGCCAAATTTCCTTGACAATTTCAGCATTGATGAACTCAATGATTATTTTGAAGCTAATCCAACGAAGAAAGAACCGAAGAAAAACCATTCGGAAACAGAAAAATATAAATGTGTAGAAGTAAAAACAGAACTTGTAGATGATAAGATTCAATACAGTATAAAAAAAGAAAACCAAGCTGAGTTTACCCTGAAAGACTGCCTTCCTGAGAATCTGAAAATTCAGGTAAAGAATAGAAACATCATTTATAAACAATCAATCAGGCTTGTAGAGGATGGCAGGATAGAGAAAAATGACCTTTTTGCAGTTGAATGCAGTAAGCCTTTTCCTGAAGATGGCAAATTAAGTGATTATGAAGGGATAAATTTTAACTTTTACCGTGCTAAAATCTCTCCACTTATTACAGAAAGGTATCCTCTTTATCCAACATTAAAACTTACCGCGCAAAAACTAAATCTTGAGACACCCCACAGAACTTTTATTATTTTCAGTGGCTTTGGTGGTTCAACTTATGAATTTTTCTGTTATGCAGACCAAATAACCTATCAAGATAAATGCACTTATAGCTTTGATGAAGTTCTTGATATTCATACAAAAGATAAAAATACCGTAGCCATAAAAAACCTTGCTAAAAAATACTTTAAAAGACAGAATTATGAAAAAGCAGAAAAGGCATACAGAAAATTAGTAGAATTGTCTGATAATGAAGGATATAAAGGGCTTTTATCCCTTTATGTTGCAACAAGACAATATAAGAAGGCAAAGGATCTTCTGGTTGCACAGCTAAAAAATTCACCTTATGAAACTCTTTTATATACATCTCTGGCAAGGGTTTATCTGTATGAAAGAGAATATGATAAGGCAGAGGTGCTTATTCATAAGGCTTTAAAACTTAGGTTTGAAAAAGGTGGATATGAAGTTTACGGTATTCTTGGCGAGATAAATATTATCAAAAAAAATTACAGGAATGCAATTACTTACTTTGAAAAAGCCTCAAGACTACTTAAAAAAGAATGTGAAGATAATAAGCTTTTTCTCGGTTTTTTCAATAAAGATGCGCCTTCTGAAATTGACTGTGAACTTCAGACATTGCCCTACCAGTTAAAGATAATATACAGCCTGACAGAGCTTGAAGAATTTAACATAGTAGAAAAGAAGGCAAAAGACCTTTTAGCTAAGGTTAAAAATAACCCATATCTATATGGTCACCTCTCGTATTTATATGCAAGTAAAGGAGAGTTTAATAGAGCAATAGAAATGGCTGATAAAGCTATATCCCTGTTTAAACGCAGAGGCATAGGTGCAAATATCGTTATGGGTGAGATTTATCCAGTAGTGGTGTCTGTTGACAGAAACACACTAGCTGAAAAAGCTGGTTTAGAAGAAAGGGATAGGATTATAAATATTGGAGATAAGGATTTAAGGCTTTTCAGAGAAGGGAATATTATGCAGATGCTTATTGAATATATAAATAAAAATGAGAAGGTAAAATTTATAATCCATTCTGAAAATTCTTCTGAATTAGAAGATGTGGAACTTACGCCAGAGGAGATTTTGAAACCAGAGGCGTCACAGGCCTTAGCATTTAAAGCCCTAATTTTAAGGGTAAATGGGAATCCTGATGAATTTGAAAAACAGGCATTGAAAGCATATGAGTTAAATCCAGAGGATAGTTTAGTCCAGATTACAATGGCACTTGCCAGAATAGACGATAATAAACCCAATGAGGCAATTGAGATAATTGAGCATTTAGACAAAGAGAGCAATGATAGTCTCTTTTTACTCATAAAACCCATAATTTATGCAAAAGCAGGACAGATGAACAAGGCAAAAGAGTTTTACAGAGAAATTCCAAAGGAACTATTAAAAACAAAAAACGCACTGTACAAAAGTTTTTTAAATGAGGTTAATAAGCTACTCAAAGGAGGATAAGATGAAAGACAGGATAAAAACAGCATCAATGAGGCCTTCACCTCTTGCATCAAAAATAACAATTGTAGGGCTCATTTTATTTTTAATCTTTGGTTTATTTTTAATGTCAGATGCTCCAGATGAACCAGCAATTAATATTTTTCGTATTATGTGGGTTATCGCCTGTATCGGAGGCATCATATACTCAA
>CAZTLF010000032.1:0-20573 GCA_964614465.1 uncultured Thermodesulfovibrio sp.
ATTCTATGTCATGACATAGTTTTAAACAAAAAAGGCAGGCTGATTAGCCTGCCTTGTGCTAATTTTTAAATTCGCTTTGTTTACTTTTTTTTCTTAATTTCTGTATTCTCCATTGATTTCTTTTTCATATTTTCATATAGAGCCACAAAATTAATGGGGTCTAATATTAAGGGAGGGATTCCTGCTCTTCTTGTTAAGTCTGCTATTGATTCTCTAATAAAGGGAAACATTATAGAGGCACAATTTATATGAACTATTTTTTCTAACTCCTCGTCAGCGGGCAATTGTTCAAATCTGAATACTCCCTCCATAATTATTCTGAAGACAAATGGTTGATTTTCTTCTTGAGAAAAAAACTTTAAATTTACTATCACAAACTTTCTTTGTTTTTTAAATGAAATATCAAAACCAAGACCAATTTGATATTTTTTATCTTTCTCAGGTTTAAAAGAGAGATTTGTAGCAAAAAAACATTCAATCTGTTTAAGTGTTTCTATTTTAAATTTAGCCTGCATAAGCTTCTTCAGCAGTGACTAAATTTACATCATTATTACCAAGCTTTACAGCTTTATATGAAAATTCACTTCTATTTTTTGGTATCCATGTTATATAAATAATATCTCCAGTCTTTTCAGAAACAGGATTTTCTACTACTGATTCACTTTTTTCTTTCAGTGAAACAACAAGTTGCAAATCCAGAATTTTAGCTATTTTCCGTAAAGTATTTATGGAATAATTGTCATAAAAAGGATTTTCAAGCCTTGCTATTGTGGATTGAGAGGTTCCAAGAAGTTTTGCAAGTTCCTTCTGAGTTAGACCTCTTTTTTCTCTGTAATAAGCAATTTCAGTTGCAATTCTTGTTTTTTCAAGCCCTCTGTAAAAATTTTCCTTAAATTTCTTATCTTTGAGTTGTTCTCTTATAAGATTTTTTAAACTTTTCATTTTATTCCTCCTCCTTTTTCATTCTTTTTAGAGCCAGCTCAATTTCTTTTATTGGAATTTTCATGCTTTTCTTTTTAAAACCATGCCAGATTTTCACAGTATTAACCTCAATTGAGTAAAGAAAACGAAAATTTTTTATCCTTAGCTCCCATAGATTTTCTTTTACCTTTTTTAACCATTCTGAAGGAACATTCAAATTTCTCTCTTCTATTATTTCCAGAATCTGTAAAATTTTATTCCTTTCTTTTTCGGGTAAATTTAGTATAAAACTTTCCACTTTATTGTGTAGAATTATTTCAATTTTCTTTTTCATAATTTTATCTCAAATTTGAGATATTGTCAACAGGTATTTTTTAATTTTCCTGAAATGAATTGAAATATAATAGCAAAATAGAACTTTGCTTTTCAATAAATTAACAAAAAAGGCAGGCTGGATTAGCCTGCCTGAATTTTGAGTCAATTTTCAATTACGAAATTAAATAAAGTAATATTGCTACTATCCAGATAATTGAGGATACCATCCCCACAATTTCATAAGGAAAGTTGCTTTTTGCTTTACTGTTATTTTCAATTTTTTTGTTTACAAGGTAATGTTTAAGATTTTTGTGGTTTAATGCCTCCATTGTCTTCCTCCAAACTTTTAATGAATTCAATTCTGTTTTTTAATCTTTTGATAACTTTTTTAAGAATCTCATCAACCACTTCTTCATTAAGATTTTCTTCTTTGTATGGGAGACTTTCTATAAGACTTACCCCTTTGTATTGCAACTCACCCCATACACCAACAATCTTGGTTCCCGGAATATGAAGCATTCCTTCCACAGGAACTACTGATTCCTTAAAAACATTATGTTCTCCATCAAGGAGATAAAGTCCATACTTAAACACTTTTCCCTCCTTTTTTTAAATTGATATTCCGCTTAAAAAGCGGATTTTTTGAAAGTTTTTTTCGGCAGGTCCTACTTAATTTATAGTTATTTAAATATTACCCCTTGACATAACAAAAATTCTGAAGTAATATTTAATTAGAAAAACAAAAAAGGAGGGAAAATGAGTCTCTGGAAAAAACTTGGTTTTGATGAACTCTGGGAAACATGTAAAGAAATTGTGAAGGATGTGCAGGAGTTTGACAGAAAAATAGATGAAAAAACAAAGAAGTGGAGAGTAGAAAGAAAACCTTCCTCATCTAAAGGAATCCCTTCTGACCTTGGATATGGAGAGTTCTATCTTATATCAGGACTCGATGATCGTAAAAATGATTAATTAAGAAGCAACTATCTGTAAAGATTCCCGCAATTTTGTATCGGGGATAACACTTATTCCTTCAATTAAGATGTTAGAGTCATGGAAATGTTCTGCAAGCTTTTCAAGGGGAGTTTTTATTTCTAAAACAACTGCATCAGCCTTGTTGGTTAACACCAGTAAATTATCTCCTTCCAGAATGAGCTTGCCGTCAGTGAAAGTCAGGCAAAAATAAACTTCATCTTTAAAGAATCCTTTTTTTATTTCAATTTTTTCCTGTTTACTGCCTGAAATTATTTTTATTATTAAATCTAAATTTGCAATCTTAATTTTAAGCATAAAGTCCTCCTACAACAACCACATATTTTGATCAGGTAAATCAACAACAACAGGAGTGCTCCTCATAGTTCCCTTTCTTCCCACAAGTCGCTGTGGCACTGAAAGTTCAGCTGTTTTTCTAAATAGTTCCACTAATTCATGCCCCTGTTCCACAAATGCTTTTGATTTCTGCAGAGAATTAAGATAAGTATTTCCTGCTAACCCATGTGCATTTTTCTGTAGCTCAAAAAGAAGTTTATTGGCATCAAATCTATCAACGCTCTGGATTTTACCTTCTACTGATATTTCAACTCCAGCTGCACTTAAAAACTTCCCAGCTGGCCCTGCAGGAGAAATTTTGATTCCCGCTTGCATTGCCTTGTTTAACAATGCTTTCAAATCTCCAAACTGTTCCAGTTGTTTGGCAAATGCCACAACCATTGCTTCTCTTGCCTGTCTTGAGGACCACATTAATCCTCCATAATTTTTATGGAATGTTGTTGCATCATTATGTACTACTGCCTCAAAGAAATCACTGTATTGAGGCATATCATATCCTGTTCCCATATAATGTCTTACCTCTCCATGATGGACTTCAGTGTAGGATCCAACTATAGTTGCTGCAAGTGCTTTGTTTATATTTTCCCATCCTTTCAGATTCCTCCTGAAATCTTCCTGTGTGAAATTACCATAATGTCCGGCTTGTATAGAGGCTATTTGTTCAGTTTCAGCATCTCTAACAATAGTGAAATCTACAGCTTTTCCTTCATTCATTGCTTTTGTTAGCCCATTTGCTACATTAACAAAACCTGCTTTTCTGGCTTCTTCTGCAAAAAGTTTAAGTTCCTCTCCCGTAAGAACTCGTTTCTGCACTATTTTCCCATCACCGTAAGTTATGCTTTCTTTCCCATCTTGAGACACACCCGTTAAATATCTTAAGTTTCCATTTTCATCCACTCCATAATCTATTCTCATTCCTTCCTTAATTCCTTTAAAACCTGCTTTATGAAGATATGGAAGCATTTCTCTGGTCGCTATCTTACCACTTGTCTCCCACGTTTTAAATCTTTCAACATTGTTACCAAAACCAAGAGCCTGCATTACTCTGGATACACCGGATACAGTTCCAAGTTCGCTTTTTGCTGAAAACTGTCCAGCAGTATGAGCTTTATCCATACTTCCATACCCAAGACCTGTACCAATTGAACGTGCCTGCTGATTTGCTGAAGCTGTTATAGCATTATCAAGACCATATCTATCATAAGCCATCCCCGTTCCTATTCCACTTGCTGCACTACCCAACAAACTTCCTCTTGTAGCCTGTGCTATTTTCGCCATTCCAAGCTCATTTCCAAATCTTGCACCACCTGCCATCTCTCCTGCCTGTTTTTGAACAAGTCCTCTTGTTAGATTATTTACTCCTCCTGCAACTATAGATGCATTAGCCCATGTCTGTGTAGGCATTATTTCACTATTTACTACTCCTCCCATGTTTCTTAAACCTGTACCTCCATAAGCTGCACCACTGCTTTGTGGCATTGCTGAAATGGAGCCTGCAAGCATGGCAAGTGCAGTGCTCCCAAATTTAACAAGCATGCCTGATATTACAGAGGCAAGCATAAGTCCTGACCAGCGGAGAGCTCCAAAGGTGGCTGCCACTTTTGCAGTATAACTTGGCCACATGAGCATTGCTGTAAATCCCATATCCCCGCTTACAGCCTGTATTGTCTGTGATGCCTGCTTTGCAAGGTCAACTCCAAAGGCATGTATCACTGCATCTATTATTCCCCACATGGTAAGCCACACAAACATACCAAAAACCAGCGAAAGTGCTCTACTTGCAAGTGGAGTAGCCGCAAATAAAAGTAGCAGTGGTGTTATACTAATTGCAACCGCTGTTAGAGATTCCTTTAAAACAGGTATCCAGGTGTTAGCATGCAATCCCAGTCCTATAAACTGAGACTGTGTCTGTGAAGTTGCCAGGGTAGTTATTGCAACCGATGGAGAGCTCTGCTCAGCTACCTGCATGAAAGCATCAGCCAAAACCTTCTGTGCCAAAAATACTCCAAAGGAAATATTCCCTCCAGTAGAACCCGGAAATGTAGTAGTAAGAATTGAATCAATAAGATTTTTGCAAACATTTAAACTTGGACCTGAAGTATTAAAACCTTTAGAAGCACATATAGTTTTTAAAGCAAGATCTCCATAAGTAGGATTACCCAAAATTAAAGCCACATCAGGAGCTGCATCATAACAAGTTTTTGTTGTTCCTGCTCCATTGTCTGTATATACAACAGTATAGAGAGCAGGATTAGCACTTTCAGTTATAACCACATCGTATTTCTGCTCCCCCCTAGCAATTTTATTTATATCAAGAACTGTCCCATCTCTTATAAGTTCAGGATAAACACAATCCTTAATGAATCTTTGCACAGTAGAATATGGATTCGGTGGAAGAACACTAGCAGGGGTAACAGCATCCAGAAGGCTCCACCCTGTTCCTCCTGCATTCATTCTGTAATCAGATGCAGGATCGGTACTTGTAGATATTATATCTGTAAAACCTTTTTCAATCTTGTTGAGTATTCCTGCAGAAGTTGCCAATATCAGAGGAATACCACCCACCTCCTGCGGTCCTCTATTAAGGAGTTCATCATATATAATCAATTTATCCTTCGGAGCAATAAATGCCACGTAAATTGCCATGCCTGCAAGAACAGGAGTTGCCCATGATAACCCTCCCGCCTTTGCTCCTGTCGCTGCCCTTACATAGGTGGCTACAAATATTGCTATAGCCCCAAGAACAATAGCGGAAATAAAAAGTCCTTTATAATTACTATCACTAAATATCAGTGCAGTTCTTGTCCATGCACCAACTGCAGCATCATAACCACCATGAGTAATATACTCCCACTCTGCATAACAAATAGCAGGCAGTAACAGAGACAACAGTATTAATACCGATAAAAATGCTTTCACTTCACAGCCCTCTGAGCAACAGAGACTGAAAACCTTTCTGATAATTGTTTATATACAATATCTTCAAAATTCTGATATGTAAGTGCCATATTCACTGTAGTTGCATTTTCACTGAGACTTGCTGTATACACAGACCTGGCATACTCAAAAAAATCCTTAGCTCTTGCTATTAACTCTCTCATTTTTTCTCTTATATGCATCGTGTTACAAAGCTTATCAGGATCAGTATTATTTGTTTTTGTAGATACTTCCTCCATTTTTGATAATATTTTATAAAGATTCAAGTATACATCAAGAAATGCTTGATAAAGCATCCCCTTAGCAACAGGATCAGCTATAGCAGGCAAAATTGAACTATCCTTTGTTACAGCAGCATACCTTACAAGATTATAAACTGGTAAAGGCGATATTTTAAATATACCTTCTTGTTCTGCCGTATAAAACTGCTTTGATCTAACCTTTAAGTAAGCATCCATAAGATAATTACCAATCTTATCACGCAGAGATTCTACCGTGTCAGAACTACAAGCTTGAGCATAAGGAGAATCCTTTTTAAAAAGTTTTCCCTCCTTAAACGAACCAAAAGCATTCTCCGTACAAGCCGGGGTTAAACTACCATATATTGTAGAAGGTCCTGCTTTTATAACTACATCTCCTATCATCCCTCTTATTAAAGGAGCAAGGCTATCATATCCACCTATGTGTGCTATATGTCCAATTACTCCTGTATTATCTCCTGAGCTATTTATAACTGCTTGCAATTCAGTACCACAACCTGCATATTGCTCAGAAGGTGAAGATGTCTGCCCCGTCTTTGTCTCTACTCTGGCTCCTTTTGCGGTTAAACTTTTAAATAAATCAGTTAATCCTGTTGTTTTAATTGCTGCTTCTGCTGCATCAACAAATTGCTTTTCTCTATCATCCTTATATAAATCAATCATTGTAAAAGGTTTCATCATAGCACATTCGTTTAACTGTATAGAGTTTAAAGCATTAATTATATCCTCCGTCTTCCCTATTATTCCTTCTAACTGAGAACTTAAAGTGTTTAAAGCAATCTGAAATGCCACAACAGGGGCTGCCTGTATCAGTCTTTGAAATTTCTGCACAAGATAATCAAAATTTGTGAATCCAAAGCCACCCAAAAAAGCATCTATACCACCGCAACCCGCTTTTATTCTTGGTGCTTCTATGCTAAACAAATAATCTGTTGACGAAGGAATTCTTGCACTAAAGGAACCTGCGGTAAAGTATCCTCTTTTCTGTCCTTCAAAGTAATTAGGACCAGAGGATACCTGTTGGTCAAACCATTGGTCCAACCAACCAGCTGAAGCAGATGAAGTTAGGATCAATACTATAGAAAAAACTGTAATTATTTTTTTAACCATTTTACCCCCTCTTTATGTATTTTTTAAAAATATTACTCCGCAAAAATATATCTCTCTATATATAGGGTACCTCAGAGTATCCTTATTGGATAAGGACTTTTAAAAGAGGGGGTATTTTTAAAATTACTGTTCTTCCTCTACTGGCAAACTCTTGAGATTCTGCAGTATCCACTGAGGTTCCTCTACCAATGTGTAAACATATCTTGCAGAATAAAACTCTTTGCCAGTTGTATCCTGATAAGGAAGTATCATCACTCTTACAATCTTTGGTGGTGCAAGAAGTGGTGTTCTGGGTTCTTTAAGTAACTGAGACAATTTTGTAAATAAAGCATCCCTGTATGTATCCTCTACAGGAGAGTATTCGGATAATTGGTCTTTTTTAGGCTTTTGTTCCTCAAGGGTAATTGACTTACCTGTTACTGATTCCTGATAGGCATGCTGGATTGAGACACATTTGCCATTTTCCATAATTGGACATGTAAAGTTTTCACTGTAAGGATTCATGACTGATGCACAGCCAAAGGTTATTGTTGAAATTGCTGCAAGCAAAAACTTTGTTCCTTTTTTAATTAAGGTCTCCATACTTTTCCTCTCCTTTCAAAAGTTTCTTGGTTTGTATTATTGGTGTTATTTTCTTTTATGGTTGTCTCTTGATTGCTTTCAGTTTGACTGCTACTCATATCTTGAGCAAATCCTGTATCAACTGTTTTTTGAAAAACATTTTCTGCTCCTACTTCAGTGAAAACTGTTCCGCAAAATCTACACTTAAGAGCATCTTTTTTGATTAATTCTTTGCACATAGGACATGGCATTGTATCAGGTGGAATGATATTTTGAACTGCAAACTGTTTCTGTGCTTCTATTATTGCTGCCTGCAATACTTCAGGCTTTGCAATTAAGTTTGCTTTTGTAAGTCCAAGCTCAGCTGCAGACTGAATGAACACTCCACCATAGCCAAATATTCTACCCAAAATATCTTTGGAAAAAGTGATATTATTGATTTTATCAATAAGCGTTTCTTTTGAATAGAAAACCACAATCCCTCTCTCATCAATAAATCTTTTGTTGGTTACCACCCAAATGTTAAATTTTCTTTCAAAATGAACATAAAGCATTACAAATACACCTAAAACAATTCCCCATAGAGTTTGCTTTATAAAATCTGCTGCCAGAATAATTGCTAAAGCTATAAATATTCCTATTAAATAAACTATCCAGTGTTTTTTTGCTATATAAATTACAGATTCGCCTTCCTGTAATTTTGTTCTCATATTTGCTCCTTCTAATTTCTCAAATTGTATTCTTTAATCTCTAATTCAACGCCTTCACTTACCACCAAAGTCACATTTCTTGTTGCCTGAATCTCTATAATCGGAATTGTCTGCTGAGCAAGTTCAAGATAAAATTTCTGTATGTTCTGTGCTGCCTGCTGTACTGCTCCACCTATCGCTGCCTGTGCTATATCCCCTGACTTTAATGTTGATACAGTTCCATCACCGGAGGTGCTATAATCATAAGCCTGAACACCTGCAACATTTCCAAGTCCGCTGAATAATCCTGCAATTAAGCTTCTTGCAAGAAGACTTCCCATCTTGGATACAACTCTTCCTCTTAATCCAATTTTTCCATCACTGTCAACCACAAATCCTTTTATTTTTTGGTCAATCACTGCATTACCTTTTCTATCTATACAACTGAGACTGACCAGCCTTAGATGTGCTCGTTCGTCCGCTAAATTGCCCAGCCCTTCCGCTATCACGAAGCATCCCTTGAGATTTGCCTTCACCTGATTTGGCAGCACTGCCGGTGCCTTCACCCTGAATAGTGCTGGCATTGGATTGCCCTCCCCCTTGGATACTGCCGGTGCATCTAATCCTGAAAGAAGGGTCGCCTCCATAAAAGAAGTTGGTAAATAGTACTTTTTTTTTGTAGACTCCTTTGCATTTTCCTGCTTTGCTTGAATTTGCTGTGTTACCATACCTATTCCACCAATGACTTCAGGTTTTTCCTGAACAGGTGCAGGTGGATACCCCGGTTGTCCTTGTAGCATTGGAACATTTCCTGCAGGCACAGGTGGTGGAGGAGTTGAAGGTGGCATCTGTGCCTTAGCTAATTTTTGTTTTTCTTCCTGTTCTTTCTTAGCCTTTTCTTCCTCTGCTTTACGCTTTGCCTCTTCTTCTGCTTTCTGTTTTTCCTCTTGCATAAGTTTTATCTGTTCTTCAAGCTCCTTTAATTTTTTCTGGCTTTCTGCATATTGGGTTTTCTGTAATACCCCCGAATCAAGCTTTATTTCTTCCTGTTTAGCAGTCTCCTTTTGTTGTTGAGGTCTTTCACCACTTCTTGACCAGTAATACCCTATAACTGAAATTACTACAATACCTATGGCAAGTAATCCTATTACAACTTTTCTTTTCTGTTCAGGCGGTAATGCATTAAAGGCATTTTTAATTGTCTCTATTAATTTTTGAAACATTTGATTTGCTTGATTCTTCTTTTCTTCTGCCACTGTTTACCCCCTTGTTTTCTCTATAATTAATAACACTGCTTTGTCCCCTTGATTTAGCTTTAGTTTATCAAGACTGATAGCAAGTGGATTTTGTGTAATTTCTTTTCTTAAAAAATCTTTTTCCTTTATTTCTATACCCTGTTTTTTACCTGTTACATGAAATACTCTTACTGTAAATCCTTCCCCTTCTATTACATAACTACCCCTTTCTTTAATTTCTATATCCTGATATAACTTATATTCTTTATCCACAGGATTATATGTTGCCTCTGGTGGAATCTTCCCTGACATAAAATCTTTTACATAATTAACTATTTTTCTTTCATAAGGTATTATTGCATTTTTCTCAAGGGTATCCTTGATTTTCTGCTCTTTGTCTTCAAGATAAACATTTACCGAAGGAATTCTCTCAGGCATAGCAATTATGTTGTATACTTTGTCTCCGCAAACAACATACATGTCTGCAGGAATATTGGAGTAAGTCTCCTTCCCACCTAATCTCTTTACAAGGAATTTTACAAATGCATTTTTACCACTTATTTTTACCTGTATTCCTTTTTCCTCTGAGTAAACTACATCTTTTATATCAATAGGGCAAACTATTCTGTTTACATCCGTAGATGACATTTTCACCATTGTTGTTCTTTCAGGACTAACTATGTAACTGTTACCTGCAAAACCGTCATGCTTTGCATCAAATGCAATCTGCTGCAAATCTGAAGCATCATTTGAAATCAGTTTTTCAATTGACACGCTACCACTTGTCTGCTGCCCTGATACTACTTTTTCAGGTGTTGTTTGCTGAGGAATGGGAACATTCTGTGGTAAAGCAGGAATAATTACTTGAGGTGCCTGTTGAGGTAATGCCTGCACTTGATTTGGTTTTGGAACATTTCCTACCTGTGCCGTAGCAGCATTAACTGCTACTCCTTGAGGAACTTTTACATCTCTCTGAATAGGACATACTGCTGAAAATCCCTGCACCCCTTGACAACCTACTGCAAGTTCTTTTGTTACAGGAGCAAGAAGTGATTTATGAATCCAACCTGTTGTATCCGATTTTTGACTCTTTATCTTTATCCAGTTACCCTGTTGCTCAATTTCTTGAACAACCATACCCTGCTTTAAATATGATAATGCTTCAGAATTAACAGTTGGCTCTTTTCTCAAAGTTGCATTACCTGTTGTCTGCCATAAATCACCCTCTTTAGCAAAGGCATTTGTTACTAAAAATCCTGAAATTAAAATCCCTGCAATTATTTTTTTAACCTTTTTTCCTACCATTTATTAATCCCCCTGTTTGTATTCTTTAAACTCAACTACACTAAACATTCCATCATTAATTTTGTATTTCAAAATGTATTGCTTTGATTCATTGGTTATAAACTGTTTGTCCTGAGTCCACTGATTAAGTAAACCTGTAAGTATCATATTGCCTTCTTTTTTATTTACCTTTATCTGTGTTATGTAGTAAGCAGATGAAACCTGTCCTGCTTCAATCTTGTCTGCAAGAGAATAGAAAGCATCTTTGTAAGCAGGAAAAGTTGAAGGAGATACAAGTTTTAAAAAATCATTAAACTGTGCCCTTGCAACAGTTGGATTATAATTTAATACAAGTGCAGAGATATATCTTGCCATTGCTTTAAGATATTCCTCAGAAGCATCAGAACCACTAACATACACCTGAGTGCTTATAGATGGTGGAACAAGAATTGTTCTTTGTTTTTTTATCATTGTATAGGTAACAAAGCTATTTACAATTAAAAGAACTACAAGAATAACAACTGTAAACTTTAATAGCCTTGCACCATACAAATAATTTGCCTTTTCCTCAAGATACTTTTTTATCTCCACTTGCCTCCTCCTTTTCTGTAATAATCAATTATGTATTTAATAACCTCGCCAAGGTTTTTAATTTCTAAGTTGTCATTTAACAGTAACTCTGCTTTAATTTTCTTTATTTCTTTATATATTTCCTCACTTACCATTATGCTATGTCTTTTTTGCATACAATCTCCTTTTTGCATTCATAAATTTCAAAAAAATATTACTCATTAAATCTTTTTTCAAAATAAGATGGTGCTCCTTTAAACTGGATAATCCCGAGTTTGTAAAGAAAATGTTTCAAAAATCCTCTTGGATATTTCTTTTTGCCTTTGAAATAAAAGTATGGCAAAACAAATAATAAAATCCAAAAAATATAGCCAAAAATTAATGCAAAGAAAAACAGAATTATAATCAGTGCAAATTCATCAGCATCCATAAATAACACTTGATGTGGTTTGTGTAAGTATTGTGGGATTCTAAATCTCATTTCTTTCTCCTCTATATATATAGGGTACACAGATGTATCAAAAAGATAATCAGGGCAGGATAATCCTGCCCTGATTACTAAAACAGTAACCCTAAAGACTCTGTAATGGCATCTGCCTTTAAAATTGCTGCTCCCCCAAGAACACAGGGAACTGCAGCCATAACTCTCCCACTTATTGCATTAACTGCACCAAAAACTATTGCAGCACCCCCACAAACAAACCCGATTGGTCCTTTAAGAATCTTATTAATAGCAATATCATAAACATCATAAGCAAAAGAACCACTTGCTGGTACATTTACCGCATAAACCGTTGGAACAAAAAACATTACTGCCCACATACTTACTACAAATCCCAATAAAAGCTTTGTTTTGTTCATACTACATCCTCCCTTTTTACTTTTTACTGAAATTTTATTATTACCTTTCTGTTAAGCCTTAGCTCTTTTTCCTCATCAGTTTCACCCATACCCAATACTTTACCTATTGCAACACCTCTTTTCTGCAAGTAGTTTGCCACTGTCTTAGCTCTTTTCTGAGACAACTTTTTATTGTAACCTGCCGGTCCAATAGGACAGGCATAACCGTAAATATCTGCTATCTCACCTCCTTTTAACTGAATATTGTTTAAAACATTAACCTGATCCCTTCTAAGTTTGTAACTGTCAAAATCAAAATAAACTACATATTCAGATTCAACCGCCTTTTCCTTAACAACTTCAGATTGTTTTATTTCTTGTCCTTTGTTAATATCTCCTTTATTCTCATCAAGAGATGACACCATTATTGATATTAAAGGCTTCTTAACAATCTCTTTTGCGGTTTCCTTTGCAGTTTCCTGAATTGCCATAAGAGGAGCTCCTCTGTCCTGTGAAATAATAAACATGTAGTCTGTTGCATAAGTAACCATATCACTTCCGTAAGTGTTTTCACTGTAATTAACCCACATAACAGTAGCATTTACAGTTGTTACAGAAAAAACCAAACAAATTAATAATGCTAATAATAACTTTCTATACATTCCCAATCCCACCTCACAGAATATATTACTCCTCTCTATATATAGGGTACCTTCAAGTATCTTTATCCAATAAGGACTTTTGAAAGAGATAAAAAATTATTGAATGATTTTCCTGCCTGATTGGTTTTCTATCAGTTTAAGATGGTAGGTTAAGGATACATCACCATAAGAAACCCAAAAATTATTAATTTTTATGCTATTTAGTCCCTCTGAAAGTCCCTCCGGGTTCTGTAACCCCCTGACATATACAACCGCAGGCACTCTGGTTATACTGTATTTTCTGAATAAAAAAGGGTCTATCAGTATTTTTACTCCATACATTTCACACTGTGTTTCACATAAAGAATTCTTTTTAAGCAAACTATTAGCCCACAGAACTGTTGGCATAATCTGTTTTATACCACCTATTCCACCTCTTAAAATAAGATAAATGTTGTTACCTATTTTACTTGCATCTCTGATATAGTTTTTTATTGTCTGCTCTGGCATAGATGAGGAAATAAATATATATATTCTTTCATCATCTGAAAGAATCCCTTTCTTTGGCTTGTAAGCAGCATAATATCTTTCCACAGAATCTGCTTGAGGAGGTTGTCCACCAAGAAGCAAATTCAGGTCTTTTTTAAAAGCCTCAACCTGTGCCTTAAATTCAGGCGATTGAGAATACTCATAAGCTTTTTTTGCTTCCTGTTCCATTTCCTGATTTCTCTTTAACTCAGGCACATGTATTTCCTTTGCCTTCTTTTTCACATTTTCAATATCCTGCTCAAGAGCTCTGTCTTGTGCAAATAGCAGAGACACTGAAAACAACAATATTGCGACAATATTGCTAAATTGCTTTAAAACATTCTTCCCATGCAACATTTTACCCTCTGAAAAATTACCCATGAAAAATTATCAGGTGAGTTATTGTCTGTTCCATAAGGGGGATTTTTCCCACTTTCCCATAAAGGAGATGGTCTTCCTATCAACATAGGCTCACTTCTTACAGGTTTCATCAGGTGCATCTTGTAGTGAGATTTATGCCATATTGGAGTTATTTGAGCTCCACAGTAATCCACTGCAGTATCCCAATGCAACGCTTCTCTGTTCATTTTGTATATCATTCTTGAAGCAAGTCCTGCATTTGCTTTTATGTAGTTTCCCTCTGAAATACTGCCTGTAAGAGGGTAAGCACTGTTCCAACTACCCTGACACCAGAACAGTGAATCAATTGGTTTGTTTGCAGTTGCACTAACAGAGTCTGCTATACAAGCAAGTTGAGCAACAGGATTAGCAAAAAGCAATGCCTCGGGATTAAGAACAAAACCTATAAGGTCATTATTCCATGTAGGGTCTATCTCTGTCATATATGCAAGATCAAACCCCTCAACAGGAACACAGGGATTATCAATGAAAAGGTCAAGCACATGCCACACAGGAAAAACATACCAGTGAGCATTCTGTTTGGTATACGGAGTATCTGTTTCATTTGAACCATGTTTTGTTCCCTGTTCAGGATTAGTTATCTGTAACCCCCCCATTGTAGGAAAACAATAGGGCACTTTTGTGGTTTCAACTATTCTGGTGGGATTCCAGTAAGAAACAGTTACTCCAAGCACTACATTGTTACCTCTTCTACACATACAAATTACACTGCCCACATTATCAGGATCAGGTAAATTACTTGGACCCTTAACCTCTATTCCCGCTATCTCTACAGGAAACATAGCATCCCATCTTATATCAGTTATAGGGTTGATAAACGATGCCTTGCAGTTATCCATGCAGTAACCTAACGAATAGATAAAAAGCATAAAAACAAGCAAAGTTACTATAAAAGTAAAACTATTTCTTTTTTTCACCATATATTCCTACCTCACTTACTACAAGTTGTTTGTTCTGAGCAGATAAAATAGAAGGAGTTTTAGATATTTTGAATTTTTCTATCATCTGTGGCGTTGCAACAAACACGGTTCTACCAAGTTGTTTTTCTGCTCTTACAACATCTCCTTTTGTTAAAATAAACATTACATTCCAATTGTTAAACCATTCCTGCTTTTTAAGCCATGCTATCTCAGTTACTGAAGTCCCATCAAAGAAAACAAGATAGTATGGGAAATTAATGTAATCAAGTGGATTAAAACTGAACCCTTTAGGATATATGATTTTTCCATTTTCATCTGCTATATCAAACTGTAAAGTATAAGTAGGGTCAATGTAAAATGTTTTATCCTCTTTTGCTCTACTAAGATTAAACGATACTTTTGTTGCTTTACCTACATCTTTCCTGTAGTCTTTAACTATCCTGTTCCAATTTGTGCTTCTTACTTTAGCCATTAACTCCTCATAAGCATCAGGCTCTGCAATAGGATAGGTTGCTCCATTAGTACCTATAACCTGAGCATCAAGAATTAAAGGAAAACTAAAAAAATAAATAAATAGCAACAACAATATTTGTTTTTTATTTTTAACTAATAGTTTCATTCTTTAATAAATCTGAATCTTTTAAAATCTGAGAAATATTTTGAGACAGTTGGCTGATTAAGGCATTTATTTTATTATCAGAGTTAAAACTTTCTTCAATTATAGATAAAAACTCCTTTTGAATATAATTGGAATTAAAACATTCTTTATATAATTCTGTTTCAGGTATATCTTTATCAGTTTGTATTTTTTGAATCAAAAAATACATCAACAGTGTATGAAATGGTTCTACATAAATTCTTAGTTCAGGTAAAGATAAATACCATTCAAAGAGAACTTTAAAAAAATTCTTGTCTTTCAAAACTATTCCTACAGGCAATCCCAAAGAATTAGCATAAAAAATTGCAGATTTACCTTCTTCTATAGTATCTATATCCGAAAAAACCAAAAACAACTTTGCTTTATAAAGCATTTGCATTTTTAGTATTTTATTGATGTCGCTTTTTTTTAATTTTGAATCACACAATAAAAATATTGGTTGCTCAACATTCATTTTTTTTAAATCTTTCTCTTTTAACTCTTTTAATCTTAATTTTTGTATTAACACTGATACCTCCTTTCTCCGTTTAAAGTAGTAACATCAAATAAATCATTTTCTAAAAGAAACTTAATAAGTTTTTTACAATATATACCTCTAAACCCACTTAAAAAGTATTTTTTTACACAAAAACTCGGAGTATTACAAAATTGTAAATATTCACAAGATTGACAAATATATGGAAGCTTTAAAAATCTTGACTTATATGCCAAAACATGCTTATTTAAACTAAATAACTGTAAAAATTCATTTCCCCACTTTCCAATTTTAGTTTCTCTGTATAAAGCAGGACAACAACTTACAGAACCATCAGGATTTACAACTGTATTTCTACCTATACAGTTAAAACCTATAGCTTGCTTTGATTCTATATAATTTCTAACAGGATAAAAATCAAGAGTTCCATAAAAATCAAACCATTTTATTGAAAATTCGTATAAAAATTTCATATAGTCTTCATAATCTAAATACAATATAGAACTTTTACCAGGGTCTATGTAAAATTCAAAAGCAAAACTTTTTATTTGTAAATCCTTTATAAAAGAAATCCAATAATTTACACCTAAGTCATAAAATAGTTTTGTAACTACAAACCTTACTTCTATAAAATTAGATTGTGAAGCCTCTTCAAATTTTTTAAACCAAATTTTTTTGAATTCATCATGACTTCCTTTTACATATCTTGTTAAATCATAAGAAGTTCCTATTCTATTTTTAAAAAGCACAGTAAAAATTGGCTCCCAAGTTTTATTGTATAAAAGTAAATTAGTTTGTATTCCATACCATAAATTTTTGTTACTATTAACCTCTTCTATTACTTTTTCATAAAACTTTTGTCCCATTAAAAGAGGTTCTCCTCCATGAAAAATTAAATTTACTTTTTTCTGTTTATGTATGTTTAATATATCACTAATTCCATTTATCAAATTTATTAAATCTTTATCCAAAAAGCTTTTATTGCTCCTATTAAGTATAAAACAATGCTCACAAACACAATTACATTTATCTGTTACTTTTACATATATATTGTATATATCATCCCCTCTTCTTACTAAACTACTCATAATTTTTCTCCTTTTTTTAAAAACAAACAATTTTTTGAATTTTTTCATACAAATATTTATATGAATCACAAAAATATGTCTTCCCATTCTTTTTCAACAATTTGCACCCTCCATAACAAACTCTACAATCTATGCACTCTTTAGAAGAAATCTGGTCTACTTTAGATTTTAAAAAATTTTTTATTAACCACTTATTCTGTAAAGCATTTCCATAAAAATACTTACCTTTTACAAACGAAGTTAAACAATTATAAACATATCCACCAGGCACTAAACAAAATATATATTCAGCACAGTTGTCTGTAAATGGACAGTTAGAAATCTTTTTGTTATCCCTTATTGCATCTATATAGAACTGAATAGGCTCTAAGACAAAATTGTATTTTTTCTTTCTATAATACTCAAAAGCTTTAAACACAGACATAGCATACTCCATAGGAGACAAACAATCATCACTTGCATAATACGCAGCATTACCTGATGCTTCTAAAAAATTAAACTTAATATCTGTCTTTATACAATCGACAAAATCTATAATTTCTTCAATTTTATCTTTATTTTTCTTAGATAAAACTGTAATAACTTTTAGTGTCTGTCCAAGGCTGTCTTGATATTTCCTTATATTATCCAAAATTTTAGATTCAAAATCTACAACATCCCATCCCCTATATCCTGTAAAAAAATCCCAAGAAGTACTTATTCCTCGAAACATTCTATTACCTAACGAAGTCTTTAAATTTAAATATTTAAAAAACAAACTGTCCCATCTTTCACCATAAAGTAGAAAATTTGTTTGTATACTAAAAGTTACATTCATACCTTCTTTAACAAAACCTTCTATTACTTTTTCATAAAACTTTTGTCCCATTAAAAGAGGTTCTCCTCCATGAAAAATTAAATTTACTTGAGAATTCTCAAAATCTTCAGAATTCCAACCAAAAAGTCCAATTAAAGTATTTTTTACACCTAAAACAACTTCTCTATCAGAGAGAATACCTTTATGTGTCTTTCTTGCCTCGGCAACAGAACAGTGTTTACAGTTTATATTACATTGCAAAGTAGGACAGATGATAAAAGTTATTTGCTTCATTAACTCTCCTTAACATTACTTATAAACTCTTTTACTTTAAAATACATATCTTTAACAAAATTGCAATAAATATATATACCCCTTTTGTCTCTTTTAAACTTACACCCATTTGCACAAAGAGAACATTCAATGCAATCATCAGGAAGATAAATTTCTTTTTCCTTTAGTTTTAAATATACATCTAAATTAATTTTGTTTTTGATTGTATTTCCTAGTAAGCCTTTTCTTAAACTCATTGAACACCCGCATGTATATAAATCTCCATTAGGTCCTATACAAAAAAACTCATCCACACAACCTTCCCTAAATTCACAATAACAACTGCTCCTTCCCAAAACCATATTCAAAAATTCCATACCATTAACAAAAATAAAACTGGAATCCTGTTGATAAAGATTAAACCATGTTTTAAACGCCTCAAATAATGCATTACTGTATAAAGGTATTAGTCTCTTATAGGGTTGTTTATAACCATACAAAAAATTAAATTTAACATTTGCATTTAACTGATAAGCTTTTTCTATTATTTCTTTGCAAAAAGAATAATTTTCTTTACATATAACAACATTAATCATTATTCGGGAATCTTTCAAAACATATTTATACTTTTCCAAATTTATTAACCATCTTTTATAATAATCCTCCTTCTTTAATTGCCTAAACTCTGTAAAAAAATCAAATGATGTTCCTACTTCCAATAAAACTCCTTTATTTTTCATTTCACATAATAAATCTTTTATTCCTTCATTAAAAATCAATAAATTACTTTGTACTTTAAACTGAGGAGTCCATCCTCTCTTTTGAATGGACTCCCAAAAATTAAACCAATAATCAGCACCTAACAAAAAAGGTTCTCCACCATGCAGTTGGAAAACAGCCTCTTTCTTGTTTTTTACCCCTGTGCTAGACAAAAAGTCATAAACAAAATCTACAGAATCTGCAAGTAAACAATAATCTAAAACATGTACATTATCATTGTTTTTTAAAAAACAATGACTACAAAAAGCATTACATCCTAAAGTAGGTTTCAATATAAAAAACATTCTTACCCTACTTTATCCACTTTTTATCCATAATAATCATTGTAACAATTAATATAACAATTGCTGTAACAACATACACTTTCAGAATTATCAGGCATTATTAAATCGCTTCCAATTAACCCTATTAAAGACACCACAATTGCCGCTGGTATCCTTGCTTGCCTACAAACTTCAATTATTTTGCCTGCCTTAACCATTAATTCTAATTTTTGTTTGTCGTCCATGCTTCCCTCCTTTGAATTTATTTTTCACTTTAAATATTACTACCTTCCTATATATAGGGTACATGAATGTATCAAAATTAACATCACTGCCCCCAACTCTGCTGTATCTGTTGTTGCAACTGTGGAGCAAGGTTTTGTCTTATGTTTCTCTGAATGTCCTCAATGTATTCACTGAGGTCAATTTTATTAAAATCAAGGGCTTGAAATTCCTCTGGTAGAAAACCTCTACAGTTAGGACTCTTGGGGTCTCCCCAACTGTTTACACCAAATCCCACTAATTGAGGTCTTCCCTGCTCGTGTATAATTCTTGCAAGTTTGCTGTTAAAGCAACAAAAACCTTTTGCCTTCTGAACACAACCTACAAGAGGCCATTTTTTTATACAGTATTCTCCAACCTCATGGCAGTATTTTGAGTCATTGAAAGTTGAGGTCATAATGTCCTGCTGGTCACAGCGTTTCTGAAAGAGAGACATACCTAATCCTATAACAGCAGTTGCTACTCCCAACGGAGAAGTATATCCAAGTGCCCACAATACAGATTGTGCTGCAAGATTCACTGCTGATGATAAAACAGGATCCTGTATTAGCATAGAAGTTGCTAAAGATACAACAGGACCTGCAATGCCTGAACTTTTAAGAAAATCGTTTATGGTAGTAGCTGTTGCAGCATCAGGATTTCCCGATAAAACTTTGGCAAAAACTTCATTTCCACTACTGTTAAGATATTGTAAATTTCCATTCTGCATTAATCCATTCACTAAAGATTGAGCCTGTTTTCCTGTTAAAATCCCTTGACCTGGAATAACAACTTTTGTTACAACCCCATTTTCTATTGTTATAGCAATGGAAGAAGCACCATTGGTGGCTAATTGTGAAGCAATTTGTCCTACTTTTATAGCTGAATATACTCCATATAGAACTTCTGCCATATTTTTTATTGCTCCTAACCCTCCACCTGTTGAACCTGTGGAGTCATAAAGTTTACCCTGAGATTCATTACAACAATTATGAAACCCTGTTTGCACTCCTGATTTTCTACAACGCATTCCCTTGCCATTGAATATGTATATAGTTCCCAGGCAATTACCTTGTTCATCTCTTGGTCCATCATCCTCGTAACCAAAAGGAATTACATCTCCTTCATCCTGTAGCTGGTTTGATGTTATACATTGATGGGGAGAACACATCCAGGTGTTATTTATGTTATGACACTGATACTGACCAAGAGGACAGCTATATCCTGTAAGACAACCCTGTGACTGAAGGGTTCCCTGAGAACATGTGGCAGTAGCCTCACATTTACCAGTTGATGAGTTATATGTTCCTCCTGAAGGGCATAATACAGTTTTATTTAAAGTTAAACAACCGCTACCTCCTGCAGTAGAATTAAAACATATCTTGTTACTGCTTCCATAAACTTCTAATCCAGTTTTTCTGT
>CAZTLF010000033.1:0-19219 GCA_964614465.1 uncultured Thermodesulfovibrio sp.
ACTTTATTCAATACATTCTCTGCCTTGTGTCTTGTGCATCTTTGAATGTCAGTTCATGGGCTTTTTAAGTCATGGGATTTATGTGCTCCTCTGAATATGAAGTATGATCAAAAATAGAAAAGTAGCATATGAAATATTAAACTAAAAAGACCTCACAGTTCATTAAATCAAGGGACAACCTATAAATTTATAAAAATTGAAAGCATGAATAAAGCACCTATATACTTTGAATTGTAATAAAAGAGAATTTTCATTGATATTTAATAAAGGAAGCATCTAACTTTTCTGTTTTTAATTGTTTTTAATTCAGGAATGTTATTTCTGCAGATATCCATCTTATAATCACATCTACTGAAAAATCTGCAACCCTTTAGGCTCCATGATAATTTATCTTCAGTTGAGATTTTTGGCATTTTTTTTCTATCTCTTCTATGAAAACCTGGAATACTATTTAGAAGTGTTTTAGTATATGGATGAAGAGGTTCTCTAAATAAATCCTTTGTTTCTCCATGTTCAACAATTCTTCCAAGATGCATTACTGCCAATTTATTACTTACTGCTCTTACAATATTTAAATCGTGGGTAATTAATAAAATTCCCATTTCTCTACTTTCTTTTATTTTAATAAGTTGATTGAGAATAGAAGCCTGAAGTGAAATATCCAAAGCTGAAAGAGGTTCATCGGCAATTAAAATTTTGGGTTCTAAGATAATCGCCCTTGCAATTGCCACTCTCTGTCTTTGCCCTCCGCTTAATTGATGAGGATATCTTTCAAGTATCATTTCCTCAATTCCCATATTTTTAAGAATTTCAATTGCTCTAAATTTTATTTCATGAGTAGAAAAATTTTTATGTATTTTCAGAGGCTCCTGAACAATGTCTATTATTTTCATTCTTGGATTTAAGGAAGCATAAGAATCCTGAAATACTAATCCTATTGATTGCCGAAAATTTATTAAATCAATTTTATTCATCTGCCATATATCATTCTCTTTAAAAAGAATCTTACCACTGTCAGGTTTTGTTAATCTCACAATTAGTTTTGCCACTGTTGATTTCCCTGAGCCGCTTTCTCCAACAAGTGCAAAGAAGTCAGATGTATCAATCTCTATATTAAAATTTTCTACTGCAAATATTTTTAAAGTTTTAATTTTGAAGGTTTTGTTTAAATCAAGAATTTTTAAAACTACCAACTACATCTCCCAAATACTAAATTCTTCAATAAGCCTAATGCCCATGTAATAACAGCACATTTCATGGTCAAGATTGTTAATAAAAGACCTTTCTACGCCATCCTCAAAAAGAATTCTTACAAGACACAGACCTCCAGGTAGATATGAATTTTTCTCTTCAATAACTTCTCCTACACCCCAATAGGCATAGTTTAAATGTCTCACTCTGTCACCTATTTTTAAATAAGTTCGTGCACGCATTTTTTAATTATACCATTTGCAACTCATAAGCAAGTAGAAGTAAAATAAAACAATGGACAATATCCTTATTCGTGGTGTTAACTGGCTTGGTGATGCTATCTTGAGCCTGCCTGCAGTAAGGGCTATCAGAAAACTTCATTCAGAATCAAAAATATCTATTCTTATTAAAGAAAAAATTGCTGATTTATTTAAATGGGAAAACTCTATTGATGAAGTGATTATTTACAGACAAGGATTTACAGGTAAAATAAAAACAATTAAAGAATTAAAAAATAAAAAATTCAAAAGAGCTTATCTACTTCAAAATGCTTTGGATGCTGCTTTAATAACAACTTTTGCAGGAATTCCTGAAAGAGTGGGATGGAACAGAGACTGCAGGAGAATTTTTCTGACTCATCCTGTGCCATATCATAAGGAAGATAGAAAAATTCATCATATTGAGTATTTTTTTGAAATTCCCAAAAGATTTAATCCTTCTCTATCACCTGATTATCCATGGATAAATCCTCCTTTAGAAGAACGATTATCTGCAAGAAGAAAACTAAAGGACATTAAAAGACCTATTCTTGCACTTTCTCCAGGAGCAAAGTATGGAGATACAAAAAAATGGGAAGCTGAAAAATTTATTGAAGTATCTAAAAAATTTATTGAAGAATACGGCTCGGTTGTGCTTTTTGGCAGTCCTGGGGAGGATTTAGAGGTAAAAGATTCCAGTATTTATAACTTCATTGGTAAAACTTCTTTGAGAGAATTAATTTGTCTTCTTTCAGAATGTGATATTTTGTTATGTAATGACTCTGGAGTAATGCATGTTGGTTACGCCTTAGGAGTGCCTCTTGTTGCTATTTTTGGGTCAACTTCTCCAGAGCTTACAGGTCCTCCAAAATTTGCAGGAAAAGTAATAAAGGCTCATGTAGAATGCAGTCCCTGTTTTAAAAATAGATGTCCTGATATAAAATGCATGAAATCCATTGAGGTTGAAGATGTATGGAATGCATTAAAAAAAATTATTCCTTCAAAAAAAGCTGTTTTTTTTGATAGAGACGGCACTCTCTGTAAGGATGCAAACTATTTAAGTAAATGGGAAGATTTAGAAGTTTTCAACTCTATTGAAACATTGAAAGAGTTGAAAAATCTTGGCTTTCTTCTTATCGGAATTACTAATCAATCAGGAATTGCAAGGGGAATTATAAAAGAAAATTTTGTTAAAGAAGTCAATCAACTTTTTATTGATAAATACGGATTTGATGATTTCTTTTATTGTTCCCATCATCCCGATGAGAAATGTTTCTGCAGAAAACCAAATCCTGGCATGCCTTTAATAGCTCGTTATAAATACGGTATTGATTTTAATAACTCATATGTTGTTGGAGATAAACAGATAGATATCCAATTAGCTCAAGTGATTGGTGCAAAGGGTATTTTGATTGGTGAAGATGCTAAGAATTTAAAAGAAGTTGTAGAAATTATAAAAAGAGATATAAATGCTTAATGGTAAAGAGAAAATTCTTATTGTTAAACCAAGCTCTCTTGGTGACATAATACAATCACTTCCTTTTTTAAATACATTAAAAGAGAATTTTCCATCTGTTCAAATTCACTGGATTGTTGCGAAAGGCTTTGATGACCTTTTACATGAACATCCGATGATACAAAGGGTTTTTGTAATTGATAAAAATAAATGGAAGTCAATCAAACATATTCCAGCCACAATAAAAGAATTTTTTAAAATAGGTAAAGAATTAAAAAATGAAAGATATGACTTAGTTGTTGATCTTCAGGGACTATTAAGAAGTGGAATTCTTACATGGCTCAGTAAAGCACCTATTAAAGTCGGATTTAGAGAGGCAAGAGAATTTAGTTCGTTTTTTTATAATAAACAATTTTCTGTTCCAATTAATAAACATGCAGTTTTAAGATATCTTGAAATAGCTAAGGAACTTGGATGTAAAATTAATTCAATAAAATTTCCTATACCAAATTCAAAAAAACCTTCATGGCTCAGAGATTTTAAAAATTTTGTTGTGATAATTCCATCTGCAAGATGGCAGTCAAAAAACTGGCCCATACCCTATTTTGTTGAACTTGTAAAGATGTTGCCTTACAATTTCTTGATTGTGGGTTCAAAGTCTGATGAAGCTGATGCCCTGAAAATTGAAGAATACACAGAAGGCAAGGCAAAATCTGTAGCAGGCAAAACAACTCTTAAAGAATTAATTGAAGTTTTCAAAAAATCTCTTTTTGTTATAACTCCTGACACAGGAACAATGCATCTTGCTGTTGCTTGTAGTAAAAAGGTTGTTGCCCTATTTGGTCCCACATCTCAGGAAAGAACAGGTCCTTTTGGCGAAGGACATCTCATAATAAAATCATCTCTTAAATGTAGCCCCTGTTTTAAAAAATTTTGCCCAGACCTAAAATGTATGAAAGAAATAACACCTGAATTAGTTTATGAGAGGATAATAGATTGGGAAAAAATTAATAATCCTCAATAAGAGCTTTACATGTAAAATTAAGAATGATAAAATTTAAAACAAGGTAAAGGAAATGGAAAAACTTATCAACACTGCAAAATTAGAAAACTATCTGAGTTACCTCGGGAACTAGAGAAGATATGAGACAAGCAACTTTATTTAAAAACGAAAAAGATAGCAAAGTTAATGAAGTAATTCGTGAGTTACCTTTTAAAAGAATAAGGGATGAAAGTTTTGATTTTAAGGATACTCCAGCTTCTACAGGAATATATGCAATACATCCTTATCCAGCCATGTTTCACTTTCTTGTTGTAAGAGAACTTATTAAAAGATTTTATAAGGAAGATGACTATATATTAGATCCTTTTATGAGCTCTGGAGTAGTTGCAGGCGAGTGTATAATAAGCAGAAGAAACTTTATTAGGTATGACCTAAATCCATTAGCTGTATTAATATCAAAGGTAAGAACAATGCCAATTAAATGTAGTGTCTTATTAGAAACCTTAGAGAGTATTTCGGAAAAATTTAAACATCACAAACCTGAAAATGTAGAATTCCCTAATATTCATTACTGGTTTGATGATGATGTTGTAGAAAATTTATCAAAATTAAGACAAGCAATATTTATGCTTCAAAATGATGATATAAGAGATTTCTTTAAAATAGCTTTCTCAGAAACTGTAAGAAAAGTATTAAAAACAAGATACAATGAGTTCAAATTGTTAAGAAAAAAAGAAGGAAATAGTAATTCCGATGTATTGTTTGATAAAACTTCTCTTGGAGCAAAGCCAAAAGAAATTCATCTTGGCTTACCATCAGAGATACTTTATAAATATATTGAAAAAATAGCCGATAAAGATGAAAAAAGGGCAAAAGAAGTATTTTCATTTTATTCTGATTTACATACTTGTATTCAAGTTATTGCAAAAAAAGTAAAGAAAAATGGTTATGTTTGTTTTGTTGTTGGCAACAGAAAAGTGAAAGGAATTGAACTGCCAACAGATAAAATTTCTGCAGATTTTTTTGAACATGAGGGTTTTGAACATCAGAAAACAATAATACGAGCAATATCAAATAAAAGAATGCCTACTGAAAACGCTCCTTCCAACATTAAAGGACAAAAAGATTATACTATGCGATATAAATATATTGTAATTTTAAAGAAAATTTAGAGCCAACTTGGAGGAGGCATGAAATATCAAAAAGGTAAAGTTGGAAGAATTTTTATTGTAAAATTTGAAGATGGAGAGAATCCTTTAGAGAGTTTGAAAGAAATGGCTAAGAAAGAAATCCTTTCCTCTGCTGTTTTTTGGTTAATTGGTGGACTAAAAAAAGGAAGATTTGTTGCAGGTCCTGTAAGTGATGAGCTTCCACCACAGCCTATTTGGAAAGAAATCACTGGAAACAATGAAATACTTGGTATTGGAACAATCTTTTGCTTTGAAGAAGAACCAAGAATACATCTTCATGGAGTTTATGGAAGACAAAACTCTGTCAATATGGGGTGCCTTAGAGAGGACGCAGAGGTTTTTTTAATTCTTGAGGCAGTGGTTATGGAAATATCCGATGTGAATGTAAAGAGAAAATTTGATGAAAAATCAAAAATGATTTTACTGGAAGTATGAATGGTAAGGGTTAAAATTTGTGGTATAACAAACTTAGAGGATGCTCTTTGGGCAGTTAAATGCGGTGCTGATGCCTTAGGTTTTATTTTTTACGAAAAAAGTCCACGATATATACCACCTGACAAAGCAAAAGAAATAATAGACTCCCTTCCTCCATTTGTAAGCACTGTAGGAGTTTTTGTCAATGAATCATTGGATAATATAAAAAAAATTATATCTTTCATTGGAATTGATACTGTTCAGCTTCATGGAGAAGAGACTGAAGAGTTTTGCCAAAATTTTAGGAAAGTTATAAAAGCTTTCAGAGTAACCCCAGAGGGAGAATTGCCTAATGGAAGCTACTTAGAAGATGTGCTTTCTAATTATAAAGTTTCAGCCTTTTTATTAGATACTTTTAGTAAAGAAGAATATGGAGGAACAGGAAAAACTTTTAACTGGGAAATAGCAGTAAAAGCAAAAAAATTTGGAAGATTAATTCTCTCCGGTGGTTTAAATATATTCAACATAGAAGAAGCTATCCAAAAAGTCTCTCCCTACGCAGTTGATGTATCAAGTGGAGTTGAAATTAAAAAAGGTAAAAAAGATCCTGAACTTGTAAAAAAATTCATTGAAAAGGCAAAATTTAAAAACATTAAAACTGGAGGAAAAAATGATTGAATGGTTACCTTACTCTAAAGAATCTTTACAAAAGGCAGAATTAGAAGATAAACCTATATTTTTTCATATTTTTGCAAAATGGAGTAGTTATTGTAAGGAGATGAATGAGAAAATTCTTAAAGACTCTCAAGTATCAGAGATTATAAATAAAAATTTTGTTCCGATTCTTCTTAATCGTGATGATAGACCTGATGTAGATTCAATTTATCAAAAAGCCTCTTATATTATAGGACATGGAAGCGGATGGCCCTTAAACCTCTTTTTATGTTCTGATGGAAAGCCCTTTGCTGGAATAACTTATAAGGCTGATGAACATAAAGATTATTTTATAACAATGCTAAATAAAGCATTAGAACTATTTAATTCTGATAAAGATAAGATCTCAAAAAGAGCTCAAACAATAGTGGATGCTATAAAACCCATTGAACTAGCTCCTTCAGACATAAGAGAAGAACTTATTCATAATCCTGAGGAAGATATTGTAAGAGAAATAGACTTAAAGTATGGAGGCTTTAACAAAACTCCAAAATTTCCACCTTTTGCTCACATTGATCTTCTTTTATGGAAATACTGGATAAAACCAAAACCATGGGTTTTAAATGCTATTGAAAAAACTTACAATGGAATGCTTCAAGGAGGAATTTATGATCATATTGAAGGAGGCTTTCATAGATACTGTATGGACAAAGAATGGAAAATACCTCATTTTGAAAAACTATCTATTGATAATGCTTGGCATATTATTAATCTTGCTTATGCATACAACATTCTTAAAAATGAACTTTATAGAGAAGTTGCCATTGAAACAGTTGAATACATGAAGGAAAATTTATTTTTAAAAAACAGATTTTTTGGTGCAAGTCAGTTTGGAGATGCTTTTTACTATACATGGACAGAAAGTGAACTAAGTAAAATATCTGATTTGACAATTACTCTTGTTGATGAAAAAGCCATGGTTAATGATAGATTTATTATCATTGGAAGAGACAGACAGTTAGTAAAACAATTAAAAGAAAAGTTTATCTTAGAAAGGAAAAAGAAACCCGCCCCGGAAGTTGATTCAACGCTTTATGCTTGTGTTAATGGTATATGTGCAGAGGCTTTTATCTTAGCTTGGAGAATCACGAAAAATAAAGAGTTTTTGAATATTGCTCTAAAAGCAATTGATATGACTCTTAAAAGGTTATTTAAAAATGAAGAGTTTTACAGAACAGTGACAGACACCCCAGCATTAATAGACGATTATGCCTATATGATTTCAGCTCTCATTTCTGCCTACGAAGTAACTGGAGAAGATAAATATGTTAATATAGCTAAAAGTCTGTCAGATTTAGCTATAGAAAAACTATGGGATAAAAAGAATGGAGGCTTTTATGAATCTCCAGAAGAAGTAATTTCATTTAGAAATAAAAATATTTATGATACTTACTATCCATCATCAAACTCAATTATGATCATCAATTTATTGAAATTGCACGGAATACTTAAAAATGACAAATTTTTAAATATTGCCAAGGAAACATTAAAAGCTTTTTCAAACACTGTATCTGCTTATCTTTCACCTTATTATGTTAAAGCCCTTTTAAGTTATTTTGATCTTATTGTATTAAACTTTTATACAACCTTAGATTCTCAAATCGGTAAATCTGCCCTTCATAAACTCACACCCTTTACTGTTATTGCTCATAGAGATAAAAATGAAGGTTATATAATTCCTTCTGTTAGAGAAAGAATATTCGAACCCATCAGGGAGCCTCAGGAGCTAAAAAATTTTTTAAAAATATGATAGTATAAATAAAAAATTTTTTATAGGAGGTTAAAATGGAAATAAAAATTCTTGGTCCAGGATGTGCCAACTGCTACAAAGTTGAAGAAACAGTAAAAAAAGTAGTATCACAACTTGGCATTCAGGCAAAAATAACCCATATAAAAGACATAAAAGAAATTTTTAAATATACCCAAGTAACACCTGGAATTCTTGTAAATGGCAAGTTGAAACACACTGGATTTCCTCTTCCATCAGAAGACAAAATACGCAACATTTTAATTGAAGAGCTTAGTTCAAAATAATTTTATCTATAAATAAAAAATTTTAATTTGTAATTGATGTAAAAAATAGATATATTTTTTAAAATGCTTGATTTCCTAACATATACATTTCCTATTTCTGGTGTTACGACAAATATCCTTATTCCTCCAATTGTAGCTTTTATAGTTTCTTTTTTTACATCAATGGGAGGTGTATCAGGTGCATTTCTTCTTTTACCATTTCAGGTGAGTGCACTTAACTATACATCTCCCGGAGTAAGCGGAACAAACTTTATCTTTAATGTAGTTGCTATTCCTTCGGGTGTTTATAGATACCATAAAGAAAAAAGAATTCCATGGCCACTTGCATGGGTTATTATGGTAGGAACAGTTCCAGGAATAATCATTGGTTATTATATAAGAATAAAAATCCTTCCAGACCCCAAATCTTTTAAATTTTTTGTTGGACTTGTATTGCTTTATATTGGAGTAAGGCTTTTCCTTGATGTTTTTAAAAAGAAAAAAGTAACTGCACAGAAAAAGTTTGACCAGAAACTTACAAAGGAAGCTACTGTTAAAACAGTGTCTTTTTCATTGAAAAAAACAGTGTATGAATTCTGGGGTGAGAAATTTTCATTTAGCACAATCTGGGTATTTCTTCTTGCCTTTGTGATAGGAGTCATAGGTGGCGCTTATGGAATTGGCGGTGGAGCAATTATGTCACCATTTTTAGTAACCTTTTTTAAACTTCCTGTTCACAGTATAGCTGGAGCATGTCTCATGGGAACAGCTACCGCTTCTGTTTTTGGAGTTCTTTATTATGCAATACTGCCTTCACCAGAGGGACTTCAGACAAGCCCTGACTGGTTACTTGGCTTACTTTTTGGTTTAGGTGGTATCTTTGGGATATATTTAGGTGCAAGAGCACAAAAACATGTTCCCCAAAAATATATAAAACTTATTTTAAGTATTCTGATAGTTTATATTGCCTTAAGATATATAATTCAATTCTTTTATTAAATCGCCCTTGCCAGTGTTATACCATGAACTTCTTTAACTCCTGCTTTTTTTAATACTTTCGCACATTCCATTAAAGTTGCCCCAGTTGTTACAACATCATCTACCAGTCCTACTTTTATTCCTTTTACCAATCCTGTTGCTGCATAAGCATTTTTTACATTGTTAAATCTATCCTTTCCTTCAACAGAAGCTTGATCCTTTGTATCTTTGACTTTAATAAGCAATGTAAGTTTTACAGGGATATCCCATGCATCTGCATACTGTTTTGCAAGAATCGCTGATTGATTAAACTCTCTTTTACGAAGCTTATTTTTATGCAGCGGAACAGGAATTAAGAGATCAATTTCTGGTGGTGCAACTGAACTAAGTAGTTTACCAAGTTCTTTACCAATTCTTTTTATTCCATCATATTTAAAACAGTGTATGGCTTCTTTAAGTACTCCTTCATATGCTCCAAATGAACTCAATGAAACTATATATTTCCAGAAATCGGTATGAAACTTTCCTGTAACAATCTTTTGAGAACTGAAAGCTTCTATTTTGTTCCAGCAGAACTCACAAAAAGGAGAATATTTATAGTGAGAGTTTCTACTGCATACAGGACATTTTTCATGAAAAAATAAATCAAAAAGGAGACTCCTTAATGATAATTTCATCTCTTTTTTGACCTGTTGATATTATCTGTATTTTAACTTTCAAGAAATTTTCAATAAATTTAAGATATTTTTTTGCATTTTCTGGTAGTTTTTCGTAATTCTTTATTCCTGCAGTACTTTCCTTCCAGCCGTTAAACTCTTCATATATAGGCGTACAATTTTTAAGAATCTGAATCTCCTTAGGAAAATCTTCTATAATAGAGTTTTCGTATTTATACCCAACGCAGACTTTTAATTTTTCTATTCCATCAAGAATGTCAAGTTTTGTTATTGCAAGACCTGTAAAACCATTAACTCTAACTGAGTGTCTAAGTCCAACAAGATCAAGCCATCCACATCTACGAGGCCTTCCTGTGGTTGCACCGTATTCTCCACCTTTTTCCCTAATTTGTTCCCCAAGAGAATCTTTTATCTCTGTAGGAAAAGGTCCTTCTCCAACTCTCGTAGTATAAGCTTTTACAATACCTATTATGTTATTAATTTTCTTTGGACTGACACCCGCACCTATACAGGCACCTCCTGCAATAGTGTTTGATGAAGTAACATAAGGATAAGTTCCATGATCAATATCAAGCAAAGTTCCTTGAGCACCTTCAAAAAGTATTCTTTTACCTTCATCTATAGCTTTATTTATCATAATATCAGCATCTGCAATATATTTTTTAAGCTTCTCCGCATAATTTAGATATTGAGAAAAAATTTCCTCCTCATTCAAAGGCTTTGCATTATAAAGATTAATTAAAAGAAAGTTAATAATTTCAAGATTTGCTCTAATTTTGTTCCTTAAAACTTCAGGATAAAGCAAATCAACCATTCTTATACCATTTCTTGCAATTTTATCTGTATAACACGGTCCTATGCCTTTTTTAGTTGTTCCTATTTTTTTCTTTTTCTCAGATTGCTCTTCTATGGCGATATGATAAGGCATTATAAGATGAGAATGTTTTGCAATATACAGATTCTCATCTACCTCTATTCCCTTCTGTCTCAAGGTTTCTATTTCCTTGAGTAATCCAGCAGGATCAAGAACAACTCCATTACCTATTATGCATTTTTTATTCTTATGTAAAATTCCTGAAGGAATAAGATGAAGTATATATTTTTCTTTTCCTACTACAACAGTATGTCCTGCGTTAGATCCTCCTTGAAATCTCACTACATAATCACATTTTTCTGTTAAAAAATCAACTATTTTACCTTTTCCTTCATCTCCCCATTGCGCTCCTATAATAACAACTGTGGACATAATTAGTGTCTCCTTTTTAACTGATTTAATGAACAGAAATATATACTGATTTTACTTCCAGAACATTAGGAAGTTTTTTAATTTTTTCAATTATTTCATCTGTAAGCGGAGAATCAACATTTATAACAGAAAAAGCTAAACCACCTGCTTCTTTTCTTCCAAAATGCATATGGCCAATATTAATATTATTCTGTCCAAGAAGTGTTCCTATATTACCGATGACACCAGGACGATCATGATTTCTTAAGAAAATCATATTCCCTTCAGGTATAATTTCCATGGAAATATCATTAATCTGGACTATTCTTGGATCTTTTCTACTTAAAAGGGTTCCAGCTATAACTGCTTGATCATCTTTAGATATCAATGTTATTCTCACAAGGCTTTGATAATCTCCAGCTTCTTTACCTTTTATTTCTCTGACTTCTATTCCTCTTTCTTTTGCAATAAATGAAGCATTAACATAATTTACAGGTTCTCCGAGTATAGGATCTAAAATCCCCTTTAATGCTGCAGCAGTTAAAGCTTGAGTATTAAGATTAGAAATTTCGCCAAGATATTCAATCTGAACTTGCTTTATACTCTTTGTGAAAATCTGTGATACAAAGCTTCCCATTCTTTCAAGAAGCACAAGATATGGACGAATAAGTGGAACCTGATCAAATGGAATTGATGGGAAGTTTACAGCATTTCTAATGGTTCCATTTATTAAATAGTCTACAACTTGCTCTGCTATTGCAACAGCAACATTTTCTTGAGCTTCTAATGTAGAAGCTCCAAGATGAGGTGTACATATTACTCTCTCATCTGCAATAAGAGCATAGCCTTCTTCGGGTGGTTCTTTTTCAAAAACATCAAGTGCTGCACCAGCTACTTTTCCTGCCTGAATTGCCTCATAAAGGTCTTTTTCATTAACTATTCCACCCCGTGCGCAGTTAATTATATAAACACCTTTTTTCATCTTTTTAATTGTATTTTTGTTTATTAAATATTTTGTCTCTGAAGTTAATGGAGTATGAATTGTTATAAAGTCTGCTTCAGCAAATATTCTTTCAAGGTCTGTTTTTATTATTCCAAGCTCTTCTGCTCTTTCATCACTCAGAAAAGGGTCATAAGCTAAAACATTCATTCCCATGCACTGAGTTCTTTTTGCAACTTCAGTACCTATTCTTCCAAGTCCTATAATTCCAATTGTTTTATTATAAAGTTCAACTCCTATAAATTTTTTCTTTTCCCATTTGCCTGATTTCATAGATGCTGTAGCCTGTGGAATTTGTCTTACAAGAGCAAAAAGCATCGCAATAGTATGTTCAGCTGTTGTAATGGTGTTACCACCTGGAGTGTTCATTACAACAATACCTTTCTTTGTAGCTGCAACCTTATCTACATTATCAACACCTGTTCCAGCTCTGCCAATAACTTTAAGTTTATCTGCAGTTTCTATAATTTCAGATGTTACTTTTGTTGCACTTCTGATAATTAAAGCATCATATTCACCTATGATGGATTTTAGCTCTTCTGGTTTAAGTCCTATTTTGATATCAACTTCAAAGCCTGCTTTCTTTAAAATTTCAACTCCTTTAGAAGAAAGGCTATCGCTAACAAGAACTTTCACTTTTTATCCTCCTTAGAGAAAATTTCTTCTGCCTTTGCAACTCCTTTACCAAAAGTCACAGGATAACCGAGTTCTTTCAATGTCATTTCAAGAGCTGAAATGCCTATAATTACATCAAATTTATCAGCATATCCAAGATGAGCAAAACGAAAAACCTTACCTTTAAGTTTGTCCTGTCCTCCTGCTGCTGTAACCCCATGTTTTTCTCTTAATGTTTTATATATAAGCTGTCCATCAATTCCTGACGGTGCTTCTATAGCTGTAACAGCATTGCTTGGAATGCCTTTTGGAAAGAGGGTTAATCCAATTTCTTTTACAGATTCTCTTGTTGCATAAGCTAAAACAGAATGTCTACGAAATATATTTTCAAGTCCTTCTTTCTGCATAAGTTTTAATGCTTCATTAAGACCAATAATTAAAGATACAGCTGATGTAAAGTTTGTCTGATTTTTAGCAAGGTTTTCTCTTTCTTTTTTTAGATTGAAATAAAATCTTGGAGTTTTTGATCTTTCATTTCTTTTCCATGCCTTATCACTTACGCTTATAAAAGCAAGTCCTGGAGGCAACATAAACCCTTTCTGGGAGCCACTTACCATTACATCAATTGACCAATCATCAGTTTTTATATCATGAGCAACCAAAGCAGATATGGAGTCTACTATAAAGAGTATATCCTCATAGTTTTTAACTATCTTTCCAACAGATTCAATATCATGATAAACTCCAGTAGAAGTTTCGCTTGCTTGAATAAAAACACCTTTAATATTAGAATTTTTCTTTAACTCTTCTTCAATTCTGTTAACATCAACAGAGTATCCCCATTCTACCGGTATTTCTATAACTTCTAAGCCATAAGCCTGAGCAATTTTGATCCATCTTTCACCAAATTTTCCACCATTTATTACAAGAACCTTTTCACCAGGAGAAAAAAAGTTATTTACAGCTGCAACCATTGCACCTGTGCCAGTAGAGCAAAGAATTAAGACTTCATTTTTTGTCTGATAAATCCATTGTAGTCCCTTTTTAGCTGAATCAAGAATAGGTAAAAAATCAGGACTACGATGGTGAATAATTGGCATTGCCATACTAAGAAGAACTTCTGGTGGAACAGGTGTAGGTCCGGGTGCAAGTAAATATCTTTTCAAAATCATTATCGCCTCCCTTTATAGAAATAGTTTAGTAATAAAATATATTACCATAAGTAAGGCTTTTTAAAATACTGCGAATTGTCTCATCCAAAAATCTAAATGAAATATAATAGTCTCTACTGAATAAAAAAACTCATTGTATAATATTTGATGAATTCACAGTACTTACTGGTTATAAACAGAACATATGTTTTTTTACCTGCTTAGCAATCATGAAAAAAGAGTCTACACAGGCAAAAATGCTGTATTTGTCTTTAATATAAAGCTTAAGAGCAGGAGTCCCACAAAGCCTGGCACACTGCTGATGTGGGGAAATCAATAGTTAAGTAAGTATAAACAGATGTGATTGTTCTAAATATAATAATAACCTAATCAATATGATAAAATTGATAAATGATAACTAAGGAAGAAGAAGCATATATTCTTTCAAATGCCTATGTTCCTGAACATATTCCTAAAATGATGTCTTTTCTGTCTGGTGGAGAGCCATTTTTAATTGAAGAAAACTATGTGATTTTTCAAGGACATAATTTTATAATATTTATCGGATATCCCCTTAATTCTTTAAAAGAGCCTGATGAGATAGAAAAATCTCTTAATATGGTAATTAGAAAATTTAAGCATTCAAATTTATATGTAGTAACAGATATCAGCGTATCCAAATTTCTAAAAAAATGTAGAAAAATTGATGATGATTTTTATTATGTCCTTGATGTTGAGAGAATATCCTTAGATAAAAAACTTCTTAAGCTTGTTGAAAAAGCTCAGAAAAAACTTAGCATAAAAATTGAAAGACAAACAACAGATAAACATATGAGACTAACAGAAGAGTTCCTTTCAAGGGAAAATCTACCATTACATGTAATGGAATTATACAGAAAGCTACCGGAATATATGAATTTTTCAGAAGAAATATTTTATCTTAGTGCATACTCTAAGGAGGGAATACTTACAGGCTACTACATTGTTGAAACAGAAGCAAAAAATTTCTCAGCCTATATGATAGGTTGTATTTCAAAGATAAATTATGTGCCTCATACCTCTGATTATCTAATGTTTGAATTAATAAGGACGAGTCAGCAAATGGAAAAAAAATATATAAATCTTGGGATTGGCGTTAATGAAGGAATCAGAAGATTTAAAGAAAAATGGGGTGCTGTCAAATCACTCAAGTATGAAGTTTATGAATGTCAGAGAACTTCTTCATTGTTATTTAATCTTTTTAGAGGCAGATTTTAAATGTTTAATCCTTTAAAAACAAGAAAAATAAAAATGGCATGGAAAATATATTTTAAAGATAAAGAATCTTACCTGATTGGTACAACGCATATGTTCGGTTATAGGTTTACTTCATCTCTTCAACAGTTTATAAGTTCATCAGAAAAAGTAGTTTTAGAATGCTCGCTTGAGCCAGAAACTTTTAATAGAATACTTTCTGCGGGAACAAATATCACAAAAATGTGTATCTATGAATTAATAGATAAGGAAACTATTGATAACCTTGCTGAAACTTTTGTAAAAATTACTTTTAAAGGGAATTTATTTGAAACAGGAAATTTAACATTAGGCATTCTAAAAAGAGCTTATTACGATGAAATTGAAAGAATATTTAAAAGTCGGACACATTGGGCTGCTTTTTTTACTATATGGTATAACTTTTTGGAACTTATTGCTTGGAAATACTCAATGGATTTGGAAGCCCAAATTATAGCTCAAAAATTGCAGAAGGAATTAATTTTTTTAGAGAAGCCAGATGAACAAATTCAAGCAATGGAAGGAATTCCTCCAGAGAGGATAATTAATTTTCTGAAACAGGCATCTAATTGGCAAAACTATACAGAAAAATACTCCAAACTCTATTTAAAGGGAAAGCTACAGGAATTGATGTCTTTCGCTTCAATTTTTCCAACCCGTTGCGAATCTATAATAGACAAAAGGGATCCTGTTCTTTTTGAAAGAATGTTGCCTTATATTGAAAGAGGTAAATCCTTAATTTTAGTGGGAATAACTCATGTTCCGGGTCTGATAAAACTTGTAGAAAAGGAAGGATTAAAAATATTGCCTTATCACAGATAGAATCTTGTCTATAGTAGAATTTCTATCAATTATTTTGTGGGTAAATTGATAATTCAAAAAGATTTTGCCATTCCATTTTTTCTTGAAAAATGTTACTCCTTTATTTATTCCTAAGCCTAAATTAATGAATTCCTTACCTTTTTGCTTTGCTATTTTTATCATCTCATACATTAATAAATCCGAGGCTCCTGGAATGTATAGCTTTCTTGATATAAAATTAAACATATAGAATGCATAACGAAGAGATCCCAAATCTAAAACATTAAATCCAACAAGAGAGCCATCCCTTGCCTTAGCATTCAAAAGAAGCGAGGTTTTTGATTTAAAGATGTAATCAGGAATCTTAGTGAATATATATCTTGTATAATTATCAAATTTTTCCATCCGCAGATATTCATCTATTATCTTATTGTGTTCAGGAGTAAGATTTCTTGATATTTCAACTGTTATTTCTTTAATTGCTCTATTTATACAGCTTTTTAATTTTTTATTAATTGAAAGGGATGATATGTCAAGCATGTAATAATAGTCAGAACTTTCAAATAATATATCACCCTTAACATTAAGTTTTGTCTCTGAAATTGATGCAATACTTTTAATTCTATGTTTTAATACGAGTTCTATCAAAATATCATTTGCCTCTGTCTGCTTAAATGGTTTATTTAAAGGATATCCAATAAAAATCATATGATTTTTCCTGAGGAAATAAAGATAACCTTTATAAAAAAAAGGCTCTCCCTCTGAAATGCTACACACATATTCTTCAAGATGTTCGGGTATATAAGCGTTTTGAAATATAATCTCCCTTTCTTCAGAATTTAACATTAAACTTTATCCTTATATTTGACAAAGGGTTGTAAATAAAAATATTTATCATCTGGTTATTTTCATGTAATTAATTTTAATATTTTATAACAGTGTTTCATCAAATTTTGCTTAAAAAAACTCAATCCAACTTTTATATGACAAAATTATTATTCAGAATAGTGTATAATTAACTCAGATTGAGAAACTATAAAGTGATATAAAAGTGATATATAAAATTCTTGCAGATATTATTGTTATATTTCATTTTCTTTGGATAGTTTTTCTTATAAGTGGTGCTTTTTTCGTCAGAAAATACAGAGTTTTAAAATTCTTTCATATTAGTGGATTAGCCTATGCTCTTATTATTCAGATTTTTGATTTATATTGCCCCCTAACCTATCTTGAAACATGGCTTAGAGCAAAACATGATCCATCCTTGAATTACGAAGGTTCTTTTATAAGTTACTATTTAGAAAAATTAATTTATATAGAGATTTCCCATTTGATAATTGTTGCTTTAACTTTTGTACTTGTTGCATTTAATTTTATTTTTTATCTGAAAAATGAAAAAATTTAAAAAACCTTGTTATCTTTTATGATATGTGAAATTAAATATTCCATAAAACTATTTGACTCATTATCTCAAATCTTTTCAAAAAAGGCAAATATATATTTGACATTTTAATATTGTAATCAGAACTACTTTATAATTAGCAGTAAAAAATATTGTAAAATATTTTTATTAAAGCATGTCTGAATTAAGATTAAATCAAATAACAAATGACTGGGTCATAATGATAGGCAGAGAAAAAACTCCTCATGATTATGCTGTCAGGGAAAAAAGAAAACTGCCTGAATTCTCAGAAAGCTGTCCTTTTTGCCCAGGAAATGAAATACTCACACCTGATGAAGTTTACAAAATAAAAGATGAGAAAAGTTGGAGAATAAGGGTTGTACCTAATAAATACTCTGTTTTATCTCCTGACATAGAAAAATTACGCTATGAAGATGGTTTAAAAAAATCTATTACAGGGGCTGGCATCCATGAAATAATTATAGAATCTCCAATTCACAATCTAACAACAGCAACTATGCCAGTAAATCAACTAAAAGATATTCTTCAAACATACAAGGAAAGATTCCTTAGCTTTTACAGTGATAGAAGAATAGAACATGTAATAATTTTTAAAAATCAAGGACCAACATCAGGAACAACCATTCAACATCCACACTCTCAGATAGTTGGGCTTCCAATTATTCCAATTCAAATAAGAGAAAGGGCAACAAAGGCAATGCTTTTTTTTGATAACACAGGAGATTGTATCTTCTGCAAAACATTACATGATGAGCTTTCAGACTGTGCAAGAATTGTTTGTCATACAGATCATTTTGTTTCATTTATACCCTTTGCTTCTCTATCTCCTTTTCATATATGGATTTTCCCAAAAAGACATTCGGGCTCTTTTTCTGCAATAAAAGAAAATGAAATATGGGATCTTGCTTTTAATTTGAAATCCACTATGGCAAAAGTTTATTATGGACTTGAAAATCCTGATTTCAATTATGTTTTAAGGTCAGGAAAACCTTCTGAAGAAAATTTAGAATATCTTCACTGGTATATCAGCATTGTACCAAGGGTTACTCAAGCCTCTGGCTTTGAACTTGGTTCTGGTATGTACATAAATCCTCTTATGCCTGAGACTGCTGCAGAATTTTTAAGAAACATAAAACAGAAAGGGAATAAAAATGAAAATTAACCAAGCTATTCCTAAAGACACTTCTCACTTTATTACTATATTAAAATGTTACATTCATCCTTCTCAGATCTCTTATTCAACTCTCTCCTCCATAGATGGTTGTCGGGTGGTGTATATTTTTTTGTCATCTGTGATATTATTTTTCTTAGCTCTTCCCATTTCCAAATACCTGACCTATAAGTATAAAACAGACACAATTTTATTTTAACCTCCTTTTCTTATATTTCTTGGAGGATCCTCTCCATAGAAAGGAATAGTTGAGGCAATTGAAATAGCAAAAAGAGCGGGTCAAAAGCTTTATGTTTTTGCAAAAGTTGACCCGGTAGACAGACAGTATTTTGAAATTAAAGTAAAACCACTTATAGATGGTAAACAGATTATATTCAAAGGGGAAGTAGAGTTTGAGGAGAAGGTTTCATATTTAAAAAGAGCAAAGGCGATGTTATTTCCGATTTCTATCAAATGTCAGATTTAATTTTGACTATGAGAATTAATGTAAAATTACTGAATACCTTTTCAATTCTTCCTCCGTTACTATGTAATTTTGTTTTTCCAGGTCAGTCTCCTAAATAATTTGATTACTCTGATTGAAAAAAGACTACCATGAATGTGACATTTCTTTTTAGTAATTAAGTGTAACATTTTTATATTGTAACCACACAACCAAACGATAAAGT
>CAZTLF010000034.1:0-19001 GCA_964614465.1 uncultured Thermodesulfovibrio sp.
TACTTAATCATCTGGAGAAACTTGGGACAGAATGGAACAAAAAATGGGAAGAAAATCAGAAAAAATGGGAAGAAAACCAGAACACAATAAATGACGTTCTTGAAGAGATAAAACTACTTCACAGAAAATATGATACAGGTATAGGAGCTCTTGGTGCAAGGTGGGGGTTAAGGGCAGAGTCTTCATTCAGAGAGGCAATAAAGGGAATAATTGAAGAACATCTTCCCCTGAAAGTAGAAAGATACAGGGCTATGGATGAGGAGGGTATTGTATTTGGAAGGCCTGATCAGATAGAACTTGACCTTATAATAAGAAATGGTATGGTAGTAGTGAGTAAGATAAAGTCCTCTATAAGTAAGGCAGATGTTACCATATTTTTAAAAAAGGTCAACTTTTATGAGCAAAAAGAAAAAACAGTTGTAGACAAAAAAATACTTATTAGTCCAATGATAGATAGCGCAGCAGTTGAGTTTGCTCAGCTAAATGGTATTAAGGTTTATGGTTATCCTGAAGAGATACAGATATCTGACCTTCAGTAATCTTTTACAGCCTTAAGCAATACCTTTGATTTCTTTTTAGTAAACTCATTCCTCAGGAAACTCTTTTTTTATTTTTGGTATAAAAAACTCCAAGCATGTTACTGGGCTTCTTTATAGCACATCTATGCCTTTATAGAAGAAATTAGGGACTGCAAATGCCATAGAGAGAGCCTTCGGGGCAGTAAGAAGAAGTACAAGAACAATAAGCTGTTTTAACAGATGATATAAAAAATACAAAGATACCTTAGGAGGCTTGATATGGAAACACTGTAGCATTAGGTTTAGAAGACTATTTCAAACAATTAATTCAGATGGAACCACTTGAGACTATTGCCCAAATTACACAAGACTTACTCAATCTAATAATGCTTAGAGAAAGGGATTTCTTTCTTAAGTCTGATAATTCAGAAGAAAATAGAGCAAAGGGATTTTATGGAAGGAACCTTGCTTGCATGTTTGGCAATTTGGATCTTAACATACCAAGAGACAGGCTTGGACAGCAGAAGCCTCAACACCCCCAAAGGAGTGGCAAAGGTTTGATAAAGACTTTCAAGACATATTAATTAATCTGATACTGCAGAGTTACTCTTCTTTAAAGACAAGTCATTTCTTCGGTCTTTGAATCTTCCCTTTAGTCCAGAACAAATAGAACAACTTAAAGAAGAGCTTTACAGTTATGCAAAGGAAATAAGTACAAAGAAATTTTCTCTAATTGTTTTTCATTCATCATAGATGCCTATCATACATTTCATCAACTTTGCCTTGTTCATATGCAGAAGAATGTGTTTAGGAAGTTAGGCAGATTTTTAACAGTAGATTTGCGGAGTAGACACAATTTTCTTGATAAATGCCCCTAAATGTGTTCTCATAAAAGTATAAAAGGCGGGCCTTATTTATTTTCAATCACGGAATTAGGGATGCTTCCTTGGAGGAATGAGGGCTTGAAAAATTAACTTACTTTAAGGTATAAAAATAGTTATGAAAAATTTGTCTCTTTTATTGCTTTTATTTGTTTTATTTTTCTCTCTTCCATGTTATTCTGAAGATAGTTCCCCTGTTCTTAAACAGGATGAAAAAAAAGAAATAATTTTTTTAGGGAATGAAGATTTTAAACTTATGCCAAATAAAAAGGAAAACTTTATTGAAAAAATAGAAAAAAATATTCTCTTATTTTCTGAAAAAATAAAAGAAAAATTCTCTCTCTGGCTCAGCCGTTCAACAAAGTATATTGAAATAATGAAAGAAATACTCGTGGAAAAGGGATTGCCAGAAGACCTTGTTTATTTACCCTTGATAGAAAGTGGATTTAATCTGAATGCCCGTTCAAGAGCAAAAGCAGTGGGTCCGTGGCAGTTTATTGAAAGCACTGCAAAAAGATATGGTTTAATAGTTGACTGGTGGAGGGATGAAAGAAAAGACCCCATTAAATCAACTGTTGCTGCAGCAAACTATCTTAAAGATCTTTACAAGATGTTTGGAGACTGGTCATTGGCTTTGGCAGCTTATAATGCTGGCGAAGGGAGAATTTATAAAGCCATAAATAGAGTTTCTGAGAATGATTATTGGATGCTTCTTAATACAAAGTATATACCAAAAGAAACAAAAAATTATGTTCCTAAATATATTGCTGCCATAACAATTGCCAAACAGCCCGAGAGTTTTGGATTTGATAATATAAAAGAACATGAGACAATTAATTATGAAGAGGTTGTTATTCCTTCTCCAACTGATCTTGATGTAATTGCCAAGTGCGCACAAGTTGATGTAAACATAATTAAAGAACTGAATCCAGAACTTAAAAGATGGTCTACTCCCATGAATGTTAAAGAGTATATTATTAGAATTCCTGAGGGTAAAAAAGAAGATTTCTTGTCAAATTTTGAAAAGATACCAGCTGAAAAAAGATTCAGCTATGATATATATTTAACAAAAAAGGGCGATACAGTTCATAAAATTGCTAAAAAAACAGGATTTTCAACAACTGTTCTTTATGAGATGAATGGCAATGAAGTATTTAAAAATTTAAAACCAGAGACAAAAATAATGATTCCGCCCCGTGATAAATTTACGCCTGCAAAGGAAGATAAATTTTATGAAAATAAAAAAATAAAAAAGAAAGCTACATTAAAAAAGAATAAAGTCTACTCTGTTAATAAAAAAGGGAAAAATAATAAAAAAGCTTAATTACTTAGCTTTTGTAGTTCTGCCTTTGCAGATTCAATCATTATAGAAGAAGAAAATTTATTGATGATTTCTTCATAATATTTTTTCGCTTCATCTTTATTATCCGATATTTTTGCCATTTCAAATAGTGCAATATCTTTCATCATAGGGGATTTACCATTTATAATCTCTTTTAAAATTTTAGTAGCGCGCTCTTTATTATTATTTTTAAGATAAATCATTGCTATTTTAAATTTTGCAAGATTTGAAAAAATTTCTTCATCCATGTTTGCTACTTTAGTTAAATATTCAATAGCTTTGTTGTCGTCTCCTGCAAAAGAGTATGCATAACCTGCATTCATAAGATAAGTAATATTTTTCTTTTTTTCGTAGGCTCTAATAAACAAATCACCTGCCTGAGAAAATTTTTTCTGAATAAATGCTTTATATGCTTCGTATTCAAGATCTTTTGCATCAGTTTCTTGTTTAAGGTTGTAAATATAAAAGCCTGTCATCAAGAAAATCATACCAAGAAATACAAAAATTCCAATTACTAATTTCTTTTTTTGAGCAAATAATTTTTCCTTAAGTATTTGAACATCTTGTGGTTTTTGTTTCACTGAATTTTCCTCCTTATAATTTCTTCCATATTCTGAAATACTTTATAAATTTCTTTTTCTAATAATCCTGCACCTTTTAGTATTTTTATAGCAAACTCCTTTGAAATAAAATCTCCAGGTGAATGACAGTCAGTATTAATAACTAGTTTTGCTCCATGCTTTATAGCTAAATAAGCAACATGTCCATTGCTAAGACTGTGACCTTTTCTTGATGTAATCTCAAGATATATATTTCGGACTGATGCCTCTATTACTTCTTCTTCAGTTATCAAGCCAGGATGAGCAAGTATATCAATATCTGACTGTAAAGCCTTTATGTTTGTTCCTTCTTTAACAGGTTCAACCAGTGTTTCGCCATGAACAATAATAATTTTTGCACCAAGTCTGCGAGCTTCTTTTGCTAAATCAGGAATTGTATCTGGTGGAACATGAGTAATCTCTATCCCTGGAAGTAAAACCATACTGGTAAAAGGCTGGATTTTCTCCATTACATTAACAATTCTTGGAAGAATTAGATCAATATTTGATTGATCCGCATGGTCGGTTATTGCAAGAGCTTTATAGCCGATTGCTTCAGCTCTTCTAATTATTTCTGCAGGAATTAATTCTCCATCACTAAAAACGCTGTGGATGTGAAAATCAATCATTTTATAAACTCAAGAATTTTTTTAAACTCTACTGTTCCTGCTTTTTTAAGAATTTGAAATACCAATGTTTCAGTACAGGATATGACAGCACCAGCATCTCTCATAAGCTCAATTCCAATTCGCCAGTCTTCTTTTCTGCGGCTACACACAGCATCAAAGGGTACAAAAACATGATAATCTCTTACAAGAAGCTCAAGTGCTGTTTGTAAAACGCATACATGGGTTTCCATGCCAGTAAGAATAATTTTCTGTCTTCCAATTTCTTTAATTTTATTTGCAAACTTTTCTTCCCCAACTGAGCTAAAATAAATTTTTTCAATAGCTTCTTCATTTATCAATGCCTTGACTTTATCTAATGTTTTGCCCAATCCTTTTGGATACTGTTCAGTAAAAACAATTGGAATCTGATATAGTTTACAAAGTTCAATAAGTGTAGTAATATTTTTCAAAATTTTTTCAACAATATCTTCTTTCATAGCTTTAGCAAGCTTTTGCTGGACATCAATTATTACAAGCACAGAATTTTCAGGTCTTATAAAAAATTTTTCAACTCTCATTCAGTGCATCTCTAAAAGTTCTTTTAAAAGTTTTATTATATCATCTATTTTAAAGGGTTTTGTAATATACCATTTTACTCCTAATTCTTTAGCTGTTTGCTTATCTATCTCCTGTCCTTTTGCTGTAATAATAACAATCTTCATATCCCATGATGGAGGTTCTTTTTGTAAAATTCTGCATATCTCAAAACCTCCCATCTTTGGCATCATTATATCTAATAAGACTATATCGGGTTTTTCTTTTTTTATTAATTCAAGTCCTTCAACTCCATCACAGGCTTCAATTGCTTGTATATCAAAATCTTCTAATTCTTCAATTATTTGTAAAATCAGTTCTCTGATAAGAGGCTCATCATCAACTACTAATATTTTCATTAAATTCCTCCTTTCCTTTTATAGGAAGAGTAAAATAAAAGGTACTTCCTTTGCCCAATTTACTGTCAACCCAGATTTTTCCTCCATGAGCCTCAACAATTTGTTTTGAAATTGCGAGTCCTAATCCTGTGCCTTTTGGCTTACCTCTTATTAAATCTTCCACCTGTTTAAATTTTTCAAAAATCCTTTCTTTTTCTTCTTCTGGAATACCTATTCCGGTATCTTCAATGCTTACAAGAATTTCATCTACATTGAGTTTGGCTTGACACTTTACATACCCTTTTTCAGTAAACTTTAAAGCATTTGAAAGAAGATTAATAACTACCTGAATAAGTCTTTCTCTATCAGCATTGATAACAGGAAGAGATGGCTGAATCTCTATATAACATGGAATTTCTTTTTGTTTAAAAAGAGGTGAAAGTGCTTTATACGCATCTGTTATTACTTCCTTTATTGAAATTTCCTTAAAATTCCATATAGCTTTACCTGATTCAAGTTTGGAGATATCAAGAATATCATTTATCAATGAAGTTATCCTTTCTCCTTCAGAAAGAACTATTTTAAAATTTTTATTTATCTTGTTTACAACTTTGGACAATTTCAAATCACTTATATTAAAATGAGGAAGAATATTTTCTGAAAAATTTTTATTTATTATTTCAATAAATCCAAGTATTGAAGTAAGAGGAGTTCTTAGTTCATGACTTACAACAGTGATAAATTCAGTTTTTAGCCTATCAATCTCTTTCTCCTGAGTAATATCTCTTATTAAAATTACAGAGCCAAGAATTTCTTTAGCTTCTGATTCTTCAGAAAAATATTCTTTTTTAATACTTTTTGCAACAGCTTTTCCCACTTTTTCATTAACAAGATTTATTTCATTAGAAACAATTTCCTCAGTATTAAGTGATTTTTTTACCAGTTTATCAAGCTCTTTTCCAAAAATCTTTACATTTTTTCCTATCATCTCAAACTCTGCTTTGCCAAAAATTTCTGAAGCAGCAGGATTAACATGATTTATCACTCCATCTTTATCAACAACAATAAGTCCATCTGCCATGTTGTCAATTATTGTAGTTAGGTAAGCGAGAGTATCCTGAAGCTCTACAACAGCATCTTTAAGTGCAAATTCATATCTGTCAAATACTTCGTTTATATTGTTTGCCATTGACTGCATTGTATTTGCAAGAAGTCCAATTTCATCTTTTGATTTTATATCTACCTTGGCATCAAAATCATGAGTAAGGAGTTTTTTAGCATACTCAGTAAGCTGGTTGAGTGGTTGTGATATTCTGTTTACCATAAAGTAAGCAAGAAGAACACTGAAAATAAAAATTAAAGAAAGAAGTGTAAGCTGTTTGCCAAGCACAGCCCACATTTTCTGATTAATGCTGTTTTTATTCATTCCTACATGAACATATCCAACAGCTCCTTCTGTAATTGGAGAAACAATATCTGAAAAATCTCCAATACCTTCTATGCTGACATCTCTTATTCCACTTTTATGTATTTGTGCTATTTTTTTAATTTCTTCTGGAATTGTTGGGATAAAAGTATGCGAGATAATTTCACCTGTTGAGTCAACTACGAAAACATATGAAACTCCTTCAATTTCAAAAAATTGGTCTATCATTGCCTGAACAGTTGCTGAATCAAGATTGAGTATTGTTTCTGCAGAGGATGAGGCAATACTGCTTGCAATAGCAGTTCCTTTTGATTTGTATTCTTCAGATAGGTTATTATAAAGATGCCAGCCAGAAAAAACACTTATTGTCACAAATATGATAGCAAAGAGAAATATTATTCCCAAAAGTGTTTTCTGAAATAACTTTGACATTCTCATTTTTTCCACTCACTCCAATCTTTGATTGGAACAAATTTATTATTTTTATAAGTTGTATAGTAAACTTTGTCTAATGCCTGATGTTTAATTGATGAAAAACTAATTTTTTCGTCAATTCCGATATCCAGATTTTTTATATTTTCTACTACCTTTTTAATATTTTCTCTTTTAGGTTCTTTATCAAGTTTTTTTAAGACTTCAACAATAACTTTTGCATTGAGAAAGCCTTCAAAACTTACAAAGCTATATTTGAGAGGCATATAGTCCTTTTCCATTATTTCTGGAGGCACCGTTGGATTGTACTTATCCATAAAAGTTCTATACTGTCTTACTGCTGGTAAACTCACATCTTCATAACTGGGCACAACCTGAGAGTTTATTAAGTTGTGTGTATATTTTTTTCCTGTTTTTTTCTCTTCTTCAAGAAGAAGATTTATCATAAACTCACTTCCTGTAAAGGACACATTTGCAATAGGAACATCCCATCCTGCATCTCTTGCATCTCTAATAAATCCTGCACAGGCAGCATAAGCGCCCACAGATATCACAGCATCTGCTCCTGCATTTTTGAGGATTTCAACCTGTTTTTTAAAGCTTTCTGAATATTTTGCACCTCTTTTATATGTTGCTTCTGCAACTATTTTAGAACCATACTTAGCAAGTGTTTTTCTTACCCCATCCCATCCACTTCTTCCATAAGCATCTGCCTGATAAAAAATTCCTATTTTTTTTCTGCCAATTTTTATGAAATTTTCAACAAGTCCACCTGTTTCCTGTTCATAGGATGCTCTTAAATTAAATACATACTCGTCATAGGGAGGTTTTCTGTGAGGAAGAGCACATGTGAATGGGAAAAATAAATAAATATTTCTGTTGCTGTAGCTTTTTAATATTGGTAGTATTCTGGTTACAGTTGGAGTTCCAACATAGTTGAAAAGTGTAAAAACCTTATCTTCTTCAACAAGTTTTATAGTATTTTTTATAGTAGGAACCGGATTATATCCATCATCATAGGCTTTAATAAAAATCTTTTTTCCGTGAATACCACCATTTCTATTAATGTGTTCAAAATAGGCTATTGCACCCCTGTAGAGCTCTATCCCAAGTCCTCCTGAAGGTCCTTTAAATACTGCAGACATCCCAAGAACAATAGAATTACTTTGCTGTTCAGCAGATAGCATGTGCACATTAGTGAAAAAGAAAGGAATTAATAAAAAACAGATAACTAAAAAAACTTTCAGAACTGAACCTGACATCTTTTTACTCCATTGCCTTCGTCCCTAATCCACAGAAGAGTTTTATTATTTCTTCTACACCAGTTTTTAACATCATTTTCAAAGGTTGGACAGTCTGCAATAACTTCAAGTATATCGCCTTTTTTCATTTTTAAAGCTTTAATTGTCATCTGAATTGTTGGTTGCGGACATTTTAATCCTCTGGCATCAAGTAAAAGTATCTCCATCATCTACCTCTTCAGTTGCATTCAATATTCCGTATATTTCAGATAAAATTTCTTCATCAGAGTATCCATCAAGTTCAATTGCATTTGAAGGACAGGAAGCTACACATGCTCCACATCCTTCGCATAGAATTTCTATGATTTTTAATCTTCCCATCTCAGTCTCAATTGCTTTATATGGACATTGGGATAAGCATATGCCACAACTGCTGCATTTATTATAGTCTATTTTTGCTATGAATGGAGATTTTATTATTTTTTCTTCTTTAAACAAACACAGAATGTTTCCAATCTGAGCCATTGCATCATTTGTTGTTTCATCCATTGTCATTGGCTCTTTAACAGAACCTGTTAAAAATACCCCTTGGATTTCTTCCATTTTTCTGTCTGAAGTAATTGCTGGACATAATACAACAATGTCACATGGAATTTTATTATTTTTGAAATAAACATTCAATGAATCTTCTCTTGTGATCTTTAATTCTTCTAAGGACTTATATCTTAAAATTTTCACTAAAGGATCTTTTACTGCCTGTGAATAAAGTTTATATGCATTTTTACCAGGAAGAACTATTTCTCTAACAAAATGAAATATTTCTGCCTGAGGAAGTCTTTGCCTTATTAGCCTGTTAAACTTAAAAGCATACTGACAGCATATTTTGCTACAATAGGAATAATAATTTTCATCAAGACTTCCAATGCAGTGAATAATGATAATTCTTTCAGGCAATTTTTCTGAACTGGTTATTATCTCTCCTGATGTTGGTCCTTCAGAATTTAGTATTTCTTCAAACTCCAATGAATTATAGATATCGTTAAACTTTCCATAACCAAACTGAGGTAAAATCTTGCAATCCATGAGTTCAAATCCTGTGGCCCATATCACAGCACCAACTTTTAAACTTTCTTCTTTTTCTGATTCATTAAAGTTTATTGTTTCTGACACAGGACAATCTTTTATACATAAATCACAATCCTTTCCTTTAAGAAGAAGACACTTTTCAGGATTTATCCTTGCAACTACAGGAAGTCTCATTGGCTCTACTTTGATGGCTTTTACAGGACAACTTTGTTCACATGCAGAACAGCCAATACATTTTTTAGGGTCAACATAAACTGGCTTTGATAAAATTTTAGCAAAAATAGCTCCATAAAAACCTTTTAATTCTTTTACTTCTGAATTAAGTCTTAATTCTATACTGCTGTGTAAAACTTCTTCAATCATTGGATGAATCATACATGGTCCACATGCAAGATCTGGAAAGAGTTTCTCATATTTAACAATTTTGCCTCCTAGGGAGGTTTCTTTTTCAATAAGATAAACTTTTTTACCTGCTTTGGAAAGATTGTTTGCTGCAACAATTCCTGCTATGCCTGCTCCAACTACCATGATATCATTACAAATAGGTATCTCTATATCAAAAAGAGGCTTTTGTTTTTTTAGCCTTTCTAATGCTCCTCTAAAGAGTATAAATGCTTTTTTAAGTGCTTTATTCTTATCTTTACTAACCCATGCAACCTGTTCTCTAAGGTTAACAATATTTATCATATATGGATTGATTCCTGCTTTTTCTCCGATACTTTTAAATTCAGATTCTTTATTTTTTGGAGAACAAGCTAGAATAATCAAGCCTTCAGGCTTCTTAATGGTTAAAAAGTTTATAATTTCTTGAAGTGTTTTTTCAGAGCAGGCTAATTCAAATTTTTCAATCCATGCTACTTTCTTAAGTATGAGATTTCGAAGTTTTTCAAAATCAATTTTTTCAGTTATTTGACCTGCACAACTACAAAAAATAGCTCCGATTTGCAACAAAGAACCCCTACTAAAAAAATCTAAAATTTAGAGTATTTTATCACAAAAACAATAGTTTTATTCCACTACAAAGACTTCTATGGCTATCTCAGGACAAACAACTGCACACATTGCACACCCTATGCAACTGGCAGGATTAGAAAATTTAGCAGGGAAATATCCTGAAGAATTAAAATCAGAAGAAATTTCAATACAGCCTTTTGGACATGTTAAAACACAGTAACTACAACCCTTACATCTTTCCAAATCAATAACAATTAAGCCTTTTTTTACCTTTGTTTGCATGAATCCAATTTTAAATATTTTTTTAGTTTAAAGTCAAATTTTTATCACTTAGTTTTGTTTTGCTATAATAAAAATTTATAAAATCTATCAGCAGAAAGAAAAACAGGAGGAAAAATGTTTCGCGATAAATATTGTGCTGAGATTAAAGAAGAAGAAATTGGCAAGGAAATAAGGCTTTGTGGTTGGGTTTTTCGTAGAAGAGATCATGGAGGGCTGATTTTTGTTGATTTGCGTGATAGAACAGGAATTATTCAGGTTGTATTCACTCCAGAAATTTCAGCTGAAATACATCAGAAAGCTCATGGGTTAAGAAGTGAATATGTTATTGCAGTAAAAGGTATTCTAAGAAAGAGACCTGAAGGAACTGAAAATCCAGAGCTTATTACAGGTAATTTGGAATTATGGGCAAAGGAGCTTGAGATCTTAAGTAGCTCAAAGCCTTTGCCATTTCAGCTTGATGAAATGGCTGAGATTAGTGAACTTCTAAGATTAAAATATCGTTATCTTGATCTTCGTAGACCAGAAATACAGAAAAATCTTCTTCTGAGGCATCGCATAACAATGGCAGTAAGGAATTTTTTTGACACTAAAGGGTTTATTGAGGTAGAGACTCCTATGCTTACAAAATCTACGCCTGAGGGAGCAAGAGATTTTCTTGTGCCAAGCAGACTTAATCCCGGGACTTTTTATGCTCTTCCTCAGTCTCCACAGCTTTTTAAGCAGATTCTTATGATGTCAGGATTTGATAGATACTTTCAGATTGTCCGTTGTTTCAGGGATGAGGATCTAAGAGCAGATCGTCAACCAGAGTTTACCCAGATTGATTTTGAGATGTCCTTTGTAACCTCTGAAGACATTATTGAGATTGTTGAAGAGATGCTTTTTAAATGTTTTAAAGAGGTTTTAGAAGTTGATATTGAGATTCCATTCAGGAGATTTACTTATGAAGAGGCTATCAATAAATATGGCTCAGATAAACCTGACTTAAGATTTGCACTTGAGATTCAGGATGTAACAGAGCTTGTAAAGAACTCTCAATTCAGAGTTTTTCTTGATACCATAGAAAAAGGTGGTGTTGTAAAAGCAGTTTGCGGAAAAGGATTAGCAGCCCTTTCAAGAAGTGAGATAGACAAATTTACAGCATTAGCCCAATCGTTTGGTGCAAAGGGACTTGCGTGGATAAAAGTTAAAAATGGATTTGAATCTCCAATTGTAAAGTTCTTTTCTGAAAATCTTTTAAGAGAAATTGCTGAGAAGGTAGGTGTAGAGAATGGAGATATGATACTTTTTGTTGCTGATAGAAGATTAATAGCCAATGAAGTCTTAGGAAGACTCAGGCTTGAAATTGCTGAAATGTCTCAACTTAAAAAAGAAGGATTTTATTTTGCATGGATTCTGGATTTTCCTTTATTTGAGTGGGATGAAGAAGAAAAAAGATTTGTAAGCATGCATCATCCATTTACATCTCCAAAGGATGAAGATATTGACAAACTTTTAAAGATGCCTCAAGAAGCTTTTCATGATCCTCAAAGTTCTGCAAAGGATATAAAGGCAAAGGCTTATGATATTGTTCTTAATGGCTATGAGCTTGGGGGAGGAAGTATCAGAATTCACAAAGCAGATATTCAGGAGCAAATATTCAGAATACTTGGTATTTCAGAGGAAGAGATTAACAAAAGATTTGGATTTTTTGTGGAAGCTTTACGATATGGAGCGCCTCCGCATGGTGGAATTGCTCTGGGTCTTGATAGGCTTGTTATGATTATGACTGGAGCAAACTCTTTAAGGGATGTCATAGCTTTTCCAAAAACGCAAAAAGCTTTCTGTCCGCTCAGTGAAGCACCTTCAGAGGTTGATTTGAAACAATTGCGAGAGTTACACATAAAGCTTGATATTTAGGGTATAATTAGCTATGATAAAAATTTCAATTGATAAAGCAAAACCTGGTATGAAGATTGCAAAAGATGTAGTTAATGAAGCAGGTATGGTCATAATTACTGCTGGTAAGGAGTTAACAGAATCTCTTATAAATAAGCTTTTAATGATGAATATAGATTTTGTATATGTGGAGGGGCAGAAAGAAATGCCACCTAAGGAAGAGATTTTTGAGGAGATTGAAAAAAGATTTAAGAAAGTAACAGATTCATATACACTTTTGATAAAAAAAGCATTGAAGACTCATATTGAGGAACTGTATAAATGAATGTTCAAGAAGTAATCGCAAAAATTGAAAAGATAGAAGCTCTTCCTACACTTCCTCCGATTTTAAGAAAAATTTTGTCAATTATAGAAGACCCTAAGGTATCCTTGCAAAAAATAACAGAGTTTGTTTCATCTGATCCTACTCTCACTGCAAGAATTCTTAAAATGGTTAATTCTCCTGTTTATGGATTTCCAGGAAGAATATCCTCTGTAAGTCATGCGATGGTAATTCTTGGATTGAATGCTATAAGAGGACTTCTTTTAGGAGTATCAGTTTTTGAAATAATGCAAAAAAGCATGATAGGACTTTGGGAACATTCTCTCTCTACAGCAATATTTGCAAGAATTATTGCAACAAAAAAAGAACTACAACATACAGAGGAGATATCAATAGGAGGACTTTTACATGACATTGGTAAAGTCATACTTATTATCTCTTTCAAGGATGAATATTTAAAACTAATTGAGTCTGTTCAGGGGAAAGAGGATTTTTTATATGAGATTGAAAAAAATCATTTTGGTTTAACACATGCAGAAGTCGGAGGAATTATAGCAAAAAAATGGAAATTCCCTTTAAAATTGATAGAGCCAATAATGTATCATCATAAGCCGCAACTGGCTGAAAAGTATCAAATAGAGACCGCTGTTGTTCATTTATCAAATATAATTGCGCTGGCAAGAGGATTAGGGTTTTCAGGAGAACTTTTTATTCCTTCTGTTCATCCCTTTGCTTGGGAAGTTTTAAATCTTAAAGAAGATGATATTTTAAAAATATTTAAAGAAGCAGAAGAGCCTATTACCACTTCAGGAGAAATATTTTTTTCTGATGATTAAAAAAGCTATTATTATTGTAAAAGATTATGAAATAAAGGAGCTTATAAAAAAAATTCTTGTTTCTTCTCAATATGAAACATATTATTTTGAAGATATTAAAGAAGCTCTTCAGATTATATATGATAAGATTCCTGAATTGATCATTGTAGAATCTATAAATAATTCAAAAATTGAAATTTCAATAATAAATGAACTAAAAAGTGACCCTATTTTTGTATCAATGAATGTAATAGCAATAGTTTCTTCTGATTTTTATATTGAAGACTGGCAGAAATTTTTTATAGATGACTATATAAGAGTTAACAATTTATCACAGGATTTGCTCATGAGAATCAATTTATGCTTTGAAAGGTTAGAAAGAGTTGTAGCAACAAGTCCATTGACAAAACTACCAGGCAATCTTGTTATCCAGAAGGAGATTCAGAAGAGACTTAACAGAGGAGAAATTTTTGCTCTGGCATATGCGGATTTAGACAATTTCAAACCTTTCAATGATAAGTATGGATTTTCAAGAGGTGATGAGGTAATAAAGATGCTCGGAAGACTTATCCTTAATATTGTAAGGGCCGAACAGCCAACAGGAAGTTTTGTAGGACACATAGGAGGGGATGATTTTGTATACATTATGTCTCCAGAAAAAATTGAAGAGACAACTCAAAAAATAATAAATATATTTGATAATCTTATTAAGAATTTTTATAATGAAGAAGACATAAGAAAAGGTTTTATAGAATCAATAGATAGGGAGGGTAAAATTCATTTTTACCCAATTATAACACTTTCTGTTGGAATAACATCCAATAGTCAAAGAATTTTTTATCATTTCAGCGAGATGGCTGAAGTTGCCTCTGTAATGAAGTCTGTTGCAAAGAAACAAAAACACATAAGATATGCAATTGACCGCAGAAGAAATTTCATTTAGTCAAGAAGTAGAAGTAATTCATTAGTTTTCTCTTCAAGTTTTTTTAGCTGTTGTTTTGTATCTTCACAGTCTTTTGTTAATTCATAAAGTTCATCAGCAATATAAAAACAGGCAAGGATGGCTGCCCTCAGAGGAGGCATTGCAGAGTTTTGTTCATAAACTTTTCTCAATTTTTCATCAACATAGGCAGCCAGCCTCTGAATGTACTCAGGTGATTTTTCTCCTTTTATTGTATATTTTTGTCCCAATATGTAAACTTCTGTTTTATACATTTGTCTCTAAATCAAGCTCTTTAAGAAGTTCTTCTATCTGTTTTTTTATTGCTTCTTTTTCAGATAATAAGTTTTCAATTTCTTGATTTTTAGTTCTTAAAACTTCTTCCAATATGTTAACCTTTTTTTGCAGTTCTTCTTTTTCTTGTTTGAGAATTTTAATTCTTTCAACTGCTGATACAATCTTTTCTTCAATCATTGATTTCCTCCTTTAGTTTTTATTATTTTTGAAATATTCTCTTGTGTCAAAGTATTGTTGATACGAAGATATTCAAAATAGGAAGCAAGAACTCTTCTAACATATTCTTTTGTTTCAGCATAGGGGATATCTTCTAAAAATTCATCAATATCATTATAAGAATTATTTTTAAGCCATGATGACACCGCTTTTTCACCAGCATTATATGCTGCAATAGCTATTACTGTATTGCCAAATTCTTCAATCAGTTTTTTTAAGTAAAAACTGCCAATAAGTATGTTTTTTTCAGGTTCAAATATATCAGAATCATTTTTAAGTATGATGCCAATTTTTTTTCCTTCTTTTTTTGCTGTTTCTGGCATCAGTTGCATTAAGCCCAATGCTCCAGCAGGTGAACGGGCAAGAAGGTCAAATCTTGACTCTTCTCTCATAACGGCAAGAATAAGGTAAGGATTAATACTGAGTTTCTTTGAAGCTTTTAAAACAGTATCTCCATATACATACGGATATAAAAGTTCAGGAAAATTAAATCTATTAGGAATTTTTGATATTAACCTTACTGAAGTGGGATAATCTCCCAGTTCATAAAGAATTTTACTCAGCAAAGGAATATTTTCAATGTTTGTATTGTTTTTTAGTAATGTTTTTGTTTCTTTTATTGCTTCGTCCACAAATCCTGCTCTGAAAAGTATTTCAACTCTTTTAGGAAGTACTATTTGATAATTGACTGATATGGATTCAGGAATATTTGAAATTTTTCCTTCTTTATAAAGTAGATAAGAATAAATATCTCCCTCTTGAAAGGAAATAGAGTATTGTTTTACAGAGATAATTCCCTTTAGTTCTTTAACCTTTTCAAGCCAGTAAAGATATTTAAGTTTGCCAAAAGAAGAGTATAACTCCTGAAAAAATTTTTTTGCTTCATCATAGTCTTTTTTAAGATAGTAGTTCCATGCCAAAAACCATAGTGCATCTTCTTTCGCAGAAGGATATTTATTAAGAATCATCTTAAGTATTTTTATTGCTTTTTCAGATTCCCCATTTCTTCTTTTGATATTTGCATAGTTGATAAGAATTTCTGAAATTTTTTGATCTCCTGAATCAATATAATCTGGTAGTTCTTTTTCAAAAATTTCATAATTTTTTGCCCTTAAAAGAGCTCTTGCTCTCCAGTAGTATTCACCAGACTGTTTAAAAATATCAGCAGCTTCAGAATATTTTTTTTGCATGAAAAGAGAATATCCAAGTAATGAAAGAATTTCTATTTTTTGAGAATTAGTTGATTTTGAAAGAGCTTCTCTGAGGTATTTTTCTGCTTTTTTAAATTGATAAGCATTATTCAAGGCTTTAGCCTTTTTTATTAAATCATTTGTTGTTATATCTTTTTCAGACAGTTCTTTTTCTGCTTGTTCAGCAAAAGATGAAGAGGTAATAAAAATATCTTTAAATATTTTTTTTGCCTTGCTTAGCTTTTCGTGCTCTTTAAGATAAACTCCATAATCAAATTTTATTTTTATTTCTTCAGGGTATTCATTGACAAAGGATTGGTAAATCTGTTCAAGCTCTGGCAAATTAAGCAATTTTGCCAGTTCAATCTCTTCTTTCCTTGCATCTTTAATGAGAGGTGATTTTGGATAGTTTTTCTTTAATTCGTTTATATCTTTTAGGGCTTCTTCGTATTTATTCATTTTTTTATAGGCAATTGCTCTCCACAGTAAAATATAATCACCAATTTCTTTAAATTCCTTTAAAGCTTCTGTAAGGCATTCTTCAGCTTCTTGAAAACTACCTGAGTTTAAAGAATTTTTCCCCTTAATAAGATAATCTAAGTAAGAAAGTTTGGATAAACTATCAGAAGGAAGAAAAATAAAAAGTAAAAAAATAACTAATAAACCTGATAGTTTCATCTTCCTTTTAATCCTGTAACAGTTGGGTGTTTAAGCCATTTATTTTTCATTATCTGTTTATAGTAGGAAGAAAAATTTGCTTTTACTTCTCTTAGACTGTCGCCACCAAATTTTTCTATAAATGCCTCTGCAATATGCCATGCTAAAACAGCTTCTCCTATGATACTGGCAGCATGCACAGCACATACATCACTTCTTTCATAGGAAGCTAAGGAACTTTCCTTTGTAAAGATATCAACAGAGTTAAGTGGTTTTCTTAGCGTTGGAATAGGTTTCATAGTAGCTTTTACAATCAGAGGCATTCCATTTGATATTCCTCCTTCAACTCCACCCATATGATTAGTTTTTCTATAAAATTTTTTATTTTCATCATAAAGAATCTCATCCATAACCTCTGAGCCATATTTTTTACCGAGCAAAACTCCATCTCCAATTTCTACAGCTTTTATTGCCTGAATACTCATAATTCCCATGGCTATTTTTGCGTCAAGTTTTCTATCCCAGTGAACATGGCTTCCCAGTCCTACAGGAACACCAATAGCAAAAACAATGAAAGAACCGCCTACTGTATCTCCATTTTTTATTGCCTGTTCAATGGCATTTATAAACTCAGCTTCCAGTTCTTTCCACGGACATCTAACTGAAGAAGTTTCTGCTAAGCTTGAAAGTTCTAAAAGCTCTTTTTCATTTAAATATGCTGTTTTTATATCTTTCTCCTTAGAGCCAATTCCTGTTACAAAACTTCCTATGTTTATATTAAAATTGGCCAAAAACTGCTTTGCCACTGCTCCGATTGCAACTCTCATTGCAGTTTCACGAGCAGATGAGCGTTCAAGAACATTTCGGATATCAAGGTGTTGATACTTAAGTAGACCTGCTAAATCAGCATGTCCTGGTCTTGGTCTTGTTACAGGAGGATGCATGCCTTCAAAAGCTTTATCAGGATTCATTGCTTTTTCCCAGTTTTCCCAATCACGATTTTTAAGAAAAAGTGTAATTGGAGAACCGACTGTTTTTCCCCATCTTATACCTGAAACTATTTCAACTTCATCAGACTCTATTTTCATTCTTCCGCCTCTACCATAACCCTGCTGTCTTCTTTTGAGTTCCCTATTAATTTCTTCTTTTGAAATTGGTATGCCAGCAGGCATACCTTCAATTATGCCAGTAAGTCCTTTACCGTGTGATTCTCCAGCTGTAAGAAATCTAAGCATAGGCATATTTTAAAAAATCTTAGTCCATTTTTTCATCATTTTCGAATTTGCTCACCAAAAATCTAAATGAAATACGATAGCCTTTATTGAATGAAGACTTTATTCAAGGGAGTCGGAAATAAGGGGGTGACTCGGGATTAACCTAAAAATTGTGTAAAAGGATTATAGTAAAATTTAAAAAGCTAAGAAAGCAACATGGCAAAAAGAAGAAGACCTGTTTGGTTAATGGATACAGTAAAGCAAGGATTCCTAAGCTGTGTAAGAGATTAGGAATTCCCTATTCAGAAGATGCTCTTCAAATACTTGAGGAATTCCTTGAAGAAAAGCTTAATTAGAGGTTTTGCAAAGTCTTATATCAAGAAGATATTTTGCATCATTGAGGATGTTGGAACTTAATTTATTTGTGCAACTTGCAAATGTGCATGACCGATGGCTCAATCAATACCTAGTGTTGCTTGGGTAAGTTACAGGTTGAAGCAGATATTTGCGATGAGGATTGAATCAACTGATGTAAAAAATGTTTTAGATATACAGAGTGTGGCAGGGGTAGAGAATGCTTAAAAGAATTTACAAAGCTTTTTTAGCAATATTTGAAAACTTCTTGGGAGGTGTTGTATATTTACACGATTTTTCAAGGATAGTCTCACTGTTTGAAATAGTCTGACAGAACTAATGTTTTAATATTTTCCATATCAAGCCTCCTAAGATATCTTTGTATTTTTTTATAATCTTTGATATTATTTTCTTAATTATTTTTCTTAACTTTCCCCACTCTCTCTAACACTTAACATAATAAATAAAACAGACATAATTTTATTTTAACCTCCTATTTATGAGGATCACAGAGAATGAATTAGGAAGGACAGTATCAGCAGAAAGAATAAGGGAGGCATTAAGAAGCATAACCTTAACAGAGTTTAGCTTAGATGAAAAGGAATACTATCTTAAAAACAATAAAGACAAGGTAGGAAAAGAGCTTTTTAGAGTATTGAAAGTAAAAGAACCAGACAATATAACAGTCAAGGAAGACTTCAAGATATAAAGAAGCACCAACCTGTCAAACAGTCAGCTGAGTTGTTGTACAAAAATTTGCCATTTTGAAAAAAGAAATTCAATATTTTCAATGAGTTATGAAATTTAATTGATAAAC
>CAZTLF010000035.1:0-10739 GCA_964614465.1 uncultured Thermodesulfovibrio sp.
TAGTAATTAAGTGTGACATTTTAAAATAGTAACCACACCCAATAAAAATTTGTTTGACAAAAAAAATTTTTTTACAGTAATATATAAAGTTTGCAGGGGCTTTGTCCCTGTTTTCATCTCTGTGGGAGGAGGTCGAAAATTGTATGCTTTAGGGACCCATCTTTTAATTGAATTAAAAAATTGCAATCCTGAGATCCTCAAAGATCTCGAAAGTACCAAAAAAATTCTGGTAGATGCCGCAAAAAAAGCAAATGCAACAATCATTAGTGTTAATTTCCATGAATTTAATCCATTTGGCATTAGTGGAGTAGTAGTCATTGCGGAGTCTCATCTGACCATTCATACCTGGCCAGAATACAATTTCGCTGCAGTGGATATATTTACCTGTGGAGAAACTATAAAGCCAGAGATTGCAGCTCAATATATTATAGAAGCCTTTGAGTGTAAAATTCCGTCAATAGTTGAAATGAAAAGAGGTATAATTTCTCATAAAAACGAGAAACTACCTCATAAGGTATGTCATGAAGAATTGCAAATGGTATATTGAGCAAACATCTGACGATGAGATTATACTTCATTCTCTTAAGGAGATAATATATACTGAACAGTCTCCTTATCAGAGAATTGAGATAATTCATTTTGGTAATCTTGGCAGATGTCTTCTTCTTGATGGTAAAATGCAGTCTTCTGAGGTTGATGAATTTATTTATCATGAAGCACTTGTTCATCCAGTTATGCTTCTGAGCGAATCTGTAAATAGAGTACTCATAGCAGGCGGTGGAGAAGGAGCTACGTTGAGAGAAGTATTGAAATATCCTGTTAATGAAGTTGTAATGGTTGAGCTTGATGAATCAGTTATTAAAATTGCTAAACAGTATCTTCCAGAATGGAGCAATGGTGCTTTTGATGATCCGAGGGTCAAGTTGATTATAGATGACGCAAGGTCTTATATTGAAAAAACAAAAAATTATTTTGATGTAATAATAATAGACTTGCCTGAACCAGCAGAAGGAGGACCTGCTTATCTTCTATATACGATGGAATTCTATGAAAAAGTAAAGGAAGCTCTCACAGAAAAAGGCATGATGGTTACTCAATCTGCTTCTGCTTCTGTGAATAACTTAAGGGTTTTTGTTTCAATTGTCTCTACCCTTAAACAGGTGTTCCCCTATTTAAAACCATACATTATTTATGTTCCTTCTTTTTTTGCTCCGTGGGGACTTGTTCTTGTTTCTAAAAAAATTAATCCTGATGAAAATATACATAGAATAAACGAAAAACTTCACTCTATAAAAGAAAGTTTAAAATTTTACGATATGGATGCACATACAGCCATGTTTTGTCTTCCAAAGCATATCAAAAAAGCTTTTGAAAAAGGAGGGAGTATCATACACGATGACTCCCCTCTTTCTTTTTATTAATCTTTCTTTTTAGAAGGTAATACCGCAAGTCCTGGCAATTCTTTCCCTTCAAGTAACTGTAAAGCAGCTCCCCCACCAGTTGATATGAATGAAATGGAATCACTCACTCCTGCTTTATGTACTGCGTAGTCTGTATCTCCACCACCTACTATGGTAAATGCATAAGAATCAGCAACTGCGTGGGCAATTGCAAATGTACCTCTTGAAAATGCATCTATTTCAAAAACTCCCATTGGTCCATTCCATAAAATGGTTTTTGCATCATGTAAAACCTCTGTAAAAAGCTTTACTGATGCAGGTCCTATATCCAGTCCTCGCCAACCTTGGGGTATTTCCTGTACAGGAACTATCTTTGTTTCTGCTCCTTTGTCTATGTTTTGAGCAATCACAACATCTACAGGAAGATAAAATTTAACCTTGTTTGCACGAAGTTTTTCCATTATTTTGATCGCAAAATCTATCATATCGGATTCAACAAGTGAATTACCAACCTCGTATCCAAGAGCTTTTATAAATGTGAACGCCATTCCTCCACCAACTATTACTTTGTCTGCTTTATCTGCAAGATTTTCTAACACTCCAATCTTACCTCCAACTTTTGCACCTCCAAGTATTACCACAAAAGGTCTTATGGGAGACTCTACTGCTCCTTTGAGGTATTCAATTTCTTTTTTAAATAAAAATCCAGCGGCTGATGGAATAAATTTAGGTATACCAATAATGGAGGCATGTGATCTGTGGGATGCTCCAAAGGCATCATTTACATAAAAATCTGCTAAAGATGCAAGAGCTTTTGCAAACTTTTCATCATTTTTTTCTTCTTCTATGTGAAATCTTAGATTTTCAAGGAGCACAACATCTCCTTCTTTCATTTTTGAAACAATCTGTTCAACCTGTGGCCCAATGCAATCAGGTGCGAAAATTACTTCCTTGTTAAGAAGTCTTTGAAGTCTTCTTGCAACAGGAGATAGGGAAAACTTGGGATCAACTTTCCCTTTTGGTCTTCCGAGATGTGAAGCAAGAATTACTTTGGCTCCTTCATCAATAGCATAGTTTATAGTTGGCAGTGTAGAGCGAATACGTCTGTCATCAGTTATTACTAAATTTGCATCAAGAGGCACATTAAAATCAGCTCTTATAAAGACTCTTTTTGATTTTATAGGGAGATCCTCAATCGTTATTTTATCAAAAGAGTTATTAAAAGGTGTCATTTTTAACCTCCTCTTTAATTTTTTTCCATTAAATAAAGAACAAGGTCTCTAACCCTGCAGCTGTATCCATATTCATTGTCATACCATGATATTACTTTTGCCAATCTACCTTCTATAACTTTTGTAAGAAGCCCGTCAACAATTGAAGAGTATGAAGAGCCATTAAAATCAATTGAAACCAGAGGTTCCTCAATATAATAGAGAATGCCTTTCATGAGTTCTTCAGAACTTTTTTTCAATGCTTCATTGATATCTATTTCAGTTACATTCTGGCTTAGTTGAACCACAAAATCAACCATAGATACATTAGGAGTTGGAACTCTTACTGCCAGTCCATCAAGTTTTCCTTTAAGCTCTGGAAGTACTTTTGCAACAGCCTTTGCAGCTCCTGTTGTAGTGGGTATCATTGACATGGCAGCAGCTCTTGCCCTTCGCAAGTCTTTATGAGGAAGGTCAAGAATTCTCTGGTCATTTGTATAAGAATGAATAGTTGTTGCAAAACCTCTTTCTATACCGAAATTTTCGTGAAGCACTTTAGCTACAGGAGCAAGACAGTTTGTAGTGCATGAAGCATTAGAAATTATTTTGTGCTGAGAAGGGTCAAGCATATGATGATTAACCCCCATAACAACAGTGATGTCTTCTTCTTTAGCAGGTGCTGTAATTATTATCCATTTTGCACCAGCCTGTAGATGACGTGAAGCACCAGCCCTGTCTGTAAATTTTCCTGTTGATTCAATTACAATATCAATTTCTAAATCCCCCCAAGGAAGTCTTTCAGGAGAAGTTTCAGCAAAAACTTGAATTTCTTTGCCATCAACTATAATATGATTATCCTGAGCCTTTACAGAGCCCTTAAATTTTCCATGAACAGAGTCATATTTGAGCAAATGGGAAAGGGTGTATGCGTCGGTAAGGTCATTGATTGCAATAACTTCAATATCTTGATAATCATATGAAGCACGATAAAAAAGTCTCCCGATTCTTCCAAACCCGTTGATTGCAACTCTTATAGACATATTACCTCCTTTTTAAAAATTTTCTTTAAAACTGTTTATAACCATTCCAGTGAGTAGTTTTGGGTAGAAATATGTTGATTTAGGCGGCATTCTTAGGCCTGCAAGCGCAACTCGTTCTATTTCCTCTACTTTTGTTGTTCTAAGAATAAAAATTGCATCACATTTACTTTCTTTAACCATTTTTATACCATTTTCAATGTCTATATCATAACAGACTTCTTTTTTCGGAAATATTTTTTTTAGAATTACTTCTTCCAGAATATAAACATCAAAAGATCTTAATTCCTCAGGCAAATAATCAAGATGTGGTCCTTTGTACTGAAGAATATAAAATTTGTTATCTTTTAAGTATGCTCCAATATTTTTTGGTCCCATTTTTTCAATTGCTTCCTGTATATCTCCATCTTTATTGAATTCAAATAAATTAAAGAGAGCATGTTGTTTCTCAAGTTGTTCTTTGACTGGTAAGGAAGTTTTTAAAAGTCTATGAGTTGGTAAAATAAGATAACCGTCATCTTCAATATTGGTTAAAAACATAAGCACATAATTCCATAGAGGATCTTTTTGTTCTGGATAAAGTTTATCCATATGTTTTTTAAACTCAATAGCTACTTCATATCTATGATGACCATCTGCAATAAAGATGGGTTTATTTTTAAACTCTTCCACTATTTTATTAATCTGGGAGTTTTCTTTGATTTTAAATAGTTTGTGAATATTCCCGTTTAAATCTGTTGCCTGAAGATAAGGATTTTTTAACTTTTCCAATATTTGAGATGTTATTCTTTCTTTTGAGCGATATATGGAAAATATCAAAGATGTGTTAGCCATACAGGCTTTCATAAGATTTAATCTATCTGTCTTGGGTTTTGAATAAGTCTGTTCATGAGGATAAATTCCTTTGCCAAGCTCTTCAATTCTTACAATACCTATGACGCCTCTTAATATTTTCTTTTTATTTTTATATGAATAATGAATTTCATAACCATAAAAACAGGGTTCTTTCTCTTGAACAAGGATACCATCTTGCAACCATTCATTTAAATACTGTTTTGCAAGAGAATATTTATCTGTCTGTGGTGAATTTTTCCCATAATCAATTCTTACTATATTATAAGGGTTTTTATTATAAAGAATCTCTTTAAGTTCATCAGAAATAATATCGTAAGGAGGACACATTACATCATCCTCTTTTATTTTTTCAGGATTGTAAACAATTCCTTTAAAGGGCTTGATAATAGTCATATAAGTTTTATGATAACATTTACATTTATTGTAGCTCAATACTGGATAAATATGTTATATTTTACTTCATGAACTTAATTTCAAAAATTGTTTTTCTTCCAAAGGTTGGAAAAACAAGAATGACATTTTATCGTAATAGAAGGAAAGCCACGAAGGATAAGACAACATTTTCCTTACCATTTGATCTCCAATTAGAGGATAAACTGGCGTTTGGAGAAATAATTTACAGTTCTGTATTCAGGTCTTGCAGAATTATGTGGAATGAAACTCCAGAGGATATTCAGATAAAAGAAAAAGCAGAAGAATTTATCAAGGAATTTTTATTCGGTACTCTGTTGACTACAACTGAGCCAATAGAATTTCAAGAGGGTGAAGAAATTTTTAATGATTTTATAAAATTTTTTGGTTCTTCCATTAAATATAGAATCACTGGCGAAGGTGCTTTTGTCTTAAATATTCCAATAGGTGCACAACATGCAAAAATGTTAAAAATTGTATTGAGGAAAAAAGATACTGGTGATTATTTCCTAAGTGATGAAGGAATTATACTGAGAAGTTTTCGTCCGCATGAAAGAGGACAAAGAGAAAGAGTTATTTTCGCTACAAAAAAAATAGGAATAGAGATTAAAGAAGATGAATTATTTCTTGACTCATCTCCCGAAGAACTCTCAGAAAATCTTTATAAATTTATACAGTTTGTTTCTGCTGTATATTTATTTTATTTAATGTAAAATAAAGAATGCTGTCTTTGAATATTCACTAATACTTTTTTTTATTCTGAAATTCATAAACAGTTTAAACTTTATACCTCTATTAAACATTGACTCCCAAAACTTCATCTTCTAATTTTTGTTTCCATCTTTCAGAATCTGTTACTTCCACATACTTCACCTTTTTTAATATTTCAATTTCGCCCTTCCTGAGTCTCAAAACCTTCACTGAAAATCTCCTTTTTATTATTAAAATTTCTCTATAGTTAAGCCTAAAAATCATCTGTGCTTGCTTATAAAATAAAAGTTCTTGAAAATATTTGACTCATTACCTCAAATCTTTTCAACTCTTCCTGCATAACTCTGTATTTTCTTACCATTCAGCATCCTCCTTTCAAGCTTAATATCTAAAAAAAGGCTAACATATATGGAATATTTTGATATCATAACCACAATTGCAAGAAAATACTTGACATTCTATGAAAAATCTGGTATTGTTTACATCAAATCCTTAATTTATCAATAAAAAAGGAGGTATTAGGTATGACAAAGGCAGAATTGGTAAGCAAGATTGCAAGTAAGGCAGAGCTTACAAAGGCAGAGGCAGCAAAGGCACTTGATGCTACAATTGAAGCTGTTAAGGAAGCCCTTAAGAAAGGGGACAAGGTTACACTTGTAGGGTTTGGTAGTTTCTACGTTTCAAAGAGAAAGGCAAGAAAAGGAAGAAACCCAAGAACTGGACAGGAAATTAAAATCCCTGCGACAAAAGTTCCCAAATTTACAGCAGGTAAATCCTTGAAAGAAGCAGTAAAGTAATTTTAAAAAATTTATTTTAGGGGAGTTTGCCTCCCCTAAAATATTTTTAAAAGTGCAAGATTGGTCTGAATTTCTTTTAAATCTGATTTTTAAGGATAAATTTCCCACAAAACAACAATTAAAAAATCTAATTTTAAAGGCTTCTGACCTTTTTACTTTTTTAGATTTTAAAAGACCTGAAGATTACATGAAAGATCAGGATGTTCTCAAAGGGTATCTTGCATATTTCGTCCCTGTTAATCTGACAAAGATATATAGCCTTTTAAAAGAACTTTCCAGATCTCCATTAATTTTTCGCAAGAAAGATCTCAAAATAGTTGATATAGGCTGCGGTCCTTCTCCTGCGGTTTTACCAATTTTTAAGTTGGTTAAAGAGGGAATAATTTCCTTAAGCTATGTTAGATATATAGGAGTTGAATTGGAAGAAAAGGCTATACAGTTTGGAAAAGAAATGATTGAAAAATTTAAACCAAAGAAATTGTTTGTTAATTACGAGTTCTTGAAAGCTGATGCATCAGATGTAAAAACATATATTGAATTGAAAGAATTAAAACCTGATATAATGATTTTTTCAAATTCTTTAGGAGAAATATTTGATAGCAAAGGAATTACACAGGAAGATTTTATAAAATTCATAAAATATTTTAATTATCACAATGAAAATTTTACTCTAATTATTATAGAGCCTGGCACAAAAAAATCTGCTTTTAGACTTCACGGACTAAGAGATATTTTGATTAGAGAACTTAAATTTTATCCATATAGCCCATGTGTTAATAATCTTCCCTGTCCAGCCTTTAAAGCTAATAACTGGTGTTATGAAGAAAGAAAATGGAGCCCTCCTGAATATCTATCTTTTTTAAGTGCAATAGGTTTACAGATCAATTATCTTAAGTTTAGTTATGTGATACTAAGAAAAGATGGATTGAATATAAAAGATACTTTCCCTAAGGATGACATAATTATAAAAAACACTTCTCATCTTCTTAAAGAGAAAGGTAAAAGCAGACTGTGGGGATGCTGGAATGGAAAACTTATTGATATTGAGAAACTGAAAAGAGATTATACTGAAGACGACAAATGGCTTAAAATTAAAAAAGGCTGTTATTTTTCTTTTGACAATTTTATAGTTCTCTCAGAAAAAAAAATTCGTATCACCAACTCTGACTCAGTTAAAATTCTTTACTGTCCAGAAACTGTTTCTTTTATTTCCTTATAAGCAAAAGGAGCAATCGCTCCTGCTTTATAAACCTAAGCTTTTTAATTTTATCTGTGCTATCTTCTAATTCTTTAAGTTTTTTGTTTCTGCCCAGAATTTCAAAATTATTGTTTTAAATTTTTAATCAATTCCTCCACATCAATTGCAGGCATTGTCATGAGTTGAACAGTGCCTCTTGAACCGAGTTCTACAGACAGTTTCATTACCGTGATATTATCCGGAGCCTCTACAATGTTTACAAAATCATATGGGCCAAGAACAGCATACTGTTGAAGCACTTTTACTCCCATTTTTTCAATTTCCTTGTTGACTTCAAAAATTCTCTCAGGCTTTTCTTTTAATGTCTCTCTTCCTTCATCTGTAAGTGTGCTTAAAATAACATAGTAAGGCATGGTACACCTCCTTTATTTTTTTCAATTATACCAATTTTTTTACAAATTTTTTATAATTAAATTATGGATTATATGGTGGTGTTAATAACTGCACCTAATGAAGATGAAGCAGTAAAAATATCAAAAACTCTTATTGAAGAAAAACTTGCAGGTTGTGTAAATATTATAAGAAACATTCGTTCAGTCTACTTCTGGCAGGATAAAATTGAGGATGAACCAGAAGTGTTGATGATTGTAAAAACAAAGTCAGAGCTTTTTGAGGAACTTGAAAAAAGGGTAAAATCACTTCATTCATATACTGTGCCAGAAATCATTGGAATAAAAATAAAAAAAGGTTCTGAAAGCTATTTAAACTGGCTCAATGAGGTTACAAAATGAAAGAAGAGGTTTACACTTCTTTAATTTGTAAAAAATTCTGTAGCTACTATAAACCTGATAAAGAAACTGAATCATGCGGAGGATATTTTTATCTCCAGAAATATATAACATTTCGTGAGTTAGACGGGATAGTTAGAGTATTTCATTTAAATAATGAGAAATTGGTAAATCATGGTTTATCCTTTATATGTGATAAATGCGATTTTAGAGATGAAGGGTGTGATTTTGTTGCTAATAAAAGCAAGATTCCGTGCGGAGGATATTTGATAATCAACAGACTTTTTGATTATATAAATATCTAATTAAATATTATCAAAGAGATTGTTATGTCAAAAAGGCTTGTTGACAGAGAATTAAGAAAAAGAAGACTTCGCAGAGAAAAATTAAAAAAGCTCAGAAAAAAATTTAAAATGGCTAAAAATGAAGAAGAAAAAAAGTATATCCTTGAAAAAGTATTAAAAATTGCTCCATCTGTAAAAATTGAAGAGTTTATTGCCTCTGTTAAGTAGTCTTTCTTGCTCTCACTGTGTAGGCATGTGCCTGTAACCCTTCAAGTGTTGCAAACATCTCAACATAGGGAGCAAGTTTTTTAAATCCTTTTTGTCCCACCTTAATTAATGAGCTTCTCTTAATAAAATCATAAACACCCAAAGGAGAAAAAAATCTTGCTGTTCCTGATGTGGGGAGTGTATGGTTTGGTCCAGCTACATAGTCACCTATTGGTTCAGGTGTCCAATCTCCAAGAAATATGGCTCCTGCATTTTTAAGTAAGGGCAAGAGTTCATCAGGATTTTCAGTCATCACTTCAAGATGCTCTGGTGCAATTATATTTGCTACATCGCAGGCTTCTTCAAGGGATTCTACAATAATCAAAGCGCCAAAGTTTTTAAGAGACCATCTTGCTATAGATGACTTAGGTAGAGTTTTTAACTGTTTTGAAATTTCTTTTTTTACAACCTCTACCAATTTTTCAGAAGTTGTTACAAGAACACTGCAAGCCATTTCATCATGCTCAGCCTGAGAAAGCATATCTGAAGCTACAAACGAAGGATTGGCAGAATCATCTGCAATAATGAGTATTTCACTTGGTCCTGCAATCATATCTATATCTACTTCACCAAAGACAAGTTTTTTTGCTGTTGCTACATATATGTTTCCGGGTCCAACGATTTTATCAACTTTTTTAATTGTCTGTGTTCCATAAGCCATTGCTCCTATTGCCTGTGCACCACCGACTCTGTAAACTTCTTTTATTCCAAGAATATTTAATGTGGCGCAGATTACTGGATTAAGTTCTCCATTCGGCATAGGAACACATACAGCAATCTCTTTTACGCCTGCTACTTGTGCGGGGATGATGTTCATGAGGACTGTTGAAGGGTATGAGGCTTTTCCTCCTGGCACGTAAACACCAACCCTTTCTAATGGTCTGATTAACTGACCAAGAGTAATATCGCCTTCCTTGTAGTGCCATGATTTCTCAAGCTGTTTTTTGTGAAACTTACGGATTCTTTCTGCTGCGAAATTTAGAGTCTCAATAACATTGATTTGAACATTTTTAGTCATATTTTCTATATCTTTTTTTTCGATTTTAATGGACAAGGTGTGTTTGTCAAAAATTTTTGTATATCGGGCTAATGCTTTGTCTCCTCTTTTTTTTACATCATTGATAATTTTTCTTACAGTAGCTTCAATTTTAGGGTCAGAGGTTGTCCTTTTTTGTAGTTTTTTTATAAAAATTTTAAAGCTTTCTTTATCTTTAATTACATGCATAAAAAATTATACAGAGATTTGCTTAAAAATTACTACTGGTATATAATAAACCTTCATGAGCGGGGTAATAAAAGCTCTGGGACTTGTCTTTGGAGATATTGGTACAAGTCCGATTTATACCATAACAGTTGCTTTTTTAATACTTGAAACAACCTTTGAAAATGTTCTTGGAGTTCTCTCTCTTGTATTTTGGACTTTAATAATTATTCCAACAATACAATATAATTTACTTGCCATGAATCTAAGTATAAGGGGTGAAGGCGGTACAATAGTTCTTTTAGAGATATTTAAGTCTATTTCAAAATCAAACAAATCAAAAGCTTTTGTTTCACTTTTAGCTTTAATCGGAGTTTCTTTTCTCATGGGAGATGGTGTTATAACTCCTGCAATAAGTATTTTAAGTGCAGTTGAAGGAACTGCTTTTATTCCAGGGCTTGAAGGAATTTCTCAGACTGCTTTAGTTTTTATAGCAATTTTAATAGCCTTTTTTTTATTTCTTTTTCAGAAAAAGGGAACAGAGAAGGTCTCCTCAACTTTTGGTCCAATTATGTGTGT
>CAZTLF010000035.1:10839-14935 GCA_964614465.1 uncultured Thermodesulfovibrio sp.
TTCAGAAAAAGGGAACAGAGAAGGTCTCCTCAACTTTTGGTCCAATTATGTGTGTTAAGAAAAGCATGGACAATGGTATTTTTTGCCCTTTTTATAAACTATTTTGGACAGGGTGCATTTCTTCTGAGAAATCCAGATATTAAAAATATCCTTTTTGAAATGGTCTTAAGTTTTTCTCCTTTTCTTTATATTCCCTTTTTAATTTTAAGTTTATTAGCTACGATTATCGCTTCGCAGGCAATGATAAGCGGAATGTTTTCTGTTGTTTATCAAGCAATAACAACAAGAATAATGCCAATGCTTAAGATTGACTACACATCAAAGGAGCTTAAGTCTCAGATATATATAGGAAGTGTAAATTGGTTTTTGTTTTTAGCTGTTATTTTGATTATTGTTGATTTCGGTAGTTCCTCAAACCTTGCAGCAGCCTATGGACTTGCTGTTACAGCAGATATGTGCATAACCGGATTTATTTTGATTTCTATTTACTTACTTAAAAGAAATTACATTGCAGGATTGCTTGGCATTTTTGTCCTTACTATTGATTTTCTTTATTTCAGTTCCTGTTTATACAAAATTCCTCATGGTGGATACTGGTCTATTCTTCTTGCATTGTTTCCGTTTTTAACTATGCTAATTTATACACAGGGACAAAAAAGGCTTTACAAATTTATGATGTTTATGCCAGCAGAAGATTTTATCCTTAAGTTCGAAAGAGTTTATAAAACTCATCCTAAGATACCAGGCACAGCAATCTTTTTTCTTAGAGACACAAATAAAATTTCTCCTTACATTGTTGAAACCATGTTTTACAATGGCATAATCTATGAGGACAATGTGTTTTTATCAATTATTATAAGACCTGATCCCTTTGGAGTAACAGGCTATTTCAAAGAGGATTTATGTACAGGCATCAGAGTTTTTGAGATTCAGATGGGGTATATGGAAGTTGTTAATATTGAAGAGATATTGAGAGAAAACGGAATAGATGAAAGGGCCATATTTTATGGACTTGAAGAGATTATTGCAAGAGGACACTGGAAGGTCTTTGCCTTTTTGAAAAGAATAACACCTACTTTTATAAGCTTTTTTAGGCTTCCTTCAAGAAAGCTTCACGGAGTTTTAACAAGGGTTGAGATTTAATTTTATTTAACTATCACTACAGGGCATGTGGCATGAGTTGCTACTCTTCGGGAGACTGAGCCAAGTAGCCATCTTTCAATTTTTGACATACCTCTTTGTCCCATGATTATCATGTCAAAGCTGTTTTCTGCTGCATATCTTACAATCTGGTCAGCTGGATGTCCTACTGCGATGTCAGTTTTTAGCTCTACTGCATGTGCTTTTGCAATAGATAATATTTTTTCAAATTCTTTTTTATAGTATTCTGTTGCACTATCAATAACTGCTTTGGTTTCTACTATCTCACCGTGCTCTGGGGGCTGGGCTACTGAAAGAAGTAAAATCTCTTTATCCTTTGAAGCAAACTCTTTTACAAGGTTAAGAGCAAAATTAAAAGCTTTGTAGGATTCCTCAGAACCATCAAAAGCAACAAGAATTTTTTTAAGCATTATTATTCCTCCTTTTTTGTTTTTGGTAAAAGATATTTTGGCAGGTAAAAGGCATTGGCTATTATAGTTGGAATAATAGCACTGCCAATTACTGCTGCGATCAAAAGAGAATACTGATTTTGGTTAATTATTCCATGAGTTAACCCAAAGAGTGCTGAAATTGAACCAAAGGTAAGTCCTGTTGACATAAGAAGTGTTGTATACATTCCCTCTTTATGTCTGAATTTAAATAGTTTTGTAACCGGATAAACACCTGCAATTTTTGTTATCATTTTTCCACTTAATAATATCAAAAGAGCCACTGGTGCAGCAATAATTGAGGGGATTGAAACAAAATATCCAGCTCTTAAGAAATAAATTGGAGTTAAAAAGCCTATTGTAAGAGTTCTAAGCCTTCTTATGAGCTGACTGTCCTTTCCAACATTTCCTGCTAATACCATGCCAATAATATAGGCGGGGAGCACTGCTTCACTTCCTGACCATAAGGCAAGAGCACCTATACCAAAAAGAATAAAAAGTAAGTATTTCGTTTCAAACTCTGAAGGTTTGTTACCGAATTTTTTAAATATTTTTGGAGTAATAAGAGGAACTAAAATAGCAATGGCTACCATTACAATCATAAAAATAAGAGAATTAGTGGTAAAGGGTGAGAAAATTAAACCCAGGACTACTACTGTTCCAAGGTCATTGACGAAGCAGGCTGCAAGAATTACTTTGCCAAATTCTGTTTTATTAAGTCCAAGCTCAAGCATAACTGCATAAACTACTGCTACAGAGGTAGTAGAAAGTGCAACTCCTGCAAGCCAACTTGCTTTTACGTTCCAGCCAAGAGTATAGTAGGCAACTGCTGTGCATCCAAGAAAGGGAGCTAAAAAAGCTACCAATCCTATTCCAAGCGTTTCTTTCCATCTTGTTTTTAATACATCAGGCTCGAGCTCTGCTCCAGCAAGAAAAGTAAGCATTATAGCTCCAACACCTGCAATGAATTTAATCCATATGTCATTTTCACCGATGGAAATTCCTGTTCCAGCAATAGCAAGACCCGCAATTGCTCCAACTGTTATTTCCGTTAAAGCTGTTGCTAAACGAAGCTTTGTTGCTATGATTGTGGAAATTAAGGCAAGTAAAAACCAAAAAGATGCTTGAATAAGAATCTCAAACACAATACGCCTCCTTTTCAGAGTATAACTCTACCTTTAAAGGTAGGAGTTATCAGCCACTGAAAATCAGAGGCACTTAAAGGCGAACTCCATCGCCTTTTTTAAAATAAAAAAAATTGAAATAATATGTCAAATCAAGAAATTTGTGTCTTCTCTGCAAATCTATTATTAAAAATCTGTCTAAGTTCATAGACAATCTCATTTTAGGCTTTAAATGATGGATGCCGCAACTTGCAATTATGAGAAAACACGAGTGCTTGACTTAGAAACTGCCCTGTTTTCAAAATAAAAATAAAAAATGGTTTAAAATGAAAAAAACTAAAATTAAATCCATGATAATCAAGAAAATTTTTTTAATCATTATTCTACTTTTAGCTATCGGCAGTGCTGAGGCTGACGAAGGAGACTTTGAGAATTTATTAAAAGAAATGGAAAAAAGTATTTTAATTTCAGCAGGAGTACTATTATTAACTACAATATTTTTCTCAGTAGTCAAAAAGATATTAAATTCTTTAAAGATGAAAATGCCACGAGGTTGGGCTGTTTTTGCAGGAATTATTACTACTTTATTAGGAATATTGTGTGTTTTTATTTTTAAACTTAAAGAGCCTGCATGGTGTCTTCTTATTTTTCCTTTTTTAATAAGCTTTGCTTTAGCACGCACATATATAATTCCTGTTCCATGGACACCATTTAAAGAAATATTGCACAATGAAGTAGAGTATGATATCTGGGCAGAAAAAATAAGAGATTTTCCATACAGCTTATTTGGTAGAGTAGTAGATTCAGATCCATTTATCCCTTATGTTTTCAGAATCTGGTGGATTAGGCAAAGTAGGTATCATTCCTTTAAATATCTTTATTCTCCATATATTAATCTTTTTTTTGCTTTTATATTTTTTAGTGTGTTTTGGCTAAGTTTCTGGATGCATGAATTAAGTTCATGGGTAATAGTTGCAGCACTTATGGTTACATGGCTTTTTGGAAACTATTTTGCAACTTTGAAAAAATATATGGATGCAGAAAAATTAAGAGATAAGTTTATGGATGAAGCTAATAGATTCTGGAATGAATTTGAAGATAGGCTTTTTGATTGGGTAAGTAGTCAGCCTTGGGTGGGAATTAAATATTCAAAAGAAAAATTTGATGAAAAAGAAATAGATTCTGCCATTGAAAAATTAGGTCTTCAAAAACCAATCAATGAAACAAAAATAAGAATGCGATACTGGGAGTTGGTAAAAAAATATCATCTTCTTACCCAAACAAAGAAATATCCAGAAGAAAAAATTGAAAATGAATTTAAAAGAATATTAAGATATTTAGAGGAGCTTTATGCGAGATATATTTGAAATTATAAAAGAGAGA
>CAZTLF010000035.1:15035-18865 GCA_964614465.1 uncultured Thermodesulfovibrio sp.
TTAAGATATTTAGAGGAGCTTTATGCGAGATATATTTGAAATTATAAAAGAGAGAAGAAGCATTAGAAAATATAAAAAAGAATCTCCTCCAGAGGAACTAATAAAAAGATGTATTGAAGCAGCTCTTTATGCACCTTCTGCAAGAAATTCTCAGCCGTGGTATTTTGTAATTGTCAAAGACAAGGAAAAAATTAAACAGCTAAGCAGAGCTCAACCATTTACAAAGTTTCTTGAAGGCGCACCTTATGTTATAGTGGCACTTGCTGATGAAAACAAAAGTAATCACTGGCTTGAAGATATGGGTTGTGCATTAATGGCGCTTTTACTTGAAGCTCACTCATTGGGATTAGGAGCATGCTGGGGAGCAATATATCATCCGGAAAACAGAGATAGAGAAAATTATGTAAGAAGTATAATTGATATACATCAAAATTTAAGAATTGTTGCATGTATCGGGATTGGTTATCCAGATGAAACCCCATCTTCGAAAAAAGTCAAAAGCCTTGATGAAGCAATAATAAAATTAGTCTAAGCGTTAAAATATTTTTCATGAAGAAAGCTATATTGTTAGAAGAAAGCTTTTTTACTCCTCAAGAAGATGGTAAGGTTGTCTATGAGATTGATGGAGTAAAAAAATATGACAGACTTATAAAAAGTGAAATATTAGATCCAAGAATACCATATAAATTTCTTAATCCGCTTCAAAGCCTTTTTTATTATCTTTACAAAGAAGGAAATGCTATAGTATCAGCACCTTCTTCAGCAGGTAAAAGCCTTATAGGATATCTATTTTTTCTAAAAAATGACAGAGGAGGAATAAAACTTTATTCAGCTCCAACAAAATCATTGGTTTATGAAAAGGCAAGGGAATTCAAAACATTTTATAGCAGCATCAGCGTAAGAACAGGAGACAATATAATTGAGTTATTAAAACCTGTAACACAGGAGCTTGTGCTTAGCACATATGAAAATATGGCTTATACATTTCGTAATAAAGGAAGCTGGCTACAGAAAATAGACTGCATTGTTTTCGATGAGATACATCATATTGTAAAAAAATGGATTGTTGAAGAAGCCATTGTTTATGCAATTGAAAGAAACATTCCGATCATTGGACTTTCAGCAACTCTTCCCGGTTTAAAAGATATTGCAGAGTGGATGAAATGTAAACTTGTCATAAAAAGTGACTGGAGACCTGTTCCACTTGAAAGAAACCTGTATCTTCTTAAAGATTTCAAACCTGTAGTTAAACTCTCCGATGGAGCAGAATCAAAATTAGCTTTAAAAATACTTGGTGCTGTGATGAAACTAAAGCATGATGAAGAAAAAGTTCTTGTTTTTATTCCAAAAAAAACTCTTGGCTGGAGACTTCTTGAGTGCGCACAGCAGTATGGTTTATCAGTCATGAATGTAACAGCTCCATTTGATATAAAAATACCTGGAACTGATATAGCTTTTCATAATGCTGATATTCCTCAGGAAGAAAGACATTTAATAGAAAAAGAATTCAGATATGGAAGTCTCAACATTCTCATTACAACTCAGACACTTGCCTATGGAGTTAATCTTCCTGCAGATAGAACAATCATTGCAGTTAAAGGATGGTTTGATATGCAAAACTTTGTTTATAGATACATACCAGATGTTTTGGATATACTTCAGGAAGAAGGAAGAGCTGGCAGGCTCGGCATAAAGGATAAAGGATATTCAGACTGGCTACTTTATGGAATAAAGGAAGATTCTTTGAAACAATCAATAATTAAAAGCCTTAAAGGCACACTTAAAACAGAATTAATGTATACAGAAGCAGGCTCACTAATTGATGCACTAAGCCTATGGATTCCAGTAGGATATCTTTATCTTGGTAGAAACTACAGGAATTTTTTAAAAAAGACCTTTTCACTTAAAAATCTTTCAGAGTCTGTTGTAAAAAAGATTGAAGAGTTCCTTAGACAGAACAGATACATCACAGAAGAATCTCTTACAGAAAAAGGAGAATTCTGCGTAAGAAGCGGTATCCCTCCACTTAAGTTTGAGGAGTTTCTTATAAGAGTTGGTAGGATGAAGGAATTTTCAGATTTACCAGCTGTTATAAGACCTCTGCTACATATGAGAAGATTTGACAGCCTTTTTCCTTTTATTGAAAATGATGAAAGATTTCAAAAAGATCTATCATTGATTTATGAAAAACTCAAAAAATTTGGCTCTTCATGTATATATGACAATACTCATCAGTTCATTTTCTTTACTGAAGGTCTAACATTTTATTATCCAAATATTGTCAGCCCTCCAGGAGAGTTTTCAGCAATAAGAACAGATGCTTTACATCTGATGAGAGCCTTGCTTGAGCTAAGAAAACTTAAGATAATGCTTCTTTCAAATAAGGAAATACTCTCTCTTGCACATACAATAAAGTATGGAATACCAATTGGATACTGCCAGCTCGGTGCTATTGCAAGAATAGGTCATATAAGAGGAAATCTTCTAAGAATAACAGCTCAAAAATTAAATTTAAAGCCTCCTGAGATTGGAATGCAACTAAGTGATTTTTTTGATCAAATATTTACAGAAAAAAACTTAAAATTAATGGGAAGCATACTTCTTTCTGAAAGAAAAATAAGTAAGGATAGAGTTACATCAGAGATTTCAGCTATTGTGCAGATTTTAAAGGAAAACAAAAATACTCCTCTTATTGACAGAGATATATTAAATACCCTTGCGATATTACTTTACTCTCACAGGGCTCTTTCAATGAAAAAAGGGGAATTAATTGAAAAAATTTGTTTTGCCTGATATTTCAAGACCTGCCCTCATATGTTTTGATAAATTGACAAATATGCCCTTTGCTTAAGCCTCCTTAAGTAGAGCCTACCTAAATTATAACTTAAAATAATAATTTTCCCAATTATCTCACCTAACCTTCCCCACTGGAAATGCCTGTCCTGTTGGCTGGGCTGTGGGATACTGAGCTCGCTTAAAAATCTTCTCTGCAAGCACGGGTACCTCGCTATCAACATAGTTTGCAAACTCAAGGGTCTTTATAAAATCAGTCCCTATCAAGGTCATCAGTATTTATAAAAGCCTTATTTATCTGTCTCAATTTTGAGGACTATGTTTTGAATAGAAGCCTTTAACTGCGGAAGACGATTTTTAATAGCCTGCCATACAAGTTCATGCTTTATACTAAAATAAAAATGAATTAATTTATCTCTAAAGCCTGCCATTTCTTCCCATGGAATTTCAGGATATTTCTTTTTTAAATCCTCTGGCAAAGCTTTTGTTGCTTCCCCTATTATTTCAAACTTTCTTATTACAGCACTTGATTTTTCATCATTAGATTTGAATTCTTCAAAATTAATCCTCTCCACAAATTTCTCAATAGCTGAAATTGCATCTATAATGTCTTTGAGTAATAATTTAGAGTCTCTCATATAGGGACTGTCTCTTTAAATATAATCTCTTTCAATTCAGGTCTCACCGTATCATAGGGAACTACATCAACTTTCCTACCCAGTTTTTCTTCTAAAAATAGAGAAAGTCCCACAAAATCAAAAATATCAGCTTCATCATCAAACATTACAAGAAGATCTATATCACTTGTATCTTTTTTTTCACTCCTTGCAAAAGAACCAAAGATACCAATAACTTTTGCACGATAGTCTGTCTTAATAGTATTGCTTAAAACCCTAATAGTATTTAGTATTTCGTCTCTTTTCACTAAAATAACCTCTCTGATGTCTTTCCAGGGGATACCAACCCTTCTTCTAATAATTTAACAGTAAGCATGAGTTTTAACTCATCTTCTCTCTCTTGTATTAGTCAAGACTTGG
>CAZTLF010000036.1:0-12689 GCA_964614465.1 uncultured Thermodesulfovibrio sp.
CTATCTATTAGAACACAAGGCGATCAACCATTTTACTTTTCAAAAATATCTTGAAAAGGAATATCCAATGGATTATCTTACTCAGTGTTGTCTATATATTGTTGGGCTTCAAAAACTGAATCCTGAAATTAAAAACAGCATTCTTCTCATCAAGAATAAAAATACAGCTCAGTATATGGAATTCAATCTCTCCTATGACAGTAAATCAGACTTACTGATAGTGAATGAAATCTGTGGTTCTAATGGCTATAGAAGAGAAGGAACTGAATTTGAGGGTTTATATAATCAGGCAATACAGAGACTGAACCAGATTGAATATTACAGAACCACCGATAAATTGCCACCAAGACAGTATACTCTTGATGACTGGCAGTGCAGTTACTGTGGATACAAAGAAATCTGTTATGAAAACTATGAAGAAGAATTCAACTCACTTGATACAGTTGAACTTCCAGAGGAGTTTCAAGGACTTCTTGATGAATATGAGGTTTTTAATGAACAGAAGAAGGTAGCTGAGACTCGGCTTGAGGAAATAAAGGAAGAAATAAAGAACTATCTAACTAACTGTCAGGCTAAAACTGGTAAAATTGGAGATTACATAATTTTCAGAAATCTTCAGTTTAGAAAGCAGATTAATAAAGATAAAATCCCTCAAGAATTAATCCCTGAAATTTATGAAGAAAAAATAATTGAAACCTTATCAATCAAAAAAAGTAATAAAAATAATAACAAAAAAACAAAATAAAAGGAGGACGTATCATGATAATCACACAAAAAATTACCAAAATTCAAGGTATATCTGACAGAAGAAGATTACCAAGACTGGGCAAAATCCGTCTTGGAGTAAAAGTAGTTAATCCTAAAACAGGAAATGAGTATCCAAAAGAAGTAGACTATTTTGTATGCCCTACAGAGGTAGAAAAAGTTTACGGACCCAAACCAAAAGAACTAGACGTAATGTTTCCTGTAAATGATATTGATGTCATATTCCCCCAGGCATACAAGTGGTACGGAGACCAGAAGGGCTTAAAATGCATTGGTAATGGACAGATTGCATACAGACTTGACGAGCAATCAGGGGAAATGGTGGAACGTGAATGTCCATGTGAACTTCTTGGAAATGGTTGTTCTTTAAGAGGACATCTCTTTGTAATCCTTCCAAAAGTAAATATGGGTGGAGTATACCAGATAGACATTAGTAGTTATAACTCAGTGGTTGATATAAATTCGGGACTTGAGTACGTTGAATTTCTTATAGGAAGATTTGCAATGGTTCCACTTAAGCTGAGAAGAGTTCCAAGGGAAATTCCCTATGAAGGACAAAAGAGATTACACTATCCTCTCCAGATTGTATTTGAAGGTGATATAAATCTTATAAATCAACTGAGAGAGGACAACAAAAGAATAATTCTTGCCACAGAATCCATTGCACTTCCTGCTCCTGAAGATACAAATCCTAAATTTGATGATGAAGCCACCATTGTGGTAGAGGATATAAATGGAAATGAACCTGCTCAAAAACCTTCTGAGACAGAGCCTCAGCAGGAGAAAAACCCTGCTCAGCAGAAAAACTCTGTAAAAGAATCAAAAACTTCAGAACATCAGAAACCAGCTGCAGGCCCTACAAAGCCACCAACGGAAGCTCAATCAGAACAGCAAAAACCAGTGGCAGGCTCCACAAAGCCACCAACGGAATCTCAATTGAATGCAATCCGCAATATGGCAAAAAGAAAAGGTTTTAATAAAGAGTTTGTAGAAGCATTCTTGTCAACAGTGGAAACATCTTTGAAAGCAGGTAAAATCATAACCAGTTTTGGCAGAGGAGATTACTCTGAGCTGGAGAATTTCATTGCTGAGATAACCAGTGCAGAAGAGATAGAAATTCCCGAGGAAGTTACCACCCAAGAACCATTCTAATTCCAGAGAACAATCCGCCACCCCCAAAAGGGGTGGCTTTTTATTATGGAGGAAATGAATGTTAGTGAAATTTACAAAAACAGTCAAGTTAAAATTTAAAAATGAGGAGAAAATTATAAAAACTAATTCAATACTTGATATGCCACCAAAAACAGCAAAATTTCTTGCAGAACAAAATAAAGTAATAATACTACACCCTGACATAAACGAAAATTGTCTACAACCCTTTTTATGCGATTGGATTGAGGCAGATGGAGTATGTGGACTGATTAAGAATGGATTAAAACAGCACTGTCTTGGCCCATACAAAATTACACCAGAAGGTATATTAAGTTATCTTGCCATTAAAGGTAATATTTAATAGAAGTAAACAAAAGTAGAAATCCGAATATCTTAGGGAGAGTTTTTAACTCTCCCTTTTTTATTCTCTATACAAGGAGGTTAATCATGATTAAACCCAAAATTCCTATGGAAACAGCTTTATTCCTCCGCAAGGCACATAGAATTGCGGAAGACAAAAGAAAAAAGGAAAGTAAGGAAAAATGCAGAAAATTTAAAAGCAAGAAAAACTTAATTCTAAAGGAGGAACTATCATGATAATTAAAATTAAAAGACTTCCCAACAATCCAGATTTACCATTACCTCAATATGCTACTGAATTCTCTTCAGGCTTAGACCTTTTTGCATGCATTGAAGAACCATTAATAATAAAACCTTTTGAAAGAAAACTAATTCCAACAGGAATAGCCATAGAAATTCCTCAAGGATACGAAGCACAAATAAGACCACGAAGCGGATTGGCAATTAACTATGGCATTACCGTTCTTAATACTCCCGGGACAATTGATTCTGACTATCGGGGTGAAATCAAAGTGATTCTTATTAACTTAGGGCAAACAGATTTCTTCATAGAAAGGGGTATGAAAATAGCTCAAATGGTCATCGCCCCTGTAGTTCAAGCAATTGTGATTGAAGATAATAATTTATCCATTACTCAAAGAGGAAGCAATGGTTTTGGTTCAACAGGAATTTAAAAATTTAAGGCTAAAGGAGGACTATTATGCTAACTCAAATTTCTCAACTAATTTGGGAGAAAAAATATAAAACAGAAAAAGAATCCTCAATAGAAGAAACTTTTGCACGAGTTGCAAAAGCTATTGCTAACAATAAACAACAGGAAGGTAAATTTTTCGAAATAATGAGTTCATTTAAATTCATTCCAGGCGGTCGCATTCTTGCTTATGCAGGAAGAGGTAATGAAAAAGCTACTCTTTCTAATTGTTATGTTATGACCGATCCTGAAGATAGTATGGATGGAATTATGAAGTCTCTCCATGAATGTGCCCTTACTATGAAAGCCGGTGGAGGAATTGGATTAAATTTCTCTAATTTAAGACCTGCTGGAGACTATGTCAGGGGGACAGATTCACAGTCATCAGGGCCAGTTTCTTTTATGCAAATGTGGAATTCTATGAGCCGAACAATTGCAGGAGTGGGTCATAGAAAAGGTGCAATGATGGCTGTAATGAATATTGATCACCCAGATATAGAAAAATTTATCGAAGCAAAAAGAAATAATACAGCTCAAACTCCTGTTTTAGAAATGTTTAACATTTCTGTTGCTATAACTGATGATTTTATACAGGCTGTTGTTGAAGACCAAAATTGGGATTTAAAATTTAATGACAAAGTATATAAAACAATTAGAGCAAGAGAACTTTGGCATATGATTGTAGAAAATAATTGGGCAAAAGCAGAGCCAGGGGTTATCTTCATAGATAGAGTTAATAGAAAAAACAATCTTTGGTATTGTGAAAAAATATCAGCTACTAACCCCTGCGGAGAGCAGCCTCTTCCTCCGAATGGAGCTTGCACTTTAGGGGCTATTAATCTTACTCAATTTGTAGTAAATCAATTTTCAGAAAATGCTACTATAAATACTCACAATTTAGCCCAGACTGTTGCTATTGCTGTAGAGTTTTTAGACAACACTGTAGACAAAAACTACTACCCCCTTGATACACAAAAAACAGAGGCTCAATCTAAAAGAAGAATTGGACTTGGTATAATGGGACTTGGTTCAACCTTAGCTATGATGGGAGTTAAGTATAATTCAGAGGAAGCTCTTAAAATTATAGATATTATAATGTCAACAATTCAAACTACAGCTTATTTAACATCGGTAAAAATTGCTAAGGAGAAGGGAGCCTTCCCTCTGTTTGATAAAGAAAAATATTTGTTTGGTAATCCAGAAAGCTTTGCTGCTAATCTTTCTCCGGAAATCAAGAGAGAGATTCAAAAATATGGTATCAGAAATGGATGCCTACTTACAGTAGCACCGACAGGCTCAATATCTCAACTGGCAAATAACGTTTCAAGTGGAGTTGAACCTATATTTTCCCTTTCCTACATAAGAAAAAACTATAACGAGGAGTTTGAAGTAAATGACTATACATGGGAAATGTATAAAAAAGTTAAGGTTACCACAAATGGAGATAGGCCAGAATATTTTGTAACTGCTCACGAAATTTCTCCTGAATGGCATATTAAAGTTATGGCTCAGGTTCAAAAATATGTTGATTCTTCAATCTCTAAAACTATCAATCTTCCAAAAGAAACAACAATTGAACAAATGATGGATATTTACATGCTTGCTTACAATTCAGGATTAAAAGGTTGCACCACTTATAGAGCAGGCTGTCTTGAGACAGAAATACTTTCAACTGAAAAGAAAAAGGAAGAAACAAAAAAAGAAATTAAATTTTATGAGAGACCCTATAAACTTGAATCAAAAACTTACAAAGTTAAAATTCCAGGTACTCAACATGCCTATTACCTTACTTTTTCATACGAAAAAATTGAAGATAAAAATAAACCAATAGAACTTTTTATAAACACAAAGGACACTTCAATGGAAGAGTGGACTAAACTCATTGGAAGAATGGTATCAGCTGTTTTTAGGCAAGTCGATGATCCCACATTCTTAATCGAAGAATTTAAACAAATTTACTCTCCTTCCGGATTTTTCAGTCCAAAAAGGAGAAAATTTATTCCATCTCTTCAAGCAGAATTCGGAGAGGTTATGAAGGATTTCTTCATTGAAATCGGCTTACTTGACCCTGAAGTGCCAGCTGAAAAATACGAAAATAATCTCGGCAAATGCCCCGCATGTGGCAAAAAGGGGGCAATATATGAAGAGGGATGTATAAAATGCCTGCTTTGCGGGTATAGTAAATGTGGATAAAAAGGAGGAAATTAAATGAAAATTCTAATCAATCATTCCAATCATCCCAGTTCAAAATGGGAAGGAACACAACTTCATGGCTGGGACAAAATTGTTGACCTACCTTTCCCAGATGTTTCACCAGAACTTGATACAAATGATGAAAAACTGAGAAAGCTTATAATTGATAATCTTGATAAAATCTTACAAATACAAAGAGAAAATCCTGAAGACTCTATTTACATTATGCTACAGGGAGAATTCAGTTATTGTTATCTGCTATTCCAGAGACTAAAAGAATACAGCTTTAAGATAGCCATTCCAACAACAAAAAGACTTGTCAGTGAAAACTCTGACGGCAGTAGAACATATAGATTCGAATTTATCCGCTGGAGAATTTTTTAATCCAGCGGAAACAACTGGGAGAGCTGGCACCGTGCTGGCTCTCCCTTTTTTGCCAATTTATCTCACCGTTTTTGACGGGGGAATTAATTTCTGCCTTTGGCAGAAAAATATCTCATAGGGGGAGAAAAATGAGAGCAATCTCAACAATTCAAACAATTTCAATAATTTTTGTCGAAACAGTTCAGCCACAGGCTGAAAATTATAAACCCTATAAACCTGTCAACAATAACTGCTATCCTTCAGCTAATTATATCTCTATGAGTTTTTTCTTTTTCTTATATGGCTTACAATTAAAAAAAACAATAACCCCCGCCGTAGCCGAAAATGTAGGCGAAGGCGGGGGAGGAGGTGATAACAGATAACAAATTAATCTCTAAATATTTCTTTAACCTGCCTTCTATGAAGATAAACTATCCATGCAGCTCTTAAAATATCAAAATTATCCCATTTTGGTTTTAGTATCAGTTCTCTTCCTATTTTTTTGTTTGCCTGACTAAAACCTCTGTTGTCTTCAAGTTGTGCATAATCACATTTCTCTCTTATTTTTATAAGTGCATGTCTTATCTTTTTTACATTTTTCCATATATTTTCTCCGTAGAAATTAAAAAAATTTTTAAGTTGAATTGAAATTTGTATGTCTTGATTTGAATTTATAATTTTATATGCATTAATATAATTTTGGACCTGCCAGGCTTTTTTGCTCTTTAAAAATTTAAATCCGTTTTCCTTTGCAATATTTCTTTTCTCATATGGTAAATAAAGCAAAAAACCATTTTTTATGCTGAATTTTAATGTATTTTGAATTTTTCTTATTCGTAAAACTTTCACTTTACTCATATAGGTATAACTGCTTCAATTAATTCAAGCTGTGACCCTGCTTTACGTCGCTCAATACTTTCAAGTTCGTCCCTGTATGGGTCTGCCTTTATCGATACCAAAACCTGTGTCTGTTTCTTTATCTGCATTTTCATTCTTATCTCAAACTTTCTTGAGATATAAGGTTCTTGAATTATATCAGGTATCAAATTCTCTTTCCTGAGTTTATCTACAATTTTTCTTGCTGCATTTTCCTTTTCAGATTCATAAAGAAAAAGCATATCAAGAACTTTTTTTTCAAACATTAGTTGCTTTGCCACTTCATAGAGACTGTCAGGTTTTGTATATATAATCCCCTTAAAAAGAAAAACATCAACTTTACCTTTAGCTGTTACATTGATTTTATCTTTAAATGCTTTTAAAAATTCATCAACTTTAAACCATAAGTCAAAGTTTTCAATACTATAATTCTGGGTGAATCTTACAAGTTCCATCTGTCTTGCCTGTTTGTCTGCCTCCCTAAGCATTACTGTCAAGGGGTCCTTGCTTTTTAGATGATGATCTCTTACAGCAGTTACTGCCTGTTTTGCCCAGAATATGTCCTTACCCGTAAAATGTTCAGCAAGCCAATTGCTGCTTACTATAGCATGGTCATAAGAGTTATATGCACCAGAAAGCCTCAGTTCGGGAATTTTCCCAATATCATGTGCAAGAGCTATAATGATTGCTTGAGGCATAAAATTTTCAGGCTCAGAATAGTTCTGTTTGACTAACTCAACCATTGCCCTTGTTACAGCAAATACATGTTCTTTCAGAGAAATCTGAGCAAGATTATCCCTTACTGAAATTAAATCTACAGATTCGTTGTCCTTAACATCTATTACCACAGATGGAACTGAACCATGCCTGTCAAGCATTTTTAAAATTTCAATTAAAATTTCATAAGCATTCTGCTCTTTAAATTGTTTTTCATAAGGGCTGATAACTTCATTGTAAAAAGTGCTTATTGTATCAATCTCAAATGGAGTCATAATCTGTTTAGTCTCAGATTTGTTATCAGCATTCTCAACTTCCACTGCCTCAGTATTTATTTTTTTTATATCTTTTTCTGATGCAGTTGGTTTTACTAAAACCTCAAGGGTAAAATCTTCCCTATGATTTTCTTTTTCAAATTCTCTGTTATACTTTAACCATATTGGAGCAAACTCTTTTAAATCTATTTCATATAATGTTTTTGTATTGTCTCTTTTTTCTTTTCCATTGGGGAAAATTCCCCTGAGAAGATAAATCACCGTAATCACAAAACCAGTAATTGTAAGTAAAATAAATATCTTCATTCCCACTCCTGCCTGAATTTCTTTATTTTTTCGCTTTTACTTTTAGCATAATGATAGGAAAGAAAAAGAGCAAAGGCTGTTCCTGCGTGTAAAAAAACTGAAAATTTAACTGCAACTGGAATTATCTCTTTGAATTCTATGAACCATTTTAAAAAATGATAACTTAATTTTTTAAATACATCAGGCAAAAAAGTATCGTTAATGATTTTTACATAAAAACTGATAATATTACTGTCAGTTAATAACTTGTTATAAACCATAAGAATTAGCATCGCAAGCAAAAAAGATAGAATCAGCTTAACTCCAGCAAAGGTAAGAAGAAAATTCTGCACTATTACTCTTGTAGTTTTTCCGATGTAAACTCTCGATGTCAAAACAAACATAATAAGCAGTGTCATGGCAAGCGTTGGAGCAGCTGCAAGAAGATATGAAAATAATCTGTCCATAAATGTAGGGTTTATACTACCAAATACAGGCAGAAGTTTATCAGTTACTGCAAAACTAAATGGGGACATAATAAATGTATAAAAAGTTGTAATCATTGCGGTTTTGCCAGCCACATCCCAGAATGAAAATTTTGGCTGCATCGGAACAACTCCTTCAGGTAAATCAGTCCTGTATTCAACTGCAGAAAACTGTTCTATCTCGCTTAAAGCATGAAGAAAACTTTTAGCTCTTATATCTGCAGGCTGAGAACTTATTACAGAACCATCTCTGCTACCTTTGCTCATATTATGCCACCCCTTTTTTAATACATGCCTTTAAAGAAAAATCTTCCAAGATAAGCAAAGAAAAATGCTATAAAAAAGAAAAAAACTATCACAGACGGTGAAAATCTTCTCCTGGCTATACCGTAAAGACCAAGCAGTAAAAATGTCCATGCAATGGCTCTCGGTATTAATTTATTATTTTCTATATAAGCCCAGAATTGATGAGGATCGTTGATTAATTTTATGAAAAGAATCGCAAAAACAAAAAAAACAATTATAAATGTATATTTTATTATCTTATAAATGCTGTTCAATTCTGGCTGCCCTCACATCAGGAAGTTTAATTTTTACAAGCGGATTTCCAACATATGGGACAATCCCTTTATAATACTCTCCTTCAAATCTTAAATAATAATACCTTGGTTTGAGTCTCTTTACCCTCTCAGCCAGTATTACTCTTTCCTCTTCTTCTCTCATAGAAAATGTAGCTTTTGCATCAGCTATTGAGGGAATTATCTTCCATATGGTTTTTTTAGGTGAACTGTCTTCTATATATTGGGCAGTATCGTTATCATTAACTCTCATATAAACCCATGTGGAAATATTATCAATGATTGACTGGGTCTTCTGCGGTCCAATTGCATCTATCATCTGTGCAATACTTTGAGTAAAGAAATGTATCCATAAATTTGCTCCACCACCCTTGTTAAAAAGCGATTCAATTCCCCAGTAAAGAATCGTGTCTCCTTCATCAAAATAAAGACAAAGCGGAGGATTAAGTTTTCTTCCACTAAGAAGTATTCTACCTACCGCTGATTGAATAGAAGATACAAAAATTCTTGCAATGGAGTGTGCTGTAAATCTTGTTACCTGATCCCCTGTGCAGATATAGAAAATCACTGGCTGGTCATTTTCAAGCCTTTTAATTATTTCATTGGCTTTTGCTTTTCCTATAATTTTGTTAGCTACAGATGAAGTAAGAGAAGTCAGCACCGTTCTTAATGAACCTGCTACTTCACTGAAATACTGAGAACCTGAACGTAATGCTTCCTCTGCATGGAGAGATACTTCTTCTGCAAGTTCTCTTATTTCAGGATTAGGATTGTTTTTGTAAAATTTTACATTTTCAACAATCTGCTGGATCGCATCATAATCAGTTTTTTGTTTTATATCAAAGAAATTAATAAGTGCTTTCTGTTGTCCTTTCGCAAGTGCCTGTAATACATAATAACTCACTATAACTGTCGTGATTTCTCTTGCAACATCAAAAAAGAATTTTTCTTTTGTCTGAATGCCTGCTATAACATGATATATAAGCTCATCTGCAATATAATAGTAAGTTAATGGATTAATTTTCAAAGAAAGTTCAGGATGAACAGGAGATATAAAAATCAGTTCTTCCAGTCTTCCTGCCTGAACAGCTGCAGAAATGATATAACTGAGCATTTCATCGTCTCCTTTTGGGTCAAATACACCAACAGAATTTCCAGATAGAATATCCTGAGCTGCCATGTATGCTATCAGCTTTGACTTTCCTATTCTTGTTGTGCCAATACAGCCAAAATGCTGGTTTCTTTTCTTGTGCGGAATTGTTAGTTTTCTTATTTTAAAATCTTCTCGTAGCAGAGAAACGCCTTCCCCAACAAATAAGGAATCAGTTTTTCTAACCTTACCCTGTTTGTTAAGTTCTAAAATTTTCTCAAGCATATATATTTATTACTCCTCAAAAACAAAAAAGCCCGCCAGAGAGGCGGGCATTGAAAAACAAGAATTAACAATATTTTTATTTATTCTACCTCAACACTCTCAACCCCATTTGCCATAGTGTCCTCGTATATCTGAAGAAGGTCTCTTATTTCATTAACCTCTGCCATTATTTCTTTCTGAGATTTTTCGTCTATTGTTCCCCAGACTCTCGTAAGAACCTCAAGGGAGGAATTTATTAATCCTTTTGCTGATTTCAGCTGGTGTAAAATTGTCTCGGGTCTGCTGAAAGACTTAAGAAATTCCTCCTGTCTCTTCAGTTTGGACTCCAGTGCCTTTGCCTGCATCTGATAATAACTGACTTCATCTTTCTGTTTTTTCAATATATCATCAACCAGTTTTTCTTTTTCTTCAAGCTTTTTCTTTTCTTCTTCAACCCGTTCCTTTTCTTTTTTTAGGTCATCAATTTTCTTGGTAGTTTCTCTCAGGTTTTTATTAAGCTCTGAAATATTTGTTTTATATTCATCTATAATCTCTTTTAATTTTGAAATTTCTGTCTCATATTCATACTTATCCTGCTCATTTTCAGCTGCATACTGCTGTTTTATTTTTAGTTCAAGCTCTTTTTCCTTTTCAGCGAGTTTTTCCTGAACCATTTTCTGAAGCTTTTCCAGATCAACAGACTGGTTTTTTAACTCCTTTATTACAGCATCTTTCTCTCTTAGAGCTTCCTCATACTCTCTATTTTTTTCATCAATTTTTGATTTATAAATCTTTTCCATAGCTTTCCAGAAGGTTTCCTCATCTTCCTTAGAAAGTTTACTTATCACGGCAAGTTCTGCCTCTGTAAGGTCAAGATTGCTACCAATATCAATATTTTCTGATATTTTTTGTTTTGTATTCTCCAGTATCTCTCTTATTTTATTCTTTTTCTTTATCTGATAGAGCCTGATTTTATCAGGTTGTAAGTGTCTTCTTAGAAGATTTAAATCAAAAAGCAAACTGATACTTCTAACTTTATCAAATTCATAAACCTTACATCTTGCAGTCTGGTATCCAAGCCTCTTTAATGCAGCATATCTATTAAATCCGTCTCTGAGAATGTAGTTACCATCCTTTTTCTCAACAACAAGATCATAAACCATGCCATACTGCTGAATGCTGCCCTGTAGTTCATCAAGATTTATTTCTTCTTCAAATACCTGCTCCTCACAGATTATCTCATTCAAGGGTAACTGCATAATTACAAAGTTTTCCATTCTTACCTCCTTTTTGGTTTTAGTTTTTGTTGTATTCAAATTTCATAGATGCATATAAAGTTATCAACAGCACCAAAACATTTAAATGCTTATTTATTCTTATCCTCTCCCGAGAATTTAATCTTTTATCTCTTGAAAAATTTATTTTTTTAAATAATTTTTTTGCTTTTTCACTGCTATCACAAGAAATTTCTATCGTTTTTGTTCCTGAACTATTCTCAATATAAGACAGTATTGTTTTTATCTTCTCCATAGTGTCTTCAATAAATTCAGAAACATCTTTCTTTTCTCTGTCTGCAACAACCGCAATTAATTTATAAATCATATCGGGAACTACTATATTAATTTTTCGTTTTCTTTTTTCTTTGGATATATCATTTTTCATCTCACTATCATTTCCATCAACTATATACCTTCTCTTTCCTATCTTTACTGTCTTCAAGCCACCCATTCTAATCAACATATAGACATCATGTCTGTTTTTTACCAAAGGAAACTTCCCACTTTTTATAAATTCATCAATTGTAATTAAGCTCATAATTAATCTGCCTCCCATTTATTTCTTTTTATTTTTATATAATCTTCATAACTTACAGGTTCAAATTCTCTGTTTCCCTTATCGTTTTCTACATCAAGTTCAGAAAAGGAACATACTTTTTGCACTGACCTCGCATTACCATTATATTTGTGTCTGTTTTTATAGTATTCTTCTGCAGGAATTACAATGTCTCTTCCATTTTCAGAGACAATAAATTCTACATCCCCCATGTCTGCAAGTTTGTAAAGTCTTTTTTGTAAATACCAGAATGCAAAAGTTTGAAATTTCATATTGGGATTATCAGAAAGATACTTAAAAACTTCCTCGTCATCTTCCTCGAGGAAATTTTCGGAGAAACCTACTGCATATTTTCTAAACTTATTATATTTTATTACCCCAATCTGTAATGCCAGAAATGCTTCTGACCAGTAATCACTTTCTTCACAAACTCTGTTATACTGCTTTACCTGATTTATTATTTTCTGAATTATATTTCTCATGTCTCTATCCTGATACCATTTCATTGCTTCTTCTGCATAATCATCAAGATAATTACAAAGCAAACAAGTATCAACTATTTTTTCCATTTTATTCCCTCCTTTTTTTGTTTTCTATGTTTTTATAATTATAAACAAATAAATTTGTTTATGTCAATATGTCTTTTTTAAATTTTATAAAAATTTTTATATTTACTTTTAAGGAAATTTTTGTTTATACTTTTTACTAATATGTATGAAGAATTTAAAAATTTATTAAGAGAACTGAGAATTAAAAAGGGGA
>CAZTLF010000036.1:12789-18516 GCA_964614465.1 uncultured Thermodesulfovibrio sp.
AATATGTATGAAGAATTTAAAAATTTATTAAGAGAACTGAGAATTAAAAAGGGGATTAAGAAAAGAGAGCTTGCTCAAAAAGCAGGCATTACTGACATGTATATGTATGTTATTGAAAGTCCAGACAGAAAACAACTTCCTTCAGATGATATAATCCGAAGACTTGCACATGCTCTGGCTGACAATGAAGTTGAAGAAGCTCAAATTTTAAAACAACTGCTTTCTGCTAAAGCTCTTGCAAGAATTCCCGAAGAGGCTAAAGACAGCATTGAAATTGAAAAAATTGAAAAAACAATACCCCCTGAAAGCATGCCCGTTGAATTTATTGAAAGGCTTAAAAAAGATTTAAAAGACAAAGACATTGATGAAATTGCTGATAAATCAGGAATCAATAGAGAAATCTTAAACGATGTTATTCAGTATAAAAAAATCCTCTCAAGAAAAGATGTCATTTCTCTTGCTACAGTATTAAATCAACCTGTTTATGATTATCTTATAATTGCCAATTTTATTCCAGACAGTGTAAAAAAACTTATCAAACATAACAAAATTTCTGCACTTCTTAGAAGCCTCGAAGAACTGTCAAATAACGATCTTGACGCTCTTATTGATGGTATTATAAATATAATAGAAGCTTATAAGAGGAAAACCCGTGACAGAAGAAAACATAAGAGCTCTGGCAAGAGGTTTCCTGAAAAAGAATAATCTTTATAACTTCCCCGTGAATCTCAACAAAGCTGCTGATGCTATCGGAGCTGTCATTATATTTGAAAAATTATCACCAAAAATTTCTGGACTTGTAATAGAAGTTAATGATTGTGAGTTTCCGTATATAATATCTGTCAATATATTAAAGCCATTCAACCATAAACGATTTACAATTGCACATGAAATTGGACATATAGTTCTGAACCACTTAAAGAAACAAAAAATTATGTACGAAATAGGCCTTTTGAATTCAGAGTTAAAAATCAACAAATTTGAAAAAGAAGCCAATATTTTCGCATCCGAAATTCTGGTGCCAACAGATAAATTAAAACAGACTTTAAGCTGGAACCTCTCTGATAATGGTCTTTCAAAGCTCTTTCAGGTATCAAAAGAAGTCATAAAATATAGACTTAACCAATTACGATTTTAGTTTTCAGATAAGATTCCATTTATACAATTTACAATTTCAAGAATATCATATTTATGATTTTTAGAAGCATAAGCAAATGACAGAATTAAATTTTCTAACACTTCTTTGTTTTCTATGGAAATAACATATTCTTTACCGTTTTTCAATAAATCAATAGGTATACAGAAATATATCATGGGTTGAACGCCATAAGCATATTGTTGTTTTTCTGTATGAATTTCAATAAATGTGTTATCTCTATTAAATACAATGAAAAAAGGATATTTCATTTTTAATTTTACAAATGTTAAATCATTATCAGAATTTCCCAGTTTAAACAAACTCTCTTCTAATTCTGTTTCAATTTTTATTTCATCCAGAAATTTTTCAATTTTTTCTATGAAACCATATAATTCCCTTAACCTATCAGCTGTTAAAATTTCTATTCTTAAAGCATGATAAAGAATATAGCTTAATTCATAAGGTATCCTTTCCTTTCTCTTGATGTCTAAATATTTACAATCTTCAATTAACCATTCTCTTTTTGCTTTCTCTTTTTTGATGGAACTTTTATCGGCATTATAAGTAATCTGCCACTCTATATAGCAAATATTTTTACAATTTTTGCAGTCTTTGTTTTCTTTATTTGTTCTTGATTTCTCGACCAGAAACTCCACTTCACATTTTCTGATTTGATAACCAAAACTATATATGTGTGGTTCAGATTTTAATTTATATCTAATTTTTCCTTCAGATTTTGGTAAAAATGAAATTTTTATTTCTTTTTCTGGTTCATTTATTGAAATATCAATTACAGAAATATTTTTTGAATTAGATTTCATATAAATCTTTTAATTTAGTTAAAAATTTTTCTTCAAGACTGTAAATCTCAAAACTTTTGTTGTTTAAATTATAATATTTTTTTATTAAATTTAATTTATTTTTTTCCATATTTTTAAATAAGGGATGCGTTTTAATTACGTAATATACCATCAACTCTTTATTTGATTCAACATAATCAATATCAACAAGAGGTGACATATTACCAAATAACCATTTATTTTTAAATTTTAAAAGTTTTTTTATTACATATAAATACGCATATTTATATAAATTTTCCAGTGTTACTACAACTGAATTCGCATACTTTTTATCTATAAAAGATGCATTTCTCAGAATTGAGTTTAAATCTCTGAAAGAATAATAATAGATATTTAATGGTGACTCCTTCATAATATCATTTTTTCTTGGTGGATATTTATTAATATAACCATCAGTAGTGGTATATCGACTAACAATGAAAGTCTTTTTTTCATCGTCCAGAATTTTAAATCTAAAATTTTTGATGTTATCATAACTCATTCCATTTTTATCCCTCAAATAAAGAGATATGGTTACTGGAAAGGCAGAGACTTCTGAGGTATCCTTAAATTTTGTGCTCGGGAATATAAAAGATTCTATAAGTTTATAATTACAAGCAAAACTCTTCAATCTTTTAAAATTAGCTTCTTTTATTAAGTATGATAAAGGGTGTAATATACAGATCACATCTGCTTTTAGCTTATTAAAAACCTTTAAAAAAGATATCCCCAAATCTCTATCATAAATATCAGGATCACTTATCACATTGCCTTTTTGGCCCTTTTTGTATTCTGATGTGGTATCATTATAGGGCGGATTGCCAACTATAATAAGAAAACTATTTTCCGGGATATTAAATTTTTTTCTGCTTACATCAGTCAATGAATTCGTTAAAATGACATTTTGATGATTAAAATAGCTTTTCAAATATTCAACTGCTTTTTCATCACAATCCGCAATTCTATAATTATAATGCTGAAAAGGCAATATGAATGCTCCACATCCTCCAGCAAGGTCGGCTATTATTAAATTATCAAAATTTAAAAATGGCTTCACCATTTCCTCAACTTTTCTGATTATGTCAGGTGGAGTATAGAACCCTCCGAGAATTATTTTTTCATGCATGGAAAGATGTTGTGCATAATATGGAGACATTTTTTTATTATAAAATATTAAAACATGCTTTTTATCTTTCTTATAAATTAGCATTTATAACCTATCAATATTTCAATTTTTTCTTTTATTTTCTTCAATAAATCTATTGCCTTTTCATCAAAGTCAATTTTATTTTCTGATAATAAACCGTCCAATAATTTCTCTATTCTCTGTAAGACTTCATTAAATTTTTTAAAATTATCTGATGTTACTTTTAATGTTTTATCCTGAGCCAGTTTAACTACAAAACCTTCAAATTGTTCCCTTGCCCTGGGAGGCATCTTCTCAATTAGTTCATCTCTCTTTTCTATATTTTCCTCTGCCTCATGAATAGAATTTTCCCACTCCGTTATCTGTCTCTCCCAGTATGCCTCTGCTTCAAGCACTTTCTCTGGCTCTGGCACAGGTATGCAATTCCTTACAAGAAATCTCCAGCTGATATGTATCCCTCTTAGCTGCAATTCTCTCTCAAGTTCCCATATTCTCTGAAGATTGCCCCTGAATGTTCTGTATACCCTTGCACACTCCCATAAAAATGAAGCATGAACCTGATAACCTTTTGCCCGGGTTAAATCTTCTGCAAGTTTTACCACTGCACTGTCTCCATATCTGGCACTGTCCTGAATTTCCGCTACAAGTTGACCAAGTTGAAAGTTTGCAACTATCTGTTCTTTTCTGGCTTTTTCTGAACGATTAAGCAATAACATAGCCCTGTTAAATATATCCTGATATGTTATTTCGATTTCCTTTACAGCCTGCACATTTGCCTCCTTTTTATCAGTGTTAATCCTTTCTCTCCTAAATAAAAAACTATGTCATGACATAGTTTTTTATTCTTGATACTGTCTGGCTGTCTTCACATACGAAAATTGTCTTAACCTTTGCCCTTGTATCCGCAACTTCTATTAAATCATCAGTAAAAAATTCCTCATTTCCGCCCATTCCATAAGGTATGTAGCATATGACATAATCATATTCAGAACCCGTTCCTTTGTGTATGGTCATGGCGTAAGCAAGAGCAATTTCTTCTTCAAGGCAATTAATCAATTTATCACCAAATCGCACAACGTAATACCGATTTTCTCTGGCAACAACCGTTCCTGTCTGACCATTGCTTGCCACAAGTATGCCATCTATCTTTAAATTCTTTAAAAACATAACCCTGTCACCAGCCTTAAAAGGTTCTTGCGAATTATTGCCCCTGAGTAAATACTGAATTCTGCTGTTTATGTCATAAGCTATCCTTTTCAACGGAGTTAGTATCTGCCAGTCATAACCCTTTTTCTCAAAATATGATGCCAGATTCAAAACCTTAAGTATTGCCCTATCCCTATCAACTGCCCTGATTATCTCTCTCTTCGTATTTACAGTTCTGTAAACTGTCTCCAGTTTTTTTACCGAACCTTCTGGCATTATTGCTATCATTTCCTTTAAAATACCAGCTCCCTGTACCGGCGAAGTCTGTTCAGGATCTCCAACAAATATTATATTCCCCTTTATCTTTGTTAATGCATGATAAAGCAATTGCCATGTGAGCATGCTTGATTCATCTATTACAACAATATCTGCATTAATTTCCCTGACCTGGAATTTCGGATAGCCAAGCACATCATGTATTGTTGTAGCTGATTCATCAAGATTCTTGGCTGTTTTTCCTATTGTGGCTGTAAATTTTATGTTTAAAGAGGTGTGCTTGAGTTGCCTGATCAGTGTGGTCTTGCCAGTTCCAGCCTGCCCGGTAAGAACACTATACTTCCACTGTAAGATAGACTTCAATTGCTGTGGTAATCCATCAAATGCAGTTAAAGAGGGAATGTTTCTTTTTGAGAGAATTTCAAGACATTTCTGTCTCATATAATAAACTGAACTAAGATAAACTCTATCTTCTGAAAAAATAATCATTTTTCTGGGATTATTCTCAATTTCTTTTCTTAACTCTTCAGCAGAAATTTCATTTCTAAATCCTTTTAAAATTTTTTTATGCAATTCTTCAAACGTTAAAAACTCTTTACCATTCTTATATGCCTCACTGAGAATAAAATGTGCATAAGGATAAACTTTATACCTTTCTTCTACCATTAAAACTTGAGCAATCATGTCAGTTGACTGAAAATCAAGATGCTTGTTCAGGTAAAAATTATACGGAGAATAACAGTAATCCAGTATTTTTTTATCCTTCCATTTCGCAAGCTTCTTTATTAATGCCAGTTTCCCGATGACAAATAAATAAACAAGAAGGTTCAAAACGACCTGAACCTTTACAAGATTCATAGACCTGAAATTTATTTTTTCAAGTAATCTCATTACTTTATTTATTACTTCTTCAACAGCAAAAGGTTTAGGGATGGAATAATTCCTGACATAAATAAAAGGCTTACAACCCTTTTGCCGCTTGCTTTCTCCCTCAAACTCTCCCTTTGAACCCACCAGAAAAGAAGAAATTACTTCAGGAACATAAACCCAAGTTCTGCTCCTGAGTTGAAACCATGTCCCTCCCCGAGTTGTTATCTGATGAATTATAATTCCTGATATTTTTTGCATAAATATATATTCCCGAAAGGCAAAATATTACAGATAAATTGCAAAAACGGGAT
>CAZTLF010000037.1:0-4599 GCA_964614465.1 uncultured Thermodesulfovibrio sp.
CAGGGAAGAAAATGGAGTGTTTCTGCTTTATTGAGAAATACTGGTGCCACTGCAGTTTTTGAAGCTCCTGCTCAGGCAAAGATTGACAGATATCAGACTACATTGTGGGCAAGCATTGTAGGTTCTCGTGGTGAGCTATTATCACCTATGGATAAAGCAGAAAACAAAAGAAGAGCGATGCAACTTGTAAAGGCAAAGTTTAGAGAATTAGATGTGGTGTTTAAGGCAACTGTTGAGGTCAATCCAGACGGAACGTACAAGGCTCCCATTGAACTTCCAAGCAATGCACCTCCAGGTAAATACTTTGTTGTAGCAAAAGTCGATAAAGATATAAAAAGTGAGGCACTTATATTTGAGAATTCAATCTCCTTCCCAAGTGTTTATTTAGGTAATGCAGGAAGAACGGTTAACATGTTTTTCCCCTTTTTGTTAACTGCAGCTATAACAACCTTTGGTGTTATAATGGGAGCAGGTGGAGGATTTATACTAAATCCTATTCTTGTCATGTTAGGGCTTCCCCACACAGTTGTTGCAGGAACAGTGATGCCGACTGTTCTTTTCTCTCAGGGTACAGGTATTTATAATTATTCAAGGATTAAATTTATCAACTGGAAACTTGGTGTAACCTTAGGACTTGCTATGTTAGCAGGAGGATTTATTGGTCCAAAACTGACTGAGCTCATAACTCTTGAACAATATAAATTCCTCTTCGGCTGGGTCTTGATAATACTTGCTGCTCTTATGTTCTGGCAGACTACTCCTAAATATCTCGAGAAAAATAAGAAAGAACAGGCAATTCTTAAAGAATTCCAAAGAAGAGCTCAGGAGGCAGCAGAGAAAAAACAAAAAGGAGGTAATCAATAATGAAGGTAGAATTTTGGGGACAAGAGTTTAAAGTGAATCTATTTATAGGTATACCTGGAGCTTTTCTGATTGCCGTTGCTTCGTCAATGTTTGGATTTGGTGGTGGACCTTTTATGGTGCCTCTTATGGCAGTAGGATTGAGACTCCCCATGTATATAATCGTTGGCAGTTCTCTTTTAGCTATCTTCTTTAATACCTTAATGGGCTCATTCAGACACTATGGATTTGGAAACTTTGACTTTATATTCTTTCTCTTAATGTTTCCTGCTGCAATACTTGGAGGTTTCATAGGCCCAAGGATTGCCAAAAGGTTAAATCCTGTTGTAGTAAAAAGGGTTGCCTGTGTGGGACTTCTAATATTAGCATTACAGCTTCTTGGTGTATTTTAAAAGGAGCAAAGAGATGAAAACCTCAGTGTTCAGTAATTGTGGAATGTGCTCCGTAAGATGCCCTATTCAGGTTGAAGTAGAGGATGGACGAGTTACCTGGATAGAGGGAAATCCTCATATTCCTGGCATGGAGGGAAGCCTCTGTGCCAAGGGTTCTGCTGGTACTGCTCTTCTTTATGACTTTGAGAGACTTCAGTATCCAATGATTAGAACAGGAGAGAGGGGGTCTGGACAGTTTAAAAGGGTAAGCTGGGAGGAAGCTTATAACTACATTGCTGATTCTGTAAAAAAAGCTCAGACTCATTATGGAAAAAGAACAGTTGCATTAGTTGATAGAGGAGCAGGCCTTTTTGGCGAGGTTCAAAGGCTAATAGTAAGAGGAATGGGGTCGCCAAATTATTTCAGCCATGATGACTTTTGTCGTAAAAATGTTGATCTTGCCTATCAAACTCTTCTTGGCTACGGAAGACCAGAGATTGGCTACGACTTTGCCAATACAAAGCACATGGTTTTCTACGGAAGAAATGCTATTGAGGCATTAGCAGTAAGAGAGGTAAACAACATAGTAAAGGCACTTGAAAATGGTGCAGATCTTACCTATATTGATGTAAGAGCATCAAAAACCGCAACAAAAGCAACAAGATATTTCCAGATAAGACCTGGTACAGATTATGCTCTTAATCTTGCATTAATTCATGTGATTTTAAGAGAAAATCTATACGATAAAGACTTCGTTGATAAGTTTGTTACAGGTCTTACTGAACTTGAAGAGTTTGTAAGAAACTGCACACCCCAATGGGCTGAGAAGGAGACAGGTATTCCAGCTTATGAAATAACAAATTTTGCACGAGCATTGAGTTCAGCTAAACCACGTGTAATTTTATATCCGGGATGGTTTTCTGCAAGATATATGGATGCCTTTTATTTTGCCCGTTCAGTGATAATTCTAAATGCTCTTCTTGGAAGCATTGAACAGAAGGGTGGATTGATACTTGCAAAATCCCCAAAGGAGGTTGGTGCAAAGGGGCTCAATAGTCTTCTCGATAGAATTCCCGCACCTGAGGAAAAGAGAGTTGAGGCAGAGGCGGGTAAAGGATTTCTCTACGACGGGGCAGGCCACATTCTCCATCTATACAGAGCAATTAAAAAGGGTGATCCCTATCCTGTAAAAGCTCTGTTTGTTGTTCGTTACGATCCTTTTGCAGGGATAACAAAGAAGGATATAGATGAGATACTAAATGGATTAGACCTTCTTGTAACGATTGATGTGAATTACTCTGCCACATCATGGTATGCAGATGTTGTGTTACCAGAGTCTACGTATCTTGAAAGAGATGACATTATTGGACTACAAAGAGGTGCTAAGCCTGCTTTTGTTATGAGACGTCAGGCTATAAAACCAATCTATGATACAAAGGGTAAATGGGAGATTGTGAAAGGACTTCTTAATGCCTATGGTGTTGGTGAATACATGCCCTATGAAACAATTGAAGATTTATGGAATTATCAACTTGAGGGTACTGGTATAAAAATTGAAGACTTTAATAAAACTGGACAGGTTGCTCTGTGTAAAGATGCGAAGATGTATGCAAGGGATGAATTAAAATTTAAGACTTCCTCTGGTAAGGTAGAGATACTGTCACCTAAAATGACAGAAAGAGAAGTTCCATTCTTCTATGAACATCAAACACCACCAAGACCAAATGTGGAAGAGGGCGAATTTAGATTGGTTTTTGGAAGAATGGCAGTTCACACTCATGTGCAAACCCATAATAACAAGTATCTAAATGAAATAGTACCAGAAAATGAGCTCTGGATAAATGATAAAATCGCAGCAAAATTTGGCATTAAGAATGGAGATTGGGTGGAGGTGTCCTCTGAAGATTACAAAGGCAAAATAAGAGCAAAGGTTACACCTTTCATTCATCCAGAGACTGTGTTTATGTATAGGGGCTTTGAAAACGAAGTACCTTGGAAGACTCGTTCCTACGGCAAGGGACTCAACGAAGGTAGACTTCTTAGTGGAGCTTTTGAAAGAATGGCACATGGAAGTCACACAGGTGCGCTTTTTGAGAACTTTGTAAAAGTGAAAAAGGCTTAAGGAGGGGAAAATGAGCATCTACTACATATATCAAGATCATGACCGCTGTATTGGCTGTTATGCCTGTGAGGTTCATTGTAAAACAAAAAACTCACTTCCTGTGGGGCCAAGACTTTGTAGAATAATTGAAACAGATATAAAACTGATAGGAGGACTTCCAAAACAGAGATTTGTTTTTATGCCTTGTTTCCACTGTGAAGAACCCTGGTGTGTAAAAGCCTGTCCAACAGGTGCGATGCAGAGACGTTCTAAAGATGGAATTGTCTTTGTGGAGCAAAGCTTATGTGTAGGCTGTAAATCTTGCATTACTGCTTGCCCATGGGGAGTCCCTCAGTGGAATTCAGAGAGTGGTAAAGTAGTAAAGTGTGATTATTGTAAGGATAGAATTGATCAAGGACTTAAGCCTGCCTGTGTAACAAAATGCACAACAAAAGCTTTGAAGTTTGTATCTGCCGATGAGGCGTCAAGACTTAAAAGAGAGAAATTCGTAAGAGATACCTATGCCTCTTTATACTGATAAAGATGAAATTGTTGAAGTAGAAGAGGGCACTAAAATAATTAAGGGTAGTAATGTAATGATTACTACCCTTGATAAAATTGTCAGCTGGGGCAGATCCAACTCTCTCTGGCCTTTAACTTTTGGATTGGCCTGTTGTGCTATTGAGATGATGGCAGCAGGTGCCTCTCATTTAGATCTTGACCGTTTTGGCATCTTATTTAGGGCATCACCACGTCAAGCAGATGTAATAATCATAGCTGGAACAGTTACTTACAAGATGGCACCTATTGTTAAAAGAATTTATGATCAGATGCCAGAACCAAAATATGTTATTGCTATGGGAAGCTGTGCCTGCACAGGTGGAATATTTAATACCTACAGCACTGTTCAGGGAGTAGATCAATTTTTACCTGTTGATGTGTATATCCCAGGGTGTCCACCAAGGCCTGAAGCATTAATGTATGGTTTACTTAAGTTAAAGGAGAAGATCATGAAGGAGCATGGTAGATGGGGCAGCTGGAGATAGAGAAGATAAGTGACACAACCTTTGTTCTTCAGATGGGACCTCATCATCCTGCAACTCACGGTGTGTTAAAACTTTTATGTGAGTTTGAGGGCGAAAGGGTAAAAAAGATAAGACCAGAGGTAGGTTATTTACATCGAGGAGTAGAAAAACTCTCTGAGAGTAAAACTTATCCAGGTGCTATGACTCTTACAGACAGACTTGACTATATTTCAAGTATGAC
>CAZTLF010000037.1:4699-16734 GCA_964614465.1 uncultured Thermodesulfovibrio sp.
GGACTTACAGGTCCTGCTTTGAGAGGTTCTGGAGTTTATTATGACATAAGAAAACACATGCCCTATGATGCATACAGCGAAATTGCTTTTGAAGTACCCCTTGGAGAAAATGGGGATACTTATGATAGGTATATGTGCAGAATAAAGGAGATGAGACAGTCTGCACTTATTGTAAAGCAATGTATTGAAAAGATGCCTGAAGGAGAAATTATATCAGATAAATCACCTGATATTGATTTACCCTATCAGTCAAAAAGAAAGATTGAACCCAGAGACTCTCTCTGGAGTGGTTTTATTGCTTTTTCAGAAGAAAAACAGGAAATTATGCCAAAAGGAGAAATATATTCAGCCATTGAAGCTCCAAAAGGAGAGCTCGGCTTTTACATAGTAAGTGATGGCTCGGGGAAGCCTTACAGAATGAGAGTAAGAGCACCATCATTCATTCATATCTCTGCAATACCTAAGCTTTGTGAAGGACATCTTCTTGCAGATGTGATTGCAATAATCGGAACCCTTGATATTGTCATGGGCGAGGCAGACAGATGAAAAAGTTGTTAAAAAAACTGCTTTTCATAGATTTGCTAAAGGGTATGCTTATAACCTTTAAAACTATATTCACTAAACCTGTAACAATTCGCTATCCCATTGAAAAAAGACCCCTTGAGCCAGGATTTAGAGGAAGACATGCCTTTGTCCGTGATCCTGAAACAGGAAAGGAACGTTGTGTAGCTTGCACAAAATGCGCTCAAGTATGTCCTTCTCAGTGTATTTACATAGACTATTCAGTAAGTGTAGAGACAGGTGCCAGAGTGCTTACGAAATATGAGATAGATGCCTTAAGGTGTATATTTTGTGGTTACTGTGAAGAGGTTTGTCCTGTAAATGCTATAGTTCTTACAGAGTTTTATGAGTATGCTTCATACGCCAGAAGCAATAACTACTTTAATAGAGAGAGACTACTTAGAAACTGGGATGAGTTTATGAGAGAGTATGAAGGAACTGACTATCTCAATAAATTCTGGTATTTGCCAGGTATAAGCAGGAGCAAATTGCCAGTAGGGAAGAGATACCCAATGCCAGTTACGAAGGTAGCAGACAATAGGCAGGAGCAATAAAGATGGAACCAGGCAATTATATTCCATATAAATATCTTCCAGTTCTGATCGCAATGATGCTTGCGACAGTCTTTGGAGTTGGTGGACTCCTCATCAATAAATTTATCGCACCCCGTAAGTTTAATCCAGTCAAATTAAGTTCCTATGAATCTGGCAATCCACCAAGTGGTGAACCAAGGGATAGATTTTTCATCGGCTTTTTCCTGCTTGCCATACTATTTGTTGTCTTTGATGTAGAAGTAATACTTCTTTATCCCTGGGCTGTTGCTTTCGATTCACTATCCCCTGAAGGGTTCTGGATTATGCTAATTTTTATCGGCCTGATTTTCATTGGATATTTATATGAAATCTTTATAGGAGCACTCACATGGCACAGGAAGTAGAAAATAGAACAAAAGTGACCAGTGAATCTTTACAAATAGCAGAAAAATTAAAGGTTTTGTTTTCAGAAGAGGTTATAGAAATAAATGAATTCAGAGGTCAGGTTTCAGTTATTGTAAGACATGGAAGAATCAAGGAAATTATTAAATATTTGAAAGAACAAGAGGGTTTTAATCACCTTCAAGACCTTTGCGGAGTTGACTATTACCCAGAAAAACCAAGATTTGAGGTTGTATATAATCTCTATAGCATATGGAGAGGGCTTCACATAAGAATAAGGGTTAAGGTTGATGAGAAAGAACAAGAAATTGAGAGCATCACTGAGCTATGGCAAGGTGCAGACTGGCATGAAAGGGAATGTTTTGATATGTTTGGAATAAGATTCACTGGACATCCAGACCTGCGAAGAATACTTATGCCAGAGGATTGGGAAGGATATCCCTTAAGGAAAGATTATCCATTGAGGGGAAAAGACCTCTGGAGGGGATTCAAGGAGATATTAGAGAATGGCCGTTGATTGGATTCTTGAGATATTGATAATGCTTATTAAGACATCTATAGTTTTTGGTATAGTCCTTACCCATGTTGCATATACTACCTATGCAGAAAGAAAAGTCATTGGTCGCGCACAGGCAAGAATGGGTCCTATGGAAGTAGGCCCTCATGGACTACTTCAGCCTATTGCAGATTTTATAAAGATATTTTTTAAGGAAGACATAGTTCCCATGAATGCCGAAAGGTTCATATTTCAGATTGCTCCACTTATAGTTTTAATCTTTACGATGATTAATCTTACTGTCATTCCTTTCACTCAGAGCTTTATCCTCGCAGACTTGAATGTGGGGATTTTGTTCATATTAGCTTCTGCATCCATCTCAACTTATGGAATAATACTTGCTGGATGGTCATCGAACAGCAAATACTCTTTCCTTGGAGGACTCCGTTCTGCAAGTCAGGTACTATCCTATGAGATTGCTCTTGGATTAAGCCTTGCTGGAGTTGTGCTTGCATCAGGTTCGCTTAATTTAAGAGATATCGTAATTGCTCAGCATAATACAGTGTTTGGAATTTATGCAATACCTCAAATCATTGGATTTATCGTTTTTGTAATAGCAGCCTTTGCAGAGACAAACCGTGCACCCTTTGACCTTCCAGAGGCAGAAACAGAGCTTGTTGCTGGATATCTTACTGAGTACAGTGCTTTTCGATATGCTATGTTTTTTCTTGCAGAATATGTTGCCATGTATATTATGGCATTCCTTTGTGCTCTCTGCTTCTTAGGTGGTTGGACCATCCCTAAGTTTGTTACTGAAGTTTTTCCCTTTTTAGAAAAAGTTCCTGGAATTGTATGGTTTGCCATAAAGGTTTATGCTTTCATCTTTCTTTACATCTGGGTAAGAGCCACACTTCCAAGATACAGGTTTGACCAGTTGCTCAATATCGGATGGAAAGTGCTAATTCCTGCAGGATTACTTAATTTGATAATCGTTGCATTTTTTACAAGATTTTTCTAAAAAGGATTGACGATGATTGAATTATTATTCGGATATTTTGCTACTGTAATTATTACTTCCACTTTAATAGGTGTTACAAGAAAGAATTTAATCCATAGTCTTCTCTGGATACTCCTTATGTTTGTTCATCTTGGAGGGCTTTATCTTTTGCTCAATGCAGAGTTCTTAGCAATGGTACAGATCATAGTTTACGCAGGTGCCATACTTGTAATGTTTCTGTTTGTTGTGTTTCTCCTTAATCTTAATGAGGAAACTAAAGAGTCAGTTTTTATTCGTTCATGGCAGGGAAGGGCATATGGAGCATTGATATTACTGTTTTTTGCTCTTTTTGGGGCATTTACATACAAAAAAAGCTTCACTGGTCCATACTCCATTCAAATGATTGAAAAACAGGGACATACTAAGATTATCGGATTAGCACTCTTTAACGATTATCTGTTTCCCTTCTTAATCTTAGGTTTTATTCTTCTCATACCGCTCATAGGGATTGGAATTGTTGCCACAAGGAGGAAAGCAAATGGTGCCTCTTAGTTATTACCTTGGATTAAGTGTAATTCTATTCTTTATTGGAACTTTTAGCTTTCTTACAAGAAAAAATCTCATAATGATGTTTATATCAATTGAAATTATGCTTAATTCCGTAAATATCTCACTTGTTGCATTAAGTCATTACATGCAGGACATAAGAGGGCAGATTATAGCTCTCTTTGTTATTGTTATCGCTGGAGGTTCTGTTGCAGTGGGATTGGTAATTCTTGTGCTGGCATACAGAAACAAAAGAACACTGAAACTTGAAGAATTCAATCTTTTGAGGGAAGAGTGATGAATGTAGAATACTCAATATTACCATTGATTCCAGTAGTTGTCTCTCTTTTAGCAATCCCTCTGATTATAGCTACAGGGGAGAAGAATCCTAATTTAAGAGAGTTTTGGTCCATACTGGCAGGAGTCATTAAGTTTGCAGTCGTTGCCTACATGCTTCCAGCGATACTCAGTGGCAAGGTTATAGAATATGAGCTTTTCCGAATTCTTCCCGGGATTGAGATAAAATTCAGGGTAGATGCCCTCGGAATGCTTTTTGCTCTTGGAGCTTCTTTTCTATGGATAATAACAACCTTTTACTCAATTGGATACATGCGATGGCATAATGAAAAGAAACAGACAAGATATTTTGCTTGCTTTGCTGCAGCTTTATCTACGACAATGGGAGTTGCCTTTTCTGCAAATCTATTCACTATGTTTCTATTTTATGAAGGACTTACTTTTGTAACTTATCCCCTTGTTGCCCATCATGAAACAGACGAGGCTAAGGCTGGGGCAAGGAAGTATGCCATATACCTTATTGGTGCAGCAAAGGTTTTTCTTGTTGCAGCAATAGTAATTACATACATGATTGCAGAAACTCTCGATTTTCAAAAGGGTGGAATATTTACTGAAACTGTAAGACAGACCTATTCAGGGATTCTGAGTATTGTTTTTTTGATGTATATATACGGTTTTGCAAAATCTGCTGTAATGCCACTTCATGGTTGGCTTCCTGCAGCAATGGTTGCACCTACGCCTGTAAGTGCATTGCTTCATGCTGTGGCAGTGGTAAAAACAGGAGTGTTTACTGTTTTAAGAGTTATCTTCTTTGTTTATGGTGTAGACTTTCTCAAGGTTCTCCCTACTACAGACATAGCTCTTTTCATGGCAGTCTTTACAATCACAGTAGCCTCAATGATAGCACTAACACAGGATAACATCAAGGCAAGGCTTGCTTTTTCCACTGTAAGTCAGCTTTCATACATCATACTCGGTGGGCTTTTGCTTACCTATGATGGCATGATTGGAGGAATTATACATGTTTCCAATCATGCCTTTGCTAAAATAACTCTCTTTTTCTGCGCAGGCTCTTTATATGTATGTGCTCATAAAACTGAAGTAAGTCAGCTTGATGGTATTGCAAGAAAAATGCCTTGGACTATGGCAGCTTTTACAATTGGAGCGCTTGGAATGATTGGGGTTCCTCTTGTTGGTGGCTTTGTAACAAAGTGGTATCTTCTTATGGGTGCTCTTAAGATAGGTAGCATAGAGATTCTGTCTGTTCTGCTTTTAAGCTCACTACTTAATGCAGGATATTTCCTGCCAATCATTTACAGAGCATACTTCAAGAAATTCAATGAGTCTCATGAACATAATCACGGAAAATACAGCGAAATTAGAGAAAATCCATTTATGGCAGCAACTCTTACAATTACAGCTATTTTAAGCATTATTGGAGGGCTCTATCCAGACTTAATAGTTAACCTTGCCAAGGAGGTTTTAAAATGAAAGAAAGTAGAAATGAAGAAAAAATGATTCTCAAACATGACCCAATTCCACCCTTTAGAGAAATTTTTTATATAGTTTTTCTTTTAGGTTCGCTTTACCTTGCAGCAATTATAATTTTAGGAGCTAAATAATGGCAGTCGGCAGGATGAGTAAAGGATTAAAGAAGATTTTAACAATCTTTTTCATATTCCTTTTTTTGCTTTTGATAATTGACCCATTTATACACAAGCATGCCTATTTTGGGTTTGATGGTATGCCCTCTTTCTACGGTGCTTATGGACTTATAGCATGCATACTGCTTGTTCTTGCAGCGAAATACATTTTAAGACCTCTTGTAATGAAAAGGGAAGACTACTATGATGAGTAATTTAATCCCTCCTGCTTTAATTCTCACGCTTGGCTCATTACTAATTCCACTACTTAAAGGTAGGGTAAGACTGATATATATGATTGCACTCCCCCTGTTCACAGTATTCTATCTTTTTAGTCTTCCAGAGGGTGTTTATTGGAATGTGAAAGTTCTTGATTATGAGTTAATATTTGGAAGAGTTGACAGGCTTTCTCTTGCCTTTGGCTATATTTTTGCAATTATAACTTTCATATCAGCTGTATACAGTCTCCATGTAAAAGACAATCTCCATCTTGTTGCAACCTTCATTTATGCTGGAGGTGCACAAGGTGCTGTTTTTGCTGGAGACTTTGTAACGCTGTTTATATTCTGGGAACTCATGGCATTTGCAGCAGCCTACATAATATGGTCTACAAAGACCAAGCAGGCTGTCAATGCTGGCATGAGATATCTGATGGTGCACATATTCGGAGGATTGCTCCTTCTTGGTGGAATCATGATTCATTATAATGAAACAGGCTCTCTATTGTTTTCCTATGTGGGGCTTGATGGATTAGCTTCATGGTTGATATTTCTTGGCTTTGGAATAAATGCTGCATTTCCAGTGCTTCATGCCTGGCTACCTGATGCTTATCCTGAGTCTACTGAGACAGGAACTGTGTTTCTATCAGCTTTTACTACAAAAACAGCGGTTTACGTTTTAGCAAGAGGATTTCCTGGGACAGAACTTTTGATATACATAGGTGCTACTATGACAGTCTTTCCAATTTTCTATGCTGTTATTGAGAATAATTTAAGACGGGTGCTTTCCTATAGTCTTATTAACCAGGTTGGATTCATGGTAACAGGAATTGGAATAGGTACACAACTGTCATTAAATGGCACTGTTGCTCATGCCTTCTGTCACATTCTCTACAAGGCGTTGCTATTTATGTCAATGGGTGCTGTGCTTTATAGAACTGGTAAAATAAATGCAACAGATTTGGGTGGACTCTATAAAACAATGCCTTTGACAACCATTTTCTGCGTAGTGGGAGCTGCATCCATTTCAGGTGTTCCTTTTACTAGTGGATTTGTAAGTAAATCAATGATTGTGTCAGCAGCAGGAGAGGGTGGAATGCTTCTTATCTGGATTGCTCTGCTTTTTGCTTCTGCTGGTGTTTTCCATCATTCTGGAATAAAGATTCCCTTCTTTGCATTCTTCAGTCATGACTCAGGATTAAGACCAAAGGAGGCTCCAAAACATATGCTTATAGCAATGGGAATTACCGCCTTTCTATGCATTGGAATTGGTGTATTGCCAAGTCTGCTTTACTCAATCCTTCCCTATCCAGTTGACTATGAGCCTTACACTGCTGCCCATGTAATAGATCAAACACAACTACTTGCCTTCTCTGCATTAGCCTTTACACTGCTCATGCTTTCTGGAATTTACCCACCAGAAATGAGGTCTATTAATATTGATACCGATTGGTTTTATCGAAAGGGAAATCTTGTTTTTATGAAGTTTGCACACAATGTGGTTGCAAAACTTGAATATAGAGTAATCGGGCAGGTTTATGAATTTGCTGTAATTAAGCCAATCCTAAAAATTGCTATGTTTTTAAAGTTAATTGATGTTTCAGGATTAGATGGTACCTACAATGGAATGGCGAAAAGCTCAATGAGGCTAAGTGATTTTGTGAAGGTGATTCAAACAGGAAGAGCTCATGACTATGCTTTCCTTATGATTGTGGGCATGATTGTGTTGATTTTACTTATTCTCATACCAATTGTGATATAGGAGTGAAGCATGACTGATACAGCAATTTCCTATCCAATCCTTTCAATAGTAACATTCTTTCCTCTCCTTGGAGTTTTATTGATACTTCTACTTAGAAATAACAATGCAGTAAGATACACTGCCCTCTTAGTAACCATTGCAAATCTTATCATTTCCATCCCCATATTTACTAATTTTGATAAAACTAATCCATCCTTTCAGTTTGTTGAGTCAGCTAAGTGGATTTCAGCAATCAATGCTTATTACAAAATGGGTGTGGATGGATTAAGCATACTTTTTGTTCTTCTGACAATAATTATTAGCATATTCTGTGTGGCTGTATCATGGAGCGCAATTCAGGAGAGAGTGAAGCTTTTTTATTCCATGATACTTATCATGGAAACTGCAATGATAGGTGTTTTTTGTTCAATGGATCTTCTTCTCTTCTATATTTTCTATGAAGCTATGTTAATCCCTATGTTTCTTTTAATCGGCATATGGGGCAGTGCTAACAGAGTTTATGCCTCTGTAAAGTTTGTTCTCTTTACCTTTGCAGGAAGTGTCCTAATGCTGATTGGTATAATCAGCCTCTATTTCATGGCTGGTAAGACCTTTGATGTTACTGAGATAGCAAAGGTTAAACTACCCCTTGATTTTCAATACTGGCTATTTTTTGCCTTTTTTGCAGCCTTTGCTGTTAAAGTTCCCATGTTTCCATTTCATACTTGGCTGCCTGATGCTCACACAGAGGCACCAACTGCAGGCAGTGTAATACTTGCAGGAATTTTGCTTAAAATTGGATGTTACGGATTTTTAAGATTTTCAATACCTTTCTGTCCAGATGCCACATTGGCGTTAAAGGTCTTTATGCAAGTTCTATCACTGGTGGCAATTATTTATGGAGCTTTTGTTACTCTCATGCAGACAGACTTCAAAAGACTTATTGCTTACTCCAGTGTAAGTCACATGGGTTTTGTGACTCTTGGAATATTTTCTCTTAATCAGTCTGCAATGGAAGGTGGAATACTTCAAATGATAAATCATGGCATTGTAACAGGTGCACTGTTTATGTGTATTGGCGTTATTTATGAGAGAACTCATACAAGGGAGCTTACAAAATATGGTGGATTAGGCAAGTCTGTGCCTGCCTTTGTTCTAATATATACATTTTTTTCTGCCGCTGCTATAGGTTTTCCTGGAACGAATTCATTTATAGGCGAGTTTTTAATAATGCTTGGAGCATTCAAGAGCAGTTTTTATATTGGCATACCTTTAATTCTTGGTATCGCTCTTGGAACAACATATATGGTATGGCTTTACTACAGGGTTGTCCTGAATGAGATAAAACCTGACATAAAAGAACATTTGCATGATTTGAATCTAAGAGAGATTGTAATGTTTCTTCCTCTTGTTTTTCTTGTATTACTTATCGGAGTTCAACCTTCAGTGGCTATTGATTTTATGCAGGAATCGGTTAGGACTTTACTGAATAATCTGTCTACAGTGACAGCCATAACTTTGAAATAGGGAGGATAGGTCATGGAAAACTATTATGCACTTCTTCCTGAAATAGTGCTTTCATTGCTTTTCCTCTTTTATTTTATCGTAGGCTTAATAACAAAAAAAAGAGAAATAAATGGCGTCATCGTCCTTGTTATCTCAGTAGTTTCTGCATTAACTTTATTTAATTCCTATGGAATGGCTTTTAATGGGATGTTCATAGCTGACAATTTCAGTCAGACTCTTAAGCTTGTTTTTCTCATAAATCTATTTCTCTGCGTTCTTATCTCCCTTAAGTATGAAAAAATCAGGGATGAGTTGTTTTATGAATACTCTCTGCTTATGATTCTTAGCACCCTTGCCATGATGCTCATTGTCTCTTCAAGGGATTTAATTCCTCTCTTTCTGTCAGTTGAATTAATGTCACTTGGCATTTATCTTCTTTCAGGCTTTATAACAAGAGACTTCAGATCCAATGAGGCTTCAATGAAGTATTATATTCTCGGAAGTTTTGCCTCTGCAGTTTTTCTCTTTGGAATAGCCGCTCTATATGGAGTCACTGGAACAACGAGTTTTTCTCATATTGCAGAGGCTTTAAGAAACCAACAAGGACTATTGATTTATCATTTTGCAGGGGTTCTTGCTATACTTACTGCTCTCTCATTTAAAGCTGGATGTGCACCCTTTCATCAATGGTCACCTGATGTTTATGAAGGAGCACCAACGACAATAACAGCTTTCATGTCTGTGGGACCCAAGGCAGCAGCAATTGGTGCGCTGGGAAGACTGATTTTTGAGGCTTTAAGCAGCCAGCCTCAACTCTGGATTGTTCCATTAATATTTATTGCCATTCTTACAATGGCTATTGGCAATGTTCTTGCCTTAAGACAGAACAACATTAAAAGACTTCTTGCTTATTCATCAATTGCTCATGCCGGATACGTAATGCTTGCTGTGCTATCATGCACACCAGAAGGCTTGTCTTCAATAGGTTTTTATATGGTTGTTTATGCTTTTATGAACATTGGTGCTTTTGCTGTTGTTCTAGCCCTTCCAGATGGTGAAAGAATTGATGGCTATCAGGGGATTTATCACTTAAATCCTGCTATTTCTCTATGCATGCTTGCATTTATGTTTTCCTTAGCAGGCATACCACCTTTCGGAGGATTTATAGCAAAGTTTTTGGTTTTCAAATCAGTTATTCAATCGGGCTATGTATTGGTGGCTTTAGCTGGAATTATCTTTAGTATTCTTTCTGCATATTACTATTTGAGAATAGTTGTGAAAATGTTTTTCGCCTCTCCAGATGTACAACTGGTCTATAAGTATCGGATACCGTCAAATTTAAAGTTAGCAATAATATTCAACATGATATTTATATTAGCCATTGGTATAATTCCGGATATTTTAATGTTTTAATTTAATGTACTATTAGAATTATTACTTTTGCTTTTAACAGAATTAATACCAGAATTAATATTAATATATTAAATTTATATGGAGGGTTGGCAAAATGAATGTTAAAAGATTGCTTCAATTTATCAATATCATTATTTTGCTTGTTCTTGCTGGGCTTTTTACTCTGTCCTATTTTAACGAGAAGGCTTTTCAGGAAAGATTTGAAAAATTAATAGAAAGGGATATAAAACTATTAGTTGCTTTAGATGACATGTATGCTCAGGGTCTTCAGACAGGACAGGCAACAAGAAATGTTTTTATTAATCCAAAAGATGAACAGGCAAAGAAAAACTATCAAAAGGCGCATGAGGAATTTATGAAGTCTAATGAGGAAGCTATAAAATTAACAAGAGGAGAAATGCAGGAACAACTAAAAAATATTCAAAAAATGTGGCAGCTAGACCATTCTATGAAAGTGGAAGTTCAACAATTAGCTGAACAAGGGAAAAAGGATGAGGCAGTCAATAAAATAGTTGAGGAGACAAAGGTATGGAGAGAAATAAAGGATATGATTTTTAAAATAACTGACTCTCATCAGAAAGAATTTGAAAAAACTAAAAAAGAAGTCTCAGAATTAAGAAAAAGAAATGCAACAATTTATTCAATTGTTTTATTTATCTCCCTTGTAGGTTTGAGTGCAATGCTTTATTATTCATATAAATCTTACCAAAAGAACATGTCTTCTGCTTTGGGGTGTTTTACAAGGCTTGAGCAGGGAGATCTTAGGGAGGAAAAATCACAAGCCCGTGACTTAATTGGAGATATATATCAGAGAATTATAAAAAGTCTAAGGGCAACAATAGGAAAAATCAGAGAAGTGGTAAAAAATACTAATTCAATAGTTGAATCTCTGGTAAATGAGACAAATAGTTTAGAAAGAAACTCTCGCGAACAACTTTCCCGTATTGACCATATGGCATCTGCATCAACAGAGATATCGCAGACAATAATTGATGTTGCAAAAAATGCTGCTCAGGCATCTGACTCTGCAAAACAGGCAAATGAAACCGCTGAAAAGGGTAAGGATGCTGTTAACAAGGCAGTAAAGGCAATGATAGAAATTGCTAATTCCATAAAGGCTGCTGCTGCAACCATACAGGAACTTGGACAAAGCTCACAGGAGATTGGTGAGATAGTGCTTACCATAAAGGACATTGCTGATCAGACCAATCTTCTTGCCTTGAATGCCGCGATAGAGGCAGCAAGAGCAGGAGAGCAGGGCAGAGGCTTTGCTGTTGTTGCTGATGAGGTGCGTAAACTTGCAGAAAGGACTGCGAAAGCAACAGAAGAAATTGCTGAAAAAATTAGAAATATTCAGTTAAAATCCGATGCTTCTGTTAGCGCAATGAATAAAAGTAGTTTACAGGCAGAAGGAGGAGTTGCTCTTGCAAATGATGCTATGAGTGCTCTTGATGAAATTGTTTCTGCCACTGAGAAGGCAATGGATATGATACAGAGAATTGCTGTGGCAACTGAAGAGCTTTCATCCACAAGCGAGGAAATCGCTCAGAATATGGAAACTATAAGAGACAACATTAATAACACAGTGAAGATGATAGACTCTGTAAGAGATATTGCTATTAAGCTATCTACTGAGACCAAAACTCTTGAAGGAAGCGTTGAATACTTTAAGGTTTAATAAG
>CAZTLF010000038.1:0-16524 GCA_964614465.1 uncultured Thermodesulfovibrio sp.
AGATAACATACCAGGAGAAAATCCTGGAAATATTGAAAAGGCTGCAAGATTTATTCTTGGTCAGATGAAAAAAGCCTGCGATTTAGTTCAGGAAGGGAAAATTAAAAAAGCTATTTCAATAGGCGGAGGCCTTCACCATGCAAAGCCTTCTTTTGGTGAAGGTTTCTGTATTTACAATGATATTGCTTTCGGAGCAAAATATTTGATAGAAAAATATTCACTAAAAAGAATTTTAATTCTGGACACAGATGCCCATGGTGGAAATGGTACTATGGAATATTTCTACAAAGACCCACGAGTTTTATTCATAGATATTCATCAGGACCCCAAAACAATCTATCCTGGAACAGGCTTTCTTTGGCAGATTGGGGAAGGAGATGGAAAGGGTTTTACCATAAACTGTCCTTTATTGCCTGGAGCTTGCTGGGATTCCTATCAGTATATTTTTGAAAATATTATTTTTCCTGTTGCTGAAGAGTTTAAGCCTGAAATAATAATTAGATATGGAGGAACAGACCCTTACTGGAACGATTCACTAACCTATCTTGGGCTTACAATCGCCGACTTTAGAAAAATAGGGCAATACACAAGCAAACTGGGTAACATATCTGATGGCAAAGTCATAGATGCCATTGCCTCGGGATACAATGAAAAAGCCATAGGACCTGGCTGGCTTTCATTGATATGTGGTCTTGAAGGAATTGATATTGAAATAGAAGAACCTGAGCCAATTCCAGAGAAGTTAAAGACGGATTCTGCTTTTGAAGCTACAAAGTCAATGGTTCAGGAACTTAAAGGATATCTTAAATCTTACTGGGAATCCATGAGATAAGTTTTCACTGTAAAAGTCAAAATTAAAGATTTTATTTCAACGCAAAATTTATTTTGCCATGTTTTTAATTTTTCTGGTTCAGGATAGATAATCAGTCTCAGACTTTTTAGCCAGTCTTTGTAAAAGTTTTAAATTCAAGCATTGAAAAGGGCAGTACTGTCATCTATATTACTTTATACATAGATTTCATCGGGGAAAGGATTTAGATATTTTTGATCGAGAATATAAATGTTTTCAAAGTGAGAGTTAATATTTCTTATAATCTCAATAATTGGTTTTAAGTCAATAAGATTATTCCTATATTTCTCTATTAAATCCAATATGTGTATTTTTTCTCTTTTATTTAGTTTATCTGCGATATGACTAAAAATATGCATTAGCGTGTTTGTATGCCTTCCTCTTGATGGTTTTCTCTTAAATGTCAAAATATTTCACTGTAATTTTTAATCTTTTTATTTATATCAAGACTTTCATCAGCAACAATTTTATCGAGTTGTCTGAGAGACTTTTGATTGTATGTCATAAGAAGGTATTTATATCTTGAATGAAAATTTACTAATGAGTCTTTTTGATTCATTATCTTTTAATAAAACAATTCTTGGACGTGGTACTCCAAGACCAATGTCATGTTCAGGGCATAAATCTATAAACTCAACAAATTCTTTCAGTTTATCAACAAATTCATCTTTAACAATTCCTCCATTATATCTCACAGGACTTAAAAAGCATCTACTTAAAACTATTCTTGGCTTAAACATAAACATATTATAAAGTGCTAAAATATATAAAAACATAAGTATAAATTGTGGCAAATACTTAATGAAGTCAAAATGTATTTATGATATGTTTATTAAAGTTTCATCTCCATAAAATATCAAATAAAATCTAATTGATTTTGGTGGGGAAAATGGTGGACAAGGATTAATTTTTATGCCCTGTATAGTTTCCTGTATCATAGGGATTTTATCTGGACTTATTTTTATCTATTTCCCAACACTTTCTATTTTTTTAGCATTGTTTTCCACAGTAATTTGCTTGTTAAAGAAAAAATATTTTATCTCCTTTGCATGTTTTATATTTTCCTTAGCTGGCGTTTTATATGGCAATCTGGCTGCTGAGAAATACTTCAGTGATAAAGAGTCCATTGTAAACTTCAAAGGATATTTTATTGCAAGTAAAGATAATACTCATCTTTTCAAAACCGTTGAAGGCAAAAATTTAAAGATATATTTCAGAGAAAAACCAGAAGAAAAAAGACTTTATAAGATTGAGTGCAAGAAAGTAGAGGAATATAAAAATCCTTATTCTTTTAGTAAAACAGACTTCTGTTATGCTACTAAGTTAGTGGATGAAGGAAGGCTAAATCAGAATATATTTGAAAGAGCAAAAAATAGGATTATCAAAGAGCTTAAAGCAAAACTCAATGAGCCTGCTGCTTCTGTGATGATTGCGATGACAACAGGTCAAAGATATGAGATACCAAAGGAAATAAGGAATGATTTCCAAAGAACAGGGCTTATCCATCTATTAAGCATTTCTGGTGCTCATTTCAGTCTTCTTTTTACTGTATTTTTTATAATTTTTAGAACCCTTATTCGGTTCATGCCGTATAAATGGCTTATACGAATGACTCTATATATTAAACCTTCTCAATTAAGTATTCTTCTTTGTTTTCCCTTTTTATTTTTTTATTATCTAATTATAGAACCAAATCATCCCTCTACAAGAGCATTTATAATGGCAGTATTTTTTATGCTCGGAGTACTGACTGAGAGAAAATCTTTATGGATAATCACAGTATCAGTTGCCTGTTTATTTATTTTAATCATAGACCCTTCTTCAGCCAGAGAACTTTCTTTTCAGCTAAGCTTTCTTGCCACAGTAGCCATAGGCTTTGTAACAGACATTTATAAAAGTTTTAAAAATAGAATTAAAAACAAAGTATTATCCTATTTAGCACTTAGTTTGTTTATTAGTTTTTCAGCTTCTTTTATTACTGCACCTCTTGTAGTTTATTGGTTTCACTATGTATCTCTGATTAGTCCAGTTGCAAATCTGACAGCAGGACTACTTATAGGAATGTTTCTTTTTCCTCTAAATTTGATATTTGTTCTGATTTATCTTATCACAGGAGTTTATCCTTTACCAGAGGTTGTCAATGCAATTGCAGGGTTTTCTTTTAAATTAATGCATTTACTTGCTTCATTTAGCTTTTCTTCATTATCAATTCCGCCCATTTGTTTGGGTTTGGTTGTTGTTTTTTATTTGGCTATTTTTTTGCTAATTTTCGGTTTCTATGGATTAAGGGGATGGAGTAAAAGATTATCCTTTGTTATTTCATTTTTATTAATTTTAAGTTTGGTTTTAATCAGTTTGTATTTAAATAATTTACAAAAAAATATCATTAAAATAACTTTTCTTGATGTAGGTCAGGCAGAATCTACAGTTGTTGAAACACCGCATGGAGTTTTTCTCATAGATACAGGCAAGACAGGATTTGAAGCAGAGCAGTATCTGAAAGCGAAGGGACATACAGACTTGCAGGCTCTTATTATTACTCATGAACAGAAAGACCATGCAGGAGGATTTTTGAGAATTGTGGGAAACTTTAATGTTAAAGAAGTCTGGGATAATGGTTATATAAAATACAGCATTGCAATGAATCTTAGACATCTTGAGAGAGGTGACATTCTTAAGGCAGATGATTGTTCTTTTACAATATTACATCCCTATAAAGATTTTTTTGTTTCTCGTCTTTTAAAGGATAGTAATGAATTGAGTTTGGTTTTTAAAATGAAATGTGCTAAGACAACCTTTCTCTTCACCTCAGATGTAGGTAAAGATGCATTGGAAAGCATTCCTATTGAGTATCTCAAGGCAGATATAATAAAAATACCCCATCATGGAAGTAAACGTTCTTTGCATAGAGGTTTCTATGAGGCTGTCTTACCTCAGTTCTGTATATTTTCTGTTGGCAAAGATAATCCCTATGGACATCCCCACAAGGAGGTATTAGAATATTTAAAAGATAAATGCAGAATCTACAGAACAGATTTTGATGGAGCTATTCAAATAAGAATAAAACATGGGGATGAGATTGAAGTAAGAACTTTTGAGGAAATTAAGCTTAAACCTTACAAAGAATGGGAAAATTTAAAAAAACTCTTTGTTTTATGGTAGAATTGAATGCATGATTGCAATAGTTGATTATGGAATGGGAAACATCCGCAGTGTTTCAAAGGCTATTGAAGCAGTAGGAGGTGAGGCGCTCATTACACAGAATCCTGAGGAAATAAAAAAGGCAAAGGCTATTGTTTTACCAGGTGTTGGTGCTTTTCGTGACTGCATTGGAAATCTCACTGAGTTTGGACTTATTGAGACAGTTAAGGAAGAAATCCTTAAAGGGAAGCCTTATTTAGGAATTTGTCTTGGAATGCAGATTTTATTCACAGAATCTGAAGAGTTTGGAATATGCAAAGGGCTTAATCTAATAAAGGGTAGAGTGATAAGATTTAATCTGCCTCAGGAATATAAAATTCCTCACATGGGCTGGAATACAGTGACTTTCAAGAAAAAAAGCAAAATTCTCTCAAATGTTCCTGATAGTTCCTATTTTTATTTCGTCCATTCCTACTATGTGGTGCCTGAGGAAAGCAAGGTTATTGGTGGAGTTACAGACTACGGTATTGAATTTACTTCAATAATTATTCATGAAAATATCTTCGCAACTCAGTTTCATCCTGAAAAATCTCAAAAAATGGGTTTAAAACTTCTAACTAATTTTATTCAGCTTATCCAATGAAAAAAGTAATTTTAGGGACTGCAGGACATATTGATCATGGGAAAAGTTCTGTTGTAAAGGCTCTTACAGGTATAGACCCTGACAGATTAAAAGAAGAAAAAGAAAGAGGAATAACAATAGATCTTGGTTTTGCTAATATAGTCTATCCTGATGTAATTATCGGCATTGTTGATGTTCCAGGACATGAGAGGCTTATTAAAAATATGCTCGCAGGAGTTGGTGGAATTGATATAGTTATGCTTGTAGTAGCTGCAGATGAAGGAGTAATGCCTCAGACAAAAGAACATCTAGCAATATGCAATTTGCTCCAGATAAAATCAGGCTTGATAGTTTTGAATAAAGCAGATCTTGTTGATGAAGAAACAGTTGAACTTGCAAAAGAAGATGTAAAAGACGCAGTTAAAGGAACATTTCTTGAGAATGCTGAAATAATTCCAGTTTCAGCTAAAACAGGATACAACATTGATCTTTTAAAAGAAAGAATCAGAGAACTTGCATTATTAGTTGAAGAAAAATCAACTGGTGGCATATTTAGAATGCCTATTGATAGGGTTTTTACTCTCAAAGGTTTTGGAACAGTTATAACAGGCACAGTTCTTTCTGGTAAAGTTACTGTGGATTCTCCTGTTGAAATTCTGCCTTCAGGGATTACTTCAAAAGTAAGAGGGCTTCAGAGTCATGGACAACAGCTTAAAGAGGCTTTTGCAGGACAGAGAGTAGGGATAAATCTTCAGGGAGTATCAAAAGAAGACATTAAAAGAGGGGATGTTGTTACTGTTCCAGGGAAACTGAGACCTTCTTCTTTTATTGAAGTAAAACTGAAACTTTTAAAAGATGTAAAGCCTTTAAAGTATGGAATGCCTATTCATTTTTACCTTGCGACCTCTGAAACAATTGGTAAACTAAAGCTTTTTAATAAAACAGAAGTTTTACCTGATGAAGAAGCATTTGCTTATATTAAGTTGCAGGAGCCTGTAGTAGCAATGGCTGGAGATAGATTTATTCTGAGAAGATTTTCTCCTCTTGAAACTATTGGAGGAGGCATTGTTATTGATCCTGAACCACCAAGAAAAAAAAGAGATATAGAGTTTGAACATCTTGAAACTCTTTTTAGCGGCACATTATATGATAAAGTGGAGACTAAAATTAAAAGAAGAGCTTTTAATGGTATGTCTATTTTTGAACTTGAAGGCTGGATAAATAGTGATATAATCCAGGTTAAAACTGTTGTAGATGAGCTTATAAAAAAAAGAAGAATCATAAATGTAGAAAGTCATTTTTTTCATATAGATGTTTTCAACAAGTTTAAAACTTCTCTTTTAAATTTACTTAAAGAATTTCATGCGACCAATCCATTTAAAGAAGGATTGCCAAAAGAAGAGTTGAAGGCGAAACTTTCTGTTGAGAGATTTCCGCAAGTTTTAATGTTATTGCCTTATATTGAAGATGTTACAATAGAGGGTAATACAGTAAAGTTAAAGTCAATAAATAAAGAAAAAATTGATCCATTACTGGAAGAAAAAATAATGAAAGAACTTCAAAAAGAATTTCAGCCTCCTTTTAAGGAAGAACTTGCTCAAACTCTTTCAATTTCTGAATCAAAATTAACTGATATTTTAAAAATAATTGCAAAACAGGGCAAGATAGTCAGAATAAATGATTCTTTATATCTTCCAGTTGACAACTACAATAAAATGTTCAATTTAATTAAAGATTTCTTTTCAAAAAAGAATGAAATGACAGTCTCTGAATTTAGAACCCTGCTTAATACAACAAGAAGATATGCTATAGCATATCTTGAGCATTTTGATTCTCAAAAAATAACTCTTCGTATAGGAGAAATAAGGAAACTCGTGAAACGTGGATAAAATGACAAAAAGAAAACTCAGTTTATTTACTTTAATTTTTGCTATTGGATGCCTGACAGGAGTAGTAGTTTTTTATCTGATAAGTGCACCAAGACAGTCTATTCCTATTTACAGAGATATTGCTGAACCTGTTAAGAGCTTTGCAGAAATTGTTAAAGCAGTTTCTCCTTCTGTTGTAAATATTTCAACAACCAGAACCGTACAGTCTCCTCCCACTCTTGAAGATCTTTTTGAGTTTCTACCACCTTTTGGCAATTCGCATGGTAAGAAATGGAAGGAAATGAGTATGGGTTCTGGTGTAATTGTTTCAAATGATGGTTATCTGCTAACCAACTATCATGTTATTGAGCAGGCAGAGGATATAAGGGTAACTCTTTATGATAGAAGAACATTTAAAGCCACAATAATAGGTGCTGATCCTAAAACAGATTTAGCTGTAATTAAAATAAATGCAAAAGACTTACCTGTTGCTCCATGGGGAGATTCTGATAGACTTCTAGTCGGAGATTTTGTTCTTGCAATTGGAAATCCCTATGGATTAACTCATACAGTTACAATGGGCATAATAAGTGCAACAGGAAGGGCAGATGTAGGCATTGCTGACTATGAAGATTTTATTCAGACAGATGCAGCAATTAATCCAGGAAACTCAGGAGGACCTCTGGTAAACATAAAAGGAGAAATAATAGGCATAAACACAGCCATATTTTCCAGAACAGGTGGTTATCAGGGAATAGGATTTGCTGTTCCAAGCAACATGGCTCGTGTTATAAAGGATAGCTTAATTAAGGAAGGGAAGGTCATAAGAGGATGGATAGGAATAATGGTTCAGGATTTAACAGCTGAGCTGGCTGAAAAGTTTGGTCTGAAAGAACTTTATGGAGTTATTGTTACAGATGTAACAAAACAATCACCAGCTTACAGAGCCGGACTGCATAGAGGAGATATTATCATTGAGTATAATGGAAAACAGATAACAGAAAGCGCTATTTTAAAAAATCTTGTAGCTCAGAGTAAAATTGGCTCAATGGTGAATTTGAAAGTTTTCAGGGATGGACAAATTTATACAACCTCAGTTACAATTGCTCAACTTCCTTCTGAACAGTTTCAAGAGACTAAGGTTTTCAAAAAAGTAACAGAAAAATTTGAAAATCCATTCAAAGGATTGTCAGTTATTGATCTTGAGTTATCACTGGCAAAACAGATTGGAGCAGACCCTGAAGACAAAGGAGTAGTTGTTTATAAGATTGAACCAGGTTCACCTGCTGAGACTGTAGGACTTAGAAAAGGAGATCTTATAATGGAAATAGAAAGACAGAAAATACTATCCGCTTCTGATTTCCAGAGAGCAATACAGAAAATTTCAAAACCTGATGTTCTGGTTCTGATACACAGAGGAGGCAAAAAATTCTATATGATTCTGGGATCATGAGTCTTTTGATTTTTCTTTTTGCTATAACTTTTTTTACTATTGCTTTTATTAATCTTCAGGCTGAAGACATTATTTTACCTTCCTCTATGGAAGCTCTTATTATTTTATTAATCAGCATATTTTTAACTATACTTGTCTATCTGAAACTAAAAAAAATGAACAGTTCACAAATTTTATTCGGTTTTTTAGGTCTTTTTTTAGGAATTTTTACAGGGATTCTTCTAAGTTTACCTTTGTTAATCTTATCCTCAAGCCTTAATTTTGTTGCTTTCAGTTTTATAATGGGATTTGGATATGCTGGTGCTATTTTCGGCTTCAAAAAGGCTAAAACAATTAAAATTGTAGATATTTTATGGATAATTAAAAAGGAAGCTATATGGGAAGAACCTAAAATCCTTGATACCAATGTTCTTATAGATGGCAGAATTGCAGATCTTGTAGAACTCGGTTTTGTAAAAGGGACAATATTGATTCCAAGATTTATTTTAAGAGAAATTCAGTATATTGCGGACTCTCCGGATCCATTAAGAAGAGCAAAAGGAAGAAGAGCACTTGATATTCTGCAGAGGATTAAAAGAGCAGAAAAAATAAAATTTGAGATTATTGAAAAAGATATTCCAGAAATAAAAGAAGTTGATACAAAACTTATTGAACTTTCAAGAATTTTGAAAGGAACACTAATTACAAATGACCAGAATCTTATAAAAATTGCTCAATTAAGAGGAGTGCCTGTTTTAAATCTGAATGAACTTGCTCAGGCAATGAGACCTCCTGTGCTTCCTGGTGAAGTCTTGAGACTTTTTATAGTTAAAGAGGGGAAAGAACCTGACCAGGGGGTTGCTTACCTGGATGATGGAACAATGGTGGTTGTGGAAGAAGGAAGGTCAAGCATTGGTAAAACTATTGATGTTGTGATTCATAGTATTTTACAGACTGGCACAGGAAGAATGATATTTGGAAAACCGAAAACCGACGATTTTACTGAAAAAGAACAGTAGAATGAAGTGCGGTGTCATAATAGTTGCAGCAGGCGTAGGAAAAAGATTTGGTTTTCCAGACAAACTATTTGTTGAAATCAATAATAAACCTCTTTTTATGTTGTCTGTTCAAACTTTTGAAAACACAAATGTTATTGATGATATATGGATTGTAACAAGAAAAGAAGCAATTGAAAAAATGAAGGAAATCACTCAAAGCTTTAAAATTCAAAAGGTCAAAGGAATTATAGAAGGAGGAACTCAGAGACAGGACTCTGTTTACAATGCTTTAAAAGTATTACATAAAGATACTGATATTGTATTAATTCATGATGCAGCAAGACCTTTAGTTAGCAAAGAATTAATAGAAAGAGTTATTGATGCAATAAATCCTGAAGTTGATGGTGTAATACCAGCAATTGAATTAACTGATACAATTAAATGGATTAGAAAAAACAATATTATCGGTGGCACTTTTAACAGAAGCATTTTAAGGGCAGTTCAAACACCTCAAGCATTCTGGTTTAAGGGACTTCTCAAGGCATATGAAAAGGCATATGAAGAAGGAATTTATGGAACAGATGATGCTTTTTTAATAGAAAGATATGGTGGCAAAGTGCTTGCTATAAAGGGTGATGAAAAAAACATTAAAATAACAATAAAAGATGATTTAGAAAAACTGAAGTTTTTTTTGCAGTTTGATCAAATGAGCACAATAAGAATAGGTATAGGATATGATAGCCATAGACTTGTTTCAGGTAAAAAACTTATCATTGGCGGAGTTGAAATCCCTTATGAAAAAGGCCTTGAAGGGCATTCTGATGCAGATGTTCTTATTCATGCAATAATTGATGCCATATTGGGTTCTGCAGGACTTGGTGATATTGGAAAATATTTTCCTGACACAGATCCTCAATATAAAGATATTTCAAGCCTTCTGTTACTTGAAAGAACCCTTGAGATTGTAAGAAATCACAAAATTAAACCTCTATGGATTGACTGTACAATTTTTGCTGAAAAGCCTAAACTGTTTCCTTATATTCCAACTATGAAAGGAAATCTGTATAAAATTGGACTAAATGTAATAAATATTAAAGCAAAAACTAATGAAGGAATGGGTTTTATAGGAAGATGTGAGGGAATAGCTGCTCAAGCAGTATGCCTGAGCAGCATTATATTAGACTCTTAAGATAGTTTTTGGTACATTTTTTACAGAGGCAACTCCAGTAAGAAGCATTGCCTGTTTTAGTTCATTTTTAATAATTTCAAAATAAAGCTTAAGCCCCTCTCTGCCATTACCAAATACGGCTATCACTACTGGTCTTCCTATCAGCACTGCATCTGCACCAAGTGCCAGTAATTTAAGCACATCAACGCCAGAGCGGATTCCTCCATCTGCAATGATAGTTATTTTACCTTTAAGTTTTTCTGTGATCTCTGGTAAGACCTCTGCAACACCAGGAGTATGATCAAGAATTCTTCCACCATGATTTGAGACAACAATTGCTTTAACACCAAGTTCATAGGCTAATTGAGCTTCTCGTAAAGTCATTATCCCTTTCAAAATAAATGGAAGATTTGTTGCTTTAACAAGTTCTTCTATTTCTTCGGGAGACTTTGGGCTTACGGGCTGGCCTTTTAATGCCATTGTAACAAGTCCAGCTCCATCAATATCTATGCCAACAGCTATAGCATTTGCTTCTTCTGCGAGTCTTATTCTTTTAATTATTTCATCCTGTGTTCTTGGCTTAATGATGGGAATACCCTTACCGTTGTTCTTTTTTATTGCTTCTATACCGCTTCCATACATCAATGGATCTGCTCCATCACCAGTCCAACCAAGTGTGCCTGCCATAAGACAGCCTGAAATTACTTCTTGAGTATAAATTTCTTCAGTAACAGCTCCGCCCATATTGTATGTTGTTCCAGTTATTGGTGCTGCCATAACAGGAAAAGAAATAGTATGACCAAAGATTTCAACTGATGTGTCTGGATTTTTTACATCATGAATAGTGGAAAGATTAAGTTTAATTTCATTTAAAGCCTCAATATTAGCTTTAAAAGAGGAGCCTGTACCGACACCTCCCATTCCTGGAACTTCTCCTGCACAAACAACTCCATTACATACAGGGCATACACGGCAGTAAGGTTTTAACTTTTCTCTTGCGACTTTTTTCAATTCTTGCCAGTTCATCACCTAAACCTCCATTTTAAGTTTTCAAATATGATATTATAAAACAAATTGGGCGGTTAGCTCAGTTGGGAGAGCGCCAGAATCGCACTCTGGAGGTCAGGGGTTCGACTCCCCTACCGTCCAGTTTTTTATTTTTTAATACTGTCTATCATAATTCATTAATTTTGTATAAACCTTTGATAATGCTACATTTTGCTATATCTTGATATCTATTAACGTCTACAAACTCATATTTATAGCCAGAATATTTTTGCAGTAACATTAATGGTAGCTGAAATTTCTTGCTGCGATAACTGGTATGTTAACAGAACTTAAGATAAAAAATGCAAAACCAAAAGAGAAACCTTACAAACTTTATGGTGGTGATGGCCTATATAATCATTACCCCCAAAGGAGGTAAATGGTGGCGTTTTGACTATGACACAAAAAAGTTGAGAATTCTAAAAGACTGCAAAATTAATATTTTTTATTCTTCCTAAACAAGAAGATGGCTATATTTTTCTCTAAAAAGCTTCGCACCTTCCTTGCTACTTGTGACAACATCATCAATGCCTGAAAATTTAAACAGAAGTTTGCTCTGATGTATTCTGGTTATCTTAGCTATTTTTGAGATGTTTATCAAATAAGACTTGTGAACTCTGAAAAAATCTAAGTTTTTAAGCTTTTCTTCAAACTTGGATATAGAAAGAGGATAGTAAATATACTCATTTTGTGTTCTTATTAATGACTCTTTAAGTTCTGCTTTTATATAAAAAATATCCTCTTTTGAAATTATCTTGTAGTCACCCTGAAGGGTTTTTACCATGAATTTACTTTCACCTTTTGATTCCCTATATTTATCAATTCTATTCAGTACCCTTTTTATATCATCAATGGTGTATGGCTTGACAAGATAATCAATTGCTCCTATTTTAAAGGCTTCTAAGGCATACTCTTCATAGGCAGTCTGAAAAACTACAAATAGATTTTCATTTTTAGTTAAAAGTTTATATGCGAGCTCTAAGCCAGACATATCTGGTATTTTAATATCAATGAATGCAACTTCAATGTCTGGATACTTCTCTAAAAGAGAAATTGCCTCAGTAGAAGAATCAGCTGAAATTATATTAGGACTTCCAGCCTCAATGAGAAGCCTCCTTAATCTCATAAGTGATAACTTTTCATCATCTACAATTAAAATTTTCATGCAGTAGTTTTATTATAAATTCATTTTTTTCCTTTTCACCTAATTCTACTTTACCTTTGCAGAGGAGCTTAAGTCTTTTCGAGAGATTTGTAAGACCTATTCCGAATTTTAAATCCTCTATTTTTTTACCATCGTTGGCAACACGAATAAGACATAAAGAATCAAAAACATCAAAGGAAATATTAATATTTAAAGCTCTTCCAGTAAATCCATGCTTTATAGCATTCTCAACCAATAGTTGAATGGAAAAACGAGGAATCTGAATGTTCTTAACCTTTTCTTCCTTTAGTATATTTAAATTTATAAGTCCATTATATCTTAAATTTTCAAGCTCTATATAGTTTCTCACATTTTCCAGCTCTTCAGAAATCTCTATAAGCTCTCCTTCCTTGAGAACTTTTCTAAAAAATCTGCTCAATTTAATCAGGGCTTCTTCAGCCTTAGCATTATCTATTCTTATTAGTTCAGCTATATTATTTAAAACATTATGTAAAAAATGTGAGTTAAGCTGAGTATTTAGCGAAAGTACTCTTCCCTCTGATATAAGGTTTTCAAGTTCCTGTTTTTTACTCTTCATACTCACAAAGAGATATATAATTAACCCCACAAGATAATTAAGAAAACCTGAAAATATAGCTAAAATATCTATGTTAATCAGAATACTTTCAGGAATTAATAGAGATAAACTTCTTACTAAAAAAAAAGCTAAATAAAAACCAAGATAACCTGCTAAAAAGGCAAAAAATGCTGAGATAAACCACCATATGTAGGGTTTACTAATCTTCGATAGAATGTAGTGATTATTTATTGTTATAAAAACTATAGAAAAAAAAGCAAGACAAAATCCTAAGATGGAACCTGCTATTAGGCCATTCAGCCAATTGGCATTAAGAATTTTATAGATTATGATGGATATAGAGGAAGAAAAAAGTATCGCAACATTAATTATAAGAAGCCAGTCTATGGGGGTTATTTTAAGTTCAACTCTCTTCATGAAAATTTTCAACTAGATTTCTTATTCCCATTGATATTCCTATCCATCCCTGATAACAAAAAAAACTATCTCCCACAAGATAAAGATTTTTGAAAGGTGTGAAGTTTGAGGGTATCCTCCAAAAGGCATTTTTCCTAGTTACTGGAATTCCTCCTAAACTTCTTCGCCCTAAAAATCTAAAAAAAGTCTCAGGAGTTGCCATAAAAGATTGAACAATTTGGTTTGACTTTAACATAAAAGTTTCTCTCATAACTTTTAAAATCCTCTCTGTCAACTTGTCTTTTTTTATATCATATAATTCTCTTTGAAGATTTATCCAATAGGAAGTTTTAGTGTGGGTTGACACGGTAAATGTGGTGTACTTTAAATTTTCCCTATTTATAGTATTAAAAGAAAAAAACAGATATCTAGAGGAAGTATGAGGAAGTGATTCTCTTAGAATTTTAAGATGGAATTTCTCATCAGGGTAAAAATCTTTTATTAATCCATAAAGAACAACTGCTGAACTACAAGTGTTTAGATGAATATACTTTTCCAAATAATCTTTTATTTTATTATCCTTTAAGATATGCATATTTTCGAAAACTGGTAATGCAAGTACAACCTTTTGAAAGCTTTCCTCTCCAAAATCTCCCTTTAGAATAAAATTACCTTTATAGGCCTCCAAAGATTTCACCTCTGCTTTAATTAAACAAAGGGGATTCCTTACAATTTCTTCAATTAATCTACCCATTCCTCTTTCTGGATAACCTACACCAGTAAAGGGATAACCAAGAGAAAGTAAAAGAGTAAGAAAGCTCACTTCTGATATCCTACTCTGAGCAACAATTTTCACATGAGAATCCATAAAATCATAATAATCTCTGTCCAAATACGGAAAATACTCTTTTAATCCTATCTCAGCAGGAATAAAAAAGTGCCTAAAATATCTAAAAATAAGATTTTTCATATTTAAAAAGGTTCTGATAGGACCTTTTATGGAAGAAAAATTATGATAATAATCATGGGTTAAAACTCTAAAGGTGGTCTCATAAACTTTGTTCCAAAATTTATAATTTCCCCTGTTTGGAAAAATTCTATCTATTTCATCAATTGTTTTATGAAGACAGGAAAATCTTCTAACCATTCCCTTCGGAGTGTGTACAGTAATTGAGGGCTCAACATCCCTTATATTTTCCTCTATATTAAAGTTTGAAAGTATTTTTTTTACTGGAAAACCCTCATTTAATCCTGCAATTGTAGTTGCACCCACATTAAAAACAAAGCCATCACGGGTAAAACTTCCTGAACAGCCTCCAAGACGATTGCTCTTTTCAAATAGAATGACCTCATAGCCTTTTTTTGAAAGTAGTTCGGAGGTACAGGCACCAGCAATGCCCCCTCCGATAACTGCAATCTTATTTCTAAGATTTCTGGGCATAAACTACATATAGTGGGTCAGACAGCAGAGTGCAACCAAAATATTTATCATCATAGGGTCTCATAAACCCTCTTATTGAATAGGTTTTAAAATTCTTAAAACCACCAGTCCTTAATAATAGCTCTAAAACATAGCCCATTCTTTCAAATTCATGTAAATCAATCCACAGTTTAATTACCTTAGGGGGGAAGTATCTATTAGAAAAACTTAAAGTAATTATGCCGTTCTTCTTTAGAATCCTCTTTATTTCCCAAGTTAACTCAAGGGGATTGGTAACATATTCAATAGAGAGATCGCAGACAACAGCGTCAAATTCTTCATCTCCAAAAGGTAGCCTTGGCTCCTTATTGATATCATGGATAATATATTTATTTAATCTTGTATTTTGTTTCATTTCCTCTTCATTTAAGCCAAGCCCAATTACTTCAATATTTTCATTTTGTGGAATATGCGATTGATAGCTGCTCATTAAATCAAGAATTTTACCCTTTTCTGGAAGAATTTTTCTGTAAAGCTCTAAAAGATTTTCATGAGCCTTTGAGTCAATGTGAGTGGTGATTCTAGGTTCTTTATAAAAAATTCTATCCTCTGTCTCGTCCTCTCTTTTAAAACTTTCTGGATCTTCAATTTCAAAATCTGTTTGCATGCCATTGTATCTGACCTGCATACCCGGACCATTTTCAAGAGACAGAGCACACCAGTCTCTGCATTCTCCACCCACATCAGCTGACTTTTTTGTCACACTTAATATATAAGCATCAAGTTGTAAATCATACTTTGCTATCGGAATATTTGTATCAACTCTCAGGTTATCCTTACCGATGCCTATTACTCTTGTGGGTTTACTATTCTCAGGGAAAACACCCTTTAATCCTGAGAAAAATCCAAGAGGATAAAATCTACCAAGCCTTGGTTTTATGACTGTTTTAAAAGGCTTTGGAGGGTCAAACTGAGATGACTTTACATCTATTATATTCCCCTCAGAATAATTAAAAAGCTCACCCTTTTTGAAGTGAACAGTAAAACTGTCGCCCTCCCCTTTATCCAAAATTAGGGATTTTATTTTTTCTGGGAATAATTCAAAATCTCTCCAGACATTTAATTTGCAAAAATGAGATTCCTCGTGCTCTCCAATTGAAGAGTTCCATTTAAACTTAAACAATACCTCAGCTCTTGTTCTTTCGTTTATTCTCTCCATAACAAACCTCCTTTTTGTTTATATTTTTAGTATGGAGCTTAGGAATGTCTTTTTGTAGTCTTTTTTTGTAAGTTAATTCCTCTCAATTTTCTTTTGAATTTGTTCTCTTTAAAATAGTAAAATTGAATAAATGAGAATTTTAAATGTAAAAGAGCATTTAGGAAAGCTATTAACAGGAGAGTTTATAATAGGGTCTGAACTCACAAATTCTCATGCCTGTTATATGATTTACGGAGTTCTTAAACCTGAAGAAAAGGAAAGGTTAATAAAACCCGGCAAAGGACACGAAGAAATTGTCCTCATATTAAAAGGAAAAGTTAAGGTTACAGGTATATGGGAAGGAGTACTCACTGAAGGAGAAGCTCTACATATTGCAGGAGAGGAAAGCCTCTTTTTTGAAAATCTCTCCCCTTCAGAAACAATTTATGTAATTGCAGGCGGACATTCAGAACAAGGGCATGGTCACTAATTTATTTTATAATTCATGAAAACAATTTTACTTACAGGGACAACAGGTTTTGTAGGTAGAAGACTTCTTTACAGTCTCTTAGATGAAAATATTAACATAAGACTTTTGGTTAGAAATAAAAACAAGTTGGATTTTTCAATATTTGAAAAATG
>CAZTLF010000039.1:0-16121 GCA_964614465.1 uncultured Thermodesulfovibrio sp.
TATTTATAATTTTTATAATTCTTCAAAATTGAAAGGAGGTGAGGATAAGAAATAATTTATTCAGCAAAGAAGCTGAAAAAATCTCTTAAGGAGGATTGTATGAAAATATTAGTTCCAACGGATGGTTCAGATTATGCTATGAAAGCTGTAAACAAAGCAGCTGAAATGGCAGAAAAAGAAAAGGCAGAGGTCACCATTATGTCAGTCGCCCTGTACGCAGGCCTATCAGATATTGAATATCCAGGTGATATTAGAGCAAAACTTGATTCTGAGGCACAGAAAGCCATTAATAAAGCAAAGGAAGTTTTTGACAAAAAGGGAATTTCAGTTAAAACTGTTCTTGAAAGAGGAGTTTTCCCTGCTGATAATGTAATAAGAAAAGCAAAAGAAGACAAGTTTGATTTAATAATTATGGGACACAGAGGCACAGGAGAATTTCCAGGCACAGGTATAGGAAGCACTGCTACAAAAATTGTATCTCTAACACCATGTAGTGTTTTAATTGTTAAATAAAAAAAATTAAAAGGAGGGTGAAAATATGAAAAAATTGTTTGTCATTGTTTTATCAGTAATTGGATTAGTCTCTATACTTCCTAATATTGCATTAGCAGCTGCGCAGAAAGCTCCACCTCTTGTTGTTGTGGCTAATACAAAAGGTCTTTCAGGTCTAAGTCTATGGTGGGCAAATCTTTACAATGACAATATGTTACTTTTCACGATTCTCACTGGTTGTGTAACACCTATAGCTGGAATTTTAATTGGATTTATTGCTGACTTTCTATTAAGTTTAACAGGTATTGACCTTACAAAGAGAGAACTTGCTGAACACTAATTCTTAAAAAATAAAAAGGAGGGTAATATATGGAATGGTTATATTTGCATATGCCAATTTCAGGAGTTGATCTTTTCTGGCCTGGATTAGTCATATTAGGCTTGGGAGTCGGAATTTTAGGTGGATTCTACGGAATGGGTGGAGCATGGATGATAACACCAGGACTTAATATCTTAGGCTTTCCAATGGCTTTTGCAATCGGTACTGATATCGCTCACATGGCTGGAAAATCAATTGTTTCAACAATACGACATGCAAAATTTGGAAATGTTGACTATCCTCTTGGTATTGCTATGATGCTTGGAACAATGGCAGGATTTGAGGTTGGAGCTCAAATAGTTATGTTTCTTGAAAGAATAGGTAAAGTTGACCTGTATCTTCGTATTATATACTTGATTCTCCTTGCCTTTATTTTTATCACCGTATTACTTGATTATGCAAAATTAAAGAAAAAGGAAAGACTTGCAAAAGAAAAAGGTGAACAGTTAGACAAATTAGCAAGTGGCGTTACATGGTATAAAACTCTTCATAAAATTAAAATTCCTCCAGTGTTTAACTTTAAAGAGGCACAGATTAGAATATCATTATGGTTACCAATGATTGTAGGTTTTGCAACAGGAGTTATCGCTGGTCTTCTTGGAATTGGTGGAGGTTTGATAAGAATGCCTGCTCTAATATATCTTGTTGGATGTCCTACCCATGTTGCAGTAGGAACAGACTTGTTTGAAGTTATGATATCCGGTCTTTATGGTACCTTTACCTATACATGGAAAGGAAGAACTGAGCTTTTAGCTGTCTTTATAATGCTTATCGGAGCTGGTATAGGTGCACAATTTGGAGCTGTTGCAACAAAATACTTCAAAGGAATGATAATAAGAGTATTGTTTGGTTCAGCAGTATGTATTGCTGCTTTATCAATTGCTCAGAAACTCATTGCAAGAGTATATGATATAAAATGGTTAGATGATGTTTCTACAGTTACAATTCTCGGTGGTCTTTCAGTCTTGATGGTAATAATTGTTGTTAAGGCAATCATTGGAATGAGAATGGAAGTCAGAATGAAGAAAATGGGACAATCATAATTAATAAGGAGGGAAATGTATGGCTATTTCATGGAAACATGCAACAGGCATAGAAAAAGCTTTGTATGTTTATTTTGTTATCACCTTTATTGGAGCAATAGTAGCTTTATTAGCTCTGCATCCGAAAGAATTTGGAAAGGTAGACCAAGGTAGAGTAATAGCTTATGATAAACAAAAGGGATTGGTAACAATAATATCAGATTCAAGGCAGGATTTTAGAAATCCTGACTATAATACTTTACCACCACATGTATATAAAGTCCCCGATGATCCAAAACATATGGGACCAGAACCTACAGTAGGAAAAAGAATGAAACTCGATCTTGAGAAAAAGTTAATAGTCATATTTGATGACGCAACCCAAAACTTCATAAATATTCCCATTGAAGTAGTAGAGAAAAAAACTGGTATAAAGAGAGATAATCCTCTTGTAGCAGGTAAAAAATTCCCTATCATTGACAAAGAGAAAATGACCGTAACCGTTTACTCTGCCAGATTACAAATTCTTTCCACTTTTAAAGTTCCCGAAGAACATATTAATCGTCCACCTGAAACATGGAATGCTGGTGATGAAGTGCGCATTTATTACAGAGAACCAGGTAAAGCTCACAAATTTATGAATATATCAAAGACAGATATTTATGAAAAGTAAACTATTACTGCCCCCATCATTTTTGGTGGGGGCTTATCTTCATACTGTTGGAGGAAACCTTTAAGAGTGAACCGTAGAAATATTATTCTTCTTGTTATTTTTAATCTTATAATCCTTGCAGAATTAATATTTAGCCTTTATGAAGCAAGCAAAGACCCAGAAAATGTAACTCTTATTTTTGTTCAGTATTTTGTACTTTTAATGATTCCAACATTTATAATCGGTAGAATCATACTTAAAAGGCTTGTCAAAAAACAGGCTTATGATTCTTCACAAACAATAAATCAAGAATTAGAAGAACAAAAATTACTGTACTCTCAGCTAAATGAAAAAGAGGAATTATTTAAAGATTATGAAGTATTGCAAAAACCAGTAAGTATTAAGGGCATAATTAGGAAAAAGGCTTTTTTAGGAAAGCTTGGATTATTATTTATTATTATCATGGCCATTTCTTTTCTTGACGGATGTGTTAACAGACTTCTACATCCAATGAATTTAGTAAATATCTTGCCTGGACAATCTATTCATGTGAATGCACCTTTAGAAAAAAAGATCAATGATGTGAAGGATCTTTCATATACATCTACTTCGGATATGATAAAGCTTCAATTTGAATCAATTTATTCAGGATTTTGGGTAGGAGGAACAGAATGGAGAGGTATCTTAACAGTTGCTCATAACATTAAGCCAGGGGAGTATAAGTTAACAATTAATATAAAAGAAAGTGACTCTAAAAGACCTTTTGTATTTATTGTTAGAGTGCATGAAAATATGGCAAGTTTAAATAAAAGTTCTATGTCATTAATTAAAAGAGCTACTGGAGTCTCACCATGGATTGTTTTTGTGTCCTCTATACTTTTAATCGCTATAGTAGTTATTCTTATGCTAAAGCTTTCAAATAAAATAGAGTCTATAATGCTACAGAATGGTCAAGCTGAAGTCTTTTTTATAAGGAGAGCAGAATATGTAACAGAAATTGTCTTTGGTCTTGGCAAAAAAAACAATATTAAGCCAGGGGATGTTTTAAATATTTATACAGAAAAAGGATTACCTGTAGGAAATGTTATTGTTCAAAAGTCAACAGATGAAAATTCAATGGGTATTGTAAAAGCAGAATATAATATAAAACCAGGATTTATTGTGGCTGTGAAAAAGTAGCAAAAAGTTCTTCTGCAATTCTAAGGTCATCTGGAGTATCTATTCCAAAAGAATCATATTCAGTAATTCTTACTTTAATTTTTATCCCGTTCTCCAGAGCTCTCAACTGCTCTAAGGATTCTATTTTTTCAAGCTCTGACTGAGGAAGCTTAACAAATTTTTTGAGGATTTTAACAGAATAGCCATAAATTCCAATATGTTTGTACATAAAATTTTTTTGAGATGCTCCCTTTATAAATTTTTCTCTATGAAAGGGGATAGGAGACCTCGAAAAATAAAGAGCATAGCCATTTCTATCAAATACTACTTTTACAATATTAGGATTGTGGAAATCACTTTGCTTTTCAATTTTTTTTGCAAGAGTTCCTATGAAATTATTTCCTTTTTTCATTAATTTTATTAATTGGTCAATCATTTCAACTTTAATCAGAGGCTCATCTCCTTGAAGATTTATGATAATTGAATTTTCTTGAAGATTATACCCTTCTTTTATTAATTTATCAACTGCCTCTGCGACTCTATCAGTTCCTGAAAGATGTTTTGGTGAAGTCATGATTACTTTACCACTGAATTGCTCTACTGCTTTAAATATTGCACTGTCATCAGTTGCTACAAAAACCTCATCAATTAATTTTGAAACTTTTGCTTGTTCATAAACATGCTGAATAAGAGGTTTATCTTTTAAGAAAGCAAGGGGTTTCCCAGGAAATCTTGTTGAGCTATATCTTGCAGGGATTACACATATAGTAACCATAACATTAATAATTATGATAACATAAATATCTAATGCTTTGGCCAGATTTTATAGAAGAAACAAAAACTTTTTTGATTAAAGGGCTGAAAAAATATTTCTTGGTAGCTCTATCAGCTTTTGGTTTAATCTTAAGTTTTCCACCTTTTGAACTTTCTTTTTTTGCATGGTTTTGTTTTTTACCATTTTTTTCGTTTTTATATAAAACAACTGATTACAAAACTATTTTTAAAGGTGGTTTAATTTTTGGTTTCCTATATTTTTTAGGTAATGTTTATTGGATATACCACTCCCTCTATTACTATGGTTCTGTTCCTCTAATTTTAAGCTATTTTATTGTCGGATTATTGGCTTTATATCTTGCATTATATCCTGCATTTTTTGCTCTGATATATAAAAATTTATTAAAAAATATACTTCCAACTTCATTCTATGCTCCTTTTATATGGGTTAGTCTTGAGGTTCTAAGAAGTTATCTTTTTACAGGATTTCCTTGGGCAATTGTAGGTTACACCCAATATAAATTTTTAATAATTGCGCAAGTTGCTGATATTACAGGAATTTATGGAATTTCTTATCTTGTTATTTTATTTAACTGTTTTGTCTTTGATTTATTAATCTTTAAGAAAAATAAAAACAGATATCCTCTTTTATCATATATCTCCACTGTTATAAGCATAATATTCGTTTCCATAGTTTTTATTCTAAGTATAGGTTATGGAATAAAAAGACTTTATGAACCAGTTAATGGAAAAGTATTTAGGGTTGCTGTAATTCAAGGAAGCATACCTCAAAATGAGAAGTGGGATTTTAATAAAGTAAATGAAATTTTAAATATTTATAAAAATCTTACATCTCAATCTAAAACCTACGATCCTCAATTAGTTGTCTGGCCTGAAACAGCAGTCCCTTTTGTTTTTGAAAAAAATAAATATCTTAGCGCAGATTTAATAAATTTTGTAAAAGGGCAGAATGTGTATTTACTCTTTGGAAGCATAATGGAAAGACAGCAAGACAAATATACAAACAGCGCTCTTTTGATTGATCCAAATGGAGTTATCGCTTATTTTTATGATAAAATACATTTAGTACCTTTTGGAGAATATGTTCCATTAAGAAAAATTTTATTTTTTATTGATAAATTAACAGTAGGTATTGGAGATTATCAAGCTGGTAAAGGTTACAATGTAGCAATCACTCCTTTTGGAAATTTTGCAACCTTAATCTGTTATGAAAGTGTTTTTCCTGGTCAGGTAAGAAAGTTTTATCAGAAAGGTGGAAGTTTTATTGTAAATATTACAAATGATGGATGGTTTGGAAATACATCTGGACCATATCAGCATTTTTCAATGGCTGTGTTTAGAGCTATTGAAAACAGAAAACCTCTGGTAAGAGCTGCTAATTCCGGTATTTCTGGTTTTATGGACAGCAAGGGAAGAATTATAAGTAAAACAAAATTATTTGAAAGAGTTTATTTAGTTGAAGATATTCAAGGAAATGAGAAAGTTAGTTTTTATACAAAATATGGTGATATATTTGCTTATGTCTGTATAATTTTTTCGTTAATATTTATAATTGGAAATATAAAATTTGGAGGTAAAAAATGGTTACATCTGAGGATTTAAAAATTTATTTAAAGGAAATTAAAGAAAAAATTTCTTCTTTAAGAGGTTGTCTTTGAAATAGAAAAACTTAAAGATAAATTAGATAATCTTGATAAAGAACTTCAGAAAGAGGAAGTTTGGAATGATTTAGAAAAAATAAAAAAAATTCAGCAGGAGAAAAATAAACTGTCAGAAATAGTTGAACCTATTGAAAATATTACTAATCGTTTTTCATGTATTGAGGAAGCTTTAGTTATTGCAGAAGCTGAAGAGGATGGGCATTTACTTTTAAAAGATTTAGAAGAGGAAATAGAAAATATAAAATCACAAATTGAACATCTTGAACTAAAGCTTCTACTTAGTGGTGAACATGATAAAAATAATGCTATAGTATCAATTCATCCAGGAGCAGGTGGAACAGAAAGTCAGGACTGGGCTGAAATACTTATGCGTATGTATTTAAGATGGGCTGAAAAAAAAGGTTTTAAAGTTGAGATTATTGATTTACAACTAGGAGAAGAAGCTGGAATTAAGGATGTTATTTTTACAGTTGAAGGACAATATGCTTACGGATATTTAAAGTCTGAATCTGGTGTTCATAGACTTGTAAGAATTTCACCGTTTGATGCAAACAAAAGAAGACATACTTCATTTGCAGCTGTTTCTGTTTTACCTGAAATAGAAGATAATATTCAAGTTGAAATAAAAGATGAAGATATTAGAATTGATACTTTTAGAGCTTCAGGAGCAGGTGGTCAACATGTAAATAAAGTTTCATCTGCTGTCAGAATTATTCATATTCCAACTGGTATTATTGTTACTTGTCAAACTGAAAGATCTCAACATAGAAATAGAGAGATTGCAATGAAAATCTTAAAGTCAAAGATTTATGCTCTTTTACAAAAAGAACATGAAGAAAAGATTAAATCTATTACGGGTAATAAAAAAGAGATAGCATGGGGTAGTCAGATAAGATCATATATTCTTCATCCGTATAGGTTAATAAAAGACCACAGAACTGATATTGATGTTTATAATGTTGAAGATGTTTTAGATGGTAATATAGATATTTTTATTGAAACATATCTTAAAAAGTTTGCTTCAATTTCTTAATTTTTTCTTTTTTATTATAGAAGTAGTTATAGAATGTGTTTTTTATGTTTAATTTTGTTTTTATGTTTTTTATATCAGCGTTTTTGGTGTTGAAAGATTGCTCTATTTTTTTAACAAATTTAACAGTTTGTTATTGATATTATTTTATATGTGATGATAATGTTAATAACATAAAAGTTTTTAACAATTTATTGCTCAGTTTGTTAATTATAGGATATAATGAAGAAGTTTAGAATTGGCATTTTATATTTAACCTTTTGAATTTTAAGTCTTTTTAATTTAAACAGGCTTTTAACATAGAATTTTTTAACAAATGTTTAAAAGTTGTTGAAAAATGAATGAAATAAATAAAATCTGGCAAAAAATTTTAGAGATTATATCGCAAAAAATGGGAGAATCAACTTTTGAATTATGGTTTTCTCCTATAAAGCTTTTGGATATAAAAAATTCAGAAGTTTTTATTGAAGTTCCAAATAGATTTTTTAAAGATTGGATAGAAGATAATTTTCCTTCAATAATTAGTGATTCGTTTTATCAAATTACAGGCCATCAAGTGGAAGTCAGATATATTATTACAGGTAAGGAATATGAAGCAGGATTAATTGAAGAAAAAAAACAGATAATAAAAAAAGGCAATTTAAATCCTAAGTATACTTTTGATACCTTTGTTGTAGGTCCATCAAATCAGTTTGCACATGCAGCAGCTTTTAGAGTAGCTGAAAATCCAGGATTTGCTTATAATCCTTTATTTATATATGGAGGAGTCGGACTTGGTAAAACCCATATTATAACAGCTATAGGAAATTATATTTTAGATAAAAAACCTGAAATTAATGTTTGTTATATATCTTCAGAACAATTCACAGGAGAATTTGTTTCTGCCATAAGACATGAAAAAATGCCTGAATTCAGAAATAAGTACAGAACAGTAGATGTATTTTTAGTAGATGATATTCAATTTATTGCCGGAAAGGATTCAACACAGGAAGAGTTCTTTCATACATTCAATGAGCTTTACAGTAAACAGAAACAGATAGTTATATCAAGTGATAGACCACCGATGGAAATTTCAGATATTACTGACAGACTTCGTTCCAGATTTGGAATGGGACTTATAGCAGATATTCAACCACCAGAAATAGAAACACGACTTGCAATTCTATATAAGAAAGCAGAGATGGAAGGAGTTAAATTACCAGAAGATGTAGCATATTTTATAGCCTCAAGGGTGAAATCAAATGTAAGAGAGCTTGAGGGATCTTTGATCAAACTCTGTGCATATACTTCTCTTACAAAAGTGCCAATAAGTATAGATATAGCAAAATATGTACTGAGAGATTTACTCCCAGATGAAAATAAGCCAATTACAATTGAATTAATACAAAAAGCTGTATGTGAGGCTGTAGGACTTAAGATTCAGGATATTAAGTCAAAAAAAAGAACAAAGGAAATATCAAATGCAAGAAAATTAGCTATGTATATAACAAAAAAATTGACAAATCTCTCCCTTGTAGAAATAGGTAATGCATTCGGTGGTAAGGACCATGCCACAGTTATATATGCTTGCAAACAGGTTGAAAAAGACAGACAGAAAGATGAATCTTTAAACAAACTAATAGACAGCATAATAAAAAAAGTTACAGGACGATAAATAAATTTTAAGGAGGGGGAATATATGCATTTAAGACTAAAAAAACAAAAAATACAGGAAAGTCTCTCAAAAATCCAAAATATTGTTGAAAAAAAAAGCATAATGCCTGTGTTGAATCATTTTCTTATGGATGTTACACAGGATGCTGTTTTTATTTTAGCTACAGATCTTGAAACAGCAGTAAAGCAACCTCTTAAAGCAGAAGTTCTTGAAACAGGTAAAGCATGCATTCCTGCAAAAAAATTTTATGAAATTGTGAAAGAACTTGATGAAGATATTGAAATAACACTTTTAGAACACTGGATAAAAGTTCAGTCTGGCAGGTCAAATTTTAGACTTGCCAGTCTTGATGCCTCTGAATTTCCTGTATGGCCACAGATTGGAGATGCTACACAAATTAATTTATCAAGGGATTTTCTTCTTACAGCAATAGACAAAACTATTTATGCTTCAGGAGAAGCCGATGCAAGATATGTTTTAAATGGACTTCTTTTTCAGATAAAAGAGCCCGCAGAATTTAATATTGTTGGCACAGACGGACACAGGCTTGCTCATTTTAAGGCATCAGTTGAAGATATAAGTTTAATAGAAGGAGAAAAAAAGGTTATTCTTTCAAAAAAATCTTTGAATGAACTAAAAAAATTTTTGTCCGATACTGAAACAGTTTCTCTTTATATTGGTAGAACACATGTTATGTGCGAAATTGATGGGATAAGCTTTCTTGCGCGAATGATAGAAGGTAATTATCCAGACTATGAAGCAGTTGTACCAAGAAATAATGATAAAATTGCAATAGTTGATAAAAATTTGTTAATAGCCTCATTAAAAAGAGTGTCTGTTTTAAGCAGGGAACGACAGAATGCTGTAAAAACAGAGTGGGATAAAGATTTACTGATTATATCTTCATCAGACCCTGAAATTGGGGAAGCAACAGATGAAATAATCGTTGATTATCAGGGTGAACCTTTTATTATAGGTTTTAATGCAAGATATCTAATAGAAGCTCTTGAAAGAATTACCTCAGAGAAGGCAAAAATCACAATGAGCGAGCCAGATAAAGCCGTATACATAACAGATGCAAATGCTACCTCCTTTGTTTATGAATGTGTTGTTATGCCATTAAGGCTTTAGTTTTATTTTTCTATAAAAAATATTAGAGGAGGCAGGGTGAATAAAGAAGATACCTATAAAGCAGAACACATAAAAATTCTTAAAGGACTTGAAGGAGTTAGAACCCGTCCAGCCATGTATATTGGTTCAACAGGGATTGAAGGACTTCATCATCTTGTTTATGAAGTGGTTGACAATAGTGTAGATGAGGCACTTGCTGGATTTTGCAATAAAATTGAGGTAAAGCTACATGCAGATGGTAGTTGTACTGTTATTGATAATGGTAGAGGTATTCCAACCGAAATTCATCCAGATGACCCTGAAGGAAGAACAGCTCTTGAGATTGTTCTTACAGAACTTCATGCAGGAGGAAAGTTTGAATCAAAGGCATACAAAGTATCAGGTGGACTTCATGGAGTAGGATTGAGTGTTGTTAATGCTCTTTCTGAATGGCTTGAGGTTGAAGTGCGGAGAGATGGGAAAATAGTAAAGCAAAAATATTCCCGCGGCATTCCAGTTACAGAGGTTGAGATTGTTGGACAGACAGAAAAGACAGGGACAAAAATAAAATTTAAAGCTGACCCTGAAATATTTGAAGTTACAGAGTTTTCAAGAGAAATTCTCTCACATAGATTTAAAGAGTTGTCGTATTTAAATAAAGGTTTAAGAATTATTCTTTTTGATGAACGTGATGGCTATGTTGAAGAGTTTATAAAAGAAGGTGGAATAATTTCTTTTGTAGAAGACTTAAACAAAGGGAAAAAGCCACTGCATCCTAAGCCAATCTATATAACAGGGCAAAAAGATAGAGTTATTGTTGAAATAGCTATCCAGTATAATGAAGGTTATTCAGAAGAAATTCTTACTTTTGTTAATAATATTAATACCAAAGAAGGTGGAACACATTTAGTAGGCTTTAAATCCGCTCTTACAAGGACAATAAATAGTTACGCAATCCTGAACGGACTTTTAAAAGAAGGGAAAGAATCTCTTTCTGGAGAAGATGTAAGAGAAGGTATTGTTGGTGTAATAAGTGTAAAGATTCCCGAGCCTCAGTTTGAGGGGCAAACAAAAATGAAGCTTGGTAACAGCGAGGTGAAAGGGATTGTAGAGACTATACTTAACGAGAAGCTTAGCAGATGGCTTGAAGAAAATCCTAATTATGCCAAAAAAATTATTGAAAAAGCAAAAGATGCTGCTCGTGCTCGTGAAGCAGCAAAAAAAGCAAAGGAATTGACCCGCAGAAAGGGAATCCTTGAAGATACTACTTTACCTGGTAAACTTGCTGACTGCACTGAAAAGGATCCTTCTGAGTCTGAGCTTTTCATTGTTGAAGGAGATAGCGCAGGAGGTTCTGCAAAACAGGCAAGGGATAGACGTACCCAGGCGGTGCTACCTTTAAGAGGAAAGATTTTAAATGTAGAAAAAGCAAGAATAGATAAGATGTTGACCTCCGAAGAGATAAAAACTCTCATTACAGCAATAGGGGGTGGTATTGGTAAGGAACATTTTGAACCAGAGAATATCAGATATCATAAAATAATTCTTATGACAGATGCAGATGTAGATGGTGCACACATAAGAACTCTTCTTTTGACATTTTTTTACAGGCAGATGCTTCCTTTAATTGAAAGAGGCTATCTTTACATAGCGCAGCCACCTCTTTACAGGATAAAGAGAGGCAAATGGGAAAGATATATACAGACAGAGGATGAGTTTCATGAATTTCTCATGGATGTTGCAGTTGAGGAAATATCATTTATTGAAGAATCAGAGTTGAACATAAAAAAGAGTTTTTTAAAACTTCTTTTTGAGTATGGAAGAATTCTTGAAAATTTTGAAAGAAGGGGATTTTCACCTTTTCACATAGAAAATATAGTTGAAGAAATACCATTAAAACAAGATAGCCAGATTTTTGATTTAAGGGATTTTGAAAATCTTCAAAATATATTTGAAAAAATTAAATTAATTCATGAAATAAAGGAAGATAAAAACTATATTATTCGGATAAAAGCTGAAGTAGTAAAGACAAAATCTTTGTGGGAGCTTTACAATAAAGTTATGGATGCTGTAAAAAAAGGACTTTCGATCCAGAGATATAAAGGGCTTGGCGAAATGAATCCAGAGCAATTATGGGAAACAACGATGGATCCTAAAAAAAGAACACTGCTTCAAGTTACAGTTGAGGATGCCCAGAAAGCAAATGAGATATTCACTATTCTAATGGGAGATGAAGTGGAGCCAAGGAAGGAATTTATTGTAAAACATGCACTTGAGGCAAGAAATCTTGATATATAAGGATATTTAAAAGATGATACTCCCTTTAGCTCCTGAGAATTTGTTTAACATTTTCAGACAGATGCGGATGTTTAAACTTCATTCGATTTGTAGGAGAAAAATATGTTGGATATAAAATTTGTTAGAGCAAATCCTGAAAAGGTAAAGGAAGCTTTAGAAAAGAGGGAGTATAAGATTGATTTTGATGAGTTTCTTTCTCTTGAAAAAGAAAGACTTGGTCTTTTAAGAAAAATTGAACAGAAAAGAGCCATAAGAAACTCTGTTTCACAGGAAATTGCTAATCTTAAAAGGACAAAGGTTGACAATGACACAATAGATAAACTAATAGCAGAAATGCGTAAACTTGGAGATGAATTAGCCACTGCTGAAGGTAGGCTAAGAGAAATAGAAGAGAGACTTGAAAATTTAATGCTTTTATTTCCTAATATTCCCCATCATACTGTTCCCGTAGGAAAAGATGAAAATGAAAATGTGGAAATTAGAAGATGGGGAGAACCGCCTAAGTTTGATTTTGAGCCAATGAATCACTGGGATATAGGAGAACTCCTTGGAATAATAGATTTTGAAAGGGCAAGCAAAATTGCAGGAAGTAGATTTGCAATAATGAAAGGTTTGGGAGCACGCCTTGAGCGAGCACTTATAAACTTTATGCTTGATCTTCATACGCAGAATGGATATATTGAAGTGTTTCCACCTCTTTTGGTAAATAGAGCCTCTATGACTGGTACAGGACAGTTGCCCAAGTTTGAAGAGGATCTTTTTAGAATAGTAGAGCCCGAGTTTTATCTCATACCAACAGCAGAAGTTCCTTTAACAAATTTCCATAGAGAGGAGATTCTTTCTGAAGATGATTTACCAATTTATTATGTTTCCTATACACCTTGCTTTCGTAGAGAAGCTGGTTCGCATGGTAAAGATGTAAGAGGACTTATAAGGCAGCATCAGTTTAATAAGGTAGAACTTGTAAAATTTGTTAAACCAGAAGACTCCTATGAGGAGCTTGAATCCCTTACAATGGATGCAGAAGATGTTCTTCAAAAACTTGGGCTTCCCTATAGAGTAGTTGCTCTCTGCACAGGAGATTTAGGATTTGCCTCAGCAAAAACCTATGATATAGAAGTATGGCTTCCTGGGCAGGAAAGATACAGAGAAATTTCGTCCTGTTCCAATTTTGAAGACTTTCAGGCAAGAAGAGCAAACATAAGATTTCGTAGAAGAGGTAAGAAGGGAACAGAATTTGTCCATACATTAAACGGTTCTGGTCTTGCTATAGGAAGAACTCTTGTGGCAATTCTTGAAAACTATCAACAGAAGGATGGCTCTGTAGTAGTTCCAGAAGTTCTTAGATCCTATATGGGTGTTGAAGTGATAAAATGATTCAGCCTATAATTGATTCTTCAGGCGTAATTCATATCTTCAAAGGAAAACAGGCTGAGTCTATTAAGCTTGTAATTGGAGAGATTCTTATCGCTGAGATAATGGATATATTTCCTACAGGAACAATTCAGATAAAGATTAATAATCGTATAATAAATGCCCAGCCACAGCGAGAACTTCCTCTGAACAAGGGAGATACTGTGATGGTTAAGGTGGAGAAGCCTTTTAGTGATGGAACAATTCCTTTGAGAGTTTTGTCTGCTTCAGAATTTGAACAGATTCAGAGAACTGTAACTCAGGCTGAAAGTGAGCTTTCGGATAGGATATTTAAGCTGATTGAATCATTATTTTCACAGAATACAGCAGTTACAGGAGAGACAAAAAAATCTCAAATAGATGAAATTAACACAATTCTTAAATTGCCCATAGAAAGCCTTTCTGAATCAAATAAGACTGCTGTCATGGAAAAAATAATAGACCTACTTTTTTCACAAAGGAGTACTTCGGAGAATCTACAAGAATTAGTAAAACTTCTTGAACAGAATGAAATTTCAAAGGAACAGATTTCTCAGTTAAAAAATATAATGATTACAACTCAACAGGAGTTAACTCCTGAAAAATTAAGGAAAACTCTTTTAAATTCTGGAGTATCCTTTGAGGTAAAAATGAAACAGGCTCTTTCTGATTCTTTTAAGATTGAACAGATTAGAGAAGACCTGAAAGTTATTCTTAATCAAATTGCAAAAGAGGCAAAATCACAGGGAATGGAAGAAATAACCCTAAAGGCAGAGCAACTATTAAGACATATAGAGGGTTATCAGGTGCTTTCCAAAACCTTTCAAAGCTTTTTTACCTTTTTACCTTTTTTATGGCATGGAATAGAAGGCGGCAACATTGCTTATAAATCTCTTAAGAAAGAAGGGAAAGAATATCACACGGTTTTTGTCACTCTTAATTTTAAAGAAGAATCTCTCTCTTTTGTTGTAACCATGATAAATAAAAGCTTTTTTATTACTTTTTCAGGACAGCCTGAAATACTTAGTTACCTTAAGGACAGAGAGGTAATACTAAAACAGAGATTTAAAGACAGAGGAATGCTTCTTAGTGGAGTAAGCTATGTTTCAACAACTGAAGAACTGATTAAACAATGGAATATTAAGGAAGGTAGTGTAAGTTTGACAGTATGAAAGAAAGCAAAAAAGCAGTAGCATTAAAATATGAAGCTGAAAAAGACTCTGCTCCCAAGGTTGTTGCTAAGGGGAGAGGCTACATAGCACAGAAGATAATTGAACTGGCAAGACAGCATGGAATTCCGATGAAAGAGGACGATGCTTTGGTAGAGGTTCTCTCAAAGCTTGATATTTATGAAGAGATTCCTATGGAACTTTATAAAGCTGTGGCAGAAATTCTTGTTTTTGTATATCAGATTAAAGGCAGAATAAAGGGATGAACATATTACAGATGATAGTTGAAAAGAAAAAATTAAGGATTACTGAACAGAAAAAGCTTTTATCCTTTGAGGATATTAAGAAAAAAGCTTTATCCCTTAGTAGGAGCACGGATGGTCTTTTTTATAAAAAAATAAAAAGACTTCCTAATGAACCGATAAAGCTTATTGCAGAAATAAAAAAAGCATCTCCTCTTAAGGGATTGTTGAAAGAATACGATATAGAGCAGATGGCAGATATTTATGTATCCTCTGGTGCAGATGCAATTTCAGTGATAACTGAAGAAGATTTTTTTCTTGGAGATTCTCAATTTCTGGTTACCATTAAAAAAAGGCATTCTTATATTCCAGTTTTAAGAAAAGACTTTATTTTTGATGAATACCAAATCTATGAATCAAGATTACTTCATTCAGATGCGATTCTTTTAATTGCAAGTATTTTAACTAAGGAACAATGTAAAACATTATATGAACTTACAAAGAGTCTTGGTATGGATGTTTTATTTGAGATTCATGATGAAGAAGATTTAGAGAAATCTTTTTTTGCTGGCGCTGATATAATAGGAATAAATAATAGAAATCTTAAAACTCTTCAAATTGATATTAACACAACTTTCAGACTTAAAAAATTAATTCCTGAAGGAAAGGTTATTGTTAGCGAAAGCGGGATTTCTGAAAAATCGCATATTCGTGAACTTATTAAACAAGGAATAGATGCTATTTTAATAGGAACATCAATTGTTTTAAGTGATAATCCTGCTGAAAAGATAAAAGAATTTAAATCTATTTAATTCTGGGAATGCAGACAAAATTTTAATGTGATTAAAAATTGAAACAAAAATAAGATTTTTCCTAATTATATATAAATGGGCAGATTATATCTCTCTGGTAATGAAGCAATTGCATATGGTTTAATTAATATGGTAGACTCGGGTATTGTCCTCTTTGGATAAACTCTTCCATAGAGTTCATAAATTTCTTGAATTCTTTTTCTGGGTTAACCTTTTTTTCCATGCTGCCTTCTTTGTTTTTTAAATTTTACCATA
>CAZTLF010000040.1:0-15897 GCA_964614465.1 uncultured Thermodesulfovibrio sp.
TAGATTAAACTGTTTAATTATGCTTACAAGTCTAAAGTCAAAATATTTCTGTATCAACAGCATTTTTTCTACCTGTTAGACCCGAATGAACAGAAGGACCACCAATGATAACAGGGCTTTCAGGATTAACAAAAATCTTTGTTTCAGAGAGGTTTCTTTCATCAAATAAAGATTCTATATCATGCCTTGATTCCCTAATGCTCGTAAGAATACTGCATGTTTTTGCGTTGAAAGTATTTTCGGTGTATCCAATCTGGCTAATTACTTGCCTTGCTATGTTAGAAAAATCCACAGAAGCGTTAGATTCTGTGGTTACTATTTTAAAATGTCACACTTAATTACTATTTTAAAATGTCACATATGTGATAATCTCCTCTCTAAGAACAAACACTAGAATCCACAAGATAAAGACCTTAACCTTATCTTTTCAATAAGGCATCCTAGGAAGGTAAATAAGGACAATACAGTGAGATTTCAGGGGAGGTTTTATCAGTTGTTGCCTATGAAAGGGATAAGAAGTTTTGTAGATGAATGGATTGAGGTATCTAAAAAGCAAGATGGAGGCATTGAGCTTTTGTATGAGGGAAAAAGAATACCATATGTTGAAACTGTTGATAAAGGGATGTTAGAGATAAAAAGAATGTGACATTTCAAAGTAGTAATAAAGTGTGACTTGACTTTAGGAATAACAACAAATTTTTATTGGGTAGTGTAAAATTAATCATCTATAAAATTGACAAAGCAATAAATATGGTTTGGAACAACAGATGAAACTAATGAAAAAGAGATTTGTTGAGCAGTTCTTCAAGAAGAACTAACGGGACTTTTCAAGGAAAATACCCTCTACTGTTTAACCTTAATACTTCAAACTTGCTGTTTATATTCTCAACTGAAAATTCTCACGAAAACTGACCAGCTTTTCTTATGAAAATTAACCCTTCCTTAGATTAAAATAACCCCTAAAACAGGGAAAAATGTCTCAGTAATTATTGACAATCTAATAAACAAAGAATTCAGAGGTTCATCTTTAAGTATTTATCGTATATTAGTGAAAATTTTTCAGAACAAAGGCGGAATTTATCAAAAAGGACTTTTTCAGGCATGAAAACAGCACCTTCAGACAAAGTCTTGACTAATAACCTCTATACGTAGAAAATTTGTTTTCTTACATAAAAGGGCTTTTTGAATTGATATGGCATATAGCAACAGCTAAAGCATCTGCACAATCATAGGAAATTTTTTTATCAATATGTAAAAAATTGTAAACCATATTTTTAACCTGAATCTTATGCGCTTTTCCATAGCCTGTTAGTGATTTTTTTATTTCAGTAGAACTATATTCATAGACAGGAATCTCATTTTGAGCTGCTACTAAAAAGGCTATTGCTCTTGCATATCCGAGAACAAATGAGGAAGGAATTTTTTTACCTGCAAATATTTTTTCTACTGCCATTTCATTAGGAGAATACTTTCTAACTATATCCATAAGAATTTCATAAATAGACTTGAGTCTATAAGGTACTGTAACATTGTAGGTAAGATTAATAGTATTAGCATGGATTAGTTTCATCTGTTTAGCATCCACTATTCCATATCCAAAATGTCTGCTACCAGGATCAATGCCTATAACTGTCATTGTTTTGCTTTCTTTTTAGCTGCTGGAAACTCAAATAGTATATCTTCTACAAGTTCACATAAAATATGTCCAAGTGTAATGTGAGTTTCCTGGATTCTTGGAGTATCTTCTGATGGAACTGCAAACGCATAGTCAACTTTTGAGATTAATTTTTCACCCTTGCTACTGGTAAATGCTATAGATTTAAGCCCTCTTTTTTTTGCTACCTCAACTGCCTTTATCACGTTTCTTGATGAACCAGATGTACTAATTCCAATTACAATATCTCCAGACTGTCCAAGTGCTTTAACCTGCTTTGCAAAAACTTCAGAATAGTCATAATCATTCGCTATTGCTGTAAGTACAGCCATATCTGTATTTAAAGCAATTGCAGGCAAACCAGGTCTTTCTCTTTTAAACCTGTTAACAAACTCTGCTGCTATATGAGATGCATCTGTGGCACTACCACCATTTCCAAAAATCAGAATTTTACCACCTTCATTGAGAGATTTTGCAATAATCTCTGCTACTTCTTTAATTAGACTAATATTTTCCTTAAAAAATTGCTCTTTAACCTTAATTGACTCTTCATAGGCTTTTCTTATTTTTTCTTCTATTTCCATTATCCTACCTCTTTAAAATATGGATAAAGTTTGTCATAAGTTACAAGGATATGCTCTGGAACTATCCGCACATCATCAAGTACAGTCATGAAGCCTACATCTCCTGCCCATCTTGGTACAATGTGCCAGTGAAGATGTTCATCAATGCTTGCAGAAGCAACAACTCCTATATTGAGTCCTATATTAAATCCATCTGGATGAAGTGCTTTTTTTAAACATTTCAAACATTTAACAGTAAGAATCATACATTCTGTAAGCTCTTCTATGTTTAGTTCATCAAGACTGTGAACATGTCTATAAGGAACAACCATAAGATGTCCTGAACTGTAAGGATATTTATTCATAATAATAAAGGAAAGTTTGCCTCTGTAAAGAATTAAATTATATCTATCTTTGTCTTCTTTTGGCCTATCACAGAATATACATCCTTTTTCTTTTTCACCTAAGATGTACTCAATTCTCCATGGTGCCCATAAAACTTTCATCTAAGCCTCCTTAAAGCTTCCTGTGCATCTTTCCATGTAAGCCATTTGTCTTTTTTGTTTCTAAGCAAATAAGCTGGATGAAATGTGGGTATAACAGGAATTTGATTATAAAAGAACACTTTACCTCTTAGTTTAGATATATGCAAATCCTTAAGCTTTCCCTTCATACCCATTAATGTAAAAGTTGCAATCTTACCAAGACTTATAATAACCTTAGGAAGCACTATCTGGATTTCTCTTTTTAGGTAATCAAAACATGCAGATATTTCACTTTCAAAAGGATCTCTGTTCTTTGGAGGATGACATTTGACAGTATTGGTTATATAAACATCTTGTCTTTTAAATCCCATTTTCTCTATAAGGCTTGTTAAAAGTTTGCCTGCTTCACCAACAAAAGGCCTTCCTTGCAAATCCTCGTCAACTCCGGGGGCTTCGCCAACAAACATAAGCTTTGCATTAATATTACCTTCTGCACATACAGGATTTTGTCTTGAATTGCTCAAGGAACATTTTTTACATTGCTTAATTTCATCATTCAAAATCTCGATTGTTACCTTCAAATTTTCCGATGCTCCATTACAATGTGAAGGACAAACAAGTTCGTAGCTTTGTCCGAATAATGATTGAATAAATTGCTGAGGCAAATCTTTAAATCCAAGAGTTTTATAAAAATTCAGGATTTCAACTATATTGTCTAACTCTCTCCCCATCTTAGCTTCTCTCTTAGAACTCTGAAATAATTTCTGCTTACGGGTGCAATAAGATATGTTTTTTCATTAGCTATTCTACATCTAACTCTATCATTTTTCTGTAAAGGAAATCCAATTTGTCCATCTATTGTTAAAAATATATCTCTGACATGGGATGATATAACTATTTCAATTATAAAATGGTCAGGAAGAACCAGAGGTCTAACACTGAGAGTATGAGGACATATAGGCGTAAATACTAAACCCTTTAATGTAGGATGTAGTATAGGTCCTCCTGCAGAAAGATTATAAGCTGTTGAACCTGTTGGTGTAGATACTATTATCCCATCAGCCTTTATTGTTGATACATTAACATTATTTATAATTAAATCAAAATCTGAAATCTTTGCCATTATACCTTTCCCAATTACAATATCATTAAGTCCAAGATATTCATTTATTATCTGTTTATCTCTAAAAATCTGAGCATTTATCATGCTTCTTTCTTCTATTTCATAATTACCTGAAAATATTTGTTCTAACATATCAAACAAATCACTTCTTGAAATCTCTGTTATAAATCCAAGCCTTCCCATGTTTATTCCGATTATTGGAATTTTTTTCCCACCAATAATCCGAGAAGCAGATAACATTGTACCATCTCCACCAAGAACCACTACTGCATTAGAATTTTGAATTCCCATTATTTCAGAATGATTAAAACTGGAAAAGATTCCTACAGAGTGGAAAACTATGCATTCTATGCCTTTATTTTTCAGCCAATCCTGAACTTTAATGGCTGTTTCAAGAGCTGAGTTGTCATTTTCTTTATAAAGTATTGAAATTTTTTTAAACATTTAAATCTCCATTTCAAAAATTCTTGTTGTATCGTCAACTAAATCTATTGTAATCTTTAATGCATTTTCAGGCAATTCATTAATACGCTGAGCCCATTCTATAACGCAAATGCCTGTTTCAAAGTACTCCCACAAATCAATCTCTTCTTCTTTTACATTATCAAGCCTGTAAAGGTCAATATGATAAAAATTAGCTTCTGGATAATGAGAAACTATTACAAAACTTGAGCTTGCTATGTCTTTATCATCTATACCAAAAGCTGAAGCAATACCTTTTGTCAAAACAGTTTTACCTGTTCCCAACTCTCCATAAAGAGCTATAACATTAATTCCTTGTTTTTGCATAAAACTTCCTATCATTTTTCCTAAAATTTTTGTTTCGTTTTCTGAGTAAGTAAAAATTTTCATTTTTTCAGGATCTTATAAAGAAAAAGAACAATTCCTATACTTATAGCGGAGTCAGCTACATTGAAGGCTGGCCAGTGAAAACTTCCTATGTGAAGGTCTATAAAATCTATAACATATCCATAAATCAGTCTATCAATAATATTCCCCAATGCTCCTGAAATTATAAGAGAATAAACAAGCCAGTTTTTACTATCTTTGAAATACATATAAACAAGGATTCCTATAGTTACTAAAGCAATAAATATAAAAAAACCTGAGCCGAGAAATTTAAACATTCCAAAGGCTGAGCCTGTATTTTCAACATAAACTAAATTTAAAAAAGGTAACAGCTTAATTACTCCATCATGAGCTAAAAACTTAATAGCAAAATATTTTGTAGTCTGATCAATAAAAAGAATAAGAAAGATTAATATTAAAGTTTTACAAAGATTTAATGACATGATAACATCGTGGGCATAAATCAGGAATTTGAAGTTTTCCAACCATTGGAGAGTAATTCCAGCATCTTTGACATTTCTGACCTTCAGCTTTCTCTATGGCAACAGTAAATTCATTATCCTGAGAGTGTAAATCATTTAATTTTACCTGAGAAACAATAAAAAGTGTTGGCAGAAAATTAAGATATGGACTTAAAAAATTCTTCAATTTTTGGTTAACAAAAAGTATTACCTTAGCTTCAAGAGAGTTTCCTATTAATTTTTCCTGTCTTTTGATCTCAAGAGCTTTATTAACTTCATCTCTTATTTCAATTAATTTTTCCCACTTTAACTGAAGTTTTTCATCTATAAAACTTTCTTCTATCTCTGGCATTTTATCTAAGAATACGCTTTCAGTTTTCTTAAATGGAAGATGTTGCCATGCTTCTTCTGCTGTAAATGAAAGAATTGGAGCAATTAATTTAATCAAAGAATCAGCAATGTTATATAAAACCCATTGTGCTGTTCTTCTTTCTGGAGAGTCAGATTTAAATGTATAAAGTCTGTCTTTTAAAATATCAAGATAAAAGGCACTCATATCAGTAACGCAAAAGTTGTGTATTGAGTGGAATACTTGATGAAATTCAAAATTTTCATATGCAAGCCTCACTTTTTTAATTAATTTTTGAAGCTGCATCATCGCCCATTTATCTATTTCAAGAAGTTGGTCTGAGTAATCTTTAGCATCATAGTCATAAAGATTTCCGAGAAGATATCTTAATGTATTTCTTATTTTTCTGTAAGCCTCTGTAAGTCTTTGTAAAATTTCCTGTGAAAGCTTTATATCATCTTTGTAGTCTTCTGCTGAAACCCATAGCCTTATAATATCAGCTCCGTTGGATTTTATAATCTCCTGCGGAGCTATTACATTTCCAAGAGATTTTGACATTTTCCTTCCTTGTCCATCAACTGTAAACCCGTGTGTAAGAACAGTTTTATACGGAGCATTTCCTTTGTTACCAAGAGAAGCTATTAGAGAACTCTGAAACCATCCTCTATGTTGATCGCTTCCTTCAAGATACATGTCAGCAGGCCAGGTGAGTCTGGGGTCTTTTTCAAGAACTGCTGCATGGCTTACTCCGGAATCAAACCATACATCAAGAATATCTTTTTCTTTATCAAAATCTCTTGAGCCACAGTCTGGACATGAATAGTTTGGAAGTAAATCATCAAGATTAAGTTTAAACCAGATATCAGAGCCTTCTTTTTCAAAAAGAGTATATATTTTGTCAAAAAGCTTTTCTTCTTTAATTATATGTCCGCATTTTTTACAGACAAACAAAGTAATCGGCACTCCCCATGCTCTCTGACGGGAAATGCACCAATCAGGTCTTCTTTCTATCATTGAATAAATTCTGTCCCGGCCCCATGAAGGAATCCATCTCACTTTATTTATTTCCTGAAGAGCACGATGGCGAAGGTCTCCATGACTCATTGAAATAAACCACTGGGTTGTTGCTCTGAAAATTACAGGTTTTTTACATCTCCAGCAATGTGGATAAGAATGAGTAATTTTCCCTTCCCAAAGTAAAGATCCTTTTTCTTTCATATGCTCTATTATAGATTTATTTGCTTTAAAAACGTTCTCTCCTGTAAAGAGAACAACATCATCTGTAAATCTGCCTTTATCATCAACAGGTGCATAAATATCCAGACCATATTTTAAACCAACCTCATAGTCTTCCTCTCCATGTCCGGGGGCTATATGAACAACTCCTGTGCCTTCGCCTGTTTCAACAAAATCAGCAACCACTACTTTTGAGACCCTATCAATAAATGGATGTTTAGCTTTTATACCTTCAAGTTTTAAACCTTTGATTTCAAATAATGGCTTTTCATCAATATCAACTTTGTCTTTTAAATTTTTAATTGCTTCCTTGACTATTAAAAGCACCTCTTTTGAACTTTTAACTCCAACATAATCAAACTCTGGATGAACAGCTAATGCCAGATTTGCAGGTAATGTCCATGGAGTTGTTGTCCATATCACAATATATACTGGGAAATCTTTAACAGGAATTCTTTCTTTATCAAGCACTTCAAAGGCAACAAACACAGAAGGAGATTCTTTATCAGCATACTCAACTTCTGCATCAGCCAGAGCTGTTATACATGAAGGGCACCAGTAAACGGGTTTTTTGCCACGATAAACATATCCATTTTTAACAAAGGTTAAAAATTCTTTTACTATTGTAGCTTCATATTCATTGGACATTGTAATATACGGAGTATCCCAGTAACCAAAAACTCCAAGCCTAATAAACTCATCTCTTTGAATATTTATAAATTTTTCTGCATATTCTCTGCACAGTTGCCTCTTTTTAAAAATGTCAATATTTTCTTTTTCTTTACCAAGTGATTTATCTACCTGAAGCTCAATTGGTAGCCCATGACAATCCCATCCTGGAACAAACGGACAGTATTGACCAAGCATTGAATGATATTTAATAATTATATCTTTCAGAATTTTATTTAAAGCATGTCCAATATGTATATGTCCATTGGCATAGGGCGGTCCATCATGAAGGATAAAGCATTTTCCACCCCGAGTCTTATTCTTTTTCTGAAGAGTTTCATATACTTTGCTTTCTTTCCAGAACTTCAAAATAGCAGGTTCCCGATCAGCAAGATTCGCCTTCATAGGAAACCCTGTTTGAGGTAAGTTGAGAGTATCTTTATAATCCTGAGACATAAATAAAAGAATACCACAATATTTTTTTAAAATTCAAATTTAAAGCTCATTATGCTTAATAAAGTGAAAACTATGCAATGTATGTGTTATAATTTTAAGATTTTATTAACAATTTCTCGGAGGTGTAAGAGTGAAAATTTATTATGATATTGATGTAAATACTGATATTCTCAAAAGTAAAAAAATTGCAATAATCGGTTACGGTAGTCAGGGACATGCTCATGCTAATAATCTTAAAGACAGCGGTTTTGATGTTGTTGTAGGTGTAAGAAAGGGAAAAAGTTGGGAAAAAGCTGAAAATGCAGGATTGAATGTAATGACTGTTACTGAAGCATCTAAGATCGCAGATGTTATTATGATACTCACTCCTGATGAACTGCAAGCAGAGCTTTACAAAAATGAAATAGAGCCAAATATAAAAAAGGGTGCATTTCTTGCCTTTGCTCATGGATTTAATATTCATTTTGGACAGATTGTGCCTTCTTCAGATATTAATGTATTCATGGTTGCACCAAAAGGTCCTGGACATCTTGTAAGAAGTGAATATTTAAAAGGCATGGGTGTTCCATGTCTGATGGCAGTCTATCAAGATCCCTCTGGAATAGCAAAAGATGTCGCTCTTGCCTATGCAGTGGGGATTGGTGGTGGCAGGGCAGGCATTATTGAGACAACATTTAAAGATGAAACAGAAACAGACCTTTTTGGTGAGCAAGTTGTTCTTTGTGGAGGACTGACAGCACTTATAACAGCAGCTTATGAAACGCTGGTTGAAGCAGGATATCCACCAGAGCTTGCTTATTTTGAGTGTCTACATGAAGTAAAATTAATCGCTGACCTTATATATGAAGGCGGAATTTCTACTATGCGTTATTCAATTAGCAATACTGCTCAATACGGAGACCTTACAAGAGGACCGAGAGTTATTAATGATTCTGTGAAGGCTGAAATGAAAAAAATTCTTAATGAAATACAAAGTGGAGCATTTGCCAAAGAATGGATTCTTGAATGTAAGGTGGGTAAGCCTACTTTCAATGCTCTCACAAAGAAGGGAGAAGAACATCCAATTGAGAAAGTAGGAGAAAAACTAAGAGCTATGATGCCATGGCTTAAGAGTTCAAAACTTGTGGATAAATCCAAAGCATGATTAGAAAAGAAGTATTACCCTATGTAGCAGGAGCTTTGTTTCTAAGCTCCTTTTTCTACTTGTTATGGCTTAAACCATTAGCAATTGCCTTTGTGATTCTGAGTCTATTTTTTCTTTATTTTTTCCGCGATCCTGAAAGGATGTCGCCATCAGATCCGAATGTGGTAGTTTCTCCAGCAGATGGAAAAGTAATATCAATAAGACAATCAAGTCAGAGTATTTGTTCTAAAGATTATACTGAAATAAGTATTTTTATGTCTCCCTTTGATGTGCATGTAAATAGAGCACCATTTGACGGAATTGTTAAGGAAGTGATTTATACTCCTGGGAAATTCTTCTCAGCATTCAAAGAAAAGGCTTACAAGGAAAATGAAAACATAAAAATAACTATCCAAACCAAATATGGTGATATAGTTGTAAGACAGGTTGCCGGTTCTATTGCAAGAAGAACTGTTTGTTGGATTAAAGAAGGAGATAGTCTTAATAAAGGTGAAAGATTTGGCATGATTAAATTTAGTTCCAGAGTTGATATATGTTTACCTCCTTTATTCAAAATTCATGTGAAAGTTGGTGATAAACTAAAAGCAGGCAAACATATTATTGCCTCTATTTAAAAAATATGATAAAAGTACGAAGAAAGAAAATAAGAGATCCCAATAGAAAACCAGTCAAAGGTGTTTATATTCTACCGAATGTCCTAACTCTTTGTGGAATGTTTTTTGGTTTTTATGCGATTATTTCAGCAATAAATGGAAAGTTTATTCATGCTGCATGGGCTATAATTCTTGCAAACATATTTGATGGACTTGATGGATGGGTAGCAAGACTCACAAGAACAACAACACGCTTCGGTATAGAGCTTGATTCTCTCTCTGATCTTGTAGCATTTGGAGTGGCAACATCTATTCTTATATATAAATGGGCTTTGTTTGATTTTGGCAGAGTTGGTTTTGCAATAGCTTTTTTATTTGTTGCATGCGGTGCCTTAAGATTGGCAAGATTTAATATTCTGTCAGGAGATGGAATAAAATCTTTTAAAGGCTTACCCATACCTGGTGCTGCAACAATGATTGCTGCTACAGTTATTTTTTATCAGGAAATATTGAATTTAACACCTCAAAAAAATATACTCTTCCCTGCTCTGACTTTTCTATTATCTTTTATGATGGTTAGCAATCTCAAATTTCATGGACTAAAGGAAGTTGATTTTAAGGAAAAAAAACCTTTTTGGATTCTTTTGTTTTTTATTATTTTAATTTTTTTCATAGTAATTCATCCACAAATTGCGGTATTCACACTTGCCAGCATTTATGTTTTTTGGGGTATAATTGAAAATATAATAATTTTAATTAAAAAAAGAAAACAAAGACCTGAGGTGCAAGATGAAAAGAATAAAAATATTTGATACAACCCTCAGAGATGGAGAGCAGTCTCCTGGAGCATCAATGAATGTTGATGAAAAAATTCAGGTAGCAAAACAGCTTAAAAAACTCGGGGTTGACATAATAGAAGCTGGATTTCCCATAGCATCTCCGGGAGATTTTGAAGCAGTAAATAGAATTTCAAAAGAAATTAAAGGAGTTGTAGTTGCAGGACTCTGTAGAGCTCGTGATGAAGATATTGAAAGGGCTGCTGAAGCTTTGGAACCTGCTGAACAGAAAAGAATACATACATTTATTGCTACATCAGATATTCATCTTAAATATAAGCTCCGAATGAACAAAGACCAAGTAATTCAGGCTGCAGTTAAAGCAGTTAAAAAAGCAAGACAATACACAGATGATGTTGAGTTTTCGGCTGAAGATGCAACTCGTTCAGATTGGGATTTCCTTTGTAAGGTAACTGAAGAAGTAATAAAAGCAGGGGCTACAACTGTAAATATACCTGATACAGTTGGATATACCATTCCACAGGAATATGGAGAACTTATTGAGTATCTTATTAATAAAGTGCCCAACATAGATAAAGCCACAATAAGCGTTCACTGCCATAATGATCTTGGACTTGCGGTTGCAAACTCACTTACTGCAATACTTAAAGGTGCAGGACAGGTTGAATGCACTATAAATGGAATAGGAGAGAGAGCAGGAAATGCAGCTTTAGAAGAAATAGTTATGGCTCTGAAGGTAAGAAACGACTTTTTCAAGGCTGATACAGGAATTGTAACTCAGGAAATTTACAGAACAAGCAGACTTATAAGTAAAATTACAGGCATGGTTGTTCAGCCTAATAAAGCAATTGTTGGAGCAAATGCCTTTGCCCATGAAGCTGGGATTCATCAGGACGGAGTACTGAAGGAAAGAACAACCTATGAAATAATGAGGCCAGAAGATATAGGAATTCCAAGCTCAAAAATTATTCTTGGCAAACACTCTGGCAGACATGCCTTCAAGAAAAGACTTGAAGAACTCGGATTTAGTTTAACAGAGGAAGAAATAAACAGGGCATTTGAAAGATTTAAAAGGCTTGCAGATCAGAAAAAATATATATTCAACGAGGACATTGAAGCTCTTGTTTCAGATGAGGTTCTAAGAATTTCAGAAGTTTATCAGTTAGTAGACCTTGAGGTGGCAAGTGGGACCAAAAAAAAGCCAACAGCTACAGTAAAAATAAAAATAAATGGAGATGAAAAGGAAATAACAGTGTCTGGAGATGGGCCTGTTGATTCTGTGTACAAGGCTATTACAGAACTTACAGGCTCAAAGGCAGAGTTAAATAAATTTGAAATAAAGGCAATAACTGGTGGAACTGACGCTCTTGGCGAAGTGACAGTAATTCTTGAAGAAGGGGGTCATACTGTAAGAGGACATGGTTCTGATACTGATATAATTATTGCCTCTGCAAAAGCCTATATTAATGCCCTGAATAAACTTGCTTTAAAGAATCTGAAGACTTAAAACAAACTGATAGGCAGATCTTCCTGTTGTTCCATGAATTAAAGCCCATTCTCTGGCTTTTTTAATTAATTCCTCGTGGTCTAAATCAATCCCAGCAACTGATGCATAGTGTTTAACGATATCAAAATACTGCTCCTCTGAAAATCTGTAAAACCCTATTCTTAAACCAAATCTTTCAATCAATGAAGCACGCTCTTGAATGCTGTCTTCAGGGAAAAGCTCATTGTCACTCTGCGATACAGCCGGTATAAGATTTCTCCTGTTTGAAGTGGCATAAATAACAGAATTTTTAGGAATTTCCTCTATGCCTCCATCCATAATCACTTTTAAATCTCTGAATTCCTGTTCATTTTCATTGAAAGAAAGGTCATCTATAAAAATAATAAATCTAAAGTCTTCATGTTCATAGATAATGTCATAAAGATACGGAATTGTGATAATATCATTTTTAAAAACCTGAATCATTCTTAAAGAAGATTTTTTAAAATAAGTGAGCAAACTTCTTATAAGTGTAGTTTTACCTGTTCCTCTTTCTCCCCATAGAAGAACATTGTTAACCTTTTTACCTTCAATAAAAGCTTTTGTGTTTGAAAGAAGCAGTTCTTTTTGTCTGTCAATTCCAAAAAGTTCTTTGATATCATATTTGGGAAGCCTATTAACAATTTTTAAGCTCTTTTCTTTACCATTCCATATAAATGCTTTATGTTGAACAAACATATATTATTTTATTATAACACTCTATTATTAGGTTTCATTGATTGAAGTTTACAAACTACAGACTTTTCATGCTCAATAAGCCATTTTTTTGTTTCTATTCCGAGACTGTATCCACCCAATGTTCCATCTGATTTGACTACCCTGTGACATGGAATAATAATTGGCAAAGGATTTCGCTTTAAAGCCTGTCCAATAGCTATTGGCGATGTGTTAAGCTTTTTTGCAATCCAATTATATGTAACAGTTTGTCCGTATGGAATTTCACAAGTTACTTCAAGGACTTTTTTATCAAATCCTGAGATATTTTGGATATTGAAAGTATAGCTAAACTCTAAAATTTCACCTTTAAAATATGAATTCAACTGCTTAACAAAATTTAATGCAAATTCAGGAATAGTTGTATTTTTATCTGAGTCTGTTATGAATATTTTTTTTGCTGAGAAAGAAGAGTCAAAGACAATTCCCAGTGATCCAATAGGAGTCATCACATATACAAAATACATTTTTTATTATAACAGAATGAGAAATGAGATAAGTTGACCTTTTGACATGCTTTTTTGTATTCTATTTTTGTGGGCCGTTAGCTCAGCTGGTAGAGCAGCTGACTCTTAATCAGCGGGTCAGAGGTTCGAATCCTCTACGGCTCATTGATTTTCAAGCTTTTCTGAGAGTCGTTGACTACCTGTTGACCGCATATTGCCTCAATGGTATGGATGGCTTTCTGTAACAGTAGGAGTGCTACTTTTGTGTAAATCATGGTAGTTGATATTTGTTCATGTCCAAGCAGTGCTTGTATGGTTCTTATGTTGATTCCTTCTTTAAGTAGATGAGTTGCAAAAGTGTGTCTTAGCTGATGTGGATGAATATGAACATCTGTAACTACTTTCTTTGGAATTCTTTTTAAAGCTTTTCTAATGTCTATAATCGGTCTGCCAGTAACTGGCGAAGGAAAAACAAAAGGATTTGCATCAGTTTTAAAAGCTTTTAAATGTAGCAATGCCTGTTTAAATAACGCTCATTGGAATAATTTTTTTATCCTCTCGGACTGATTTTAAGAATTTTAACCGGTCAAAGCTGCAATCAATTTAAAATAATTGCTCTTATTTTTCATGAAGCAATTACAGAATTAATTTGAAAGAGGCTTTTTGTTTTATAATAAAAAATGAATAAAACATTGAAAACAAATATAAAATTATGAGTAAAGACTGTATATTTAATAAATTTTTTCTTTTTGTCTTCCAATTTTTGTTTTTATCCTGCTTTATTTGTGAATCCTTTGCTTCTGAATCTATAATCAATTCTCTTGAAAAATGCGAAAATAGAATTTTTAATTGTGAAAAAATAAAAGCCCTATACAGGCTTTTAAACTTTCACCCAGTCTGGGATGAAAAAAGAATAGAAGAACTTAGAAAGCTAATTGAAAAATCAAAGTTTGAAGGACTTGAACCAACTTATTTCAGAATTGACTTTTCAGAGTCAAATATTGAAAAAGAACTAAAACTTACAAATACTCTAATAAAAATTGCATATCATGCATATTATGGCTTTATAAATCCAGTAAAAGTTTTTGAAAAATGGGATTTTCCTAAAAAGGAAGACAGAGTAATACAGACTCTTGTGGAATTGATTAAAAGTGATAATTTATCCGCACTCTTGGATATATTTTCACCAAAATATGAAAATTACAGAGTTTTGAAGGAGCATTTGCGAAAATACTATGAATTATTGGATAAAGAAAAATGGAATAGGATAGAGATAAAAGGAAAGATAAGTCAGGGAGAATCACATCCATCTATTCCAGAAATAAGAAAGAGATTATATCTCCTTGGATATCTTGATAGTTATTCAGACTCTCAACTTTTTGATGAAAAATTAAAAGAAGCAGTAGTTAAATTTCAGCAAATACATAATCTTGAGCCAGATGGTGTTTTAGGGAAAAATACAATAAAAGCCTTGAATATATCCCCCAGAGAAATAATAACACAAATAAAGATAAATCTTGAGAAGTACCGATGGCTTCCTGAAACATTAGGCGAAAAATTCTTATATGTTAATATTCCCTCTTTTGAGCTTAATCTGTATGATAGAGACAAAAACCTTTTGCAGAGTAGAATAATAGTGGGTAAAGACTATCAGGAGGATTTCAGACCTACGCCTCTACTTTATAGTAAGATAAAGCAGATAATCATAAATCCTGATTGGCATATACCACATAAAATAGCAGTGAAAGATATATTACCAAAGATAATTAAAAATCCTCAGTATCTGACAAAAGAGAATATAAAGGTTTACTCAGACAATGAAGAAATCAATCCAACTACCATAAATTGGAGCATAATTAATGAAAAAAACTTTGATTTCAGATTAATTCAAAAGGCAGGGAAGAGTAATGCCTTAGGTCAGATAAAGTTTCACATGCCCAATGATTTTGATGTTTATTTACATGATACACCTGATAAAAAACTTTTCACAAAAAATAAAAGAGCCTTTAGTTCAGGTTGCATAAGAGTACAGAAAGCCTTGCCTCTGGCTTTGATATTGATTGAAAATAATAACACAAAGAACTTGGATGAGAGTAAGATAAGGGAGGTATTGAACAGTGAGAAAACATTTTACATTAATCTGAAAAATCCATTTCCCGTATATATTCTCTATTTTACAAATATTGTTAGAGGTTCTGATCTTTATTTTTTTGAAGACATTTATGGCTATGATCGTACTATTGCGAAATATTTATTAAAAAATTAGGATTTCAGTAATTTTTTTCTAATTATTTTCTTTTTTACCAAGTTCAAACTTTTTATTGCTGAACCTGTTAGTCTGAAAGCTATTGATAAAGCTCCTAAGATAAAAAGGGCTTTTGAGATAAATTTTAAAATTGTATCTTTTTTCATAAGTTAAATTTATCAATTTTATATTTTTTATTATCTTTTTTCAATGAATTAAACTTTATTGACGGATTTAAAAAATGAGAAAAAATCAAATAAAGAGCAAAAAAATTTGGTTTATGTTTTTAAATATTATAAAAAAATTTTTCATTCAAAAAATTAAATGGAAAGATAACCTGTAAAAGAATAAATATTAATCTTTTCATACATTGATAGTGAGGCATGAGTGTAAATGATTGAATTCAAAACTTATTGAAGCTTTCAGTAAAAATTTAATACCAAAAATAATACATCTGTGTATTGAATAAATTTTAGAATTTTGTTTTAATTAATTATAAAAAATATAAAGGAGGGATAAAAATGGAAACAGCACTGATAGCAAAAGACCCCAAGCAGGTTGATAAAA
>CAZTLF010000041.1:0-15462 GCA_964614465.1 uncultured Thermodesulfovibrio sp.
AGTCTTTCCATCTGAAAAGAGCTTGTTAATTTAGGAATTTTATGCACTCTTTTGGCAAGTTCCTTTGTAAAAAATTTAGCAAACTCACTGTATTTGTTAAGTAAATCTCTAAATTTTTCTTTTTTTATCTGAATAATTTTTGTATTATCCTCAACTACTCTTGCAGTTGAAGCTGGAGACAAATCACTCATCAAAGACACATAGCCAAACATATCTCCCCTTTTTAGATGGGCAATTAATTGTGAATTTCTCTCAAGAAAAACTTCGCCATCAAGTATAATATAAAGAAAATCTAATGGTTCAGTATTCTCCCTGAAAATTATCTCGCCTTTTTTAAAAATTTTTAAATCAGATGTTGATATAATATCATCAATTTCTTTTTCAGGAAGATTATCAAAAGGATAGGTTTGTTTTATTATGTCTTTTATTTCCATCAACTACAGATATTTTACAACTAAAATACGAAGCAATACTATAGCGATAATTATAAATATTGTAGTTCCCTTCGGAAAAATTTTTCTTCCAACTTTGTATATTGGTTCTGTTACCCTTACAAAGAGACCATATATAGGGTTCTTAGGGTCTTTTGTAAAAAAAGATAATATGGCTCGTCCAATGACGAGCCACATTACAAAAGAAAGGGTGTAGTTAAGAAAAATCTTAAGCGTCATTCTTCAACACCACCTCTTACAGCTCCTTTAGGATATCTGATATTATCTACAAATTCCTGCAATTCCTTTTTCGGTGCAGGTGTAAGTCTTGATACTATCAGTGCTACAACAACATTAGCAGGAAGTCCGAAAATACCTGATGCAATTGTTTTTATACCAAACCAATCAACCCCATAAAATCTGCTTCCAATTATATAGTATGCTGTTACTAATAATCCAACTATCATGCCAGATACTGCGCCAGCCTTGTTCATTCTTTTATCCCATATTCCAAAAACTAAAGCAGGGAAAAATGTTGCAGCAGCAAGTGAGAATGCCCATGCAACAAGTTCTACAATTATTGCCAGTTTAAAGCTTGCCACATATGCACCTATTGCAGCAACTACCAATAGGAGAGCCTTTCCAATTTTAACTCTTGTAGATGGAGAAATATTGGGATTGATTATCTTATAGTAAAGATCATGGGATATGGCATTTGACATGGTTATTAGGAGCCCATCAGCTGTTGAAAGCGCAGCTGCAAGTCCTCCTGCAGCGATTAAACCTGCTACAACATAGGGTAATCCTGCAATTTCTGGTGTTGCAAGCACAACAGCATCTGCCTTTATTATTATTTCTGAAAATTGAATTATACCATCACCATTCATATCCCTTATAGATATTAAACCAACTGCTGCCCATTTGGAAACCCATGTTGGCAAAGCAGTAAATGCCTGCCCTACGATATTAGTGAGGACTTCACTCCTCGCAAAAGCAGCATAGGCTGGAGCTGTAAAATATAGGAGGAATATGAAAAATAATGCCCAAGCAGCAGAACTTCTTGCTTCACGAACTGTAGGTGTGGTGTAGAATCTCATTAAAACATGAGGAAGTCCTGCAGTGCCAACCATTAAACAAAAGGTAAGCGCAAGAAAGTTAATTATACCCTTTGTATCTGCTGGTGGTGACACATAGGATTTTGGTGGCTTTGACATTGCCTGAGCTTCTTTCATAGCAGCAGTCCATTTTTCTTTTGCTTCTTCAGGTGTTTTTGGGTAGTCCTTCAAGGCTTTTTCAATTTTTGCCCTTTCAGGATCATCAGGTTGTAGATTTCTAAGCTTTTCTTCAAGTTGAGACCTTCCTTGTTGCCATGAATGAGGTAATCCTTTTATTTTTCCATGAAGTTCGTCTGCTCTCTTTTTCCACTCCTGCCTAACCTCTATCTCTTTTACATCATTTACAAGAGCCTTTTGTTTTGTCTCAATAACCTGTAGAGCCTGTCCATACATTACTTGAGGTATTGGAACTCCTGTATGTTTATAGGATATTGCAACAACTGGTATCATATAGGCAACGATTAGTATAATATACTGAGCAACTTGTGTCCATGTTACAGCTCTCATTCCACCAAGGAAGGAGCACACCAAAATACCAACCAAGCCTAAAAAAACACCTGCTTCAAAGGGAATTCCTACAAACCTGCTTGTAATAATTCCTACGCCTGTAACCTGTGCTACAAGATATGCGAAGGAAACAATAAGTGCAGAAATTATTCCGATCATTCTCGGAAGCTTGCCACCATAACGTTCTTCAAGAAAGTCAGGAATTGTGAATTGCCCAAATTTTCTAAGATATGGTGCAACCAAAACAGCTAAAAGCACATAACCACCTGTCCAACCCATTATAAAAGCTAAGCCATCGTAACCCTGTAAATATAAAGCACCAGCCATACCTATGAAAGATGCAGCACTCATCCAGTCAGAAGCGGTTGCCATACCATTGAATACAGCAGGAACCTTTCTGCCAGCCACATAATATTCAGCAACTACTGATGTTCTTGAGAGAATGCCTATTGCTGCATATACTCCAATTGTTCCAAATAGAAAGGCGTATCCGATATATTTCTGCGAAAGACCTAAACTTTCTCCAATCCATAAAGTTATGACGAATAATACAAAAACTCCTGTATAAACTCCATAAATTTGACGAAGTTTTTTTGACCATGCTTTCATTGCATCATTTGCCATGGTTAATCCTCCTCTAATCCGTGTTTTTTGTCTAATTCATTCATTTTCATAGAGTAAAAATAATTGAGAATAACAAATGTGACAATAGAACCCTGAGCTCCCATGTAATAGCCAAATGGAAATCCGAGAATTGTAATATTATTTAGGGAAGAAGCGAAAATTGCAGCAACGTAAGATACAGTAAACCAAACGAGCATAATTAAATACATCAAGATTTTGTTCTCTTTCCAGTAAGCCTCAACAGTTTCCTTTGTTATCATAAAACACCTCCTTATTTAGAATTAATAAGTTTTTTCATATTGACCAAACATGTATCCGGATACATGTGGTTTCCCTATTTTTTTAAGAAAATCAAACCATGAAGATTGAATTCTCTGAATCAAGGCGATCTCCCTTTGAAATATTTGAGCTGTTATGAAAGCATCATAGAGAGAATCATGAAGTATATCCACTTTTATATCAAAGACCTCTGCAATCTCAGGCAATAATTTAGCACCTTTAAATTTTTTAGGTATAATGCCTCTGTCTAGTAGCCAGTTAAAAACTATGTATGTATCAATCGCTTTAGGATTGAAATTTATATTTAAATATCTTTTTATCTCTTTCTTTAAAAATGTGAGATCAATATCAATAAAATGTCCAACAATTGGTCTGTTTTTAATAAAATCAAGAAATTCTTTCATAATTGGTTTTGTATCAGGGCATTTCTCCAATTCAGTGGATGTCAATTTATGTATTAGCACCGTTTCTCCCTTTAGCTTGCTCTGGGGGTTTAAAACTCTGTAAAAAATATCTCCTATTAAAATACTTCTTTCCTTCATAACAATTGCTCCAATTGATATGATACTATCATCTCTTTCGTTTAAGCCTGTCAGTTCTGTATCAACTACAACAAATTCTTTTTTATTAAAAATTTTTGATTTAATTTTGTTTTTTCTAAAAAATTTAAACATAAAAAGAAATTGATCAAATAACATACCAAAAGAAAAGATTATGGAAAATAAGGATTTTTATCTTTGTAGGTAAAAATGAAACTGTTACATAAAGTAAAATTCTAAGAAAAAAAGTAACAGATATTTTTTATAAATTAGACTTTTTTGGTTGCCTAAGAAAAAAGAAAGCAACTATAATGCCTACGAGACTGCATACAGCAACAATAGGGAAAACAGAGAAATAAGAACCTGATAAATCTTTAATTTGTCCTGATACTAATCCGCCTGTAATTGCACCTGTTCCGTATGCTGTAAATACAAGTCCATAATTTTTACCGTAATACTTGGTTCCATAAAAAATTTTTGTGACAGTAGGGGCTATTGCAAGCCAACCACCAAGATTTAACCAAAGCAAACAGAATCCCATAATGAATATAGTTTTATCACGAATTGCGTATATTAATATAGAAGCAATGCCGATTATGAGAAATGACAAAATTGCTGAAAAATGCGGTTTTATTTTGTCAGTTAACCAGCCAAAAATGGGTCTGCCTAAGAAATTAAAAATGGCATACAAAGAGACAGCGAAAGCAGAAATTTCAGTAGTTAAACCCACTTCTTTCCCTGCAGGAGCAGAAATTCCAATAGCCATTAAGCCAGCAAAACATCCTATGGTATAAGTTAACCATAGTGCCCAGAATGAATTAGTTTTTACCATTTCCTCTCTGTCAAATTCTTTGTTGGATGCTGAAGAAGTAGCATAAGTGGTCTTTGATATAAAATCTAAAGGTTTCCATCCTTCAGGAGGGAATTTATACGGAATGGAAAGAATTATGAGAATTATCAAAAAGGCTACTCCTAAATACAAGAAAGTATCCAATGGTCCAACTGCATCAATTAACTGTTTTATTATCGGAGCTGTTATTAGAGCTGAAAGCCCGAATCCACCAACTGTTAATCCAATTGCTAAACCTGCTTTGTCAGGAAACCATTTTGCTGAGGCAGCGATTGGAACTCCATACATTATACCAACTCCAGTACCAGCTATAGCTCCGTACAATAAAGTCAAGCTATTGATATTTTGTGAAAAGGAAGCAGCAATCCATCCTATTCCAACCAGAATCCCTCCTAAAAACATGGTATTTCTCGGTCCTAATTTTTGCATTAAATTTCCTGAAAAAGGCATAGCAAATGCAAACATTGTTAAAAATATCATGAAAGGTAAACTACTTTGAGTAGCAGTTATATTCCATAATTTTTCTAGATTAGGTCTAAAAATACTAAAGGCATAGATTGAACCAAGACATATATTTATTATTAAACCAAAAGCTACATAAAGCCATCTACCATTATTTGCTTTTATTCCTAAAATTTTAAAATCCATTATAGATACCTCATTGAGAAAAAGAAAAAAATAAAAAAAATTTTAAACTAAAATTTTATAAAAATTAAAATAAAATAAATTGAATCAGAAATAAAAAATTATTATAGCTTAAAATTAAGTAGACTTTGGAATTCCCCACTTTTTTCTCTTTTCCCATAGTGCCTTTCTTGTAATTCCGAGCATATCAGCAAGTTCCTGCTCTGTATAAATAGACTGATATTTGAGAATAAATTCCTTTGTATATTCTTCAATGGAAAGCACCGGGATTTCCTTTGCTCTATCAAAAAATTTCTCTGGATGCTGAATGTGCTCTGGGAGATCTTCTGGCATTATTGTATCTGTTTCACAGAAAACAACTGCCTGTTCAATAACATTTTGTAACTCCCTTATATTGCCGGGCCAAGGATGTTTGTTTAGAAGTTTTAGAGCTTGAGGGTCTATTTTTTTCAGATTCTTACCCATCTTTATTGCGAATTTACGCATAAAATGATGAGCAAGTATCTCAATGTCCTTACCCCTTTCTCTTAGAGGTGGAATGCTTAATGTAATAACGTTCAACCTGAAAAAGAGGTCTTCCCTAAATTTTCCTTCTTTTACCTCTTCAATTAAATCTTTATTAGTAGCAGAGATAAACCGGAGGTCAACTTTCTTGCTTATAACACTTCCAAGAGGCCTAATTTCTCTGTCTTCTAAAACTCTTAAAAGTTTTGCTTGTAGACTTAAGGGCAGGTCTCCTATTTCATCAAGAAAAACAGTACCTCCATCAGCTATCTCAAGAAGGCCTTTTTTATCAGAAGTTGCTCCTGTAAATGCTCCTTTTACAAAACCAAAAAGCTCGCTTTCAAGAAGATTTTCAGGAAGACTGGCACAGTTTATGGCAACAAAAGGTTTTTTCTTTCTGTAACTTGCCTCATGTATTGCTCTTGCAAATAGTTCTTTACCTGTTCCTGTCTCTCCAAGAAGAAGAACATTCGTAGGAGTATTGGCAATTTTTTTGATTTTTTCAAAAAGAAGTTTTATTTCAACTGATTCACCTATTATTGAAGAAATCTCTTCTTTTCCCTTAGAGATAGTTACTTGTTCTTTTTGTTCCTCTTTATTAGACGTTTTTTTTATAATTTCTGTTAGAGAGGCTTTTATCTCATCATAAACAAGAGGTTTTATTAAAAAATCATCAACTTTTAATTTTAAAGCTTTTAATGCTGAGCTTATTGACGGATAGGATGTTATCAAAATTACTCTTACGGTAGGATTTAAAACTTTAATTTTGTTTGCTAATTCTATACCGTCACCATCTGGTAATTCTATTTCAATAATTGCAAGATCATGAAGATAGGATACATAAATATTTAAAGCTTGCTGAAAATTTGATGCGCAATCAACATTAAAGCCTTCTTTTTGAAGATAATTACTAAGACTTTCTCTTAGATTATTATTTCCATCTACTATCAGCAGTCTTTCACTCATGAATCGGTTTCAAGATTTAGTAAAACTTTAATACTGTCTTCCTCTACATGATGTTTTACAAAGCCTAATCTTTCAGCGAGTCCCAACATATAAGTATTAATTCTTAAAATATCCATCCATATTCTTTTGGCTCCTAAATCTTTTGCTACTTCAATAGCATATTTGCAAAGAGCTTTTCCAACACCTTTACCTTGCCATTCATCTTCTACAAGAATAGCCATATCAGTATCTATTCCATCAGGGTCGCGAGAGAGTCTTACATCTCCAATTATTTTTTCTCCCTCACTATCTCTTACAACACAAACAAAGGCTAAGTTTCTATCATAGTCAACCTGACAAAATTTAACAAGATTTTCGTGTCTAAGGTCAATTGCTCTTTGGAAAAATCTCAAACTTATGGTTCTTTCAGAGCACCTTCCAAGAAGATTTGCAATAAGGGTTTCATCTTCAGCTTTTATTGGTCTCACGATTGCTTTTACGCCATCTTTTAGTTCAACTTCTTTATAAAGATGAACAGGATATGGACATATACTTAAATGAGGAGGACAAAACTCGCCTTTGATTACTGTTTTTTTCTTCGGAGCAGTTTTATCTAAAATTATACTACAATCAAGAGCAAATATTTCGGAATCTGTGATAAATAAAGGGTTAATATCAAATTCTTTTATTTGTGGAAAATCAGATATGAGATAAGAAAATTTTACAACAGTTTCTTCAAGCATGAGCAATACATCTTCATAGTAGGGATATTTTTTAAGATATCTATAAATTTTTGTTTCTTCCATCAATCTTTTAGCGAGTGTCTGATTTAATGGAGGGAGTCCAACTGAGTAGTCTTCAAGTGCTTCAAGAAGATTTCCACCTGTGCCAAATAAAATAACTGCTCCAAAGGTAGGATCTTTCTTTGCTCCTAAAGCAATTTCATAACCGTATGTAATAACCATTGGTTGCACAATTACAGAGGCTTCAGTATCTCCATGTTCATTAGCAAGTTTTTTAAGCCATTTAAATCCTTCTGTAGCTTCTAGTTCATCCCTTATATCAAGAATTACCCCACCTTTCTTAAATTTATGGATTATCTTTGGAGTGTCTATTTTTAAAACAATTGGATAACCTATTTCAGCAATTGCGTTTTTAAGTTCTTCTAAAGTATTTGCTTTTTTTGTAAGAATTACTGGAATTCCATAGGAAGAAAGTATTTCGGAAGCTTCAAAGAATGTGGGAACAGATCTTCCTTGAGAGATTGCTCCTTCAATAATTTCTGCTGCTTTTTCTGTATCAAAGGTTACATCTTTAAGAATAGCCTGAGGCGTTTCAAGAAGAAGCTTGAGGTTAAAGTCATATTTGTACATATACATGAATGTTCTTACTGCCTGTTCAGGTGTTACAAATGTAGGAATTCCATGTGAATTGAGTAATTCTCTTGCTTCGTTAACCAGTGCTGCTCCCATCCAGTTAGTAAGCACTGGCTTATAGGGATTTTCTTTTACTATTTTTATAACTCTTTGCGCAGTCTCTACTGGCTGAGTCCCTAATGAAGGAGTAAACATTATCAGAACTCCATCTACATTTTTATCTTTAATGACTATTTTTAAAGCATTTTCATAATCCTCAGGCTTTGCATCTGAGACCAAATCAAGAGGATTTCTAATTATACGAGCAGGAACATTTCCTTCAAGTTCTTTTACTGTTTCCTGTGAAAATTCAGCAAGTTCTCCTTCAAATTTAATCAGGCTATCTACCGCACTAACAGCAGGAGCGCCTGCATTTGTAATGATTGCAAGTCTTTTCCCTCTTGGTCTTCTTTGTTTTGAAAGAGTCTCAGTTATATAAAACATATCAAGAGTTTCATCTACTCTTATAGCACCAGCTCTTTTAAAAGCGGCATCATAAACCTTGTCTTCTCCGGCAAGGAGGCCTGAATGAGTTAAAGCAACTTCCAAAGACTCAACAAATTTGCCTGATTTTACGATGACTATAGGTTTTGAAGAAGCAAATGACCGCGCAGAAGTCATAAATTTTCTGCCATTTTTTATAGATTGCATATACATGATTATTGCTCTTGTGGAAGGGTCAACGCCAAAAAAATCTATAAGATCAGCAAAGTCTATATCTATGTCAGAACCCAATGAAACAAAATAGCTAAAACCTATGTTTTTGTCAGCTGCTCTGTCTAAGAGAGCAACTGAAAGGGTAGCACTCTGTACTATAAGAGCAATATTGCCTTTATTAAGTTTTCTTCGAAAAAGACTTACATTCAAATTTATTCCTGGTCTTATAAAACCGAGACTGTTAGGACCTATGAGTCTGAAGCCATATTTTCTGTGGATTTTCTCTATTTTTTCTTCAAGATTCATAGCTTCTTTAACTTTTGTTCTGAAATCAGGGCAAAGAAGAATAACTCCCTTAACATCTTTTTGGCCGCATTCTTCAAGAACATCCAGAATATTACCACCACACTCTTCTGTTAAGACAACAAGGTCTATTTCTTTTGAAATATCATTTAGTCTTTTATATGCTTCAACTCCTTGAACAGAATCTAATTTAGGATTTACAGGATAAACAATTCCTCTGTATCCTTCACCAATAAGATTTCTAAAAACTGTATATCCTATTGTTCCTGGGATATCATTAGCACCGATTACAGCAATTCTTCTCGGATTAAAGAAATATTCAAGATTATAAATGGACATCTTAGTCTCCTTCTAATATTCTACTAATACTTACAACGGTATCATCAGCAGAAAGATCTATTAATCTAACACCTGTTGTAGCTCTTCCCTGTGGCCGGATTTGAGAAACTTTAAGTCTTATTATTTTACTGCTACTGCAGATTATGATTTCATCATCTTCTTTAACCTGAAGAGATGATATTACATGTCCTGTTTTTTGAGAAAGTTTAATATTTTTCACACCTGTGCCCCCTCTATGCTGTAAACGATATTCTTCAATTGGTGTTTTTTTACCAATTCCCTTTTCTGTGATTGTAAGAACAAAGGATGCTTCAGATACAACATCTGCAGATACTACTTCATCTCCGGTCTCTGAAAATCTAATTCCTATTACACCTCGAGCTGTCCTGCCCGTAGGTCTTACATCTACTTCACTGAATCTCACAGCCATACCCATTTTTGTGGCAATTATTAATTGATTGTTACCTGTTGTTTTTCTCACTGATATTAGTTCATCACCTTCTTCAAGGTCTATAGCAATTACACCTTTTTGTCTGATATTTTTGAATTCCTCAAGAGATGTTTTTTTGACAAATCCTTTTTTTGTAAACATCATAAGATAGCCTTCTTCAATATCCTTACAAACCAATGCAGTAGTTATTTTTTCTCCTTCCTGAAGAGGTATAAGATTTACAATGGCTTTGCCTTTGGAAAGCCTACCAGCCTCAGGAATTTGATAAACTTTAAGGGAATAAACTCTTCCAAAGTTGCTGAAAAACATTATGTGATCATGGGTTGAGCCTATCAAAACTGATTCAAGATAATCATCTGTAACAGTTTCCATAGGAGTTAATCCCTTTCCACCTCTTTTCTGGCTTCTGTAATCAGAAAGAGAAGTCCTTTTTATATAGCCAAGATGTGTAAGAGTTATGACCATATCCTCCTGTGTAATAAGGTCTTCAATGTTTATTTCTTTTGTTTCAGCTATTATTTCAGTTTTTCTTTCATCTCCATACTTTTGTTTTATTTCAATAAGTTCATCTTTAATGATATTTTTCACTAGTTCCTCGCTTTCAAGTATTGCTTTTAGTTGCTCAATATCTTTAAGTATTGCCTCATAATCCTGGATAATTTTTTCTCTTTCCAGTCCTGTAAGTCTCTGAAGTCGCATATCAAGTATTGCCTGTGCCTGAATTTCTGTTAAAGGAAATCTGTTTATGAGTTTTATTTTGGCTTCTTCAGGATTTTGAGATTTTCTAATAATGGAGATTACTTCATCAAGATTCTCAACAGCTATTTTTAATCCAAGTAATATATGCGCCTGATGTTCTGCCTTTTTTAGATCAAAAGCTGTTCTTTTTGTTACAACATCCTTTCTATGTTTAATAAATTCCCATAAAGCTTCCTTTAGATTCAGTATTTTTGGTTGACCATCAACAATTGCAAGCAATATTCCTCCAAATGTTGTTTCCATCTGCGTATGCTTATATAAATTATTGAGGATTACCTCCGGCATCTCTCCTTTTTTAAGTTCAAGAACAACTCTTATCCCTTCTCTATTGGATTCATCTCTTATTTCTGTTATTCCTTCAATTTTCTTTTCTCTTACAAGCTCTGCAATTTTTTCAATAAGTTTGGCTTTATTAACCTGATAGGGAATTTCTGTGATAATAATTTTTTCTTTGAATGTCTTGCCCTCGGTCTCTATTTCAAATAGTGGAACTTCTTTAACTTTTTTGCCTTTTATTTCTCTTTCAATTTTAACCCTTGCCCTTATTTTTATAAGTCCTCTGCCTGTCAAATAAAGATCTTTAATTCCTTCCACACCATAAATTGTACCGCCTGTGGGGAAATCTGGCCCTTTTACAGACTCTGATAGTTCCTCCGTTGAGATTTGAGGATTTTCAAGAAGTTTAATTAATGCATCCACAATTTCATTAAGATTGTGTGGTGGTATATTTGTTGCCATTCCTACCGCAATTCCTGAGGAGCCATTGATAAGAAGATTTGGAATGCGGGTAGGAAGAACAAGAGGTTCTTGTGTGGTAGCATCAAAATTAGGCGCAAATGGGACTGTTCCTTTATCAATATCCTGAAGTAATTCTTCAGCTATTTTTGTAAGTCTTGCCTCTGTGTAACGATATGCCGCAGGAGGGTCACCATCAATAGAGCCAAAATTTCCCTGTCCGTCTATTAGAGGATATCGCATATTGAAATCTTGAGCAAGTCTCACTAAGGCATCGTATACTGCCTGGTCTCCATGAGGATGATATTTCTTTAATACCTCACCAACTACTCCAGCGCATTTTGAATATTTTTTCCCTGCAAGAAGTCCTTCACGAAACATTGCATATAGAATTCTTCTCTGAACAGGCTTAAGTCCGTCTCTAACATCTGGAAGTGCTCTACCTATGATTACGCTCATAGCATAATCAAGGTAGCTTACTTTCATTTCCTCTTCAATATTTACTTTTAAAACATTTGACATTCTCTACCTCTTTGATTTTTTATTAAGAATTGTGTAAATGTATAAAAAAGATATGAAAGGATTTCATAAATTACTTACAACTGCTACAGGAAGAAGTATTACAGGAAGAACACGCAGAATTGCCTTTTTGAACTCCTTTCATTGAAAAGGAGGAAAATTTTTTTGTTATTTGCTCTGAATCACATTTAGGACATACTACTTTTCTGTTACCAAAAACAAGAACTTCAAAATTTTCTCCACAACTTTTGCACTCATATTCATATATAGGCATGTTATCACCTCTAAGAATAAAATTTTAGCACTTTTATTATATCATAGCTTGCCTTGTGGCTAAAAATTCTTTTAAAGTAAATAGTGTCAATAAAAAATCTTAGGAGGTCCATGTGATAAAAACTTTAAGAAAAAATGCAAAATATTTCTACTTTTTGTTTTTTCTTGTTATTATAACCTTTGTGTTCTGGGGTGTAGGTACTGTGGATAAACCAACAGTACAGTATGTAGCTGAAGTTGATGGACAAAAAATTTCTGCTGAAAGATTCTGGAGAAATTATGAAGAAATTAGAAGGTTTTACAGGGAAGTATTTAAGGATAAAGCTGATGAAGTGGAGAAGGGATTAAAAGAAAAAGTTCTTGAAGATTTGATTAATGAAGAGGTTTTACTATGGCTTGCAAAAAAGTATGACATTGAAGCAACAGACAAAGAAGTTCAGGATGTAATCATACATGATCCAAGATTTATGCGTAACGGTATTTTTCAGAGAGATATATATTTTCAGATTTTAAAATTAAATCGTTTAAATCCTGCCCAATATGAAGCATTGTTAAAAAGACAGATTACAATAGACAAAACTCTTCAGCTTATAGCTTCTTCTAAGGGTACAAGCGAAGTTTCCGATGAAGCTTATATAAAAGCCTTCTTAAACTCTATTAGAGGGCAGATTAAGATCAAAATAAACAAAGAGGCATTATCTTAAGATGGGAAGATTTTTTAGTCAACTCAGATGGCAGGATCTGATTGACATAATTATAGTTTCTTATATCATATACAAGATTTTCATTCTTGTAAAAGGAACCAGAGCTGCAAGAATGCTTATTGGAGTCGGTGTTCTACTTGCTTTTTCTCTTTTTTCAAGATTTCTTGATTTATATACCCTTGATTGGCTTATTCAGAGCTTCTGGACACAAATTGTTATTGTTCTCATAATTCTTTTTCAGCCTGAAATAAGAAAGGCTCTTGCTCAGATGGGAGAAACTCCTCTTTTGCATAGATTTAGTTCAGCAGAGGAGATGAAAACAATAGAGGAAATAGTAAAGGCATCTCAAACCCTTGCAAATAAAAAGATAGGTGCTCTTATTGTATTTGAGAGGGATGTCAGTCTCTCAGAATATATTGAAGTTGGAGTTTCTCTTGATGCAAAAGTTACAAAAGAACTTTTAATGAGTATTTTTCATCCTACAAGTCCTATTCATGATGGAGCAGTGATTATAAAGGGGAATAGAGCTCTTGCAGCAGGTTGTTTTTTACCAATAAAATTGGGAGCGGACTTAAGTAAAACATATGGAACAAGACACAGAGCAGCACTTGGAATAACAGAAGAAACAGATGCTGTAGCAGTAATAATCTCAGAAGAAACAGGAGCTATTTCTCTTGCTGTTCATGGGCAGCTTGAAAGTAGTCTTGATATGGAAAAGCTTAGACAAAGACTTACAAATCTATTTACAACTGAAAGAGATAGGAAATGAACAAAATTATTAAAAGAATTCTTACAGAGAATCTTACAATAAAAATTATTTCAATTGCATTAGCAGTTTTTTTATGGTTTTTTGTTACTTTTAAAGGTCAGACAGAACTATCTCTGGAAGTTCCTTTAGAATTTAAAAATATTCCTTCTGAAATGGAAGTTTTAAAGCAAAGTGTAAAAAAGATAACTGTTTCCATCTCTGCACGGGAAAGAATTCTCAGGGGAATACTCCAAAATGACATTAGAGTTGTAGTTGATCTTTCAAATATTAAGCTTGGAGAAAATTCAATCCCTTTAACAAAATCATCTGTAAAACTTCCACGAGGTGTTGAAATACTAAGAATAGAGCCTTCCAGTGTAAAATTATACTTAGATAAAAAAGAGCAGAAAGTTGTCCCAGTTAAAGCTGTTATTGTAGGCAAACCTCAAAAGGGATTTATTGTAAATTCTGTGGAAGTGAATCCTTCATCAATTAATATTGAAGGAGCAAAAAAAGAGCTTGATAAAATTCGCTTGATAAAAACAGAACTTATTGACATAGAGGGGATAAAGGATGATTTTACTATCCAAGCAAAAATAGACCCTGAAGGTAAAATTTTCAGAAGCGACAGAGATACTGTTTATGTGACTGTCAAATTAAGGAGAAAGTAAATGGGTATTTTCGGCACCGATGGTATAAGATGCACTATAAATACATATCCAATGATTCCTGAAGTTTGTTTAAAAGCAGGTATGGCTTTATGCTTTCTATTAAGAAAAGGACTTCCCCATAAGCCTAAAATTTTAATTGGCAAGGATACAAGAATTTCAGGATATGTTATAGAGTCTGCTTTAACTTCAGGAATAACTTCAATGGGAGGAGATGTTTATCTTGTTGGTCCCATTCCTACTCCTGCAGTAGCTTTTTTAGTTAAAAGTATGCGAGTTGATGCAGGAATTGTCATATCAGCCTCTCATAATCCTTTTTGTGATAATGGCATAAAAATTTTCTCTAATAATGGTTTCAAACTTACAGAGGAGCTTGAGAATGATATTGAAAAATTAATAAACGATCCTTATTTCCCTTCAACAAGACCCGTAGCTAAGGATTTGGGAAAAGCCTATAGAATTGAAGATGCTCAAGGAAGATATTTAGAGTTCATAAAATCTACTTTACCTAAGGATTTCAATCTTGAGGGCTTAAGGATTGTTATTGATCCTGCAAACGGTGCTGCATACAAGATAACACCTACATTGTTTCATGAACTGGGAGCTGAAGTTGTAACAATTAATGATAAACCTGATGGATTAAATATCAATAAAGAATGTGGAGCTCTTTATCCTGAATCATTAATACAAAAGGTAAAAGAAACCCAGGCAGATTTTGGGATTGCCCATGATGGAGATGCAGACAGAACAATTCTTATAGATGAAAAAGGGAATATAGTTGATGGCGATTTTATCCTTACGATACTGGCAGAAGAGCTAAAGAAAGAAAAAAAATTGAAGAAAAACACAGTTGTTGCAACAGTAATGACCAACATGGGAGTAGAAAATTATCTTAAAAATGCTGGTATTAAACTTATCAGAACCAGAGTTGGCGATAAGTATGTAGTTGAAGAAATGCTTAAAGGTGGTTACAATCTTGGAGGAGAGCAATCAGGTCACATAATATGCATGGATTATACAAGCACGGGAGATGGACCAATTGCCGCTGTTCAGATGGCATATATAATCAAAAAGAATCAAATTCATCTTAGTGAGTTGGTAAAAAATATTCCGAAATATCCACAACTGCTAAGGAATATCAAAATTCCTGAAAATTTATCAAAAGATGAGGTAAAAAATGCCATAAAAAAATTATCCCAAAAAGCCTCTTTACTTGAAAAAAATATGAACGGTAGAATAATCATTAGACCTTCAGGAACAGAGCCAAAAATAAGAGTTATGGTAGAAAATGAAAATCCTGAGAAATTAAAACAAATGTTGGCTGAACTTGAAGAAATAGTGAATAGTACATTAGGCTGATTTTTTAGAGACATGACTAATTGTATTAGTCAAGACTCGGGCTGACATTTCAGTTTTTCATGCCTCTATTTTTGAATTATAACCTATCATTTT
>CAZTLF010000042.1:0-14540 GCA_964614465.1 uncultured Thermodesulfovibrio sp.
ATTTTAAATGAGGCAACAAATTTAATTTCGTTTAGATTTTTACATAAGGCAACACAAATTTGTTTAAGACTAATGCTTACAAACAATTCAAATATGTTACAATTAGACAATGCAAAGGAATATGTTGGATGACAAATTTTTTATGAAAAGAGCATTGCTTCTGGCAAAAAAGGCAAACTGGAGAACATCTCCTAATCCAATGGTTGGTGCAGTGATTGTAAAAAATGGGAAAATTATTTCGGAAGGATATCATAAAAAAGCAGGCTTACCCCATGCTGAAGCTGAAGCTATAATGAATGCTAATGAATTTTTAAAAGGTGCAACTCTTTATGTAACTCTTGAACCTTGCTGTCATAGAGATAAAAAAACACCTCCATGCACTGACGCTATAATAAACTCAGGAATAAATAGAGTTGTTATCGGCATGAGAGATCCAAATCCAAAAGTATCAGGAAAAGGTATAGAAATTTTAAAGAGGCATGGAATTAAGGTTATAGAAGGAGTAATGGAAGAAGAAGTTAAGAAATTAAATGAGTTTTATATAAAATATATAACAAGTAAGCGGCCTTTTGTAATTCTTAAAATAGCAATGACTCTTGACGGCAAAATTGCTACTCCTTTAGGTGAGTCCAAATGGATTACATCAGAAAAATCAAGAAAATTTGTTCATTTAATGCGTTCAAGAGTTGATGCTTTGCTTTCTGCCTATGGTACTGTATTGAAAGACAATCCATTGTTTACAGCAAGAATAAAGGGTGGGAAAAATCCTTTGAGAGTTATAATAGACCCTGAACTAAAAATTCCTCTAAATTATTATGTTTATAATCCTCCTCCAAATACTATAGCTGTTGTAAATGAGACAAAATTAAATCATGAAAATATAAAACATCTTATGCATCGCGGAATAGAAATTATACCTTTCTCTTCTGAAAAAGTGGATCTTCAATGGCTTATGGAAGAGTTAGGCAAAAGACAGATAACTTCTTTAATGATAGAAGGAGGTTCATCACTGAATAGTTATGCCTTATGGAGCGGGATAGTTGATAAATTAATGATTTTTATTGCCCCTAAGATAATAGGCGGCATAAACTCTTATCCAAGCATTGGAGGCAAGATTTATAAAAAACTCAATGAAGCCTTTGAAATCAAAGATTTAAAAATAAAAATGTTTGGATGTGATATTTTTATAGAAGGATATTTAAAAGAGTTGAAAAATTTTTAATTTTAAACTAAAGTTGTATTAATTGGAATTTTTTCAAGAAAGGAGGTGAGAAAGGATGAAAAAGTTTTTATTAATTGTGGTAGCTGCTATGTTTATTTTTGCTTTTGGTTGTGCAACAAAGGACTATGTTAAACAGGAGATTGATCCTCTGGTTGACAGAATTGGAAAACTTGAAAGCAAAGTGAATAATCTTGAATCAAAGATTGGTGCTATTGATAAGAAGGTTAATGAATGCTGCACAAAGGCTGACGAAGCAGCAAAGAGAGCAGAAGCTGCTGCTCAAAAAGCAGAGGATGCAGCAAAGAGAGCAGAAGCTGCTTCACAAAAAGCAGGAAAAGCATTTGAGCTTCAACAGAAAAAGTAATTTAGATTTTTTCAGAGCCACGAATCCGAAGGCAGGATTTGTGGCTCTTTATTTTTGATGTTTACAGAAGTAGGAATTCCGCTTTTTTGTTTTACTACATAGTAAAGTTTAAAAGTATCCACATATTTTAAAAGTCCTTTTTTAGCAAGTTGTTCTATTGCGTTTTTAAGATAATCATAGTCTTTTAATTGTTCGTCTCTGTGGACTTCAATATAAACTTCATTGTTGATTCTGCCCACCTTTACTGGTTGTCTTACAATTATTACTTCTGTACCAACAGGAACTAAATCAAATAGTTTTGGAATATCTTCTGGATAAAGTCTTATACAGCCATGAGTAACTTTTCTACCAATAGCCCATGGTCTGTTGGTTCCATGAATTAAGTAGCTTAATCCAGAAAGTCTCATTGCATGTGTTCCAAGCGGGTTTTCAGGACCGGGTGGCACAACTGCTGGAAGTTCAGGTCTTTCTTGTCTTATTGATTCTGGAACATACCATGGAGGATTAACAATTTTATGAGATATTTTAAACTTACCCATTGGAGTCTCAACACCATCATCACCTATGCCAATTGGAAATGTTGTAACTAATTGTTTTGTGGATTCTTTATAAAAATAATAAAGTCTCATTTCAGAAAGATTTATGATAATTCCCTGAAAATTATTTGTTCTATCTGGTAGAATCCAGAGAGTTGGAATTATTACCTTATTCCCATCTCCAGGGACAAAAGGATCCAAATCAGGATTAGCATCTAAGATTTCGTTGTAACCCAAATCATACTGCCTTGCAATTTCTATAAGAGATTCTTTGTTTTTTAATATATGGGTTTGCAGTTTTCCAATAATTGTTGTTTCCTGTGAGATGGAAAATGTCTCAGCAAAAGAAAGATTAAAATTAAGAAATATGAAACATATAGTTGTTAAATAAAGCCATTTTTTCATATGTAAAATATTTTTTGATTAAAACGGTCCCAACGGGATTCGAACCCGTGTTTTAGCCTTGAGAGGGCTACGTCCTCGACCTAGCTAGACGATGGGACCTTTAAAATACTGGGGAGAGAGGATTCGAACCCCTACAAGCAGATCCAGAGTCTGCCGTCCTGCCGTTAGACGACTCCCCAATCTTTTAAAGATATATCACAAAAATATTTAAATTGTCAAACTTTTATAAATGTAGGGGTAGTGTAAAATTAATTACATGTAAAATTGAAAAAGCAAAAAATAGGATGATGAATTGGAACAACAGATGAAACTAATGAAAAAGAGATTTATTGAGGCGACCCTTCAAGAAAAACTAAACCTTTATGTAGGAGCTAAAAGATATGAAAGGACTTCAGAAAGAGTTAATGTAAGGAATGGCTACTAGAGAAGATACATTGTATTAAAAGATGGCAAACTTCATATAAATATGATTGACATTACCACTACAAAAAAGAATTTGCTTAAAATGTTTATTAAATGTTAGATTAGATAAATTTTTGAAAGGAGAAGAAGGATGAAATATTTAAAATTTTTTGTTATTTTTATAATTTTTTTGCTCTTTTTCGCTTGTAGTAAAAGTGATGAAGTGGTTGTAAAGGCAGGTTCATCAAAGCTTACAAAAAAAGAACTTCAGGAAGATATTAAAAGCCTTCCACCACAGACAAAACTATTTCTTGCCTCACCTGAAGGTGTTAATCGCTTAAAAGACGAATTAATCAAAAGGGAAGTTTTATATGAAGAAGCAAAGAAAAAAAATCTGACTAAATCAGAAGAATTTAAAAGAAAAATTGAAGAATTCAAAAAGATTACATTAATCAATATGTTACTTGAGCAAGAAATTAAAACAGTTCAGCAGGTTACTGAACAGGAAGCTAAAGAATACTATGAAAAAAATAAAGACATGTTTATTAAGCCAGTTGAAGTGAGATTAAGTCAAATTGTGGTAAAAAATGAAGAGGAAGCTAAAAAAGTTTATGAAAGAATAGATAAAGGCGAAGATTTTAATAAAATAGCAAAAGAACTTTCAAAAGATGAAAAAACAAAAGCATCTGGTGGAGATATTGGATTTTTTAAAAAAGGTCAACTTAATCCACAAATTGAAAATGTTGCATTTAGCCTAAGAAAAGGACAGGTTAGTATGCCTCTTACTTTCAAGGGAGAGCTTTATATTTTCAAAATTACAGATGTCAAGGGGACCGCAGTTGATTTTGAACAAATAAAAGGTCAACTCATCGAACAGATTAAAGCAAAAAAACAGCAGGATTGGTTCAATAGTTATATAGATGATTTGAAAAAGAAATATAAGGTAGAGATTAATGAAAAAGCTTTACAGGAAATACTTAATCAGTCCTTAACTGGAGGAAAACTTGCAGAACCTCAGCAAAAGAAATAATTATTTTCCAATACAAAACTCGCTAAAAATTAAATTTAGAATTTCTTCATTGGTAACAATCCCGATAATCTGACCCAGAAATCCAAGAGCCTCTCTGAGAAACATAGCAGTAATCTCAAGAGGCTCTTTGTTTTTAAAACTTTGAAATGCATTTTCTAATGCATTCAATGCATTGTCAAGTGCTAATTTATGCCTTAGTTTTGTTACCACTAATCCTTCCTGTTCATACTTGCCTGAAATAGTTGTTTTAAAAATAAGTTCTTTTAATTCTTCTATGCCTTCTCCTTTTAAAGCAGAAATCTCAACAATTGGCTTATTTTTAAGAGCTTCTGGTACTTGGAAGGCTTTGCTTTTTATGTCTTTTTTATTTATTACAACAATTATCCTTTTTTGAGGAATTCTGCTTATTATCTCTTCGTCAAGACTATCAATTGGTCTACTTGAATCAAGAACAAGCAAAACAAGCTCAGCTAACTCAACAGCTCTTAAGGTTCTTTTGATTCCCTCTGCTTCTACAAGGTCATGGGCTTGCCTTATACCTGCTGTATCAACAATTTTTAAAGGCATTCCTTTAATATTTACATACTCTTCAATTATATCTCTTGTTGTCCCTGGAATCTCTGTTACAATTGCCCTATCTTTCATTAGAAGAGCATTTAAAAGCGATGATTTACCAACATTGGGTTTTCCAACAATTGCGGTTGTAAGCCCTTCTCTATAAATCTTCCCTTCTTCATATCCTTCAATAAGTTTTTTTATCTCCTCTTTTATATGAGTTATCTCCCTTATAATCTCTTCTTCTGTAAGTCCATCAATATCCTCTTCTGGAAAATCAATATAAGCTTCAACATGCGCACAAACTCTCATGAGAGCATCTCTCAACTCATTTATTTTTAGCGAAAGCCTGCCACTGAGATGTTCCAATGCTATCTTTTGTGCTTGCTCAGTTTTAGCTCTAATAAGATCAATTACTGATTCAGCTTGACTTAAATCTATTCTGCCTCTTAAAAAAGCTCTTTTAGTAAATTCACCAGGCTCAGCAAGCCTTGCGCCCTCATATAAAACAATGTCAAGAATTCTTTTTAAAGTAATGTATCCTGCATGACAGTTTATCTCTACAATATCTTCTCTTGTGTAAGTATTTGGAGCTCTCATAACAGTAACTAGTCCCTCATCAACTATTTCTTGAGTAGAGGGATCAACTATGAAACCATAATGAATTGTGTGTGTTTTTACATTTTGTAAATTGATTCCTTTTGGAGAATTAAAAATTTTACTTGCAATTGAAATAGCCTGCCTACCACTTATACGAATTATTCCGATGCCACCTTCTCCTAAGGGAGTGCTTATAGCAGCAATTGTGTCAAGATCAGATAAAATCACGCAGATTTTTTTATTTTTCTATTAATATAAAACTGTTGAGCAATTCCAAACAAATTATTTATAAGCCAGTAAAGAACAAGTCCTGAAGGAAAGCTAAGAAACAGAAATGTAAATACTACTGGCATAAGTAACATTATCTTTTGCTGTGTAGGATCTGCAGTTGATGGAGTCATCTTTTGTTGAATCAACATTGTAACACCCATAACAATAGGAAGCACATAGTATGGGTCTTTTGCTGAGAGATCATGTATCCAGAACATAAAAGGAGCCTGTCTCAATTCTATAGCTATTGTGAGAATCTTATATAAAGCAAAAAATACAGGAATCTGAAGAAGAATTGGAAGACATCCACTCATTGGATTAATTTTATATTTTTTATAAAGTTCCATCATTTCTTTTTGAAGTCTCTGAGGGTCATTTTTGTATTGTTCCTTTAACTGCATTAATTTTGGTTGAAGTTCACTGAGTTTCTGCATTGATTTCTGTCCACGATTCACAATAGGTATAAATGGAATTCTAACAAGAATTGTAAGGATTATTATTGCTACTCCGTAATTACCTATCAGATCATATAAAAGTTTTAAAAACCAGAAAAGTGGACGGGCAATAATTGAAAAGAATCCAAAATCAACTATATGTTCAAGTCCTACATTAAATTTCTTAAGATAATCATATTCCTTGGGAGCAGCAAATACTCTATAACTATTAATGCCATCATGAAATTCTACTCCAGTAAGAGCACCACCATTATAAGGCAACACAACAAATTGATTTGCCTTGGTTACAGGTACAATAGCTGAAAAGAAGTACTTGTCTTCCTGAGCGATCCATTTTATACCTTCCCTGTATATAGTTATTTCTTTTATTTTTGAAGGATTTAATTCAATTCTCTCAGCCTCTTTTAAAATTACAGGTCCCCAGTGTGGTGAGTCTTCTTTTTCAAAAATTCCAAAATCTTTCCCGAGTATTACATAGTAACTACCCAATCCTTTAACTTCCTCTTTTATGTCTATTACATAATCAGTTTTGTTAAAAATGAAAGTTCTTTTTAAAAATATATTGCTATCAGCATAGGTGAATACAACAACTGCCTGATTAGAATCTTTAAAAGAACTCTTTGAATCATACACATGAAACATAAGGTTTGAATAATTAAACTTACTATCTTTTAAAATTGAAAGTGCTGGGATTTCAGTTGAAGCTAAAATAATAGATTTACCACTATTATCTTTATATTTTTTGAGTTCTAAAGATTTAATAGTAGCGCCTTCATTTGAAAGAGTTACCTTAAAAACATCATTTTCAATAAAAACTTCTCTATGTTTTATATCCTTAGCAATCTGTTTTGGTTCTTGTTTTTTTAAAGGTTCAGCTTGGACAGACTGAGAAATTTGTTTATCTTCTTTTTTTTGTTCTACAGGTTGCTGAGGAACCGCTGAAGGTTTATAATATTTTGTGTATAAATACTGGCTAACAAATAAAATAGCCATACTTAAAATAACTGCTAAAAATGCTCTTAATCCTGTTTTTTCCATAACCTCACCTTAACGGATCATATCCTCCTGGATGAAAAGGATGACATTTAAGTATTCTTTTTATTGCAATTAAAAAACCCTTTATTCCATATTTTTTTATAGCCTGTTCAGCATAATCTGAACATGTTGGTATAAATCTACATGCAGGAGGCATATTTGGAGAAATAAACCTCCTGTATATTTTTATCAGAATTAATAAAATTTTAGAAATTACGGAGTTAATCTCCATCTACCCTTTGCTCTTCTTCTTTTTATAACCCTTCTTCCGCCTGGAGTGCTCATTCTTTTAAGAAAACCATGTGTTCTTTTCTTTTTGAGTTTATGAGGATGATAAGTTGTATATGCTCCCAATTTCTACCTCCTGTTAAAATTTATATGGAATAAGTGTTCTTATTGTCTTATATTGAGTCTCATCAACTTGAGCAATCCGCCTTAAATGTCTTGTTCTTTTTGAAGGTTTACCAGTAAGCAAGTGACTTTTATTGGCTCTTCTTCGCATAATTTTCCCTGTTTCTGTAACTTTGAATCTTTTCGCTGCTCCTCTATGAGTTTTCAGTTTCGGCATAAACACCCCCATTCCTAAGTTTAGACAATTATTTTAATAAATTTTTCCAAAAATTATCAATCTTTACCAGGAGCTATAATCATACTCATGCTATTGCCCTCAAGACGAGGCTCTTGTTCAATTTTATGTGCAAATCCTACAAGAAGGGCTTTTATTTTATCAAATATTTTCATACCCATTTCAGAGTGAACAATTTCCCTGCCTCTGAAAAAAAGAGTTACTCTTGCTTTATCCCCATCTTCAAGAAATCTTTTAATATGTTTGACTTTAAGCTGAAGATCGTGGTCTGAAATCTGAGGTCTTATTTTTATCTCCTTTACAGTAGAAGGCTTTTTTGAAGAAGCTTTTTTTTCAAGTTGATACTTATATTTTCCATAATCCATTATTCTACACACTGGCGGACTTACATTTGGTGCTACCTCTACAAGATCATAACCTCTTTCTCGAGCTATCTGAATAGCTTGTTTTGTATTTACCACTCCTATTTGCTTACCATTTTCATCAACAAGTCTTATTTCCTTTGCCTTAATTGCTTCATTTACTCTGATATCCTTTGTTGCTATTTTCTCACCTCCTTGAGTTTATTTTTTATTTTTTATATCGTTAATAAGAAACTCTATAAATTTTTCAAGCCTTATAAGTTCAAAATTTTCTCCATCTCTTCTACGAACAGTTATGGTTTCACTTTGAATTTCTTTATCGCCAACGATTACCATATAAGGAATTTTATTCAAAGTTGCATTTCTTATTTTATAACCTATTTTTTCATTGTCAATATTTAACTTAACCCTGAATCCATTATTTATCAACTGTGTATAAACCCGGGTTGCATAATCAACATGCTTTTCAGAAATAGACATAACCTCAATCTGCACAGGAGAAAGCCAAAGAGGAAAAGCACCAGCATAGTGTTCTATCATTACTCCAATAAATCGTTCAAGTGAACCCATAAGAGCTCTATGTATCATAATTGGTCTATGTTCTTTCCCATCTTTTCCTCTATATGTAATGTCAAATCTTTCTGGAATATTAAAATCAACCTGAATTGTGCTACATTGCCATGACCTATTAAGAACATCTTTTATTTTTATATCAATTTTGGGACCATAAAAAACTCCTTCACCTGGATCAATTTGATATGGAAGATTTCTTTTTTTAAGTGCTTCTTCTAAAGCGAATGTTGCTTTTTCCCAATTTTCAATGCTTCCAACATATTTCTCAGGTCTTGTAGAAATATAAATATCATAAGAAGTAAAACCAAATGTTGAAAGAATAAATAAAGTAAAATCAAGAACCTTCTGAATCTCCTCTTCCAGTTGTTCTTTTGTACAGAATATGTGAGCATCATCTTGGGTAAAACCTCGTACTCTTAAGAGTCCATGAAGAACTCCTGACCTTTCATATCTATAAACTGTGCCAAGTTCTGCAAATCTTAAAGGAAGTTCTCTATAGCTCCGAAGTTCGGATTTATAAACCTGGATATGAAATGGACAATTCATAGGCTTAAGCTGATATGCAATATTATCAATTTTCATAGGTGAATACATATTCTCTCTATAAAAATCTAAATGTCCACTTTTCCCCCACAAATCAAGCCTTGCAATATGTGGCGTATAAAGAAGTTGATATCCTGCTTTTATATGCTCATCTTTCCAGAAATCTTCTATAATCCTTCTAACAATTGCTCCATTAGGAAGCCAAATTATAAGACCGGGTCCAACTTCTTCACTTATCTCAAAAAGCTTAAGTTGACTGCCAAGTCTTCTATGATCTCTCCTTTTAACCTCTTCAAGAAAATTAAGATACTCCTGCAACTCTTCTTTGGTAAAGAAAGCTGTACCATATATTCTCTGAAGCATCTTATTGGTTTCATCGCCCCTCCAGTAAGCCCCAGCAACACTCAAAAGCTTGAATGCTTTAACAATACCTGTATGAGGAATATGAGGACCTCTGCATAAATCAATGAATCCACCTTCTTCATAAATTGAAAGTTTTTCGTCCTCTATTTCATTTATTATTTCAATTTTATAAGATTCACCAAGACTTTCAAAAAGTTTTATTGCTTCATCTTTTGATATTTCTTTTCTTATAAAAGGATTTTTTGATTTAATTATTTCATGCATTCTTTTTTCTATTTTTTGAATGTCTTCTTCTGTAAAAGAATTTTCTACATCAAAATCATAATAAAATCCATCTTCAATTGCAGGTCCTATAGCTACTTTCACATATGGAAATAAATCCTTTACAGCATGAGCCATTATATGAGCTACAGAATGTCTTAATATTTCAAGACCTTCTTCGCTCTTGGGAGTAATTATCTCAATTTCCTCATCTCCACTAAGAGAAGGTATAGATGATAGATCTCTTATTTGTCCATTTATTCTAATGGCTATTGCCTGATTTTCTTTTAATATCCTCTTTAATTCTTCAGGCACCAAATCAACAATATTATCCTTAATTTTTACTTTTATGCCTAACCTCCTTAAAATTTTTAAATCTATATTAATCTAAAAGCAGTATAATTATCAATATGCTATACTAAGACTCCATCAATCATTTTCAGTCTTCTTGTGCATTGCTGTGCAATATATTCATTATGAGTAACAATTATAAAAGTTGTACCAGTTTCTGAATTAATCTCTTTAAAAAGCTCAAAAAGTTCCTTAGCAGAATTTGAATCAAGATTCCCTGTTGGCTCATCAGTAAGCACCAAAGAAGGGTTTTTAAATAAAGCTCTTGCAACTGCAACTTTTTGTTGCTCTCCTCCTGAAAGCTCAGCTGGGCGATGATAAGCTTTTTCTGCTATACCTAATTTTTTTAGTATTTTAAAAGCCTTTTCTTTAAGTTCTTTATAAGTTTGCTTTGTTTTTTTATGTTCATTTGCTATGAATTCAGGCATTACAACATTTTCAATAACATTAAACTCAGGTAAAAGATAGTGAAACTGAAATACAAAACCAATATATTTATTACGAAATTCTGAAAGGGCGTATCTTGAAAGATTTAAAGGATTTATCTCGCCATCAAATTTATACAAAATTTCACCTGATGTTGGAGTATCAAGAGTTCCAATTAAATGAAGAAATGTGCTTTTGCCAACTCCACTCGCTCCTGTAATTGCAATAATCTCACTCTGGTAGGCCACAAAATCAATGCCTTTTAATACTTCTATTGAACCAGCCTTTGTCCAGTAAGTTTTTTTAAGATTTTTTGTTATTAGTATCTCTTTTTTCATCACGAAAAGGTTTTTCAAACTCGTCTATTTTCTGCTGTATAAACTGATGAATACCGTCTGCTTTATCTGCAGTATAGTGAAAGACTTTTTTAACAATTCCTGTTGTTTTATCTCCTAACTGTCTAATCTTTTCTCCACCCCAAAATAAGGCTATAACAAAAAAGACTATAAAAATAATTATGCTGAGGCATCCAATATTTCTTATGAATTTAAACATTTATTCATACCTCAAGATCTCAACAGGATTTATTTTTGAAGCCCTGTGAGCAGGATATATAGTTGAAACAAGACTAATAAATAAAGCATTGGCACATATTAAAACAATATCAAAACTCTTAACTTTAACAGGAAGTTTACTCAGATAGTAAACATCTGCTGGAAGTTTAACAATATCATAGGATCTAATAATTTCGCATAAAATAAGCCCTGCTGTTAAACCTATCAAAACTCCAATTAAACCAATAATAAACCCCTGACACATAAAAATCAGCTTTATCAAATTGTCAGTTGCGCCCATTGATTTAAGTATAGCAATATCTTTCTGCTTTTCAGTTACATTTACCATTAACATGCTTACTATGTTAAATGAAGCTACAAGAACAATCAATATTAGAATGATGAACATTGCAAACTTTTCAAGCTTAAGAGCAGAAAAAAGATTTCTGTTCATCTGCATCCAGTCTTTAACATAAAAATCTCCACCAAGTTCTTTGGTAAGAGCTTGACTGACAGAGTTTGCTTTATAAACATCTTTCAGTCTCAGTTGAATACCTGTCACTTTATTTCCATATTCAAAAAAATCTTGGGCTACCTTTATATCTGTTATAACAAGATTCATATCATACTCAAACATTCCTATCTCAAAAATTCCCGTAACAATAAATTTTTTTACCTTAGGAATTATACCAAGTGGACCCATTGTTCCAATTGGAGATATAACTGTAATTGTATCTCCGGGCAATACTCCAAGCATATTGGCAAGCTCTTTGCCTATTATTATCCATGGTAAGTCGGTGTAATTTTCATATCTATATTTAATATATTTGAATACTTCTGTAGTTTTTCTATCATATTCTGGAGTAATACCTCTAAGATAAACTCCATGAGCCCTTTTGCCAGATGAAATCAATACCTGTCCCATTACAAAGGGAGAGCATGCTTGAATTTCCTGTTTTTTTGATAAAAAATCAATCATGGTTTTATAATCACTGATACCCCCAGAATAACTTAAAACCACAGCATGCGCCTGAGTGCCAAGAATTTTTCTCTGCAAGTCCTCATGAAATCCGCTTACTACAGATATAACAACAATCAAAGCCATAACACCAAGAGCAACACCGCTTATTGATATTACTGTCCCGAATGAAAGCCCTTTTTTTCTACTTTTTAAATATCTTAAAGCAATAAATAAAGGAAGTCTCATTTCGTCTCTGGTCTTAAAAGAGGGAATAGAATAACATCTCTTATTGATTGATTGTTAGTCAAAATCATAACAAGTCTATCTATTCCAATTCCTTCACCTGCAGCTGGTGGCATACCAATTTCAAGTGCTCTTACAAAATCTTCATCCATCTCAGGAACTTCTTCATCACCCTTAAGTCTTTCTTCAAGTTGACTAAAAAATCTTTCTTTTTGGTCAATAGGGTCGTTCAATTCTGAAAAGGCATTCGCCATTTCTCTTCCAGCAATAAAAAGTTCAAATCTTTCAACAAGCTCTGGATTATCCCTTTTCCTTTTTGCCAATGGCGAAAGCTCAACAGGATAATCAATAACAAATGTTGGTTGAATCAACTCTGGTTCAACAATTTCTTTAAATATTTCATCAAGCACTTTACCAAGACTGCTTCCTTCAGCAACCTCTATCCCCTTTGCTTTAGCCCATTTAAGAGCAAGATTACAATCTTTCATAACTTCTTCAGGCACACCTTTATTCTTCAACAAATCAAACATGGTAATTCTCTTAAAAGGAGGTGTAAAATCAATTATATAATCTCCATATTTTACCTGAAGAGCTCCAGAAACTTTCTGAGTAATATAACTTAAAAGTCTTTCTGTAAAATCCATAAGCCAGTTATAGTCTTTATAAGCTACATAAAACTCTATCATTGTGAATTCAGGATTATGCTTTGTTGATATTCCTTCATTACGGAAATTTTTTCCTATTTCAAAGACTCTTTCAAATCCTCCAACTAAAAGCCTTTTCAAATAAAGTTCCGGAGCGATCCTTAGATAAAGCTCCATGTCAAGAGCTTCATGATATGTTTTAAAAGGCTTTGCCCTTGCTCCACCAGCTATTGTATGCATCATAGGTGTTTCAACTTCAAGAAAGTCTTCATTTTCAAGGAATTCTCTTAAATATTTTATAATTAACTGTCTTTTTACAAATGTTTCTTTTACTGAAGGATTTACAATGAGGTCAACATATCTTTGTCTGTATCGTGCTTCAATATCTTTAAGACCATGCCATTTTTCTGGAAGAGGTCTCAGAGATTTGCTTAAAAATACAAAATTATGAACTTCTATGGTTAATTCATTAGTTTTTGTTCTAAAAAGTCTTCCTTCAATCCCTATAATATCTCCAATATCAAGATTTTTAATTAATGAAAACTTTTCTCCTAAGATGTCTTTTCTGAAATAAATCTGAATTCTTCCCTTTGAATCCTGAATATGAGCAAAGGACGCTTTCCCAAAGTCTCTTAATAGAATTACTCTTCCTGCAACTGATATGATTATATTTTCATTTTCTAAATGTTCTTTATCAAATTCTCCAAATTTTTTAAAAACATCTTCAGTGCTGTCTGAAGGTTCAAATATTCCATTATAAGGCTCTATACCAAGACTTCTTAAAACAGTAAGTTTTTTCATTCTCTGTTGAATCAATTCTGAAAGCGGTGTTTCCTGCATAATTCTAAATTGTACCCCCTTAATTTTTATTTCATTAAAAAATCGGGGCGAGCCGATTTGAACGGCCGACCACTCGCACCCCAAGCGAGTGCGCTAACCAGACTGCGCTACGCCCCGATTCAGGAAAGCATTCTTAAAATATCTTTAAGCTTAATTTTTATCTTTTCTATTATATCTTCCCTTGAAAGTCTTTCGCAGTGAATTAATTTATTTGTCAATTTCTGTCTGACACCTTCTACTGTATATCTCTCTTCATAAAGCATCTTTTTTATTAATAAAATAATTTCAATATCTTTTTTAGTATACAATCTTTGACCTGTCTTTGTCTTCTTAGGTCTTAAAAAAGGGAACTCTGTTTCCCAATATCTTAAAACATAAGGTTCTACACCAACAATTCTACTCGTCTCGCCAATTTTATAAAAAATTTTAAAGGTTAATTTTTTTTGTAATGCTTCTCCCATTTCAGCTTATATTTTTCTGAATGGCCTGTTTTAACTGTTCACTTGGTCTAAAAGTAACCACCTTTCTAGGTTTAATCTCAACACTCTGCATAGTTTTTGGATTTCTGCCTATTCTACTTCCTTTTCTTCTGACTGTAAAAACGCCAAAACCTGAAATTTTTACAACTTCTTCTTCCTGTAAAGCTTCTTTCATTGTATCAAAAACTGTTTCTACAATCTTGTGTATCTCTGTTCTCGGTAATCCCACTCTTTCAAAAATAAAATTAACAAGGTCTGCTTTGGTCATTATTGCCTCCTATCTATTTATAATTCATTGAATTTTATCCTATCATATTGGAATATTGTCAAGTTATTATAGGTTTCCTAAAAACCAAATTAAAGAGTTATTGCATTAACTGACAAAAATCAAATATAGCATTTCTTCTAAAGGTTTTTAATGTTAACGTGTTGCCTTATGTAAAAATCTAAACGAAATTAAATTTGTTGCCTCATTTAAAA
>CAZTLF010000043.1:0-14378 GCA_964614465.1 uncultured Thermodesulfovibrio sp.
TTAGATTTCTTATTTGAGGCAACGATTAATTTTCATTTAGATTTTTGATGAGACAGTTCGGTTTATAGAAAATTTTTTCAAAATTGTGTATAATTTAATGATTTCAGGTTTAATCTCTCACTATGGAAAAAGAACTTCTCAATGAACAGGAAATAGAAAGAATCCTTAACAGGATTACTTACGAGATATTGGAAAAAAATAAAGGAACTGAAAAGGTTTGTTTAGTGGGAATAGTTACAGGTGGAGCATACCTTGCTGAAAGAATTAAGAAAAAAATAAAGGAAACTGAAGGCGTTGATGTGCCAATAGGAGTTCTTGATATCTCATTTTACAGAGATGATATCAATCTAACTGGGAAATCAAAACCTATTAAACCTACTAACATACCTTTTAGCATTGATGAAAAAAAGGTCATACTTGTTGATGATGTACTATATACAGGAAGATCTACTCGTGCAGCAATGGATGCACTTATGGATTTTGGAAGGCCTGCAGAGATTCAACTTGCTGTACTGATAGACAGAGGACATAGGGAATTGCCAATTACAGCTAACTATACGGGAAAATATATTCCCACTTCAAGGAACGAAAAAATAAAGGTTTACTTAAAGGAAATCTCGGGAAAGGATTCAGTTGTCCTGATTACACAATGAAAGACCTCGTTGGAATAAAAGAGCTTTCAAGGCAGACGATTGAGGAAATCCTCAATACTGCCAGAGCTTTTAAAGAGGTCCTAAAAAGAGATATTAAAAAAGTTCCAACCCTGAGAGGAAAAACAGCAATCAATCTTTTTTTTGAGCCCTCAACAAGAACACGTACATCCTTCGAGCTTGCTGAAAAGCGTCTTAGCCTTGATGTGCTTAACTTTTCCGTTAGTACAAGCAGTGTGGTAAAAGGTGAAACACTCTATGATACTTTGAAAACCATTGAGTCATACAATGTTGATTATATTGTAATAAGGCATTCTTCCTCCGGAGCTGCAGAATTTGTTGCAAAGCACACAACAGCTTCTGTTATTAATGCAGGAGATGGGACAAATGAACATCCCACACAGGCATTGCTTGATGCCTTCAGCATTCTTGAATTAAAAGGAAGACTTGATGGGCTTAAAATAGCCATAGTTGGTGATGTTATTCACAGCAGGGTTGCGCGCTCAAATCTTTATCTTTTGAGCAAATTTGACACTAATATACGATTTGTAGGTCCACCTACTCTTCTACCAAAAGATGCACCTGATAATGTAGAAATTTTTTATGATATTAAAGAAGGGTTAAAGGACACAGATGTAGTAATGCTTCTTAGACTTCAGCTTGAAAGACAAATGGGCGCATTTATACCTTCTTTGAAAGAGTATTTTCATGTATGGGGATTAAAAAAAGAGTATTTTTCATATCTCAAGGACGACACAATTATAATGCATCCAGGACCCATGAACAGAGGCGTTGAAATTTCAACAGAGGTTGCAGACAGCACTCGCTCAATAATCCTCAGACAGGTAACAAATGGCATTGCTACAAGAATGGCTGTAGTTTATCTTTTAACACCCAAGGAGGCTTAGCTTGGTTATTAAGATTTACAATGCCTACATAGTAGATCCTTTCACAAATAAAGAAGGTATTGCTGATATAGTGGTGGAGAACGGAAATTTTTCTAAAATTCAATTTAAAAACAAAATTGAAAATATTAAATCTTCAACCTTAAGTCTTAAGCATTCAGACAATGTTTTAGAGATAGATGCCAAGGGACTTTATATTTTTCCTGGACTTATAGATATGCATACTCATTTAAGAGAACCTGGATACGAATATAAAGAGACAATTCACACAGGAACACTCGCTGCTGTAAGAGGCGGATTTACTTCAGTTTGTTGTATGGCAAATACAAACCCTGTAAATGATAATCCTGAGGTCACATACTACATTCTTGCAAAAGCAAAAGAAGAAGGTAACTGCGATGTATATCCAATAGGAGCCATTACAAAAGGACTTAAAGGTGAAGAGCTTGCAGAAATGTCAATGTTAAGGGAAGCAGGATGTGTTGCCTTTTCAGATGATGGAATGCCTGTTATGAATTCTCGTATTATGAGAAGAGCTCTTGAGTATTCAAAGGCAGTAGGAGCACCAATAATATCCCATTGTGAAGACCTTAATCTAAGCGAAGATGGAGTAATTAATGAAGGAAAACTCTCTTTTTATCTCGGTTTAAAAGGAATTCCTAATGCATCAGAGGAAGTGATGGTTTCAAGAGATGTGATACTAAGCAAGCATTTTAAAGCACCAATTCATATTGCCCATTTATCAACACGAAACTCAGTAGAAATAATAAAGAGAGCAAAGGAAGAAGGAGTTTCTGTTACAGCTGAAACATGTCCACACTATTTTACACTCACAGAAGAAGCGGTTTCAGGCTACAACACAAATGCAAAAGTAAATCCTCCTTTAAGAACTGATAAGGACAAAGAGACAATAATAGAAGCTTTAAAAGAAGGTATCATTGATGTAATAGCAACTGACCATGCACCTCATAACATTGATGAAAAAAAAGTGCCCTTTCAGGAAGCAGCCAACGGAATTTCAGGACTTGAAACAGCCTTTGCCTTGAGTCTTAGACTTATGCATGATGGAGTTTTAAGTCTCAAGGAAGTTGTTGAAAAATTAACTCTAAATCCTTCAAGAATCCTTAAAATTCATAAATATGGACTAAAAGAGGGATCAGAGGCTGATTTTATCCTTGTTGATATCAATAAAAAATGGATAGTAGATAAAGATAAATTTGCATCCCTTGGCAAAAATACGCCCTTTGAAGGGTTGGAACTAAAAGGAAAGGTATTGCTTACAATTAAAGGCAAAAAAATTTTTGATATGAGGGAATCGGAATGAAGAAAGCCATTTTAGTTCTTAAAGATGGAACAGTATTTGAAGGAGTTTCCTTCGGAGCAGGTGGAGAGTCCATAGGTGAAGTAGTTTTCAATACCTCAATAACAGGTTATCAGGAAATTCTTACAGATCCTTCCTACAAAGGACAAATCGTGGTAATGACATATACACAAATTGGAAACTATGGAGTAAATGAAGAAGATGTTGAATCCTTAGGTGGGCCGAAAGTTGAAGGCTTTGTAGTAAGGGAATACAAAGACTATCCAAGCAACTGGCGTTCAAAAGGAAGTCTTGGAGACTATCTGAAAAGATACGGAATTGTTGGAATCCATGGAATTGATACCCGTGCTTTAACAAAACATCTAAGAGACAAAGGTGCACAGATGGGAATTATATCAACAGATGATCCTGATCCTGTGAGTTTACATAAAAAGGTGCTTGCCCATCCTGATATCTCAGAAATTGATCATGTAAGTACCATGATGTGTAAGGAGCCTTACTGGTATCATAATGAAGAAGGCTTCCCTTTATGCATAGTCTATGATTACGGAGTGAAACTCAACATTCTTAGAAATCTCAAAAGAGTGGGTTTTTCAGTCTATGTTGTCTCAGGCAAAACACCTGCTGAGGCGTTGCTTGAGATGAATCCTTCATGTATAATGCTTAGTAATGGGCCTGGAGACCCTCGGATTTTAAATTATGCAGTGCAAAATATTAAAAAGCTTATTGGCAAAAAACCTATTTTTGGAATATGTCTTGGGCACCAACTTTTAGGACTTGCTTTAGGAGGAAGAACATATAAGTTAAAATTTGGTCATCATGGAGGCAATCATCCTGTTAAAGATCTTAAAACAGATAAAATTTCAATTACAGCACAAAATCACAACTACTGCGTTGATATAAGCAGTTTAAAAGGTAAAGTAAGACTAACCCATAAAAATCTTTATGATGGTACAGAAGAGGGAATGGAACATGTAGAGTATCCAATTTTCTCTGTTCAACATCATCCAGAAGCAGGACCTGGTCCTAATGATGCCTTAGATATTTTTGAAAGATTTAGAGAAATTGTTAGAGAGTATGAAAAAGTTTGAAAATAGAGGGAATTGAATGGCAATAACCATACAATGAAGTATGGATATCTACAATTGGGAGAGATTAATATTTGTAAAGATTGCATAAAAAGTTACGAAAGAGAAATAAAAATGTTTGAACAAAAGCTCGGCATAAAAGATTCTGAAGTAAGGGATTATATGTTAAAGGACGAACAAATAAAAAAACTTTATAAAAAAGTTGTGCTCTTGAAAAAAAACACTTAAAGAATTGGAGGAACTTTTAAAATTGTATGCCAAAGAGAACTGACATTAAAAAAATACTTATCATAGGCTCAGGACCTATAATAATTGGTCAAGCATGTGAGTTTGACTACTCAGGTGCACAGGCTTGCAAAGCCCTTAAACAAGAAGGTTATAAGGTTATTTTGGTTAATTCAAACCCTGCCACCATTATGACAGACCCCTCAATGGCAGATGCTACCTATATTGAACCTTTGACTGCAGAAATTCTTGAGCTTATCATAAAAAAGGAAAGACCGGATGCTTTACTTCCCACACTTGGTGGACAGACTGCATTAAATCTTGCTGTCCAGCTTGATGAGGCAGGTGTTTTTGATAATTACTCTGTTGAACTTATTGGAGCGAATCCGGATGCTATAAAAAAGGCAGAGGATAGACAACTATTTAAAGAAGCTATGGCAAAGATAGGACTTGATCTGCCTCGTTCAGCAGCGGTAAACAGCCTTAAACAAGGGCTTGAAGTAATTGATTGGATAGGTTTTCCTGCCATACTAAGACCTGCCTTTACCTTAGGAGGAACAGGAGGTGGAGTAGCATATAACATTGAAGAATTTAAAGAACTTCTTGACAGAGGACTTAAGCTAAGCCCTGTAGGTCAAGTTCTTGTTGAGGAAAGCCTGATTGGCTGGAAAGAGTTTGAACTTGAAGTAATGAGGGATAAAGCAGACAATGTTGTGATCATCTGCTCCATTGAAAATTTTGATCCTATGGGAGTGCATACAGGAGATTCTATCACAGTTGCACCGGTTCAAACGCTTACAGACAGAGAATATCAAATTATGCGTGATAGTGCGATCAAAGCAATTAGAGAAATTGGTGTTGATACAGGTGGAAGTAATATTCAGTTTGCTGTAAATCCTAAAAATGGACGCATGGTTATAATAGAAATGAATCCAAGAGTATCTCGTAGCTCAGCCTTAGCAAGCAAAGCTACAGGCTTCCCAATTGCTAAAATTGCCGCAAAACTTGCTGTTGGATACACGCTTGAGGAGATTCCCAATGACATTACAAAAGTAACACCTGCAAGCTTTGAACCAACTCTTGATTATGTGGTAATAAAGATACCAAGATTTACTTTTGAAAAATTTCCTGAAGCCAATCCAATTCTTACCACACAGATGAAGTCTGTGGGAGAAGTAATGGCTATAGGAAGAACTTTCAAAGAGGCTCTTGGAAAAGCGGTTCGCTCTCTTGAGATCGGTTCTTATGGACTTGAAGAAATCAATGCAAATGAAGATGACATAATATGGAGGCTTAAAAATCCAACTGCAGAAAGACTCTGGTATATAGCAGAGGCAATTCGTAGAGGTTTTAGTATAGAAGAAATATATGAATTAAGTGGAATAGACCCTTGGTTTTTAAACAATATAAAAGAGATTATTGAAATTGAGGAAAAAATCAGACATGCAAAAAACTCAAAACTAAAAGACGAAGAGCTTAAAGAACTCATTTTCTATGCAAAGCAAAATGGCTTTTCAGACAGAAGAATTGCCACTCTTATGGATAAAAAAGATGAAGAGATAAAAAATCTAAAGAATAAGTTCAATATTAAACCCGTCTACAAACTTGTTGATACCTGCGCAGCTGAATTTGTTGCCTATACTCCTTATATGTATTCATGCTATGAGAGAGGATTTTACCAATGTCATTCTGATGGAAAAAGTCCACAAAAATCTCTGACTTCAGCCTTATATGACTCTGATGCTCCACCTACAGATAATAAAAAGAAAGTTATTATTCTTGGCTCAGGTCCTAATAGAATTGGTCAAGGCATTGAGTTTGACTACTGCTGTGTGCATTCAGTCTTTGGATTAAGAGAACTGGGTTATGAAACCATAATGATAAACTGTAATCCCGAAACAGTAAGTACTGACTATGATACATCTGATAGACTTTACTTTGAGCCTCTTACTCTTGAAGATGTTTTACATATTGTTGAAAGAGAAAAACCTCTTGGAGTAATACTTCAATTCGGAGGACAGACTCCATTAAAACTTGCCAAAGCCTTAGAGGCTAATGGTGTAAAGATTCTTGGAACTAAGGCAGATGCCATTGACAGAGCAGAAGATAGAAAACGTTTCAAAGAACTTGTAGATAAATTAGGATTAAGACAGCCACCAAGTGGCACAGCTACATCCTTTGAAGAAGCATTAAAAATAGCTGACAAACTGGGATATCCAATTCTTGTAAGACCTTCCTATGTTCTTGGTGGTAGAGCTATGGAGATTGTTTATGATGAAGAATCTTTACAAAGATATATGAAAGAAGCAGTGAAAGCCTCTGAAGACCATCCTGTGCTTATTGATAAATACTTGGAAGATGCAATTGAAGTGGATGTAGATGCTATTTCTGATGGAGTTGATGTAGTGGTAGCAGGAATAATGCAACACATTGAAGAAGCAGGTATTCACTCGGGTGACTCTGCTTGTTCCCTTCCGTCCTATTCCCTTCAAGAGGAAATAATTCAAAAAATTAAGGAAGAAACAATAGCCATTGCAAAAGAGCTTGAAGTGAAAGGATTGATGAATGTTCAATATGCTGTGAAAGATTCTGAAGTATATGTTCTTGAGGTAAATCCTCGTGCATCAAGAACAATTCCTTATGTAAGTAAAAGTATAGGAGTACCCTTAGCAGCAATAGCATCAAAAATAATGGTAGGAAAGACTTTAAAAGAACTTGGTTTTCTTAGTGATGTAAAACTTCCATATGTAACAGTAAAAGAGGCTATTTTCCCATTTGATAAATTCCCTGAGGTAGATGTAATCCTTGGACCTGAAATGAAATCAACAGGAGAGGTAATGGGAATTGATGAAGACTTTGGACTTGCTTATGCTAAAGCACAGATGAGTGCTATGGGTAAAATTCCTTTAAGTGGTAAAGTTTTTATTAGTGTAAAAGATAAAGATAAAGCTCATGTATTTCCGATAGCAAAAGAATTTATTGAAGTCGGTTTTACAATAGTAGCCACACTTGGAACTGCAAAATATTTAATAGAACATGGATTAAATGTAGAAGTTGTTAACAAACTTCAAGAGGGAAGACCAAATGTCCTTGATTTAATCAAAAACAAACAGATTAGTTTTATAATAAATACAGTGTTCGGAAAGCAGGCTCAGAGAGACTCTAGGTACATTAGAAGAGGAGCACTGCAATATAAAATTCCTTATACTACAACCATTTCAGGAGCAAATGCGATTGTTAAAGCCATAAAAAGACTTAAAGAACATCCTGTAAGTATTAAATCTATTCAGGAATACCACAGGGAGGTGCATGTGTGATAAAAAGAGCACTAATAAGTGTATGGGACAAAAGAGGATTGGTGGATTTTGCAAAAGAGCTTGATAGATTAGGCATTGAGATTATTTCAACAGGTGGAACTGCAAAAATTTTAAGAGAAGCTAATATCAATGTAATAGATGTTTCTCAATATACAGGGTTCCCTGAAATAATGGATGGAAGGGTTAAAACTCTTCATCCTCTTATTCATGGTGGAATACTGGCAAGAAGGAATAATCCTGATGATATTGAGTCAATGAAATCTCTTGGAATAAAACCAATAGATATGGTAGTGGTCAATCTTTATCCTTTTGAAGCAACTGTAAAAAAAGAAAATGTCACTATTAATGAAGCAATAGAGAACATTGATATTGGTGGACCTGCTTTATTAAGAGCCTCTGCAAAAAACTACAGAGATGTAATTGTAATTGTTGACCCCGATGATTATTCTTCTGTAATTGAGGATATTAAGAGAGGTGAAGTATCTGTGGAAAAAAGATTTACACTTGCAAAGAAAGTTTTTTCTCATACTGCAAGATATGATGCCTTAATATCAGATTATTTTAATGGAATAACCTCCAGTAAGAGAGACTTTAAATCTGACTGGACATTACCTCTAAAAATTATAAGAACGCTGAGATATGGAGAAAATCCTCACCAAAAAGCAGCACTTTATGCTCTGAATGAAAGTCCTTCTTTAATAGATGCAGATGTACTTCAAGGAAAAGAAATGTCTTTCAATAACTATCTTGATACTCATTCTGCTGTTCTTCTAACAAACGAGTTTAGTGAACCTGTATGCGTAATTATAAAACACAACAATCCCTGCGGTGTTGCAATAGGAGAAAACATTCATATTGCATACAAAAAAGCATTTGAATGTGATCCTGTTAGTGCCTTTGGTGGAATAGTTGCATTTAACAGAATTATTGACAAAAAAACAGCCTTAGAAATTATCAATACCTTTTATGAAGTAATTATCGCACCAGATTTTGAAAAAGAAGCACTTGAAGTTTTCAGAACAAAGAAAAATCTCAGGTTGCTAAAATTTCCCTCCCTATATAATAGAATTAGACCTTCAGGATTTGATCTGAAAAGAATTCTTGGAGGATTTATAGTGCAAGAGTGGGACAGTGTTGATGATGAGTTTTCTCAAACAAAAGTGGTAACAAAAAGACATCCTACAGATGATGAATGGAAGGCTTTGAAGTTTGCATGGAAGGTTTGTAAACATGTTAAATCAAATGCAATTGTTTATGCCAGAGAAGACAGAACAGTAGGTCTTGGCATTGGTCAGACAAGTAGAGTATTTTCGGCAAAAATAGGAGCAATGCATGCATTAAGTCCGATAAAGGGAACTGTTGTAGCATCTGATGGATTTTTCCCTTTTAGAGACAACATTGATGTTCTTGCTCAAAACGGAGTAACTGCTATTGTTCAACCAGGTGGTTCTGTAAGAGACTATGAAGTAATTGAAGCAGCAAATCAATATAATATAGCTATGATATTTACTGGAATAAGACACTTCAAGCATTAAAATGAGACCATTCAAAGAAATAAAAGCAAACTATTATTTTACAAAGGAAGATGAAGTAAGACTCGTAGAACTCAAACCTCTTATGGAAAAAAGAGTTGATAAAGTAGTAGGAGCTCTTTATCAATGGATTATCCAAACAGAGTCAGCAAAAAGAGTTTTTAAAAATGAATCACTAATAAAGCATGTAATGAGACTTGTGAGAACATGGTTTATAAATCTTTTTTCCGGCAAATATGACAACTATTTTTATGATTTTCTTATCAGAATTGGACAAAAACACGAGCAAGTCGGAGTAGATACCCATTTTATGGCAAGAGCAATAAATATTATAAGAAATGCTTGTGTTGACATTCTTTATGAAGAAATAGAAAAAGACAGGGAAAAATATATAATTTCCATTAATAAAATGCTTGATATAAATCTTGATATAATTATCTCTTCATACATTGAGGAAGAAATAAAAGGCTATTCGCCAGCATACAGAATAAAAAACCAGCTTGTAAGATATGGGGAGATGTTTTCTCAGCTTGTAAGTCTTTTGCTTATAGTTGGATTAAGTATTCTTACTTTTGCTGTAGTTTATCTTTGCGGAAGAGATATATATGCAATACTGTCTGGTAAACTTGAACACAAAATCGTAACTGCTCTTGGTTCAGTTCTTATTCTTTGGGTAATGCTTGAGCTTTTAAATACCGAGATTGTTCATCTTAAAGGAGGAAAATTTAGAATAAGTGTTGTTGTTGGAGTCGCTCTTGTTACTGTAATAAGAGAGACTATGATAGCAACACTAAAACATGAAACAATTGAGTTTATAGTTTCACTGATAGCTGCTATTCTTATAATTGGTATAGTTTACTGGTTGGTTAAAAAGACAGAGGAGGGAAAAAGATGAAAGTTCTTGTTATAGGTTCAGGAGGAAGAGAACACGCTATTATATGGAAACTTGCTCAATCAAGAGTAGTAGACAAAATTTATTGTACTCCTGGAAATGCAGGAATTTCTGAAATTGCTGAATGCGTAGAAGTTGAAAGCAAGGATTTTTCTGCTCTGCTGGACTTTGTAAAGTATGAATGGATTGATCTTACAGTAGTAGGACCAGAAGATCCTCTTGCTAATGGAATTGTTGATATATTTCAGAAAGATGGAAGGAAAATAATCGGACCAACAAAAGCTGGTGCTCAACTTGAAAGCAGTAAAGTATTTGCAAAAGACTTCATGAAAAGACATAAAATCCCAACTGCAGAATACAAAGTTTTTACATCCTATGCCCATGCTGAAGAATATATCAGGCTAAAAGGAACACCCATTGTAGTTAAAGCAGATGGACTTGCTGCAGGTAAGGGAGTTTTTGTATGTCAAAATTATAATGAAGCTATTGATGCTTTAAAATTAATTATGAAAGAAAAAATTTTCGGCTCTGCTGGTGATAGAGTTATAATTGAACAATGCCTCTATGGCAAAGAGGTTTCCTATCTCGTTTTTACTGATGGTAAAAGCATCATTCCAATGGTAACATCTAAGGATCACAAAAGACTTCTTGACAATGATGAAGGACCAAACACAGGAGGGATGGGTACATTTAGTCCAAATCCCATTATTACACCAGAGCTTGAAATTGAGATTCTTGAAACTATAATAAAGCCAACCATTAAAGGATTAAAACAAGATGGAATAGTTTACAAAGGAATTCTTTATGCAGGGCTTATGATTGTTAATAATAAACCCTATGTGCTTGAATTTAACTGTAGATTTGGAGACCCAGAAACTCAGGTTATTCTTCCGAGACTTGAAACTGATATCATAGATATCTTTATGGCAATAGTAGAACAAAAACTAAATAAAGTTGATGTTAAATGGAAAAATGAAGCCTCTTTATGTGTTATTCTGGCATCTGAGGGATATCCTGGCAAATACGAAAAAGGTATACCTATTTATGGACTTGAAATGTTTGAAGGCTTAAAAGATATTATAGTATTTCATGCAGGCACTAAGTTTGATGATGAAGGAAAGGTTGTAACTAACGGTGGAAGAGTTTTAGGAGTAACAACTTTGGGCAAAGATATAAAAGAGGCAAGACAAAAAGCATACTCTGCTGTCCAACTTATAAAATTTGAAGGAATGCAATATAGAAAAGACATTGGATTGAATGTTTAAAATTCTTTTAAAATAAAAATATGCGAGAGTGGCGGAATGGCAGACGCGCTGGACTTAGAATCCAGTGGGAAGACCCGTGAGGGTTCAAATCCCTCCTCTCGCATTTGATTCTATAGTCTTTATCAAGCAATCACAGGAATGCTGTCTGATATTTCCCCATCTCTCTTTTTTGTGTACCATTTAATCCAATGTAAATCTTTGATATTTTTGTATATCTCTTTATTTTCATTGATGATGACCAATTTGCTCTTCATAGTATATACTTCTTTAGGTATATCCTGGCAAACATTCTGACAATCTCCTTTCATTGAAAATTTAGTTCATATCAGAGAGCTTTAAAGGATAGTTGCTACAATCTGCAATTATGAGGAAACAACCATTTTTTAGATAAAGCATCTTTGAGTACACATGGTTGCTGTAAATAAATTTTTTTGATATACTTAAATAAAAAACCTTGAAAAGGAGGACAAATAGATGTCGCTGATCCTATGGTTCAATCAAATAAGCATTAAAGACATTCCAATTGTAGGTGGCAAAAACGCATCTTTGGGAGAGATGCTGAGAGAATTAACTCCAAAAGGAATTAGTATTCCTGATGGCTTTGCTGTCACTGCGGAAGCATATAAATACTTTATAAAATCAAATAATCTTGAAGAACCATTAAAAAAAATTCTTTCAGGGCTTGATAAATCCAATGTAGCAGATTTAAAAAGAAGGGGCAAACAAATAAGAAGCCTTATTCTCAATGGTAAAATGCCAAAGGACCTTGAAGAAGCAATCACTAAAGCGTATTTTGAAATGGAAGAAAAATATGACAAAAATGTTGATGTCGCTGTTCGTTCATCTGCAACTGCAGAGGATTTACCAGATGCATCATTTGCAGGACAGCAGGAAACATATTTAAATATACAGGGAAGGGAAAGAGTAATAAATGCAGTTAAAAATTGCTTTGCTTCACTTTTTACAGACAGGGCAATATCTTACAGGATAGATAAAGGATTTGACCATTTCTCCGTTTATCTTTCAGCGGCTGTTCAGAAGATGATTCGTTCAGATAAAGCTTCAGCAGGAGTAATGTTTACAATTGATACAGAAACAGGATTTAAAAATGTTGTATATATAACAGGTTCGTGGGGACTTGGAGAATATGTTGTTCAGGGAAAGGTAAATCCTGACGAGTTTTATGTTTTTAAGCCAACACTAAAGGAAGGCTACAAAGCTATTATTTCAAAGAAACTCGGAGCAAAACAACAAAAGCTTATTTACGGGAACATTCCTTCAAGACCAACAAAAGATCTGAGAACAACTCTTAAAGAAAGACAGCAGTTTATTTTAAATGATGATGAAATTCTAAAACTTGCTAGATGGGGAGTTCTTATAGAGGAGCATTACGGAAAACCAATGGATGTAGAATGGGCAAAAGATGGAGATGGTATAACCATAGGTACAGGTGAACTTTTTATTGTGCAGGCAAGACCAGAAACTGTTCATTCTTTAAAAAGAGAAAACTTCTATGAAATTTATGAACTTAAAAATGATGGAAAAATTCTATGTACAGGACTTGCTGTCGGAAATAAAATAGGACAGGGAAAAGCATGTATAATAAAGGAAGCTTCAGAAATTCATCTTTTTAAACCTGGGCAGGTTCTCGTTACAGATATGACAGATCCTGATTGGGAACCAATAATGAAAATTGCAGGAGCAATTGTTACAAATCGCGGTGGAAGAACGTGTCATGCTGCTATTGTCTCACGTGAACTTGGAATCCCATGCATTGTTGGAACAGATAATGCAACAGAAATTATTAAACCAGAACAGGAAATTACAGTTGACTGCTCCAGAGGTGAACAAGGTCATGTCTTGGAAGGAATAATTCCATATGAAATAAAAAGAGTTGATCTTGATACGATGCCAAAAACGAAAACAAAAATAATGATGAATGTTGGAATTCCTGAACAAGCATTTAGGCAGGGACAGATTCCAAATGATGGTGTTGGTCTTGCAAGAATTGAGTTTATAATAAGCTCTCATATTGGAGTGCATCCTCTTGCATTGATTGAATATCAAAAATTGAAAGAAAAAGCAAAACATGACCGAATGATTGCAAAGGTTGTTAAAGAAATTGATAAAAGAACACCACTTTATGAATACAAACCAAATTTTTATATTGACAAACTTTCTCAAGGTATTGCAATGATAGCTGCTGCATTTTATCCAAATGATGTTATTGTGAGATTTTCAGATTTTAAGACAAATGAATATGCAAATCTAATTGGAGGCAGACTTTATGAGCCTGTAGAATCAAATCCAATGATAGGGTGGAGGGGTGCAAGCAGATATTATGATCCAAAATTTGAACCGGCATTTGCGCTTGAATGCTTTGCAATTAAAAAAGTAAGAGATGAAATGGGACTTAAAAATGTTAAGGTTATGGTTCCTTTCTGTAGAACCCCAGAAGAAGGGAAAAAAGTTATTGAAGTAATGAATAAATACGGACTTAAACAGTCTGAAGAGTTTGAAGTATATGTAATGTGTGAAATTCCAAGCAATGTAATTTTAGCTGAAGAATTTGCAAAAATTTTTGATGGATTCTCAATAGGTTCAAATGATTTAACCCAGCTTACACTTGGTCTTGACCGCGACAGTGCTCTTGTTTCCCATATTTATGATGAAAGAAATGAGGCTGTTAAAAAATTTGTAAGTAAAGTGATAGAAGATGCCAGAAAATATGGAAAAAAGATAGGAATATGTGGGCAAGCACCGAGTGATTTTCCTGAATTTGCAGAGTTTCTTGTTGAATGCGGAATTGACTCTATAAGCCTCATACCTGATACAGTGCTTAAAACAAAGCTAATTATTGCTGATAAGGAAAAACAGATGGGAGTTTCTTAACATATATTTAGCTTCTGTTACCGTACTTGCTGGGATTTGACTATCGCTACAGAGGAAGAGCTCTGTGTCAAAGTGAATAGAGTAGGAAAATATCCCAGTATTAAATGCTGAGGGCAAAATCACATGTCAAGATATACGTATCTCAAAAAAAGTGGGCATTTGTCAAAAAAATTGTGTCTACTCCGCAAACCTACTGTTAAAAATCTGCCTAAGTTCATAAACTATACTCCTTGATGAGGCAATAGAGTTGTATAAAAAAGCTAAGAAAGATGGCAACCCCTTTGATGTGGT
>CAZTLF010000044.1:0-14332 GCA_964614465.1 uncultured Thermodesulfovibrio sp.
AGCTTTTTTAGCAATATTTGCACACTTTTTGGGAGGTGTTGTATATTTACACAATTTTAAAGGATAGTTTCAAGTTCCGCAGTTGTACTCTTGAAATCAGTGTATCTATCAACCCCCTTTATCCAATATGCCCTTAAAAACTAACTGTAAAAAACAAGTTCACTCCTTGATGAGAAAATCTCTCCTTATACTTCTTGAATAGTAAGAGTTTCTTTTCACCTATTGGGTGATATTTTATAACTTCCAAAAAACCAAATAAAAAAGAGGTTTTCAGTTTTTCCCTAGATTTATATTGGCAAATTGCGGTGGATAGTAAAAAGTTTTTATTATGGGTATAATTTAATTGAAATGGCAAAATTTATATTAAGTATTAAATGGCTTTTTGTAATAGTAATGTTTGTTCTTGTAATAGGCATATTAGCAAGTGACTATCTATTTTCATATTATCTTTATAAAGACTTTTTTAGACACCATTTTGATACATTGTCTGCGCTTTTTCAGAAAGGAACTGAAAATATAATGAAACCTGTTGAGATATTTCTTTACAATGTTGAGACTCTTGTGTGTTGCAGAGTTTTAGATTTTAATGAAGTTGAAAAGACAAACAGATTTTTAATGGATTTTATGAAAAAGTATCCTTATGTTACTTCAATAAACTATGGAGATGGAAACGGAAATGGTTATCTTGTCTTAAATGACAGAGGCAGATGGCTGAATAGAATTAAAAAAGCTGAAGATACTTCACATGTACTCTGGAATATATTGAGTAATGATGGAGAAATAATAAAAAAAATAAAAGTTAAGGATAACTATGACCCGAGAAAAACAGTCTGGTATAATCAGGCATTGCAGTCTACGGATATTCAGTGGAGCAAAGAATACATATTCCTAACAACAAAAGACCCGGGAGTAACAGCTTCTTTAAGACTCTGTAGAAACACAAAAGAAGTCGTTGGTATTGATATAATGATTAAAGATTTTTCTGTTTTTCTTAGTAAACTAAGGGAAGATTTTCATCCACAGACAAAGCTTTATTTGCTTTCAAACGGAGAACATGTAATAGCTCATACTGATGAACCCCTGATAGAATCTAATAAAATTTATACTCTTGATGAGAAAAATTTTCCTTTGCTTTTCAAGGCATTAAATTCAGGAAAAAACTCTTCTGATATCACTTTCAATAATCAGAAATGGTTTGTAAATATTAAAAAATGGCAGAATAAAAACAGAGAATATTCTCTTGTAGTATTGATTCCCCATTTTGTTATAACTAAGAATCTCTGGCTTTATTTTTTCTATAAGTCTTTTTTCTCTCTTTTAGTTATATGTTTTGTATTTTTATATATTTCACGAAGGTATATAACTCCTTTGATAGAAATTTCAAAACAAATGCCACAACTTGGATTTAAGAAAATACATCTTGAAAAACACTCTCAGAGAACAGATGAGATTGGAAATTTAAGTAGAGCAATTTCAGATGTTTCCGTGCAGATAATGATGGCAAAGGAAATTGAAAGAAAAATACAGGAAGCTAACCATTTTGAATCTGTGAGACGTTCTTTGGGTGAAGCAGTGCATAGATTTAAAGATATTATCAATGTTATTCAAGGATTTGCAACTCTTGCTCGACCGAAAGTTTCGGATGAGTTTGCAAAAAATGGTTTAGACCAGATAATTAATGCGTCAAAAAGGGCATTATATCTTATAAGGGAAATCTTAAATGTTGTAGGTGAAAGAAAATATGAAATGAAGATTACAAATTTAAATTCAATTATCCTGTCTATGAAAACAAAAATAGAAGTATTTACCGAAGACTCCATAAAAACAGTTTATGAAATATCAGATACACCACTGCCTGTTAATCTTGATATTAATGCTTTTGATGAAGTGGTAATGAACTTAATACTAAATGCAAAAGATGCAATGCCAGAAGGAGGAATATTGAAAATAAAAACAAAAATAGCTTCTTTTTTAGATAAACAATTTGCAGTTTTATCTGTATCAGATACAGGAGTTGGTATGGATGAAGAAACAAGAAAAAAAATATTTGAACCGTTTTTTACAACAAAAGGAGATAAGGGGACAGGTCTTGGACTTTCAATTATTTATAAAATTATAAATGACCACTCTGGATTTATTGAAGTTCAGAGTGAAGTAGGAAAAGGAACAACTTTTAAAATCTATTTACCCTTGATTAAAGATGTTGCAATGCTTACTGCTTCTTCTGCGGAGTGAGATTCTATTACACCTGGAATATTCCATGTTCTCAATCCAATTACTTTTTTACCAGTTTTTAATGCTAAAGCTATTTCACTGAGTGTTCCGTATCCTCCTCCAATTGCAATAAGGATATCAGATGCCCTAACTATCAAGCTATTTCTCATCTCTCCCATGCCTGTTGGAATAGGAATTTTTACATATGGATTTGCGTCTTCTTTTTTGTCTGTTGGTAGTATTCCCACAGTAATTCCTCCTTCAGTATAAGCTCCTTTGCACGCAGCTTCCATTACTCCTCCTAATCCACCTGTGACAACAATCATGTTTTCTTTTGCAAGAAGACATCCTACCTTTTCTGCTAATTTTAAAAGTTTTTTATCTGCTTTGCCTGCTCCTATAATGCCAATAGTTTTCATTTCATCTCAATCACTGTTACAGAATCTCCCCCTTCATCAGGATCGCCTTTACGGAAGCTTTTCACTGCAGGATGATCTTTTATGTATTCTCGTATAGCATTTCTTAAAATACCCTTTCCTATACCGTGCAATATTATTCCTGTAGTAGACTCACTAAATGAAAGTTCATTTAAAAATCTTTCAACAAAGGAAATAGCTTCATCAACCCTCATTCCTCTAAGGTCAAGTTTTTTAGATGGATATTCTTTTTCGCACTTTTCAATAGCTTTCTTATTTGTAATAATAAGGGATTCAAAGCTTTTATTTTCCTTGTGATCATTAAAAGATGCTTTCTCAAGCTCATCTAATTCTGCCTCAATCTGCGCGGTATCTGTTTGAATCCTTGCACGTCCATCTTCAATAATTAATAGTTTACCTGAAAGATTTAAATTTCTAATTTTCACAATATCACCTGGATTTAATTTTTCCTGTTTTTTAAGCTCTTCAGAGATAAACTGTTTTGAAATATTAAATATTTTCTTGGATATTTCTTTAAGCTTTTTTCTGTCTGCTTTTTTTGCTTCTTCATACAAAAAGTTTATCTCTTTTTTCAGTTTTGTGAGCATGGATTGAGCTTCTATTTTTGCTTGTTCAATAATTTTTTTCTTATTTTCAGATGCTAAAAGTATTTCTTTTTCCAATCTATCTTTTTCAGAAATCATAATATTTTTAATTCTTTCAATCTCTGTAAGTTTCTTATTGTATTCTTCTTTGTTTTTTTCAAGCTCTTTAATAAGCTCATATATTTCTTTATCCTGAGTTCCTTTGAGTTCATATGCTCTTCTGATAAGATTTTCAGGAAAACCATACTTTTGAGCAACTTCAAGGGCATAAGAGGGAGTAAGACTGCCAGTGCTTAATTTATAAAGCGGTGTCATTGTTTTTTCATCAAAAAGCATTGAGGCTATTTCTATATCCTGATGAGTGGCTGCAAAAATTTTAACTTTGCTTAAATGAGTTGTAGCAAATGTAAGAGCTTTTCTGTTTTTTAACTCTTCAAGCACTGCACAGGCTAAAGCAGAGCCTTCCTCAGGGTCTGTATTTGTTCCTATTTCATCAAGAAGAATAAGGCTTTCTGAGTCAGCCTGCTCAACTATGTTTTTAAGAGTTATTATATGGGATGCAAAACTTGAAAGATGTTCTTCAATTGAGCCTTCATGATACAGATCAACATATATGTTTTTAATAAAAGGAATCACAGAAGATGGACTTGCTGGAATAGGAAGTCCTGAAATAGCCATTGTTGTTAAAAGTCCTATGGTTTTTATTGTTACAGTTTTGCCCCCTGCGTTTGGACCGGTGATTACAAGAACTTTTTTATTCTTCAGCTCAAGATTGAGAGGGACTACTTCTTTAGAGAGTAGTAAAAGAGGATGTTTTGCATTAATCAAATTTATCTTGATTTCTTTGATTAGTTGAGGTGCCTCTGCATTAAATTTTTGAGAAAACTTATATATCGAGAGCATTTTATCAAGATACACAAGCACATTAAACTCTCTGTGAAGTGTTTCATTAATTTGATGAATTTCAAAAGATAATTCTTTTAAAATTCTGATTTCTTCAACTCTTTCTTCAATTAAAAGTTCTTCAAGTTTCTTAGAAAAAGCTGTTATTTCAGCAGGTTCAATAAATGCTGTTTCACCTGAACGGGAAACATCATGAACAATTCCTGAAATCTGTCCCTTTGAGTCCATTCTGACAGGAATAACCCATCGGTTGTTTCTTTTTGTAATAAATCTATCCTGAAGAAAAACCGTAACATTTGAACGATTAATTATTTCTTCAAGCTTTTGCTTTATTTTTTCTTCAGTTAATTTTATTTGTTTTCTGATATATTTTAGAGTTGGTGATGCTGTATCAAGAAGATTACCTTCTTCATCAACTGTATTTTCAAGCCTTTCAAGAACATAGGGCTGACCAACTGATAAATTATTTTTGAGAATATTTTTTATTTTTTTGCTTAAAAAAGAAAAATTGAAAAGCTCATCAATAAATGGAGATATTTTGTCTAAAACTTTTAAAACCTTTAAAAACTGTGTTAATTCAGATGGTTCAAAAAATACTCCTTCTTTTTTGGCTTTTTCAATTAAATTACTAATATCAGGGAAGGAAAATATTTGAAGTTGTCCTCCTGTGTCAAAATATTTTTTTATCTCTTCAAATTCTTTAAGAGAATTCTCAGCGGATATAAATTCATCAAAGGGAAAAATTTGCTGGATAGCTTTTTTCGTAGCTTCTGAATTTGCAAACTCTTCAATTAATCCCAATATTTTGTAGAAATCTAAATCCCAAAGAGCTTTTTTTTCAATCAATCAAACTTCTCCAGGAGTTTTTTCTTTTTTTCATCAACTATTTTTGAAAGTTTTTCAATCTGATGTAAAATTTCTTTTTTAGCATCTGAGCTTAATTCTTGACCACGTTCTTTAATATCTTTAATTTTTTCTTTCAGCATTTCTGAAAGTTCTTCAATTTCTTCATAAAGTTCTTCCGCAGCTTTCACTGTTTTTTTCTTAAGCTCCTTTGCTTTCTTTTTGATATCTTTCCTTGTTTCTTGTCCTGACTTTGGTGCATAAAGAAGTGCTACTGCTGCACCAATTATCCCACCTATAAGAAATGCTACCAAAACTTTTCCTTCTTCTTTCATTTTTAGCCTCCTTTTGTTTATTTACTTCATCAAAAATTTACATTGCCATTTTTATCCTTAAATTTCTTTTTAATTTTACCACATTTAACTGGGATAAATTTTTAAAAATTATGTATAATGAAAGAAAAAAAGGAGGTTTTCATGCTTTCTAAGATTCCTTTTTCTATGGAAAAATTAAAGCAGGAAGATATTAACAGACAGATTTTACGAGTAGGACTTATTGCTGAGCTTGATGCCATTAATCTTTATGAACAGCTTGCTTCATTGACAAATGATGAAAAAATTAAAACAGTTTTTCTTGATATCGCAAGAGAGGAAAAGACCCATGTTGGTGAGTTTCTTACATTGCTTCTAATGAACGATGAAGAACAAGAAGACGAACTTGAAGAAGGAAAAGAAGAAGTAGAAGAGTTATTAGAAGAAGAAGAGGAGTAATTAAAAAGGTTTAATTATCAGAATTGCATAAACCAAATAAAAGGAGCCAGACAAGATTAAAGTAAGAGGGGAAATTCTCTTTCTAAAGTGAATTTCCCCTAAAATTATTAAACCTGCCAGGATTGCCAGACAGGCACTCAGTAATGCATATCCTGTTATATTCCAATCTGTAAAGATAATTCCTACAGATACAGGAAAAGTTGACTGAAAAACCATTGCTCCTGTTACATTTCCCATTGCCAGAGTATCCCTTCCTTTAAATGTCCATGTTGCTGAATTAAACTTTTCAGGAAGTTCTGTTGCAACAGGTGCTATTAAGAGAGCAAAAAGAAGAGGATCAAAGCCAAAAGTAAATGCAATATGTTGAAGTGCAGAGACAAAGCCATGTGCTCCTTTAATCATTATAAATAATGCAATTAAAACTTGAAGTAAAGAAAAAAAACTTTTAAATCTACTTATAGGTAAAATTTTCCCAAAAAATCTTTCAAGATGGAGTCTTTCTTCATGAAGTATGGAATCACTTTCACTTTTAAAAGTTGAGTAAAGATAAAAAATATACCCTATTATGAGCAAGAAGGCTACAATAAGATGTTGCTTTATTAACATTGGCAAAAAAATACCACAAGAATACATTATAAGAAAAAAGATAATATCTCTCCTTACAGTAGAGAGTTCTGCATCAAAAATAAATTTTCTTCTTTTTGAAAGATAGGCAACTATGACAGTAAGTCCAATTAATAAAAAAGCTAATGTTGCAAGCATAAAGGGAGCACCCAAGATTGCACCAATTCCAATACTATGTCCTGCCTCTCCTTTATGTAAGAAAATAGCTACCAGTGGAAGAATGGTTTCAGGAAGTGCTGTTCCGACAGCTGCAAGAATGCTTCCTACAACTGCCTGACTGAGAGAAAGTTTTTTCCCAAAGACTTCAATGCCATTTGTAAATACTTCTGCACTCAACAGTATTAACAAGAGATTAAAAAGTAGTAGAAAAATATCAGCTGTCATGCTTAAAATTATAATCTAATGTTTTATTTATTAACAAATAATTTTTTATTCTAAAGAGAGGAAGGGAAAATGGAAAAAATTAAAAAAAAGTTTGAATTAACAGACAATGCTATAGAAGTTTTAAAAAGAAGATATCTTAAAAAAAACGAAGATGGTATATTGATAGAAACTCCTGAAGAGCTTTTTACAAGAGTCGCAAATGCGATTTCTCAAATAGATTCACTGTATGGCAAATCAGAAAAAGAAGTTTATAGAACAAAAGAAGAATTTTTTGAACTTATGACCTCTTTAAAATTTTTACCAAACTCTCCAACTCTTATGAATGCCGGAACTTCACTTGGCCAGTTGAGTGCCTGCTTTGTTTTACCTGTTGAGGATTCTATGGAAGGAATCTTTGATGCTGTAAAATATGCAGCAATAATACACAAATCTGGAGGAGGAACAGGATTTAGTTTTTCCCGCCTCAGACCAAAAGGTGATGTTGTAGGTTCAACTAAGGGTATATCCTCAGGTCCTGTATCTTTTATGAGTGTTTTTGATTCTGCTACAGAAGCCGTAAAACAGGGTGGACGTAGAAGAGGTGCCAATATGGGACTACTCAGGGTAGATCATCCTGATATTTTAGAGTTTATAACCTGCAAGGATGACATTACAAAATTTACAAATTTCAATATTTCAGTAGGACTAACAGAAGAGTTTATGAAGGCTGTAATAAACGATGAAGAGTATGACCTTATTAATCCTCGTTCAGGAAATATTGTAAAACGTCTTAGAGCAAAAGAAGTTTTTGACTTAATAGTTCATCAGGCATGGAAAAATGGTGAACCAGGTATTGTTTTTCTTGACAGAATAAATGCCACTAATCCAACGCCATCCCTTGGTGAGATTGAGGCAACTAATCCATGCGGAGAACAACCACTTCTTCCTTATGAGTCATGCAATCTTGGTTCAATAAATCTTGCAAAAATGGTTAAGGGAGGCGCTATTGACTGGGAACTTTTAAAAGATACAGTATGGAAGGCTGTTCATTTTCTTGATAATGTTATTGATGCAAACAAGTATCCTTTATCACTTATTGAACAGAATACAAAGGCAAATAGAAAAATAGGACTTGGAATAATGGGCTGGGCAGATATGCTAATTCAATTGAGAATTCCTTATAATTCAAAAGAAGCACTAAATTTAGCAGAAGAACTAATGAAGTTCATACTTCAAGAAGGCAGACTTGCTTCTTGTGAACTTGCAAAGGAAAGAGGAACATTTCCAAACTATGAAAAAAGTATTTACTATGACAAAATACTTTTAAGAAATGCAACAATAACAACAATTGCACCAACAGGAACTCTTTCAATTATTGCAGGTTGTTCATCTGGGATAGAACCTCTTTTTGCTGTCTGTTTTGTAAGAAATGTAATGGATGGAACAAAGCTTATTGAAGTTAATCCTTATTTTAAGAAAGAAATGGAAAAATTAGGACTATGGTCTGATGCTTTGGCAGATAAAATAGCTGAAACTGGTTCGATTCAAAAGATAAGAGAAATACCTGAGGAAATAAAGAAGATTTTTGTAACAGCTCATGAAGTTTCTCCTTCTGATCATGTAAGAATGCAGGCAGCATTTCAACAGTATGTTGACAACGCAGTCAGCAAAACTGTAAATCTTCCAAATCAGGCAACAGAGGATGATGTAAGAGAGGTTTATCTTCTTGCATATCGCCTTGGATGTAAAGGAGTTACTGTTTATAGAGACGGTTCAAGACAAAGTCAGGTTATTCAAAAAGGTAAAGCAGAGTCGGCGAATTTACAGATAAGTCTTAAACCAAGAAAAAGGCCCGAAGCTTTACAGGGTGTTACAAGACTTATGAAAACAGGCTGTGGCAATCTCTATGTAACAATAAATAAAGATAAAGAAGGAAAACCATTTGAAGTTTTTACAAATATAGGAAAAGCAGGAGGATGTGCTGCTTCTCAGGCAGAAGCAATTGGAAGACTTATTTCTCTTGCTCTTAGGAGTGGAATTGAGCCACAAGAAATAGTAAAGCAGCTTAAAGGTATTTCCTGCCATGCTCCTGTTTGGTCAGGTAATGGCAAGATTACAAGCTGTTCGGATGCAATTGCTAAAGCAATAGAGGCAGAATTGAGAGAAACAAAAGGAACCAGTTCTGAGAACAAAGATGATACACAAAACAGATTAGAAATAGCTCACTATGGAGCCTGTCCTGAATGTGGAAGTTCTCTTTCTTATGAAGAGGGTTGTGTTATCTGTCACAGTTGTGGATTTACCAGATGTAGCTAAGATAAAATAAAAATATGAAAACTAAAAGAGAGCTTATAATAGTTGGAGATAGAGTTCTTCTTGAGCCAGATGAGAGAATGGATAAAACTTCAGCAGGTCTTTTTCTGCCACCAACTGTGAAGGAAAAGGATAAGGTTCTTGGTGGCAAAGTCGTTAGGGTCGGACCTGGTTATCCTGTTAATGATCCTTCTGCTTTGCTTGAAGAGCCATGGAAAAAGTCAAACACCGAACCAATAAGATATATTCCTCTACAGGCAAAAGAAGGAGATTATGCGCTTTTTCTTAAAGATGCTGGAATTGAGATAGAATTTGAAGATAAAAAGTATTTAATTGTGCCACATTCAGCAATACTTGCGCTTATAAGGACAACAATTGTAGAGTATGAAGATGATAGAGGATTTTAAATCTACTGATACGTGGCGTGTCTTCAGAATACAATCAGAACTTGTTGAAGGATTTGAAACACTTCATGGAATTGGACCTGCGGTTTCAATATTTGGGAGTTCAAGACTAACAGAGGAAAGTTTCTATTATCAGGAAGCCTTTAAAGTTGCCAGGCTTCTAAGTCAGTCAGGTTTTTCAATTATAACAGGAGGCGGTCCTGGTATAATGGAAGCAGCAAATAAAGGTGCAAAAATAGGCAGAGGCAAATCTATTGGATTGAATATAGAAATTCCTCATGAACAACGTCCTAATAAATATCTTGATATTTCATTAAATTTTAGATATTTTTTTGTGAGAAAACTTATGTTTATAAAGTATTCCATTGGTTTTGTTATTTTTCCTGGAGGATTTGGAACTCTTGATGAATTGTTTGAAGCATTGACACTTGTTCAAACAGGTAAAATTATTTCATTTCCTGTTGTTCTTTATGGTTCTGAATACTGGAAAGGACTTCTTGATTGGTTTAAAAATGCACCAAAAAATTTGGGTGCAATAAGTCTTGATGATTTTAAATATTTTGAGATAATTGACAATCCTGAAGCAGTTTGTAGTTATCTTAGAAATTATCTTACCCGTCTTGGAGTTTCTTTACCTGATTTCTATTGTGAGTAATGCATAAACAGAACCTAAAAGAGCTTACCCCAAAGCAGATAGAAGAAATAATATTAGATGAGTCTCTTCCATCATATCGCAGTAAACAACTAATTCAATGGATTTATAAGAAATATGTGGACTCAGTAAATGATATTACTGAATGGACTAAATCATTAAGAGAAAGATTTTCAGAAAAATATTATATCGGGAAAATAAATCTTTTTGAAAAAAAAATAAGTATTGACGGGACTGTAAAATTTCTTTGGGAACTTGAAGATGGGGAAAAAATAGAAAGCGTTTTAATTTCAGATAAAAATAGATTAACCCTATGCGTGTCAAGTCAGATTGGTTGTGTGCTTAAATGTAAATTTTGTCTTACAGGAAAAATTGGATTAAAAAGAAATCTTAAAGCATGGGAAATAGTTGATCAGTATATTCAGGCAAGTAAAATAATACAAAAAGAAAATAGAAAGATTACTAACATTGTTTTTATGGGAATGGGTGAGCCTTTGTTAAATTTTGAAAATGTGGTTGATGCATTATTGAGATTTAAAAACTTAATAATATTTTCCCCTTATAGAATTACTCTTTCAACTGCTGGAATAATTCCTGCAATAAAGGAATTACCATATAAAGCTCCGCCTATTAAATTAGCTATCTCATTGAATGCAACAGACAACAAAACAAGAAGTTACTTAATGCCAGTAAATAAAAAGTATTCTCTTCATGAGCTTCTTAAAGCTTTAAGAGAGTATCCTTTAAAGCCACGACACAGGATCACCTTTGAGTATATATTGATAAAGGGGATAAATTGTTCTAAAAAGGATGCTTATAGACTTTCTGAATTACTTAAAGGCATTCCTTCAAAAATAAATTTAATTCCTTTTAATCCATGGGAGGGATGTGAATTTGAAAAACCTGAGGATAAGGAGATACTTAATTTTCAAGAAATATTGGCAGCAAAAGGTTACTCAGTCTTTATAAGAAAAAGTAAAGGTGTAGACATACTTGCTGCCTGCGGACAGTTGAAGGCTTTATATCCTTAGCTATTTCTTTTTCAACTTTAATGTCTCATTTATCATAAGAATAAATTTGACATAATCAAAACCGAATTTCATGAATTCTACTTCATCTTTTTTGATTTTCTCTATCTTTTCCTCTGATACATCAAAAATTTCAAGAAATCTGCTTTCAAAGACAAATCTTCTAAATGCGTCAATATCATAGCATGCTGTGTAAAATGCTTTTTGTTTTTTTTCATCAAGTTTTTCTGCTTTAAGATTTTTTGTAAAGAAAACTTCACGCCATCCTCTATTCATGTCATCATATAAGTCAACTCCTTGATCTTTTCTCCATTCTTCAACTGTCCATTCTTTTGCCTCTTCAAATCCCTTGCAGTGAGGCTCTTTTACAAAAAAGTAGTGTTCTTCTGTTATTCCATCTGTAAGGTCAAACTTTTTAAGGGATGCCTGTCCTAAAGGATAGTATCTACAGGTAGCTGGTCTGTCTTCATAAATAGAACATCCTGTTTCACAGAGAAAAGGACATGTTTTTTCTGCATCATCATTTTTATTCAAAAATACAAATGGATATCCACTTTTGGGTTCAACAAAAATATAGGTGTATTTCATCAAAAACTCACCTGAAGATATACCAAATCTATTTTTAAGCCTCATTATGTCATAGGGAGTAAGCATTATATCAATATTTTTACAGCAGCTTTTGTAACAGGATATTCCAGGATAACATCGGAACTTAAAATTTGATTCAAGTGTTAGCTCTTCTGGAGCTATTGCTTTAATGTTTAACATTATTCCTCCTCTTTAAGTATTTTTAAATAAATTTTTCTTGTCCTCGGACCATCAAATTCGCAGAAAAATATGCTCTGCCATTGACCTAAAATAAGATTCCCATTTTCAATAAAAATATTGACAGATGAGCCCACAAGTGTTGTTTTAATATGACTGTCTGCATTCCCTTCCATATGAAGATATCCTACATTATAAGGTGCTATTTTTTTTAATGTATTAATTATATCCTTTTTTACTGAAGGATCTGCTCCTTCATTTATTGTTATGCCTGCGGTTGTGTGAGGAACATAGAGATAACAGACTCCATTTTTAATTCCTGATTCTCTTACAGCTTTTTCTACCTCTTCAGTAATATCAATGAATTCTTCTCTTGAAGAAGTTTTTACAGACAATGTTTTCATTGCAGTTTAAGCCTCCTTATTCTTTCTACAGCTTCTTTTATTCTTTCCTTAGGCTGTGTAAGAGCAAACCTAATAAATCCCTCTCCATGCTCACCAAAACCAACTCCGGGTGTGCATAAAACTTCCGCCTCTTTTAAAAGTTTAGCAACAAAATCAATTGATTTTCTATTTGGCACTTTTACCCATAGATAAAATGTGGCTGTAGGTTTTTTAAGATCAAATCCTGCGTTTTTTAGTCCTTCATATAAAATATCTCTTCTTTCTCTGTATACATCTCTAATTTGTTTTAAAACATTATCTTCAGTTTTTAAAGCTGTAATACTTGCTTCTTGAATTGCCTGAAAGACCCCAGAATCAAGATTTGTCTTAACCTTTCCAAGTCCTGAAATAATATCTTTGTTGCCCACAGCAAATCCTATCCTCCATCCTGTCATATTGTAGGTTTTTGAAAGAGAGTGAAACTCAACTCCAACTTCTTTTGCTCCATCTATTTGCATAAAGCTAATAGGTTTTTCCTCATAGTAAATCTCTGAGTAAGCAGCATCATGGCATACTATTATGTTGTATTTATTTGCAAATTCTATAATTTTTTTATAAAAATCTATCCCTGCACAGGCTGAAGTAGGATTATTAGGATAATTTATGAATATAAGTTTTGCTTTCTTACATACATTCTCTGGAATTGAGTCAATATCAGGAAGAAATCCATTTTCTTCTTTAAGAGGTATGAAGTAAGGAAGACCTCCAGCAAATTTTGTTCCAACAGGATATACAGGATAGCCAGGAGATGGTACAAGAACAATGTCTCCAGGATTAACAAAGGCAAGAGGAATATGACCGATGCCTTCTTTTGAACCAATAAGGCTGATAACTTCTTCTTCAGGATCAAGCTTAACATTGAATCTTTCTTTATACCAATCAGCTACAGCCTTTCTATATGAAAGCATTCCTTCATAACTTGGATATCTGTGGTGTTCTGTTTTTTCAACAGCTTTTTTCATTGCATCTACAATGTGAGAAGGAGTTGGAATATCAGGATCGCCAATGCTTAAATCAATTAAATCTGCTCCTTTTAAAAGAGCTTCTCTTTTCATTTGATCAATTGCTGCAAAAAGATATGGTGGCAAAGTTCTAATTCTTTCAGCATACTGAATCTGCATTCTTATCCTCCTCGTGGTGTTTGTTTATTTAGTTTACAAAAAAAATAGTAATATTTCAAAAATTTGCATTGTTTTTAGTTTTTAAGAACAAATCTTATAGGAAGGATTGCCCGACAGGCTACTGGTTTGCCATTTTTAATTGCAGGTGAAAATTTTGATTTTTTTACTGCTTCTATGGCTGACTCTGTGAATCCATACGGAGCTCCTTCAATTATTTCAATATGCACAACTTCTCCTTTTTCATTAAAAGTGAGTCTTAGAGTAACTTTTCCTTCTTTCCCGAGTCTTCTTGCAATTTGTGGATATACAGGAATTTCTCTATGAATAAACCTAGGTCCATAAGCAGTACCAAACTCTGCATCAATGATTCCATCGTTATCTGATTTTAAGCTTGATTTGATTTTATCCGAAGATATTTTCTGTGATGTTTCAAAATTGGAATAAGAATAATTTATGATAGATTCAGTTTTTTTATCATCAATTGTTATATTCTCATCAGTTTCAACAGTAGAAGGTATTTGTTCTGTAATTTTTTTTGTTGAAGTAGTTGAAGCTTTTAATGGTTTTTTGAGAGGTTTAGCCATATCCTCTGTTATAAAAATCTCAAACTCTTCATAGTTTTTGTTTAATTTTGCAAAGCTTGAAAGTGTCATAAAAAGTAAAAGATGAAAAAAAACTGAAATAACCACAAAATACTGAATCTTATTTATATAAACTATTTTCATTTTTTTTGCATAAAAAAGCCATGAAAGCTTATTGAGCCTTCATGGCTTTTATTCATCCTTCAGGATGAGTTTAAAAAATTCTAAAATATTTCACAATTTCTGTCAACTTTACGCCTTTCCTCAAAAATAATCTCGCTGAAAAG
>CAZTLF010000045.1:0-14186 GCA_964614465.1 uncultured Thermodesulfovibrio sp.
ATGATTCATCACTGCAAATACTATTCTTTCAATGCTTTCAGTGTTGTTAAAACAGCTCATTGTCCTTCTTCTCTGAAGGCTCTCTCTATGGCATTCGTTGTCCTTAGTTTCTTCCATAATGCCATTGGCGTCATATAAAAGGCTGCCAGCCTTTCCCAGTCCTTCTTTATGCAGTTGACTGCATTAGTATATATTTATGCCCATCCTCAGCCTGCTTTCTTATGTATCTGGGAATTGTCTGACTGTGAAATTCTGATTGCTTTAGTTTCATCTGTTGTTCCAATTCATCATCCTATTTTTTGCTTTGTCAATTTTACACATAATTAAGTTTACACTACCACCTACAAAAGCTATCTGCCATAAAAAGAGTAATTCATGCTATACTCTTTAGATTTTTATCTGAGGAAATACAGCTAAAAATTACCCACGAACTTTCTCGGTTTGCCTGCGCCCTGGGGAGGACCAACAAGCCCATCTTTTTCAAGCAAATCCATGATTCTTGCAGCACGATTATAGCCAATTTTGAATCTTCTCTGTATAAGAGAAATTGATATTTCACCTGCCTGTGTAGCATATTCAATAACCGCTTCATAAAGTTCATCTCTTTCAGTGCCATTTATCCTGCCATTTTCTTTCTTTTCAGCAGGTATTTGTATTGATTCAAAAAGACTATAATCAGGGCTACCTTGACTGCGTAGATATTCAGTTACTGCTTTTACTTCCTCTTCTCCTACATAAGCGCCGTGAACCCTTATTATTTTTACGCCTGAAACCATAAAAAGCATATCCCCCATTCCAAGAAGCTTTTCAGCTCCCTGAGTGTCAAGTATTGTTCTGGAGTCCACACGTGATGTAACTTGAAAAGCAATTCTTGCAGAAAAGTTTGCCTTTATTATACCTGTTATTACATCAACACTGGGTCTTTGTGTTGCTACAACAAGATGAATTCCAGAGGCTCTTGCCATCTGAGCAATTCGGGTTACAGATTGCTCTACTTCTGTAGGTGCTGTAAACATAAGGTCTGCGAACTCATCTATGAATACAACAATATAGGGAACTTTCTCCTCAAAAGAAACTGCCTGATTGTAACTATCAATATTTCTAAATCCTTTTAATGCAAAAAGTTTATATCTCCGTTCCATCTCAACAATGACTTTTTTCAGAGCCTCCGATGCTTCCTTAGGATCTGTTATAACAGGGGACATTAGATGAGGAATGTTTTCATAGGCTGAAAGCTCAAGAAGCTTAGGGTCAATAAGAAGAAGTCTTACATCATGTGGTGTTGCTTTGTAAAGAAGGCTTAAAATCATCGTATTTAGACACACACTTTTACCAGAGCCAGTTGCACCAGCAACAAGAAGATGAGGCATCTTTGCAAGGTCAGTTATCACTGGATTCCCATATATATCTTTACCAAGTGCAAGAGTTAAGTAAGAGGCACTGTTCTGAAATTTTTCTGATGCAACAATCTCGCCAAGCCTTACAATTTGTCTTTTTTTATTGGGCACTTCTATTCCAATTGCAGACCTTCCTGGAATTGGATATATTCTTATGCTCTGAGCTTTAAGTGAAAGGGCAAGTTCATCGCTAAGGGTTATGATTTTACTGAGTTTTATCCCGCTTGCAGGCTCAAACTCATACATTGTAACTACAGGACCTGGATGGACTTCTTTTATTGTGCCATGAATGCCAAATTCTGCAAACCTTCCCTCAATACTACGGGCAGAAGCTATAATTTCCTCTTTTGATATATTATCATCATGTTTTTCAATTTTTAGAAGAAAAAGAGGTGGAATCATAAAGCCTTTTTGCTCTGCTTCAATTTTTTGTTTTTCATCAATATCTTTAGACTTTAATCTGGCATCGGCTCTAAGCTTTAAGTCATCAGACTTTTTTACAGTTTCTTCAGGCTTTGAAACTTTTACAACCTTTATTTCATCACTGGATTCAGCATAAGACTCTTCAGTAGACTCAGTTTCTCTTCTTTTTATTAATTCTGGCTTAATAAGAATAACAGAAGCTATGAACACAGAAGCCCATAAAATATAAGTTCCCGCAATTGATAAAAACCTTTCACTCAGATAAAAGGCTATCCATGAAATACCTTCTGGAAGCTTTTTGTAAGTCTCAATGATTTCCCTTATTGGCTCAAGCATTACAGATAGAGAAAATAGCAGAATTAAAAACCATATGAGTTTTCCTATATTTATTTTCTTGCTAGTAATTTTTCTTATTCCACAGAAAACTAAAAGTAGTGGAATTAAAAATGTGGCAATCCCGAAAATACTTAGTAAAATATCTGAAAGATATGAACCAACTATTCCTCCATAGTTTGATGGTTTTGATTTTGTAAAAGTTAAAACTGACGGATCTAAAAAATTATAACTTATAAGGCTTACAGTAAGATAAACTGAAAAGGCAATTAATAAAATACCTTTAAAAACATTCCAGGCTGAAAAGGCTTTAGTTTTTTCAGTTTTTTTCTCCAGAAGACTTTTTTTAATTGGTTTTTTATATATTATCTTTTGTCGCATTATTTTCTAAGAAAATATAACAGAAAAATAACTCCTGCTAAAAGCCATCTATAGTATACAAAAAAATTTAAAGGGTATTTCCTGAGGAAACTAAGCAAAAACTTGATTGCAATAATTCCTGTTATACCTGCTGAGATTACTCCTACAAAAAAGAGGGAGTAATCATAAGAGTAACCTACCTTCAATGATTTATATAAATCAAGAATAGCTGCACCTACAATTGCAGGAGTAGACAGTAGAAAGGAAAACTTGGCTGCATAGGCTCTGTCAAGTCCTTTAAATAATCCAGCTGTGATTGTTATTCCTGAACGAGATACTCCAGGAATAAGAGCTATTGCTTGAGCTGTGCCTATTACTAATGCATCTGACAAAGATATAAACTCTCTCTGTCTTTTACCTATTTTTTCTGCAATAAGCATCATAATACCAACAAAAATAAGCGTAAAAACAATAATCAAAGGATCTCTGAGTTGGCTTTCTATGATGTCATGAAAAGCAACTCCAGCAAATCCTGCTGGAATAGTTCCTACTATAAGATATAAAAGCATTTTTCTATCTCTGAAAATTATATCAATCCAGTCTCTCCAGAAACAATAAATGAGAGAAAAAAGAGTTCCCACATGAACAGCTATATCAAAACTTAATGAATTAACCATGCCTGTCCAGCCAAAAATCCATGGTGTTATTACAAGATGAGCAGTACTGCTTATTGGCAAAAACTCAGTAATGCCCTGAATAATACCAAGAATAATTGATTTAAAAATTTCATCCACTAATCTTGTCCTCCCTTAACTGTTTTCTATTTTTTGCCTTTTTAGGCATTGCATCTAAATCGCTCTTGCCTTCAATCTCAAGGAGTTGCCTACTACAGAGACCGAGCTAAGTGACATTGCCAGTGAAGCAATCATTGGATTAAGAAGTGGTCCGCCGAAAAAATATAATACTCCTGCAGCAATAGGAATGCCGATTACATTATAGATAAATGCCCAGAACAGGTTTTCCTTTATTGTTTTAAGTGTAAGCTTGCTTAACTTAACAAGTTTGGGAACTCCCCTAAGTCCTTCTTTCATAAGTGTTACATCAGCTGTATGAATTGCTATGTCTGTTCCGCTTCCCATTGCAATACCAATATTTGCCTCTGCAAGGGCTGGTGCGTCATTTATGCCATCTCCTACCATGGCAACATTTTTTCTCTCAACAACTCTGAATTTTCTTATAATCTTTGCTTTTTCATCAGGAAGTATACTTGCAAAAATTTTTTCAATACCTAATCTACCTGCTACAGCTTTTGCAGCGGCTTCACTGTCTCCTGTAATTATAGCCACTTCAATACCCATTCTTTGCAATTCCTTTACAATTTCAAATGACTCCTCTCTTATAGGGTCTGTTATAAAAAAAACTGCCTTTATTTCTTTATCAATAGCAGCATAAACTGTTGTTGCCTGTTCTGAGTAATTAAGCTCTGGTAAAGATATGTTTTTGTTTTGCATGAATTTGCTACTCCCTATTAAAACTTCTCTTTTAGTTCCATTTGAATCATAAATCCATGATAAAACTCCTCCACCAGCAACTACTTCAAATCCATCTGGCTCATCAGGATTCACTCCTTCTCTCATACAATGCCTTAATATCGCCTTTGCAAGAGGATGCTCCGAGTATTTTTCAGCAGTAGCACAAAGCCTTAAAATTTCATTTTTATCCATATCAAAGTATCTAGCTTCTTTTACTTCAGGTTTACCCTGAGTGAGTGTACCTGTTTTATCTGAAAAAAGTATTTCAATTTTACCGATTTCCTCAAGTTTTTCCACATTTCTTATGAGAATGCCTTCTTTAGCAGATCTTCCTGTAGCAACCATGATTGCTGTGGGAGTTGCAAGCCCTAATGCACATGGACAGGCAATTATTAAGACAGCAATACTATTACTTAAAACCTGAGAAATCTCTCCATGAACGGCTATCCAAAAAACAAAAGTTAACACTGCTATTATTAAAACCGTAGGAACAAATATAGCTGAGATTTTATCTGCAAGTCTCTGAACTGGTGGTTTTCCTGTCTGAGCTTCCTGTATTAGTTTGATTATTTGACTTAAAAGAGACTCTTCACCCACAGCCTTTGCTTCAATCTTTATCACTCCATTAAGCAATATAGTGCCTCCGATTACTTTATCACCTATGGATTTATCAACAGGAATTGGTTCTCCTGTTATCATGGATTCATCAACTGTTGCTTCACCTACTACAATTACACCATCAACAGGAATTTTCTCTGACTGTCTTACCAGTACTATATCTCCGAGCAAAACTTCATCAATGTTTATTTCCTGTTCTTTTCCATCTCTTATCACAATTGCACGTTTTGGTTGCATCTGAATAAGTTTCTGTATTGCCTCAGATGTTTTTGCCTTTGCCCTTTCTTCAAGAGTTCTACCCAAAAGGATGAGAGTGATTATTACTGCTGAAGTTTCAAAGTAAAGATGAGCAACTTCATGACCAAAAATTAACATAGTAAAACTGTAAAAGTATGCTGCATTTGTACCAAGACTTATAAGAGTATTCATGTTAGCAGTGCCATGTCTTAGAGAAACAAAGGCAAGTCTGTGAAACCTTGCTCCTGTAATAAACTGAACAGGAGTTGCAAATAGAAGTTGACCATAGCCATTACTTAAAAAAGGTATATAAAACATACTTCCAAGAAAAACAGGCAGAGTTAAAATAAAGCTTATAATCAGGTCTTTTTTCAGTTTTTTGAACTCTTGCTTTTTTTCTTCTTGTGTAGATATAGTATCTGTATATTTTTTTGCTTTTATACTGAGAGCTTTAATCTGAGACAGAATTTTTTCTTCATTAATAATCGTGGGTATATATTCAATCAGAACATTTTTACTTATTGGATCAGTCCTAATCTCAATAACTCCTTGAACCTTAGAAATTTTATTCCTAAGAACTCTGTCAATTTCAGTGTCTAATTCGCTTACTTGAAGATAGAGAGTTGTTTTACCTATATCATATCCTGTTGCTCTGACAACACTTATTAAACGTGTTATATTAACATCCTCTTCAACTTCAACAGTGGCTTTTTCAGTAAGCAGATTTACTTCAGCACCTTTTACTGCCTCAACTCTGCTTAAAGCTCTTTGAACAGCCTGAGCACAGGCAGCGCAGGTCATTCCTTTGATAGGTATTTCAATTTTTTTTCTCATTGTTTTTGCTCATTGGCTCTCTCTGCCTTAAAACCTCAAAGGTAAGCAAAGCCGAAGCAGTTGCAACATTTAATGAATTCACCGTACCTTTCATGGGAATCTTTATAATTTTATCACATAAAGCAAATACTGTTTGTCTGATTCCCTTTCCTTCTGAACCAACAACTAAAGCTAAAGGCTGGGTAAAATCGCTTTCCCAAAACACATCTCTGGCATGTGCTTCTGCCCCATATATTTTTATATTATGTTCTTTTAGAGTTTTTATAGCATATTTAATGTTATTAATTTCTACAAGATTAACATGCCACAATGCTCCTGCCGATGCTTTCCAAACAGACGGGACAATCCCTACTGAGCGTTTCTCTTGATAGATTACTGCATGGACTCCTGCTGCATCAGCAACTCTGCAAATGTTTCCAAAATTTTGAGGGTCTTCAACCAAATCAAGAATTAAGAAAAAAGCAGGTTCATTTTTTTTTAATGGAATTTCCAATGCTTCATCAAGAGTAATTGTTTTCTTAGATTTTATTTTGGCAACTACTCCCTGATGAACTCCTTGAACAATTTTTTTAATAAATGCTTCTTCAACTATTTTTACTGAAATTGATTTTTCCTCTGCCAATCTCAAAATTTCTTTAAGCTTTGAAACTCTGTTTTTTGCTATGTAAATTTCTTTTAATGAATTAGAGATTTTGAAAGCCTCAAGAACAGGATTTACACCATATATATACATCAATTTATCTTTACTTTCCATATGGTTTTATCTGGCTTATCTTCAAGAATTATTCCCTTTGATAAAAGTTGTTCACGAATACTGTCAGCCTTTTCCCAATCCTTATTTTTTCTAGCCACAGCTCTTTCTTCAATGAATCTGTTTATGTCTTCTTCTGTAATTGCAATTTTTTTAACCTTAAGCAAATCTCTATACCAATCAAGAGGTTTTCGCTGAAATAAATTTAATACACTGCCAATTTCTTTAATTGTCTTTTTTGCCTTTCCAAGAAAATCAATTTCTTTATCCTGTGATGGTTTTTTATCCATAAAACGATTTATTTCTTTAATAAACTCAAATAATATCCCTAATGCTTTTGCTGTATTGAAATCATCATCCATTGCATTGTCAAATTCGGGTTTTAGGTTTTCAAGCATTGATTCAATTTTCTTAAACTCTGTAGAGCTTTTAGTTTTTGTTTCAACTTTTTCAAAATCCTCAATTCTCAATATTGTACTGTATACTCTATCAACTGTTGCCTCTGCTTCTTTAATATATTCATGAGCAAACTCAACTGGACTTCTGTAATGGCTTGAAAGAAGGAAAAGTCTCAATGCTTCAGCATCATAAATATCAAGCAAATCTCTTATGTTAAGAACATTGCCAAGAGATTTTGACATTTTTTCCTTATGTATTGTCACAAATCCATTATGAATCCAATATTTTGCAAATAGTTTTCCTGTAAATGCTTCAGACTGGGCAATCTCATTTTCATGATGAGGAAATATCAAATCAGCCCCTCCACCATGAATATCAAAAGTTTCGCCAAGATATTTTATTGACATAGCAGAACACTCTATATGCCATCCAGGACGTCCTCTGCCCCATGGAGAATCCCACCATGGCTCTCCAGGCTTTGATGCTTTCCAAAGAGCAAAATCAAGAGGGCTTTTTTTTCTTTCATCAACTTCAATCCGGGCTCCACTCATAAGTTCGTCAATCTTTTTTTTAGATAGCTTTCCATACTCTGGAAATTTTTCAACTGAAAAATAAACACTCTTTGCCTGTTCTTCCTCAATCTCATAGGCATATCCTTTATTAATAAGTGTTTGAATCATTTCAATCATTTCATTTATATGTTCTGTTGCTTTTGGCTCAATATCAGCCCTTTCTATTCCAAGACGATCCATATCTTTATAGTATTCTTCTGTGTATTTCTCAGCAATCTGTTTCCATGAAACTCCTTCTTTAATTGCCTTATTTATGATTTTGTCATCAATGTCTGTAAAATTTTTTACAAACTTTACTTCATAGCCCTTATAACGAAGATATCTTACAATTACATCAAAAACAACAGCACTTCTTGCATGACCAATATGACATAAGTCATAAACAGTAACTCCACATGCGTAAATGCCTACTTTTCTGTCATTTAAGGATTTAAACTCTTCCAGCTTACCAGTAAGGGTATTAAAGACATTCATCTTGTCCTCCAGACCTGATTTATGCCTATTTTAACTTAATTCCTTAAATCTTTCCCAATCCGTATGAGGTAAAAATAGGGCAGATATATACTCATCCATAAATTTCTTTGAGCGTGAAAGGTCAATATATATCATCTTATCAGCGATTTCTTCCGCTGTTTCTCTTAGGTGATAACTTAAAAGGCATAAAACTGCACCAGCTAAAGAAGTATTCCCAAGAAATTGAAATCTATCTTCGGGTAAATTAGGTAGCATGCCAATTTTTAATGCTTTTTTAATATTTATAAACTCTCCGAATCCTCCTGCAATGTAAACCTTTGATATATCCTCTTCATCAAGCCCAACTTCTTCAAGTAGGGTTGATATTCCTGCATAAATTGCAGCTTTTGCCCTGATTATATTGTCAATATCCGATTGAGTAATATAACAGTTCTCAGAAATAACAAATCTTTGTTCATTATCAACCTCTTTTATCCATTTAGAAACTCCTTTGATGAGTTTTCCTTTTTGATCAATAAGTCCTCCTGAAAAAAGTTCAGCAACAATATCTATCATCCCTGATCCGCATATGCCTGCTGGTGGTATATCTTTAATTACTTTTATTGTAAAGCTATCTTTATTTTTATCATAAGAAAAAAATTCTACAGCTCCTGAGGTAGCTCTCATACCACAACTTATTCCGCTTCCTTCAAAACAAGGACCTGCAGATGTAGAGGCTGTTACAAGCCATTGCTTATTACCTATGACAACTTCTCCATTAGTTCCAATGTCTATGAATAAAGAGATTTCTTCCTGAAGATACATTCCTGATGCCAGTATACCTGCAACAATGTCTCCACCAACATAACCTGCAACAGATGGAACTGTATAAATAGGAATATGTGGCTCTATCAAAAGTTTTGCCTCAGAAGCATCCCATACAGGATAATGATTTAACACTGGTGTATACGGTTCTTCTCTTATGTATTTTGGATTAATTCCCCAGAAAATATGAGCCATTGTTGTATTCCCAGATAATGTTATATATAAAATTTTTCCATTCCTGTGTTTCATAGATACTGTATTAATAAGGGCATTTACATCATCAACAATACATTTTCTTAAGATATCAAGTCCACTTTTATTTTCAACTGCATAAACAATTCGCGTAATCACATCATCTCCATAAGAAATCTGAGAGTTATAGCATGAAGCTATGTCAGAAATTTTACCCTCTTCAATATCAATAAGGGCAATGGCAACAGTTGTTGTTCCTAAATCAACAGCAACTGCATAAAGTTTTGTATCTGGTTCTATAAAATCAATAATTTCATTTTCTGTAACAACAACAGTAATCTGCCAGTTGTTTTTTCTTAAAAATTCAGGCAGTATAGAAACAAGCTTTCTGGATATTGAAATTTTTTTATTTAAAATTTGTCTTATATTTTCAAGGTCTGCCTTTGGATTCTCAATTGTTGGAGGTTCAATTTTTAATGAAACTTTTTTAACTAATGGTTCAAATAAAGATGGATTGTCTTTAAAATGTTTTTCAATCAACCACAATTTTGCTAAAGAGATTCTTTCTGTAACAGTAATCAGTTTTTCAGGAATTTCAATTAGAATATCACTCTTTGGATAAGTTTGACATGCAAGAACATAACCAGCTTTTTTTTCATCTTCTGATATTCCGAAAAAAGAAGAGATTTCTGATTTGCCTTCAAGAATTTTTACTTTGCATCTTCCACAGATTCCTTTCCCACCGCAAGAGGCAGGAAGGTATATGGCATGAGCCTGTAAAACCTGAAGAAGAGTTTCTCCTTGAGTTTCAATAATTTCTCCGCGATTTGTTCTAATTTTATACATGATTTAAAATTATATCATGAAAGCTCTTGTTTATCGCATGGGAGGATTAGGTGACAGTCTTCTTATTTATCCTATTCTTGAAATACTTAATACAAAAGGATATGATGTTACTGTATGTGGAAATCCAGAATACTTCAGGCTTGCTGAAATATCAGGATTTTGTTTAAACACCATTTTTTATGAACCAAAAGAACAATATGACCTTAAAATAATTTTTTCCAAAAATACTGAAATCTTGAAAAATTTCCAAAATAACTCGGTTTTTATCAATCCTATTCCAACAGGGCAAACATGGATTGTTGACTATTATTTAAAAAAACTAGGTTTTCAGAATGAAAGTTTTTCAAAGACTCTTCCAGTACCTTTTCCAAAAGCAAAGCATAACAATCTTTGCATTGTCCATCCAGGAAGCGGTTCAAAAAAGAAAAATCCAGATTTAAACTTTTTCTTTAAGTTAGAAAAATTTTTAAAAAAATCTGCATTTGATATTCTCTATTTAATCGGTCCAGCTGAAAGACAGCTTACAAAAATATTTAAAAATTCAGTTTATTTAGAAAATCCTGAAGAAATCGCAAAACTTCTAATCAAAGCAAATCTTTATATTGGACTTGACAGCGGGATAAGTCACTTAAGCAGTTATCTTGGGGTGTTTTCAATTATTATCTTTGGTCCAACAGATCCTAAAGTATGGCATCCCATTGGAGAAAATTTTACGATTATTCATTATGAAAATTGTAAAGCCTGTTTTCCTGAGGTATGCAAAGACCGAAAATGTCTGGACCCTGAATTTTTACTCAATAAAATCAAAGCTCTGAAAATATATCAAAAAGCTTGAAATTTCTTAGGCTTAAATAATGAGCATGAAGAATTAAAAAATAACCCTTTGCGTTAAGGCTGTAAAGTTTTTCGGGCTGAATTCTTGACAAATGTTCAATATTGGCTATTAACATATTGCGAAACTGCATTTTACCAAGTTTTGTATCTATGTCAAGATTTAATGTTCTTAAGTATCCTCCTTCAAATAACTCCTTTGAACATTCCTCTGCATCATGAAAATCTCTTGCAAGCTCTGTAAGCCCTGCTTTTATTTTGGAAAAAAATTCTGTGTCATTGCCATCATCATCAAAAATCCTTTCTCCATCTGATAAAGCAAAGGTTTCATCAAAAATAATTGTATAATCATCTCCTTCTTTAAAAACACCAAAAGGATAGTGTTTGCAAATATTTGGAACTGTATCAAGCTTCCATTGTCCATTTTTTCTTAAAAATATATTCTTGTTATTAATTCCTATAACAGCAAATGGGAAAACAACTTCATCCTGAACACCGAACATAACTGGATAATACATGGTAGCAGATAAAATTTCAGAATAAGTAAGAGGAACAATTTCAACATTTTCCATATATAAATAATCTTCAGGCATTTTTACTTTTAAATATCTATGAACTGTGCTATCAAGGGCAACTGCTTTTTTAAATGCTTTCATTATTGCCTTCAATTTAGCCTCCTAATGGAAAGGTTTTTAAATTATAGCATAAAACTTTTCTTGACAGCATATTCTTCAAACAATTATAAATAAATATAATTAAAAACTTTGAAAGGAGCTAATATGAATAAAGTCTTAATGAAAGGTAATGAAGCTGTTGCAGAGGCTGCTATTCAAGCAGGACTAAAATTTTATGCAGGATACCCCATAACACCACAAAACGAAATCCCTGAGTATTTATCAAAAAGATTACCTCAAGCAGGCGGAGTCTTTATTCAAGCAGAAAGTGAAATTGCTGCAATAAATATGATTTATGGTGCTTCAGCATGTGGTGCAAGAGTTATGACATCTTCAAGTTCACCAGGAATCAGTCTCAAGCAGGAAGCTATCTCCTATCTTGCAGGAGCTGAACTTCCAGCAGTTATTGTTAATATAATGCGTGGCGGACCAGGGCTTGGAAACATCTCTGGCAGTCAGGCAGATTACTTTCAGGCAGTAAAAGGTGGTGGACATGGAGATTACAGACTCCTTGTATATGCACCATTCAGTGTACAGGAACTCTGGGATTATACAATTTTAGCCTTTGAAAAAGCTGATGAATGGAGAAATCCTGTAATGATTCTTGGAGATGGAGTTATTGCCCAGATGATGGAACCTATAATCAAGAGAGTTCCTGCATTAAAAGTCTATGATAAGTCTTCATGGACACTTACAGGAGCAAAGGGAAGAGCTTCAAGATTTATAAAAACTCTATTGATGAATGAAGGAGAACTTGAAAGACACAACTGGAAATTACAAAAAAAATATAAACACTGGCAAGAAAAAGAAGTTAAATATGAAACTTATTTTATAGATGATGCAGATACAGTAGTTATAGCCTTTGGCTCTGCTGCAAGGATTTCTCTTTCAGCAATAAGAAGGCTAAGACAGAAAGGTTTAAAAATCGGACTTTTAAGACCTATCAGCTTGTTTCCATTCCCTGAAGAACCATTAAGACAACTTGCTCGGGAAATTGACAAATTCATTGTTGTAGAGTTTAATGCTGGACAGATGATTGAAGATGTAAAGCTTTCTGTAAATGGTTTAGCTGAAGTTTATTTATACGGAAGACCTGGAGGAAATATAGTAACAGCAGAAGATGTATATGAAGCTCTTGCTGGATATACAACTACTGAAAGAATCATGGTCTCTGTAAAGTAACATAATTTTATGAGTATTGAAAAAGTAGTAGTTCCCATTGGTATAGTAATAGTTCTCTCAGCTGTTTTATTTCTCATACGAGCTTTTTTATTTAGAATACTTCATAAATGGGCTCAAAAAACAAAAACAGGTTTAGACAATCTAATAATAAACACAATCAAAAGTCCTTCAATTTTGTGGTGTATTGGAATAGCTCTTTATATTGGAATCGAAAGTTCAGAAATTCCTCTAAAATACACTTTTTATATAATCAAGGCAATTCATATACTGGTAATCCTATCAATTACCATGGCAGCTTCAAATCTTATTAATAGACTTTTTATCCAATATATTGAAAGCTCATCAGTTTCTATCAGATCAACAGGACTTTTAAACACAATAATCAAAGGTGCTGTCTATTTAATCGGTTTTATAATCATTCTTAATATTCTCGGAATTTCTATAGCGCCTTTGATAACAGCCTTAGGAATAGGTGGCTTGGCTGTTGCTCTTGCTCTTAAGGATACACTTGAAAATCTCTTTGCAGGAGTTCACATTATGGCAGAAAAGACAGTAAAGGTAGGGGATTTTATAAGGCTTGAAAATGGTCAGGAAGGATATGTAGAAGATATATCATGGAGAACAACAAGAATCCGAATGCTTTCAAATAACATGATAATAATCCCTAACAGTAAGCTTGCTCAGAGCATTGTTGTAAATTACTTTCTTCCTGAAAAAACAATGTCCTTTCAGATTCCTATAAGCGTTGGTTATGATTCAGACCCTGAATTAGTAGAAAAGATAATACTTGAAGAGGTAAAAAAAGCAACTAAAGAAATACCAGGATTACTTAGCGAACCCTCTCCAGTTGTAAGATTTATCCCTGGTTTTGGTGAAAATTCCCTTGTTTTTACTCTTGTGTGTCATGTAGAGGAGTTTGTTAACCAGTATTCAGTTCAACATGAATTAAGAAAGAGAATTTTTAAACGCCTTCAACATGAAGACATTAAAATTCCCTTTCCTCAGAGAGTTGTCTGGATTAGAGAAGAAAAATAATTATGGACAGTAGGGGAGTCGAGTTAATTTGAAATTACCAATAAAATCAACACGAAAGATTTTAGTACCGCAAAAGTTACAGTTTTTTCCCCAAATGTTATCTTAGCTTGTCATGTAACGGATCTATTTTACAAAAAATATAAGGAAATAAGTCCAAACAGGTATCCCTGACGTCAGGGGCTGAGAAAGCGACCCCCATTCTGTCATTCCGAACGAAGTGAGAATCTCAATGTAAAAGTTCTCTTTGATGTGTGGAGAAACTAAGGAGATTCTTCGCCTTTGGCTTGTAATGACAAAAGGTTTTAATCACAAAATGGCTTAATGAAAATTAGGTTTGAAAAATTCTCCTTGAGGTCAAAAGTTTGGATACCTGTATTGTTCATTGAGATGTGAAACAGCCTCGTCCGAAGCTGGAACTTAACTTATTTATTCAACTTGCAAATATGCATGGCAGGTAGCTTAGTCAACAAATACCTAATCTTCTTGGGTAAGTTACAGGTTGAAGAGATATTTGCGATGGTGATTGAATCAACTGATGAATGAAATTTTATGGATTTACAGAGTCTGGCAATGGTAGAGAATGCTTAAAAGAATTTACAAAGCTTTTTTAGCAATATTTGCAAACTTTTTGGGAGGTGTTGTATATTTACACAATCTTAGATGATAGTCTCAAAAAAAGGGCATATCAATCC
>CAZTLF010000046.1:0-14099 GCA_964614465.1 uncultured Thermodesulfovibrio sp.
CGGCTTGAAAGACAGTTTAGCATTTATTGACCTGAAAAATTTCAAATGTTACAATAGATTTTCGGCAAATAATTGCCGTTTAGCTAATTATGAATAAATATAAAACATAGAATTAAAAGCACTTTTTGAAGTAAGTAGGGTTTTAACTTCTTCCTTTGACCTTGAGAAAAATCTTTATTCTGTCTTTGAAATTTTATCAAAAGAGCTTGATATGAGAAGGGGTAGTATTTTTATTCATGATAAAAAAACAGAAGAAATAAGCATTGTCGCTGCCTATGGATTAACTCAAGAAGAGATGAGTAGGGGAAAATACAGAATTGGTGAAGGGATTGTAGGTCAAGTTATTAAAACAGGATTGCCGATGTTTATTCCAGATATAGAGAAAGAGCCTCAGTTTCTCAATAAAACAGGGAGCATACCAAGTAAGGCAGGGATTTCTTTTCTTTATATTCCAATTAAAACTGTGCAGCAATTCCTGAAAATCTTCTTGAAGCAGAGTTATTTGGTTCAGAAAAAGGAGCTTTTACAGATGCTTTAAAAAGGATAGGTAAGTTTGAACAGGCAAATGGAGGTACTATTTTCCTTTGATTTACCCATAGGTACAGTTCGTCTTACAAGATCATTTCTTTATGAAAATTAAGCATTCAGATACAAGGACAATGTTTATGCCCTTCAATTTCATATTAAGGTAACAAAGGAGTTGCTCATTGACTGGTTTGAAGACCATCCCTTAAAAGAGCAAATTGTTACTGAAACAGAAAAAATAATTCCAGAATACTCCGAGAGAGCAAATAATTTTTATAGAGCTTTCTGGAAAGGATTAATTTAGCCTAATATTTTATAAATCCCAAGTTCCTTTAATTTAGCTTCCTTTGGTTTGCTTGTTTCAGTATCCCATCCTCTTTCTTTGTAATATTGAGTAAGCATATCACGAAACTTTGTTCTATCAAGCACAGCACCTTTTTTAGGACCTACTGTAAAGGCATCTTCAAAAAATCTGTCAGGTAGCCAGTCATCTTCTCTGCGGAATCCTTCACGGTAGTTAAACATTTTCTCTAAATTAAAAACTCTTTCACCTGTTTTTAAAAAAGTTGACTTATCATAATCAACACCTGTTATGGCGCTAAGCATGGAAATTATTGGTTCTTCATAGGCATTATCCATAGCAGCAAACAAACACACTCCTGTTGAGTCAATCATTGCCCTGAAGTTTTGTGCCTCAACGCTGTCACCATTTAAGTGGCACCCACCTCTGTTTGCAGTAACGTAGCAGAGTGCTCTTGGAGGATTTGCCTGAATGTTGTGTGCTGCAAGCTCCATTCCTTTTACATGTATGGCAAATTTTTCACTTCCATGTCCTATCTTTTTAGAAAGTGCCTTTACGCCTTTAGATGCAAGTTCTCCGATACCATCTCTGTAGGCAATCTTTTCTATTATTTTTAATGTTGCATCTACACTTCCCCATTTAAGATCAATTCCATCAAGAAATTTTTGATCAATCATACCATTTTCGTAAGCTTCCATTAAAAATCCAATTACTGCTCCAACAGAAATTGCATCTATGCCAAGATCATCAACATTGTAAATTATTTTGAGCATACCTGCCATATCTGATATTAAAAGATTTGTTCCGAGCATAACACCTGTTTCATACTCTGGTCCATCATGAACAATTCCTCCATATTTACCCTTCGTCCTTCCACTTTTCTTACATGCAAGAGGACAGTAAATGCAGGCAATGTTTCTTACCCACACATTCCTTTTTGCTGCCTCTGCACCAATTTTGTATGCTTCAGGAAATGTTCCCTCTCTAAAGTTACGAACCGTGGCAGTACCTTGGTCACTACTTCTTACAATATATCCAGCAGTTCCGTACTCTATCCATGATTTGGTACGAGGTGAGTTTTTTAGCGTTATTCTGGCTTTTTCAAGAGCTTCAAGAAATTTCCTATGATTAGCAACAGATGGCTGATTGCTTCCCTTTACTGCAATTGCTTTTAGATTTTTAAAGCCCATTACAGCACCAACACCACCTCTTCCTGCAGCTCTTGCTGAAGTATGAATAACGCATGCGTACCGTACAAGATTTTCACCGGCAGGACCAATATAGACTGTTTTAAATTTACGATCCTTCAGCTCTTTAAGTATATTTTTATCAAAGGTATCTGTCCGCATACCTTTAAATTTTTTAGCATCACGAATCTCTACTTTATCATTGTCAATAACGATGTAACATAGGGAGTTAGCTTTACCAGTAATTACAATACCGTCATAGCCTGCAAATCTTAGTTCAGGACCAAAGAATCCTCCAATATTTGAATAAGTTACTGTAGATGCATAAGGATAAGGAGAACTTAGGGGAGAAGTAAGGGGAGATTTTGTAACAATACAGGTTCTTGAGGAAGATGGTACAGGAAAGCCTGAAAAAGGCCCTGTCATAAAAATTAAAGGGTTTTCTGCTGACAAAGAATCTACTCCGGGCTTTTTTAAATGATCCCAGAGAATCTTCATTCCAAGTCCTCTTCCACCAACAAATTTTGCAATATCTTCTTCTGAAATTGCTCTTTTTTCAATTTTTCCTGTTGTAAGATCTATATAAAGTAATTTACCGTAGTATCCATAAAATTTTTTCATTTTACACCTCCTAAATTACTTATTCCATACCATTGCTTTGCTAGAGTTTTTGCTATTTTTTCAGGGGACTTTCCATAAAATTTTCTATTGGGGTTGACATCTACAACACTGAGAGCATTAAAAGGACAGTGTTTTACACATTGAGGCTCACCACCACAAAGATTACAGATTCCAACTGGCTTGCCTGTATTAGGGTCAATCTCTATTATGCCAGTTCTCTTTTCAGCGCAAGTCTTTGCACAGTTTCCACAGCCAATACATCTTTTCATATCAGTTTTAATTGTTAAAGTTTTCTCATCTCTATAGATAGCTCTTTTTCCTGTTTTAGGTTCTGGCTCAACAGGGCATGAATTAACACAGGGTAAATCTGGACACATGACACAGACATTAGGAACATCCACATCGGGATTAAAAGTGTGAACACAAATTTTTGAAAATTTTGGATTTCCAAGTCCGGGAAGTTTCTCCCCATTAACTATTACAGGATTGTTATATGCAGAGCATACTGCCTCACAGGTTTTACATCCTGTACATTTAGAATAATCAACAGCTATCATTTTTAAATTTTTTTTCTTAGTAGAAGCCCAACTCAGGGAAGAAATTTCAAATTTATCAATAAAAAGCATAGCAGTTGCAATTCCCGCAGTCTTTATAAATTCTCTTCTTGTAAAAATTTTTCCTTCTCTCATTTTTACCTCCATAATTAAGTTATAAGTTATATGTTACCAAACAACCAGAATCATTGCTGAGATAGATTTACAATAAGATTTTTGTCTCTGCTTTTGCAAGTAAATATGATGTTAATCCAAATACCATTGGCGATTTAAAGATGTAAAGCATTTTATTAATGTTAATCCGAGGAACTAAAATAAACAATTTTTCTACCACCAAGATGCATCGGGATGTTATCGGCAATCCAGACAGCTTTTTTAAAATATTTTTCATCAGCCTTTGATTCTAAAACATCAGCCAGAAAAGCATAGCATTCACCAGCATCAACTGTTTTAGTAACTTTGCACTCAATGAACCCAACACATCCTTCTATGAGAGGTGCTGAAATTTTGGATGCTTTAAATTTTTTTAATTTTGCTTCCTTAAATTTATCAATGCTTTTTCCAGATTTACTTCCGCATATCCATATAGCTTTAACCATATCCTTAGCTGGAATATTTATTGCAAACTCTCCTGTCTGAAGAATTAACTCCGCAGTATAATGTTCTTTTGAAATGCATACAATTACCTTTGGTGGTTCTTCAGATGCAGGAGTTGCCCATGCACAGGACATAACATTATGCTTTCCATCTTTGCCTACAGATGTAAGCAAAAAAACAATCTTTGGATGTAAAAGCCGATAAAAATTTTCTTCTAAAGTTACCATTTTAAATCTCCTCCTTATTGAATATTATTTCATATTTTACTGTATTTTTTTACTTTTATACTTATTTTAGGTTAAAATTAATTTATGAATGGGAAAGGAAAAAGTTCATTAAAAACATTTTTGATCTGGATAATTATAGGTATTTCAATAATTGCACTTTTTAACATTTTAAATGTTCCTCAAAAAACAGAAAAGGAAATAATATTTTCAGAATTTCTTATTAAGATGCAGAATTCCGAGGTAGATGAGGTTTTAATCAAGGATAATACAATAACAGGCAAGTTTAAAAATGGTTCACAATTTAAAACTTATTTTATAAATTATCCAGAGCTTATAAAAGAACTTTCTTCTCATGGTGTAAAAATTTCTGTTAAACCTCCTGAGCAGACACCATGGTATATTAATTTTCTCATATCATGGGGACCTGTGATTTTTCTTGTATTTTTATGGATTTTATTTATGAAGCAAATGCAAGCAGGAAGTAGCCGTGCCATGTCATTTGGTAAAGCAAGAGCAAAAATGATTTCAAACAAGTCAGTCAAAGTAACTTTTTCAGATGTTGCAGGTATTGAAGAAGTAAAGGAGGAAGTAAGAGAAATTGTTGATTTTCTTACAAGTCCTCAAAAGTATATAAAACTTGGAGCAAAAATTCCTAAGGGCATTCTTCTTGTGGGTTCTCCTGGTACAGGTAAGACTCTTCTTGCAAAAGCAATTGCTGGTGAAGCAGGTGTTCCTTTCTTTTCAATTTCTGGTTCAGATTTTGTTGAAATGTTTGTTGGAGTTGGCGCAAGTAGAGTCAGAGATCTTTTTGAACAGGCAAAGAAAAACTCACCATGTATTGTATTTATTGATGAGATAGACGCTGTTGGAAGACAACGTGGAGCAGGTCTTGGTGGAGGTCATGATGAAAGAGAACAGACTCTCAATCAACTTCTTGTTGAGATGGACGGGTTTGAAAGCAATGAAGGGATAATTGTACTTGCAGCTACAAATAGACCTGATGTTTTAGACCCTGCTCTTTTAAGGCCCGGAAGGTTCGACCGTCAGATTGTTGTTCCTCTACCTGATGTAAAGGGAAGACTTGAAATACTTAAAGTTCATACAAAGAAAATTCCCCTTAACAGTGATGTGGATCTTGAAAAGATTGCAAGAGGAACTCCAGGATTTTCAGGAGCAGACCTTGCAAATTTAGTCAATGAAGCTGCATTAATTGCTGCAAGAAGAAACAGTGATACTGTGAACATGAATGATTTTGAATCAGCAAAGGATAAGGTTTTGATGGGTGTTGAAAGAAAGAGCATGGTTTTAAGCGAAGAAGAAAGGACAATTACAGCATATCATGAGGCAGGACATGCTCTTGTTGCAAAACTTACACCTACAACTGATCCAATTCATAAAGTTAGCATAATTCCAAGAGGAAGAGCTCTCGGAGTAACTCAACAGCTTCCACTTGATGACCGCTACACTTACTCAAAAGAATATCTTTACGGCACGCTTAAAGTTCTTCTGGGAGGAAGAGTTGCAGAAGAAATAGCACTGGGAACAATGACAACTGGAGCTGGCAATGATCTTGAAAGGGCTACAGAGCTTGCCCGTAAGATGGTTACTGAATGGGGAATGAGTGACAGGATGGGACCGCTAACATTTGGAAAAAGAGAAGAGCATGTATTTCTTGGAAGAGAAATTGCAAAACATAGAGACTATTCTGATAAAACTGCTGAAGAGATAGATGAGGAGACAAAAAGAATTGTAACAGAGGCTTACAGTCAGACCAGAGAATTACTTGAACAAAATAGAATAATTCTTGATGCAATTGCCAAAGCCTTACTTGAAAGAGAAACTCTTGAAGCTCCAGAAATAGAGGAAATCATTTCAGAGAACAAAAAAGCTGCATGAAGCTCAAATTCCATAACTTTGAATTCAACTTTCTTAAAAAAACCTACATAATGGGAATTGTCAATGTAACCCCTGATTCTTTTTTTAATGGTGGAAGATACTTTGATGTTCAGAAAGCAGTTGACCACGCATTTCGTTTAGTTGAGGAAGGTGCTGATATACTGGACATTGGCGGAGAATCAACACGTCCGGGGGCAGAACCAGTAAGCATTGATGAAGAGCTAAGAAGAGTTATACCAGTAATTGAAGCAATTTCTAAAAAAATTTCCATTCCTATTTCCATTGATACATATAAAGCCCGTGTTGCGGAAGAAACAATTAAGGCAGGAGCAACTATCATAAATGATATAAGTGGATTGAGATTTGATCCAGATATGCCAGAAATAGCAAGGAAATACAAGGTTCCAGTTGTTGTCATGCATATAAAAGGAACACCAAAAGATATGCAGAAAAATCCTTACTATGAAGCTCTTATTCCTGAAATTATTGAATACTTGAGAAACTCTATAGTTATTGCTAAACAAGCAGGAATTGATGAAAATATGATAATTATTGACCCAGGTATCGGATTTGGCAAATTACCTGAACATAATCTTACAATAATAAAAAATTTAAAAGAATTTTCTAATTTAGGTAGACCATTACTTGTTGGAGTATCGCGAAAAAGCTTTATTGGAAAAGTTTTAAACGAGGCTTCTCCTGAGAAAAGACTTGAAGGTACTGCTTCAGCTGTTGCTATATCAGTTATAAATGGAGCAAATATTGTAAGAGTTCATGATGTTGGATTTATGATTAAGGTTGTAAAAATGGCAGATGCTATCAAATTCAGCTGATTTACATCTTTTCAGGAGCTTTTACCCCGAGCATTCTGAGTCCATGTCTTAGAACAAGCATTATAGCCTTGCATAGGCTGAGTCTTGTTTCTGTCAATTCAGCATTTTCAGATATTACTCTGTATTTGTGGTAATAACTGTGAAACAATGCTGCAAGTTCCTGTAAATAAAATGTTATTCTATGTGGTTCTCTCATCTGAACACTCAGGTCAAAAATCATTGGATAAAGGAGAACTTTTTTTATAATTCTTAATTCCTCTTCGTTGAAAAGCTCTCCATTAAATCTTTCTGGTTCACTTTGAGCTTTCATAAAGATGCTATTAATCCTTGCATGAGCATACTGGACATAATAAACAGGATTTTCATGAGACTGTTTTTTTGCAATCTCTACATCAAACTCAAGATGGCTATCATGTCTACGAGTAAGGAATATAAATTTTGTAGTATCAACACCTATCTCATCAATAAGCTCTCTTAGTGTAACAAATGTTCCTGCTCTTTTTGACATCTGAACAGGCTTTCCTCCTCTTAGCAGATTTACCATCTGAACAAGAAGTATTTTAATTTGAGAAGCAGTCATTCCCAATGCCTGAACAGCAGCTTTTACTCTCTGAATATATCCATGATGGTCAGCTCCCCAGATGTTTATGAGTTCATCAAACCCTCTTTCAATTTTGTTTTTATGATAGGCAATATCAGAGGCGAAATATGTATAAGTTCCATCGCTTTTTACAACAACTCTGTCTTTGTCATCTCCAAAAGTTGTTGAACGAAACCATAATGCTCCATCTTTTTCATAGATAAATCCAAGCTCTTTAAGTTTAAGAATTGTGAGTTGAACCTCGCCTGTATGATAAAGTTTTTTCTCACTTATCCATTTATCAAAGTTTACTCCGAAATCATCAAGGTCTTTTTTTATTTCATTAAGCATCTTTTTGTAAGAAAAATCAATTAAAAAATCACCAATTTCATCAAAATCTTTATCTTGCAAATCATTGCCGTACAAATCATAAAGTTCCTTTGCAAGCTCATTTATATAGTCTCCTTTATAGCAGTCTTCCGGCATTTCCAGTTTTTTCCCAAAAAGATTCTGAAGAGCGATATAAACACTCTGTCCAAGAATCTCAACCTGTTTACCAGCATCATTTATGTAATATTCAGTGAAAACATTATATCCAGCTTCTTTCAAAATGTTTGCTAAAGCTGCTCCTAATGCTGCTCCTCTACCATGTCCAAGATGAAGTGGTCCTGTAGGATTTGCACTGACAAACTCAATCTGAATTTTTTTACCCTTTCCTATATTATGAATAAAAAATAACTCCCTCAATTTAAGAAGATTTTCAAACTCAGAGAAAATAAAATCATTTTTAAACTTAAAATTTATAAATCCTGGTCCTGCTAACTCAACACTCTCAAATAAGCTTTTATCTAATGATTGAATGATATCCTGAGCAATTGTTCTTGGAGGCTTTTTCAATTTTTTTGCAATCTCCATTGCTATTGGCGTACTTAAGTCTCCAAAGTCTTCATTTTTGGGAATTTCTATTTCTGGCGCAACCTCTGGTAAATCAAGCTTTCTGATTGTTTCAATGATTTTATTTTTTAAAGTTTTATGCATAACTGTCACACCACTGCCTTGCATTCTGAAAAAGTTTAAGCCATGGAGAGGCTTTCATTTTTTCCCATTTCTTAGGTAGCCATGGCCATTGCCATAACAAAAATGCTCTTTCTGGATGAGGCATCATTGCAAGATGCCTCCCATCTTCAGTGCATAAAGCAGCTATACCGTAGGGTGAGTTATTTGGATTAAATGGATATATTTCTGTAATATTACCGTCATCATCAACATAACGCACAGGTGCAAGATTTTTTTCAAGCACTTTATTAAGAAGGCTTCCATCAGGAAAATAGACTCTTCCTTCTCCATGAGCTATCCATACTCCAATTTGAGAGCCTTCAATGTCTTTAAGCATAATTGATGGAGAAGGTAAAATCTTTACAGTCACCCATCTGGATTCAAATCTTCCTGATTTATTCCATATAAAGCGGGGCTGGCTTAGTTCTTCAATTCCGTACCATGGAACCCATCCAAGAAGTGCCATAAGCTGGCATCCGTTACATACACCAAGACTAAATGTATCAGTACGCATATAAAAGTCTTCAAACTCCTTTTTTAAATGAGAAAACTTTATACAGCCAGCCCATCCTTTTGCAGAGTCAAGAACATCTGCAAAACTGAAGCCACCAACAAATGCAACTCCTTTAAAATTTTTTAAAGAAATTTTTTTATCTATCAAATCCTGCATGCATACATCCCATGGTTCAAATCCTGCCATGTAAAAGGCAGCTGCCATTTCTCTATCACCATTGCTTCCCTCTTCACGAATGATTGCAACAAGAGGTTTGGCTTTCCTTTTAAGAATTATCTCAGGAGTCCTTTCAGGGATAAAACTAAGTTTATAATGAGGAGAAACTCTGTCATAGATTGCTTTTTTTTCTTCTTTCACACACTCAGGATTTGCCTGTAGCATATCAATGCGATAACTTGTTTCTTCCCATATATCTCTAAGAGATGTCATGGGTTCATCAAAAATAATTTTATCAGCGTTTTCAATAATAATTTTGTTTTCTTTTAAAGTATCAGCAATTCTGTAAAAAGGTATCTCATTCTGCATAAGAAACTTTACTACTTTATCAAGCTTTTTAATATCTACCTCAATTGCAAGCCCTGGTTCTTCATTAAATAGTTCTGCGATGATATTATCTGAGCTAGTCTCTTTTATTTTTATATGAAGCCCGCAAGAGCCTGAGAAAGCCATTTCAAGAAGAGTTGTTATCAATCCTCCATCTGAACGGTCATGTCCTGAAAGTATTAATTTTTTGTCAATTAATGTTTGTATTGCTCTGAAAACTTTTTTTAAAAGTTCAGGATTTTCCATATCAGGTGATTCATTGCCAAGCTGTCCCATACATTGAGCCAGTGCTGTTCCACCAATTCTTCTTTTACCATTGGAAAGGTCAATGAAAAGAATTACACTTTCTCCAGGATATTTGATATCAGGCGTGATAACTTTTTGGATATCAGGACATGGTGCATAAGCAGAAATTACAAGAGTTCCAGGAGATTTTACAACTTCAACTCCTTGTGATGTTTTAACTTTTGCAGCCATTGAAAGAGAATCTTTTCCTCCATCTATTGCTATACCGAGCTTTATCATAAAATCAGCCATGGCATGGGCAGCTTTATACAGTTTAACACCTTCTCCTGGAAGTTTCGCTGCCCACATCCAGTTAGCAGAGCATTTAATGTCTTCAATATCTGTAATCTTTGCCCATAATATGTTTGTCAAAGCTTCTGTCACTGAAAGTCTTGCCATAGCTTCAGGGTTTATAAGTCCTTTTATTGGTTGTTCTCCTATGGCATGGGCAATTCCTGTTTTATTAAAATAACTTTGAGCAACAACGCATACATCTGAAACTGTAAGTTGCACAGGACCAGCACACTGCTGCCTGGCAATAAGTCCTGTAACTGAACGGTCTACTTTGTTTGTTAAGAATCTTTTTGAGCCTACAGAAAGAAGTCTCAAAACCATGTTTAATGCATCTTTTAGTGTTAAAGTTTCAGGAAGCTTTAGTGGTTCAAGCTTTCTCTGAATTGTTTGAAGTCTGAATTCTTTTTTAGGAATTTCTCCCAAAACATCCTTAAGGTCAAAATTGACAGCTATTTGATTGTTTTTACTGTCATAAACAATAAGTTTTCCATCTCCTGTAACTTCTCCAATAATTGACCATGGAAGTCTTTCTCTTTCACAGAGAATGCTAAAAAGTTTAATATTTTCTTTTTCTACTAAAATAGCATCATTTTCCTGATATTCAGCACCCCATATTTCAAGAATAGACAAAGTTTCATCTCCAACTATCACATTTCTTATATCAATTTTTGCTCCTTCTGGATAGACAAGCTCTTTAACTACATTGCAGTTTCCACCTGCTCCTTGATCATGAATACTTACTATAGGATTTTTTTTACCAAGTTCAAGGCAGGCTCTAACAACTCTGTTAAGTTTGTTTTCCATTTCAGCGTCTCCTCGCTGCACAGCATTAAAATCAAGCTCTTCACTAAGTTCTCCTGACACCACAGAAGATGCGGCTCCGCCTCCCATTCCTATTCTGTAGGCAGGGCCACCAATTTTTACAACATACATTCCCTTTTTAGGTAGCTCTTTCTCAGTATGAATTGCATTTATCTGTCCTATTCCCCCAGTGAACATTATTGGTTTTATCCACTCAACTCTTTCTCCATCAGGTAATCTCATGCCAAATGAACGGGTAAATCCTGCTATTACGGGTTCACCAAATTTATTTCCATAATCCGAAGCTCCATTGCTTGCCTCAATCTCAATCTGTAAAGGTGTTGCAAGATTAGAGGGATATTCAAATGATTTATCTTCCCATGAAAGCTCATATTCTGGAATATAAAGATTTCCAACACAGTAAGCTGCTGTTCCTGCAATTGGTAAGGCACCCTTACCAGTTGCGTGAACATCACGAATTCTTCCTCCTGTTCCTGTCTCAGCTCCAGGGAAAGGAGCTACACCTGTTGGAAAGTTGTGTGTTTCAGCTGTAAAAATAAGGTGATATAACTCCCTTTTTACTACAAATCTACAAGAATTTCCAGGGGTTTCAGGTTTTAAATATCCTATTTTTGCTCCATAGATAGCGCTTGAATTATCTTTAAAAGCTATTACAGAATTTTTCGGATTTTTTTTCAAAGGTTTTTTTACTATATCAAAAAGCGTTTGTTTTGATGATTTTCCATCAATAAACAGAGTTCCTCTGAAAAACCAGTGCCTTGAATGTTCACTATTTGATTGAGCAAGATCAAAGCATTCAACATCTGTCGGATTTCTTTTTAATTTATCCTTAAAAAGTTTTAGATAAAAGTTAATATCCCAGTCATCCCATCCAAGACCAAGTTCATGATTTATTTTTTCAAGTGCTTTTTTCCCTTCTTCCAAAACTGGCACAACTCTTAAAGGCTTTGGAGATATTCCATGAGAAAAGTCATCCAAAGGCTCTGGATATGGGCACTCAACCATTTTGTCATGAATCATGTCAAGAAAAAGCTTTGAAGGAAAATTTTTAATTAATGGTATCAGTTTATATCTTCTTGATCTTTCTATCCTTTTAACTTTCTTGATTCCAATGCTATGACACACAGATACAGCACAGGTAGACCAGGCAGTTGAAAAATTAAGACGAGGACCTACTTCAAATATCATTCCATTATCTGCGGAAAGGAAGCTTTTATCTGAAAAGTTTTCTGGTTCAAAGGTTTCAGCTAAAAGCCATTTTAAAATAGTTAATTCATAGTCTGATAATTTTTTATCTGTCAGGACATAGTAGCAAAATTCTGTTTCAATCTGTTTAATTTCATCTGAAATTTCAGAATGTACACGTTTAAGCAGTTGTTGTGTTTTATATTCTGAAAGAGCACCTTTTCTATAAAATCTCAGAATCATTAGTTTTTTCCTTGATAACTAATTTACTTTCTGCTTCTGCTATCAATGACCCATCTAATTTTTTTATCCAAGCTTTTGCTTCAATTAGTTTTGATTTTTTATGTTCTGCATGAGCCTCTACCACTATTTTTTCTTGAGGTGCTACAGGATTTTTAAATCTTATTTTTAATTCTGCTGTAACAGTATGATATCCAAGTGAGTTTCCTGCATAAACACAGGCTTCATCAAGAAGTGATGCAATAATTCCACCGTGTATTATTCCACTCCAGCCTTGATATTCTTTTGTAAGAATTAATTCTGCAAAGGATTTGCCATCTGCATGCTTAAAATTTAGTTTTAGTCCCACAGGATTTTGTTTTCCGCAGACAAAACAATAATCTTCAGTTTTCATCATTTATTCATCATCTCAAGAAATTCTTTGTTGGATTTTGTTCCTTTAAGTTTACTCAATAAAAATTCCATTGCCTCAATTGGACTGAGTGTACTCAGTACTTTTCTTAAAATCCAGACCTTATTTAAAACATCAGGTGGTACGAGTAATTCTTCTTTTCTTGTACCAGAAGCACCAATATCAATACTCGGGAATATTCTTTTATCTGCAAGTTTTCTATCCAGATGAACTTCCATATTTCCAGTTCCTTTAAACTCTTCAAAAATAACATCATCCATTCTGCTTCCTGTTTCTACAAGAGCTGTTGCAATAATAGTAAGAGAGCCTCCTTCTTCTATATTTCTTGCCGTTCCAAAGAATCTTTTTGGTTTCTGCAAAGCTGTTGCTTCCAGTCCGCCAGAAAGAACCTTCCCTGAAGCTGGGGTAATAGCATTGTATGCCCTTGCAAGTCTTGTTAAACTGTCAAGCAATATTACAACATCTTGTCCTTCTTCTACAAGTCTTTTTGCTCTTTCAATGACCATTTCTGATACCTGGCAGTGTCTCTGAGCAGGTTCATCAAAGGTAGAACTTATAATTTCAGCACCTGTAACCTGCCTGCGCCAGTCAGTAACTTCTTCAGGTCTCTCATCAATAAGTAGTACTATAAGGTATATTTCAGAGTGATTCTTTTTTATAGCCTTTGCAATTGATTGAAGAAGCATGGTTTTCCCTGTTCTTGGAGCAGCCACAATTAAGCCTCTTTGTCCCTTACCAACAGGAGTAAGCAAATCCATTACTCTTGTTGAGTAATCAGTTGAATTATACTCAAGATTAATCTTTTCAGTAGGATAATATGGAGTTAAATTGTCAAAAAGAGGTCTGATAATACTTTCTTCAACAGGCTTTCCATTAATGGATTCTACCTTAAGAAGTGCAAAATATCTTTCATTTTCTTTTGGGGGTCTAATCTGTCCTGTAATAAGGTCTCCTGTTCTTAAACCGAATTTTCTTATTTGGGAAGGAGAAACATAAATGTCATCTGGGCTTGGTAGATAACTGTAGTCAGGGCTTCTCAGAAAACCGAATCCTTCTGAAAGAATTTCAAGCACACCTGCACCGTAAACAGTTCCAATTTTTTCAATCTGATTCTGAAGTATTGCAAAAATTAAATCCTGTTTCTTCATGGAAGTAGCATTCTCAATGTTCAGGGCATTTGCCATATCCATGAGTTCAGGAATTTTTTTCTGCTTTAGTTCAGAAATGGAAATTGGAATAGTATTGTTTTCCATTATATTACCTCGATTACGGATTTTTAAGGATTTCTTTCACTTTTTAAAATTGTTTAACCCTTCAGGAGGTCAACTTTAACGATAAATTAAGCTTACAAAATCTGATAAATTTTGTCAATACCTATCGCCTTTCCTCAAAAATAATCTCGCTGAAAAGGTATTGTTTCCACATAA
>CAZTLF010000047.1:0-13609 GCA_964614465.1 uncultured Thermodesulfovibrio sp.
CTAATCCAGTTTTTCTGTTATTGTAATACTGTGGATCAGTAGTTAAAGCTACACAACCAGATACTGTAACAGAAAAATTACCCCCTCCTGGAGTATACTCACACTTCTGTGTTTGGGAGTTATATGTATACTCAGCAGGACATGTAGGCTGCTTATACTGAGGATTGCACTGTGTCTGTCCAACAGGACAAATGTATCCTTGTGGTGTCTGCTGACACTGGTATATCTCATTTTGCTGTATTTCACCATCGCCATTGCTATCCACTGCACAAGAGTTTTCAGGGAAAGTAGGCTCAGTGCCACCTGAAGGTGTTGCTGTTACAGATTCACATCTTTTGATCTCTGCATTCCATATATAAAGTCCAGGACAGAGAGGTTGCGATATACATACTTTTCTATCCGTTGAATAAACATAAGGTGCAAGACACTTACCTGCACTGTTTTCAGGTTCTAAAATACAATATCCTGCTTCCTGCGAAAATGTTCCCACCTTTGTTCCATCACTGGTGGGTAAACAATAAGGGGTGGCAGTGTCAGCATAGGCTCTACCAGTTAAGGGAAATATGCTTTTTAAGTAATGGAAATCAACTGTAATATCAGTAAATAAAAAAGTAAAAATAACAATTAAGGATATTGCTTTCCTCAACATATCAGTACCCCGGCAATGTCTTGATATTACCCGATGTACAAATCATGTCCTGACCTGCAAATCTCATTGTCTGCATAAGAGTGGAGGCTGCACCAAAATCATTCATGCACTGACAGGGAATATCTATTACTTCTCCCTCCTCAACAGGGCAGGTGTCATTGTAGCAGGGACGATAGTAGTAAACATAATTCACATTTCCTGTGTTTACTTCTGTAACCCTTCCACTTACTCCAACTCCTACATTAGGACGATTTGCTTTAACCTTACAAGCTTTTTCGCAGGAGTCTCCAGTTGCTCCTCCACCAACAATAAATTGTTGATTCGCATAAGTGTTCCATGTGTTCCCTTCTTTCCTGACATCTGTAAAAGTTATCCTGTCTGAAGAATACTGGCTGGATGGAATAACAGTCGCAAGTCTCTGTTTTGCTCCTGATAGATCTATGCCCTGATCTTTACATAAATAAACTCTACTTTTTAACAGCCAGTCAAAAATATAAGTCCTATCACACATATTAACAGGTTGTTTTAAAGGAGAAAGTCCTGTTCTAACTCCTTGTCTTATTGTCTGCACATTGTCTATTGTTTCTTCCCATAAAACACAGTTTTGATTACTTTCATAGTCTTCACAGGTAGACTCTATGTTCTGTATTAACTCGCAGGTAGTATTTGTTTTTATATTGACAATAGAAAAACCCTCACCGCATCCTGCAACTGCTACTCTATTTCTTGTTCTTAAAGTATGTGGCTCGCCATATTGTTTAAAATAATTGGTCACATTAATATTTAGTCCCCAATCCCAACTTGTTGTTAACTCACATCTACCTGGAGGATAACTGTTAGGGGCTGTCCAGTTTCCATAAGGTCCATTCCAGACCAAGTAATTATTAAACCAAACCTGTATCCAGTCATCCCACTTTGCCCTTATCAAAGTTGCATTTTCTATTAAGTCAGGTCTTTTAACTAATAAATCATAATATGTTTCATATATTGCACAGCCTGCACACCAGTAATTGTCTCCTTCCCAACCAAGCACCACCTGAATACATTTTTCACCACAGGATCTCACAGTTCCACCATTTCCACCAACAGGCTCTATAATGTCATAAATACCAATTCTTTGTTCTCTTAGATTCCTCCTTATTGAACATGCCCTAAGATTAGAAATGCTTTGCGATTGATTATAAGCACTGTACATAAGGTTATAAAAACTCCCTGAATCCTGAGATTGAGACAAGACCAAATTTTCAACTGCAGGGGAAATTGTATAAGGAGTCTTCCAGTATGACTCAGGATATAAAGCACCACTTCCACCCCCTGTTACTCCACATTCTCTTGTTCTCTGCCCATAAAAGTATATTGCAGCACCATCTACTCTTGCTTCAGATATGGCATATCTTGAGTCTGCTTTCTGAAATGCTCCTGCTACTGCACCACCGAAAACCTTCAATACATACCCGATGTTGTTCCACAGTAAATTATTACCACAGGATTGATTAGTGCAAAAACAGCCCGCTAAGGAGGTTAAACCAACTTCCTGTAACTGTATATTTCCATTATTGTATTCAAAAGAATAATTCCTGCAGTTTACCCACGTTCCCGGATTACAACTTATAAATCCATTCGTGCATATTCCTGATACATTGTTCACCGTCATTGATCTGTCCATTTTGCCATCCATGTCACTGTCCCAGTATATATCGGCATCAAAATCGCCTGTTGCTTTCGGTCTTATAAGCACTGTGAGAAACTCTTTACTGCTTGGACATACTAACTGCACATCACCGCTTTGGGATCGATCAATGGTAAATAGTTTGTCTCCGCCAAGCAAAGGATTTACAAAGTTTTGCTTTATTGTTTTCTCTGAGCCTGCCTTGTCTCTAAACTGAGAGTGCATGCTACCTGCTATATCTGAAGCATTCTGTTCCGCATGAGAAACAGTTATAAATAAAAACAGTAAACTACTTGCTATTACGCCTTTTAACCATCTCATTAATTGCCTCTTCGTAACTCATTCCATTGTTCACCATGCTTTGTATTTCTGCTATTTCTGTAGGGTTAGAAGTATATATGTAGTATGAATAAGAATCAACCATTAGTCTTGCTACACCCACGCCAAAACTATCGGAATGTATGAATATTTCTGAATACTTCGGTGCATTGTATTTGACCGAGCTAAGAATATTTAAAGTAAACTCATCGTAATCTATAAGTTTTTTATCTTTTGCTACTGTAAAATCACCGCTTTCAAGGAAAAACTTAAATGCAGAGTTTGAATTTATAACCTGTCCAACCCTACCAAAATGTTCAAGGTCAAGTATTGACTGAGTTATTATCCCAAAGCTTCCTTTGTATTTTCTTGCTCTACGATACCCTTCCTCAATAACTTTTTGAAACACTTCTGTATCCTGCAAAAACTGCCATGCCTCATCCATTATGACCATACGAGGATTTTCCCTACTGCTAAGATACAAATCCATCGTAACTGTGTTTAAAACCTGAAGCACTACCACCTTGAACAAATCAGGCAATGCTTTAAGATGTTCAAGCTCAAGAACTACAAAATCATCCTGAGATATGTCAAAACTTGTCTTTCCATTGAAATATTTCCCATAAACTCCCGACGAAACAAACTTGTCGAGATTAAAAGCAAGATGCGTTGCGATAAGTTTAAAGTCCTCTACACAAGCCTCTTTGCCTTCACAAAGAATATCTCTACTGTTATAATACTTGGGAAATTCAGCAAGATACATTTGCACATGGTCAACAAGAGCATCCTGTCCAAACTTTTCAATTGTCCACCTAACTGCTGAATTAAGCAGATTTACAACACTTTCATGATTTGTTCCCTGCGGAAGTTGTCCTGTGGAAGATATAGCCATCTGCAGAATTATGTTTGATATAACAGGAATATCGTATTGTTCCTCTCCTTCCTTTATGTTAGAAAAAGGATTTATACATATATCACTTTCTGGAGAAAACTCAAGAAACTTGCCATTAAACATTTTGGCAAGTTTCTTATAACTTCCTCCTATATCAACCATTCTTGTTTTTACTCCTGCACCAAGATAATTAGTAACAATGTAGTTGCAGGTAAAGGACTTACCTTTACCTGTTGGTGCTGCAATATAGAAGTTGTAAGATGAGCTACCTTCGCTAAATATGTTCAATCCTACTATCTGTCCTTTTCTACCACCGAATATAAGCACAGGCTCTCCCGTTCCCATGTAATCTACCTGTGCAGGTATCATAGGAGGAAGCGATTCCGCAGGAACAATAAAATCTCTGTCAAGAAGGTTTATTGTCCTTTGGTCTGCATAACACCCAAAAGGCAAACTGTATGTAAATAGCGGTAGCAGTATGGTTGAATCCTCTTGCATTACCGCACCTGTTGTCTCCCAAAGTTTTATTACCCTGTAAACTGCAGTTCTTGTCTGCTCCTCATCCTCTGAGTAAACCCATACAATCGGAATGATCCTGAAAAACTTCTCTCCTTTGTCTACTTTGTCAACTGCCCAGAAATACTCCTCCTGCTTTCTCTTAAGAGAAGCAATAAATGAACCCATTGCCTGTTGACTGAAAACAAGATTTGCTTTGCCATGTATTTTTGTTTTTAAATCTTCAACAAATATATTCAGGGTATACCAGAAAGGAGTGTTGACCTGAGATACATCACCACTTATTCCATCATAGCTACCTGTAACCCTGTTTGCCCAGAAAAAGTCTATTTCCTGGGGCATGCTTTTTACAGTAACACATCTAAAATACTTCGTTAATTCACTGTCTTCTATGCCATTGCCATTTTGCTTTACAAACTTGCTTGTTGTCTTGATAAATCTGTTTTCAACTTCTACGTCTGTGTCAGCTGATATAGCCTGTGCATTAATAGGTTTGCTTTTACACCATGAATTAACTGTTTCAGGATTCCTGCCATTAATTATTTTTCTTAGCAAACTCAGATAAACATTAGGTCCGCATAAAATAGGATTCAGATGAACTGACTGAAGTATCTCCCTTGTTGAAGACATCAATTCTTTAAGAAGATTTTCGGTTATTTTCTTTGAAGGCACTTTCATAGTAAAAAATAACCTGTAATTTCTTACAGGTGGATTGCCTGTCTTTTTACTTTCATAAAACTCTCTTAACGAACGATAGGCTTTTTTAACATAAGAAGGAGAATATCTTTTGTAGTGTTCGTAATAATCCATATATGCAGAAATATCAGGGTCAGCATAGAGAATAAACTGTAAAACTGTTCCTTCAGGATAGTTTATTTGAAACAGTCCTTTTAATGTCTGAAGGGACTGCATGCCAAACACTAAAACAGGCGTGCATTCATACATTATGCCAATTGTTTCATCCTGATTGTAAAAAACTCCCGATTCCTCATCATAAGCAACAGGACTGAAATATTTACTTAATTTATTTCTTCTTAAATCTCCCTCAAGTTCTGAGTAAGATAAAACTTCTTCTTCATGCTTTTCTCTCTTTAAACCTATTAACTCAAGTAATTTAGCCATCTATATCACCCCTTTACTTATTTTTTTCTTTTTTCCATAAAGGAGGAGGCTCAAGAGGATCAAGGCTTGTGCCTTTCTGAAAATCATATATTCCATATCTTGCAGGATCATCCCCTCCTGTCATAAGTCTTATTGCCCTTGCAGTTCTTGTATATATTTCGTCCAAAGATACCACTCCCGAACTTATCGGCATATACTGTCCTGTTTTCTGATCAACAACTATTATGGTTGGTGTTACTTCTACACCAAACTTTGCCTGCACTGAAGGATTTTTACTTATATCAACTACCTTTACAGGTATTCCATCTGATTCCGCATACTTAAGTATCTTTAATTGAGAATCACAATACCCGCATCCAGGTTGAACAAATACAACATATCCAAACTCTGATGCGTTCTTCTTTGCATAGTCCTGAAGCTCTCCTGCTATCAGGTCTCTTCTTTTTGTCATGCCCGGACCTGAAATAGGAACATCTCTTTCAGTTGAAAGCTCTGGATACTTCTGCCACACATACCCTGCATAATGAGAAAAAAGTAATGCTTTCTTTCTTGCTACATCCTGTAGATTATAAAATTCATAAACATTTTCTTCTGTTGGCTTCTGAACTGCTTTCTTAAGATAGTAATCATAAAGTTTGCTAAATTCATCAGGATGCATGTATAAAAGTTCATCGTATGAGTATTCCTTTAAAGGCTTTGGAGTAAATGCTTGTTTTGATTGCTCTGCTTTTTTGTCCTCTTTTTTTGCTTCTTCCTCTTTTTTAGGCTTTTGATAATCCTTATACCACCACCAACCTTCTTTGGTTGGTGCTTTGTAATATGTCTCCTTGTTCTGTTCCTGTAAAGGTTCCAGAGAGCTCTGTGCCCATACAGGAAATATAAATAAAACTAACACTAAAAAAACCGCTAAATATTTTTCCATTTTACTCACCATATAGGTAATAGCTTTGCTGCTATTTTGTCTGCATTTACAGGTCCAAAATATCTGCTATCGTAACTGTCCTTGTGGGTTCCCACTACAAAATATTGATTTTCTGGAATTTTATATAAACAGTAGAATGTGCCACAGGGATTAAAAGGATTTACAGCAATGCCTGTTTTGCTTTGATGTTTTGCTCTACCAAGATAATCATCACCACAGTAATATTCATCTCCTCTTATTTCAAGAACCTCTCCTGGTGCACAACCTATGATTTTACTTATTAACCTACCTTTAGCAAATATGTCACTTTCATCTGTTTGAACCAAAACATAATCTCCCTTCTTAAGACCTTGAGCATGCACCCTCCAAAACACACTTTTATCAATAGAATATCCATAACTTACTACGATATTGGAAACAAGAAAATATCCCACAAGACTAATAGCACTAATACCAAAAACAGTTAAAATCAAATTCTTAGGACTTTTAAGAAGTCTATTTGCTTTGAGTCTCAGGTATTTCTGTCTTCTTTGTAGAGTATCCCTTAAGTTCAGGAGTAAGGTTTTCAACTCTATCACCTCCTAATAGGACATCTGATGTGATTATTATTTTTCTTTTTGGCGTTTTAACTACGATTTCCTCAATTTTGTCTATTCTCTTCTTTAATTCTGCTTCATCTATCTGTTTTGTAAGATATAAATCCCTCAACACCGCTATATAGCCCTTTAAATCAAAAGTCACTATTTTTGTTGCAAAAAATCTGTCATACGCTAAAATTGAACAAACAGATACTACTAAAGAAATTAAAGCAATTTTTATAACTTCTCTTATTTTCACTCTACTTTCCTCCGTTTAAGGTCTTCTCTATAAGAGATATGTTAGCCCCATACACAACATTTCCATTAATAACATAGGTCGGAGTCCCTCCCACACCTGCAGATTGTGCTATAGACATGTGTTTCTGCATTACAGGTTCTGCTTTTGCTATACATTCATCTGAAACACTTACTTCTTTACCAGACATTACCTCATCATAAGCTTTCTTTTTATCTTTACTGCAGATTACATAAGCGATTTTTCTTTTTGATGAATCTCCATGGAAAGAAAGGAAAAAGAGATATTCAGTGTAATCACTTCTCTTTGAAAGATATTCATACCCTCTTTTACAGTAAGGACATTCAGGATCAGTGAATGTAACTACTTTGTTTTTACCATTACCTATTTTAATTGCTTGGGATAAATCAATGCTTTCAAGTTTTTTTCTTGCTATTTCCTGCTTGCGTTCTGCTGTAACTGATTTTCCAGTCTTTGTCCAGATTTCACCAAAAATCATGTAACCCTTTGGTGACCAATACATTATCTGACCATCTTTGGTTACTACTTCATATAATCCAGGGATTGGAGATTCTGAAACTGAATCAATGGTGAAGTTTGGAAAAATTTTGGACAGTTGACTCTTTACCTCATCATTTTTTAAAACTCCATAAGCAAAAGAAATAGATACTACTAAAAAAAACAGCACTAAAAGGGCAACTTTTTTCATCTCATTTGACCTCCAATAAATTTTTTAGAGCAATTATCAAATAAATATTACCTTCAGACAAACGAAAAGAAACAGGATAGGCTACTTTTTCACAGTGGGAGAATATTAGTCCACCACTGTTAAAAAAGTAGCCAAATGACTACTTTACTTTTCACTGGCGGGGAATATCTTCTGACAGAAGTCCTCTAAAAGACATTTCTTTTACTATCCACTTCTCTATCTCCTTAGCTATACCTAAATTTAAAAGCTCGACAAGATGTGCTGGAAAGATACAGGAGTCTCTATCAGTATCACACTTGTAAACAAAACCATTTGGCCCCAGTTCTTTAAGTATGCCCTGAAAATTTGCATCAGTTATTTCTCCTCGTTTGTTTTGTTCAGCCAGTTGGTCAATTAAGGCTTTTCTATACTCCTTCGCTTTATAACCATCAATAACAATTTCATAAACAAATTCCTTTTCAAGGGAGACAAACTCACATGTTACTTTTACAGCAGGAGACTTAAACTTAAACATGACTGTTCCATCCTCATTGACTTTTTCAATATCTTTAAAGATCAGTATTAATTTGTAAGAATCTGAAAAAGGAAACCGACTTATAAAGCATGCTTTTGATTTTTGACTTTCTTTCAATAAGTCTTCAAATCTTTTTTGATAAGAAGTCAAGGCAAAAAATCCACCATTCTGTGCATCTTTAATGTCTATATAGTCTTTATAAGCCCTGAACACTACAAGACTTTCAATAGAATGAATCTCCGAAATGAGTTTCAAAGATGCTTTTTCGTTCCTTAGTCCTTTTTTCCATATAGAAAAGTTGTCTGACACATATTTATTTATTGACTCTATCTTCTGACGTCCGGCCTCATCTGATACAGCAGCTTTAATCGGTTTTATTTTTTTAAATTCGTCTGTTCTGAAATCAATCTTTCCGTATTTGCTGTGTAAATTATACAAAGCTAAATGATAATTGTATATGTCACTGACGTAGCTGTCAACCTTACTGGCTATTTCCGCATCAGATTCACAATATGCAACTCCTCCCAAAAATAAAAAAGGTAAAACAATCAAAATTATCAGAATCATTTTTCTCATAAAGAACCTCCATTTCAGTTTTAACTTATCCTAAAACATTCCACCAATCTGTGTGGCAATTTTTTCAGCAATTGCTCTTGCTGCCTCTGTTTTATCTATGTTTGTCTGCTGGGCTGTGCAGGCAATTTTGGTTCTGTAAATCTGATAGTTTGAATTTATCTCCTGCTTCGTCTGTATTGTGGTTGAACTGCCTTGCTGAGCATTAGTTATAATCTGTCCTGTGACTGTTCTGTCAGTTCTCTCCTGTATCTGGACATCAACAACTCCTGCATAGGTTTCAACTTTTAATGCTTTGCCTAAAAGAGCACCACCAACACCACCAACCAATGCACCAATTAATCCGAGGGCTATTGATGTATCTCTGCTCTGTCCAATTAAAGCACCACTTCCCCCACCTACAAGTGCTCCCTCAAGAGCTCCCTCTTTTGTGCCTGTCTGGCGATAATAATCCATATACAGTATGTTAGTTTGAATAATGTAACCTGCCTGAGTTGGGTCATTTACAACCTGATAACCCTTCGCAGTAAGTCTACTTGCAATGAGATTCTGGAGCATTCCTGTATCCACCTCCTGCATGTCTGAAGTGTTGTTGACTGTTACATAGATTGTTCTGTTTTTAGCTTTCACCACAGGATCAAGAAATATGGTATCAGTCATTTTGAGTTTTACCTGCATGTCACTGTGCTCAATAGCATTAATCATCTGCCCACAGCCATAGCTATTTAGAAGAAAAATAGCTAAAACTAAAAGTGACAAAATTTTAAATTTAGGAGTTTGATTCATAACAATGCCTCCTTTTTAAGTTTTTAGTATTGATTATAAAATTTCAAGTTATGTTTATATCAAGCTCAGAAATTACAGCAATTATAAGGCAGTCAGTTCCTTTTCCTTCTGAAATCAGCTTTTCTACGACAATATTTTCTGCTTCCTGTTTATTATGTGCAAGAACAGTTTTTCTGTAGAAATTACCCTTCCACTTATAAAAGACAATCCAGTTTTGATAATTATTATTACGTTCACTGCTCTCTGACATATTGTCTTAAAACCTCCCAGACTTTCTGGCTGTATTTAATTCTTTTTATTTTTGAGCTGGCATTATAGCAACCCACTGCTTCCCATGTATAACCGTATTTATTAATACATTGAGCCAGAACCCACGCTCCCACATGTATGTTGTAGCAGGGATTCCAGATTTGTCTTTCGTCATAAAGACCATACTTCTTGAGAACAGGTAACCATGAGGTATTTATCTGCATGATTCCAATGTCATATGTTCCATTGCCATTTCTGTTCAATGCAGTATAATTAAAATTGGATTCCACTTTGGCTATTGCCCAGAGAAGATTTGGGTGTATTCCATATTTCTGACCAGCTTCTAAAAAGCACTGGTTGATTTCGTATGGTTGTAATGACTGGCTGCTGCTTATGTTTTGAGTTAAAAAAATCAACATAAAAATTACCAATAAAATTAAAACTTTAAATCTTATAAACATTTAATTTTTCCTTTGCCTCAGCTACCAGAGGTTTAATTTTGTTAATTATTTTTCCACTTCTATAATCATTTAATATGAAAGACAGGAAAACATAAGCATCTTCTTCCCAGAATTTAATTACCTGTTCCGCAGCTTCACCTCTACTGGCAAGAAAATTACTGTAATAAACAGGATTTTTAATCAATTTTTTCAGGTCATTAAAAGCCAGAACAATAATACTCCCGATAAGTCTCTTAATTCCTGAAAGTTCAGGATTTATATTCTGTTCCTGCAAAGTTTCAGGATATCTGAACATAAAAATCCTCCTTTTAAAGATTATTAATTAAATCATCAATACTTTTGACTACGAGAGATTTTCCACCGAGTTTTTCTACTTTTTTAAGAAACTCTTTCTGTTTTTCTGTTAGCCTTCCTTTTGAACTTTTACATTCAATTGCTACAAACTGTCCTTTAGGGGAGCAGGCTATTATGTCAGGCGAGCCCGCTGTTCCCAATTTAATTGCCCGTTTTTTATTATTTGAATCAAAAATAACAAGCCCTGAATTATTTCTTATTGCTATGTAACCCATTAAAGAGAGATATTCAAGGCATGTTTTCACAATTCCTGATTCCTCTTTTTTATACTTGACCTTTTCTTTTTTGTGATCAGAATTCTTTAAATACTTTTTCTCTCCATTCTTCTGCAAATTTTTTAACAGCAGAATCGCTTCCTTTTCTGCCAAACAGAGCATTTTCTGCCTCCTCTGAAATTTCTACTTCGTCAATAACAAAAGTATTTTCAAGATAAGGAGTAATGGATACAATAAATTTTTCATCTTTTCTGTCAATAATTACTTTCCCCATATATTTACTCCGATTTATTTATCTGAACCATCATTGTTTTGTTTTATGGACAGAGATTCATTTAATGTTTTAATCTGACTGCCGAAATCAAGATAAATTCTTGCTATTTTTTCTATTCCCTCAAGATTACCTTCTACAGAAAAATCTATTCTCTTTTTGCTGAGAATTTTAAATGCCATCATGATCTGAGCTCCTTCATTGGAACGGGGGATAAATACAATGGAATTTCTTCGTCTTATAAGAAGTTGCTTTTGCTCATAAGTATCATTGACTTCATTCCACTGTTCGTAATTAAATGTAAAAAATCCTGGAATTACCTCTTTGAGTTTATCCCACAAAGAGGAAATCTTTTTTCTTACTTCTTCAATCTTTTTTTTAGCTTCGGTAAGAGAAATAGAAAAACCAACATTTCTCATGATTGAATTAATTTTTTTGTCAAGCTCAAAAATGCTGAATACAAGTTCTCTTGGTAGAGCAGATTCACTGATCAGGACTACAATGCTTCTTGTGTCCTGAATCTGTTTCATTTTTCTTTCAAGAATTATCTGTCCTTTACTTTTGGCTTCTTGGGCCACTGATTCAGTCATACACTGACCTCCTTTTGTTTGTTATTGTAAGGATTTAATTTCAATATCAATATTACCTACCAAACTTTGAAGAATCTTTTTTGCTGTTATAAGATTTTTTCCCTTTTCACCAACAAGAAGCCCTACTGAACCATTCTCTGAATATACTGTTGCTTGAGCAAGGGATTTAAAATAAATAACTCTCTGAATTCTATCTTCATAAAGAAGGAGACTTTTTATTAAATCTTCAATGTTTTCATAATATCTAGTAAAAACAAATTTTCCTTCGGGGAAGTGTTTTTTTATTTCCTGACTGTTTATATATGGTTTAAAAATTTCATTCAAATCTCTGTTTGTGAAATTTTTATCTGTTTTTATAAGAATTTTGAACAGATTTTGATAAATTCCTATTTTTTTAATGCTCAACTCATAATTAATAAGAGGTTCACTTACGAGATATTCAATGAGTTTTCTTATATAAGCAGGTGATTTCTGAGTGAGAGTGATTCTTGCTCCCTTGATTTCAAACACAGCAGCCCAGTCTGTATCGCCGATTTTATAGTCATGTGCAGCATATTTCTTAGGTAATTGTGCAAAAAGTTGGGTTCCCACAATGTTACATAGAAGGCTGTCATGATCTGGCAATTTTTTAACTACCTGAAAAAGGACGAGGTAATTGATTTTGATTACAGGAGAATTAAACATATGTTTTTATTACTTTTTCTGAAATAAAAGATATTTACAGGTAATATCGTTTAGACAAAAAACATCAGGAGAAAACGAGGGTTGCGTTATGCAAATTTCATGGTTTATGATTTTAATGACTTTCTTATTTATTTTATTATGGTTCAATATTGAGGATATGAAACAGATTTTTTTATATCTTCTGGCCTTAAATCTTGCCTTGCTTGGAGCAGGAGCCACGTGGCTGAACTCAACAAACATTGAGAAGCTTGAGGAGAAAGATAGAACCTTTGTCCAATCAAGAAGAAAAGCCTTTAACATAGTGACCTTCATATCATTGATTATCTCTGTCACAGGACTTATTTCTTCTTTTATTGATGAGACAAAAGTGCCCTCAATACTGGGACTTATATCAGTGATTGTTTTGTCTGTTTCAGCTTTAATTCTTGGAGTTTTATTTATCAGACTTCAAAAAAATAATTTTTTTAAAAACAGGAATAAACCACTCAGGTATTTTACAAGAGTTTCAATAAGTCTTAACCAGCAGGGTTTGTTTCTTTCAAATTTAAGACTATCCATAAGACCTGTGATATGCTGCTTTTGCTGGGTTATTGTCTCTTGATGGATTTCAAAATCTATCTCTCTTAGATATTCATTCAGAGACATTTTGTATGCTTTCACTGAATCAATGATCAAGCTATCAAAATCAGCCTCAATAGTTTTGATTTGTCCTTTTTTAAATTTGAATCCCAGAGTCTTCCAGAAAAAAATCTCTCGGATTCAAATCCTCTTCTCCGTATTCGTCTCTGGTTCCCAATCTACCAGTAATTTTTTTGATTGATAGCTGTTTTTTTTTCTGTAATAGTCAATAACCTCACTGAATAAAAACTTTCCAATATTCTGTCTTCTGTATTCTGGATGAATGACAATATCGTGAATGAAGAGAATTTTATCAAAACGACTATATTCGGTATCAATTCTTGCAAAACAGCATATAGAGGAAAACATTTCTTTTATTTCTTCCTGAGTAAGTTTATCCATAGGATATCCCAGTATCTGCACATTGAGAAAGCCTGAAGACTCTGCTTCCTGTAGCAGGTAGAACCATATATTGCCTGCTTTATCTCTCACATAAAATTGGTCAACAGTTTTCACCCTGCTTTCTCTCCAGAACCGTGTTCTTCGGGAAGCAGTCCAGTTTGATGAAAAGATAAACACAGGAAAACACCCGAATGTCAACTGCCACCACGGTATCTTACCTTTTGTTCCTGCCAGTAATAGGATACTATATGGAAGCATGGC
>CAZTLF010000048.1:0-13368 GCA_964614465.1 uncultured Thermodesulfovibrio sp.
GGAACAAGTTATAACAATTATTTAATTGTTGATGATGAGCCAACCCTCCTTGATACTGTCCATCATGATTTTATTAATTTATCAATAGAGAATATTTCAAGAATAATTGATCCTAAAAAAATAAGGCATATCGTAATAAATCACATAGAAAACGACCATGCAAGTGGTTTTGAAAATTTAGTTGAATTAGTGCCTCATGCAAATATTTACATGACTGATAAGGGTAAAAAAGGCTTAAGCAAGTTTTTTCATCTTGAAAAATATAAAATACACACAGTAAAGTCAGGAGATTCAATCAAAATAGGCAAAAGAACTCTTCATTTCATCGAAACTCCTATGATGCATTGGCCAGATTCCATGTTTACCTATATAAAGGAAGAAAAAATACTCATAAGCCAAGACGTCTTTGGTCAGCATCTGGCAACATTAGAGAGATTTGATGATGAGTTCGTAGATAAGTGCTCAATGGTTGAACTGGAAGATGCTGTTGTTGACTATTATGCCAATATTCTCATGCCCTATGGAAATGTAATTAAAGGGAAGATCGAAGAAATTAAAAAATCGGGGATTGAAATTGAAATGATTGCTCCTGATCATGGAGTTATATGGCGTTCTCATATAGACAAGGTTTTGAACCTTTACTCGGATATGGTTGAGGCAAAGGCAAAGCTTGGTGCAGTAATTGTCTATGATACCATGTGGCATAGTACAGAACAGATGGTGTTTCCAATTGCAAAAGGACTTGAAGATGAGGGCATACCAGTTAAAATCATTAAACTTCGTGCAACTCCAAAAAGTGTAGCTGTGAAAGAAATCTGGAAAAATAGAGGAGTTATCGTTGGTTCACCAACCTTAAACAATAATATTTTTCCATCAGTGGCTGACTTTCTCACGTACCTTAAAGGACTCAGACCAAAAAACAGGCTTTTTGCAGCTTTTGGTAGCTATGGATGGTCTGGTGAGGCAGTAAAAGACATGTATGATTATGCTAAGGCAATGAAACTTGAAGTTTTTGAACCTGGCTTAAAAGTTTTATACAAACCTTCACAGGAGGAGTTAAATAAATGCTATGAATTTGGCCTAGCCTTTGGCAAGGCTTTAAAGGATTATCATGCAAAATTTTGAAAGGAGGTTTAACCATGGAAAAGACACTTAAAAATTTAATGGAAGCCTTTGCAGGAGAATCTCAGGCAAACAGAAAATATCTTGCCTTTGCTAAAAAAGCAGAGGAAGAAGGCTATCCTGGAATAGCAAAGCTCTTTAAAGCTGCTGCAGATGCAGAAACAGTTCATGCCATAAACCACCTAAAAGCAGCAGGTGGAATAAAAAGCACAAAGGAAAACCTTGAAGCAGCAATTGGTGGTGAAACATACGAATTTGAAAGCATGTATCCACCGATGATTAATGATGCTGAAGCAGAAGGACAAGCACAGGCAAAAAGAAGCTTTTACTATGCCAATGAAGTTGAAAAAGTACACGCTGAGCTTTTCAAAAAAGCCCTTGAAAATATTGATAAAAAATTAGATACTGACTACTATGTCTGTCAGGTTTGTGGTCATACAGTAGAAAGTGAACCACCAGATAAATGTCCTGTTTGTGGGTCACCAAAGAAAATGTATAAAAAAATTGAATAGTTCTATTGCTCCCTCTTTTTAGAGGGAGCTTTATCTAAAAAATGAAAATCCTTGCCATATTAGGCTCACCAAGAAAGGGAAACTCTGAAATCCTTCTCAATGAAGCAATAAAAATTCTTGACAAAAAAATTCATGAGATAAATATCCTAAACCCCTGTAAATTAAATATTTCTGGATGTACTGCCTGTGAGGGATGTAAGGAAACAGGAGAATGTATTATCCATGATGAAATGGATGCTGTTTATCCGATCTTGAAAGAAGCTCAAAGAATCATTATTGCTTCTCCAATATTCTTCTTTGGAATACCTGCACAGTTTAAGCTCCTCATTGATAGATGCCAGTGTTTGTGGTATGAAAAATATGTTCTAAAAAAAACCACTACTTCTAATATTCAAAGAAAGGCACTTCTAATGCTTGTAGGTGGCATGAAAAAAGGCGAAATTGGCATAACCTGTGCAGAGGCCACATTAAAAGCTTTCTTAAGAACAATTGATGTTAAAGAGCACAAAACACTTGCCTACTTGGGATATGATGAACCAGGAACAGTACTGAAAGACAAGTCAATTATAGATGAAATAAGAGAAGCTGTAAAAGAAGTTCTAAAAAATGATTGAATACATTCAGTTTTTCCCAACTTTAAAATGTAATAAAAATTGTGATTTCTGTTTTAGTAGAGTACTTTTTTATGACGATTTACCTGAAGATAAAATAGAACAGTTGATAAATTTTTTATATGAAAACAGAATAAAAAATTTAGATATTTTAGGTGGCGAGCCATTTCTTTATAAACACTTCCATATTCTTGTAAAAAAAGCATTAGAAATGGACTTAGAAATAACAATTAGCACAAACGGAACATTAACAAAGGAAATAAGAGACTTTCTAAAAAACTTCAACAATAAAAAAGTTAAGATAGGTGTCTCAATTAATGATTCATCCAATAATGATCTACTTGAAATAATAAACGATTATAAATTGTGGATAAAAAGCTTAATAATTAGGGACAAGCTCCCTAAAAGTGATCTTATGGAATTTTCAAAAAAATTGGGAATTCAATATTATTTTATTTACATGGACGCTTTGACAGAAAAAGACTTAAAACATACACTCCCCTTTTATGAATTTATAGAAATCACGGAAAATTTAAAAGATTTTTTTCCCAATATTAAGCCTGTATTTTGCAAAGGTTTTATAGACGGTGTTAATAATTACCGCTGTCCTGCAGGCAGTGAAAAAATTTCTATAATGCCAGACGGCTCAGTTTATCCCTGTTATCTTCTTGCCAGATTTAAAGAGTATAGACTTGGAAATATATTTAAAAACTCGCTTTCAGAGATTTTGGAGTCAAAAATTTTGGATATTTTCAAAAAATACACAGATAATATATGCCATAATAAAATATGTAAGTTTTACAAAGAATGCAGAGGCGGATGCGTTGCCCACAGCTTCATTCATTACGGAACGCATAGAAAGCCTGATCCAAGATGTAATTATAATTATAAAAAAGGAGGGATGAAATGATACAAAAATTAAAAACAGAAGGAGATACAAAAATGGCAGAAATGTTAAAAGTTAAAAACCTCCATGTATCTGTAGAAGGGAGAAAAGTCCTTGAAGATATTAATTTCTCTATGGATTATGGGGAGATTGCTGTATTATTTGGACCAAATGGAGCTGGCAAAACAACCTTTATAATGACCTTGATGGGCTTTCCAAAATATAAAATAGAAAAAGGTAAAATAATCTTTAAAGGTATTGATATCACGCAAATGGATGTAGCAGAAAGAGCAAAGCTTGGCATGGGGCTTTCTTTTCAGAGGCCGCCTGTTGTAAGAGGAGTTAGTCTTAGAAAACTTCTCAATATCATCGGAAATGGTAAGAAAGAGGAAGAAATTCTTCAGTATGCTGAAAAACTTAACCTCACAACTCACTTAGAAAGAAACGTAAATGACGGATTTTCTGGTGGTGAGGTAAAGAGAGCTGAATTACTTCAATTACTTATGCAAAAGCCTGAACTGATTTTTATTGATGAACCTGAATCTGGTGTGGATCTTGAAAATATTGTCCTTATTGGAGAAATGACAAACCAACTTCTTGGTAGAGGTCAACGAATAAAAGACCCAAAAAAAAGTGCTATTATAATTACTCATACAGGTTATATACTTGACTATATAAATGCAGACAAAGGCTATATACTTTTAAATGGTAAACTTCAGTGTAGAGGCAATCCAAGAGATATTCTCTCAGAGATAAAGAAAAATGGTTACAGGAGGTGTTTCACATGCCAGTAAGTAAAAAATATATAAAACAAATTCAGGATAAAGCAAAGAAAGCGTTAAATAAATCTGCTCTTTATGGAGAAGATATAGACCTTAATCAATTTCAGAAGTTTATTGAAAGAGGAAAAATTGAAAGTCTTGAACTTTTACCTGAACTTGCAAAAGAAGCCGCACTTATGGCTGGAGTAGATGTAGAGGAAAAGGAACGTTCAGGTTCCTATATACAAATGGATCACTCAGTAGTATATAAAAAATTGAGTAAACTTTATGATGGGAAAGTAGAGTTAATGAGCACTAATGAAGCAGTGGAAACATATGACTGGCTTGAGGATTATTTCTGGAGAATTGTTCAGCCTGACACAGACAAGTACACTGCACAGGTTGCGCTTAATCCAACACATGGCTATTTTATAAGAATTCTACCAGGACAAAAGCTTGAATATCCTCTGCAAACCTGTTTGATGATAGCAGAAGGATATATAAGTCAGAATGTTCATAATATTGTAATAGTTGAAGAAGGAGCAGAGTTACACATAATTACAGGATGCACCCTTTCAAAATCTGATGCAGTAGGAATTCATATTGGAGTCTCTGAGTTTTATGTAAAAAAAGGTGGAAAGCTATTCTTCACCATGATTCATAATTGGGCAGAAAACTTCTATGTTCGTCCAAGAACAGCTGTTGTAGTTGAAGAAGACGGTGTCTATGTAAACAACTATGCTCTTCTTAAACCTGTAAAGTCCATTCAATCTTTCCCGACCGTATACCTTAGAGGAGATAGAGCCTCAGCAAGATTCAACACTGTAATTTATGGATTGAAAGATTCATACATTGACCTTGGTTCAAAGATAGTTTTTGAAGGAAAAGACACAAAAGGCGAGTCATTAGCAAGAACCATAGCAGATCATAACAGTGTCATATATTCAAGGGGTGATCTTATAGCAAAGACAAAAAATTACTGCATGGGAAGACTTGACTGTAGAGGCATTATATTCTCTAACAATGCCTCCATTTACGCCATACCACAACTTATTTCTTATGGAGCAGATAGAGCTGATCTTTCCCATGAGGCATCCATAGGACCAATTTCAGAAGAACAGGTTGAGTATCTTATGTCAAGGGGTATGACAAAAGATGAAGCAACAAGCCTTATAACAAGCGGATTTTTAAATCTTGATATACCTTTCTTACCTGAGATAATAGACAGACATATAAAGGAAGTTATTCAGATTACATCAAAAGAGTCTCTCTAAACTGTTATCAATTTTTATGGAGGAAAGGATTTCCAAATCTTTTCCTCCATAAACTCTTTTCTTCAATTATTTTCCAATGTTAATAGTAATATATGATACTCTTCCCTGTCTATAAAACCAGACAATCGCCTCTGTTTTAGCTTTTTGGGCAACTTTTACAAAGTCTTTAACATTATTAATCTTTTCATTGTTAATCTCTATAATTACATCTCCTTTTGTTAACAGCCCCTCAACATGTGCGCCTGGTTCAATGGTTGTTACAACAACTCCATTAATTTTTTTAGGAATCTTTAGTTGATTTCTAAGTTTAGTTGTTAAATCCTCAACATAAATACCTGACAGAACTGATTCTGATGCAAAGACCTTTTGTTCTGCTGGAAGTTCACCTATAGTAGCAGTTATTGTATAGTGTTTGTCTGCTCTTATTATCTCAATATTTACTGTTTTTCCTGGAGGAGTGCTTACTACGAAATTTCTTAGATGAGCAGCGTCATCAACTTCTTTGCCATCAAATTTGATGATAATATCTTTTCTCATAAGCCCTGCTTTTTCAGCAGGACTGCCCTCATGAACATCAGTTACAACTGCTCCTTTTATTTCTTTAAGTTTTAATGCTTTTGCCATCTCAGTATCCAAATCCTGAACTGTTACTCCAAGCCATCCACGAATTACTTTTTTGTTTTTTATAAGGCTGTCCATGACCACTTTTGCCATATTGCTTGGAATAGCAAATCCAATTCCCTGATATCCTCCTGTAGTGCTGAATATTGCAGTATTTATACCAACAAGCTCTCCTTTAACATTAACCAATGGACCGCCTGAGTTTCCTGGATTAATTGCTGCATCTGTCTGAATAAAGTCTTCATAATCTGATATCCCTACATTGGCTCTGCCCGTAGCACTTACAATTCCAGTTGTTACTGTAAGATTAAGTCCATAGGGATTACCAATTGCTATTACTGTTTCACCGACTTTTAGTTTATCAGAGTCTCCCCATTTAATAGACCTTAATCCATTTGCTTTTATCTTTATCACTGCTATATCAGTTTTAACATCATAACCAATTACTGTTCCATCAAAAACTCTTTTGTCATAAAGCTTTACTTTGATTTCATCAGCACCTTTTATTACATGATAATTTGTGAGAATATAACCTGAAGAATCAACAATTACTCCTGAGCCAAGTGATGTTTGAGTATACTCTCTTTGTCTATCAAATAGCTCACCAAACTCATCATCAAAAAATCTTCTGAAAAAAGGATCGTTGAAAGGAAATGGAATTCCTGGTCTTTTAATTTTTTTTGTAGTATAAATATTCACAACAGATGGTCTCACAGCCTGAATAACTTCTGCCATAGCATTACCAATTTTTGATAAAACTTCCTGGGAGTCCTTAGAAATTTGATAATCCTCTGAAAATCCTTTGTTCTGAATGTCAAACTTTGAAGCAATTACCAGTCCAATAGTAATACCTATTAGGAGAAAGAGAATGCTTGATAAAAAAATTTTTTTATTCTTTTTCATTTTTTTCTCCCTCCTGTTTTTTAATATATATTTTTATTTTTTCAGTTTTTCCCAGTCTTTAAGAAATTTTTCAATGCCTATATCTGTCAATGGATGTTTAATAAGCTGTTTGATTACAAGATAAGGAATTGTTGCGATGTCTGCACCAATTCTTGCTGCTTCAAGAACATGGATTGGATTACGGATACTTGCAACGATAACTTCAGTATCAAAATCATAGTTTTTAAAGATTATTTGAATATCCTCTACGAGTTCCATTCCAAAGTGGCTTATGTCATCAAGTCTACCAACAAAAGGGCTTACATAGGTTGCCCCTGCCTTTGCTGCAAGCAATGCCTGAGTTGGTGAAAATACAAGAGTTACATTTGTTTTGATGCCTTCCTGAGATAGTTTTCTAACAGTTTTTAATCCATCTTCAGTCATTGGAATTTTAATTACAATGTTTGGAGCAATTTTACTTAACTGAAAAGCTTCCTTTAACATATCTTCATGTTTTAAGGAGACTGCTTCAGCACTTACAGGACCATCAACTATCTGGCAGATTTCCTTAAGTAAACTCACTGGTTCTTTCCCTTCCTTTGCAAGCAAAGAAGGATTTGTTGTTACTCCATCAATTACTCCCAATTCCCATGCTTTTTTGATCTCCTCAACATTGGCTGTGTCAATAAAAAATTTCATTCCTTTTCCTCCTGCATAACTTTAACTATAAAATTTTCGCCTTCTTTTTCAATTATTAATCCATAAAATTGGATTAGTTCAAATAGTGTCCTCCCAAAAAGCAGAGGTAAAACTTCCTCTGAAAGCGTTAATTTTTCTTTGACCCAACCTCTTAAATGTGAGTCATAAAGAATCATTTCTGCAATTTTACTTACATTTTCTTCCTTGCCCTTTTTTAATTCATCTATGAAATCATTGAATTTTTGGAGAGAGCAGTTTTCTTCATGTTTTTTTATTGCTTCCTTTATAAGTTCAATCCCATCAAATAGATCAGCCCTTGTAAGCCTTCTTTCTTCAAGCCCTGTAACTGTAATATTCTGAGACCAGCATTCATATTCTCTACATACCGTAGGTCTATGCTCATAAATTGTGCATCCTTCTTCAGAATCATAAAAAATGCATGTAAAGCTTCCAAAAATTGGTTTTATTTTAATTAATTCCATTGAAGAGTAATAAATATCTCCATCTATAGAAGAACGCATTTTTTCTCCTTCTCTTATTGTGTAAATATCCTTTTCAGAAATAATCCCTTTTGTAAGAAGAGCAATATCATCTTTAAGAATTACTGGCGTGCCCCTTATACAGCATTCTCCACATCTTATACAGCCTGATTTCATAGAAAACTTCATTTTTTTTGGACTTCCGTCTGGTGTATAGCCCTGAATGGTGTGTATATCTTTCTTCTCTGCTTTGTCTGGTTTATAAATTGTTCCATCAGGTAAAATTATTTCAAAATTAGAAGAATTTTCTTCCATTTTTTTCTCCTTTCAATAAAATTTTATGGATTACTTCAGCATAATGAAGTATTTTTTTATCTTTCATGGCAATTTTAAACTGAATTATGCAATTTGGACAAGAACTAATTAACATGTCCGTTTTTTCATATTCTAAAATTTTTTTTCTTAGAATATCCATAGATTGTTTTTCAAATAAAAAAGAAAAAAGTCCTGCAAATCCGCAACATCCGATTTTCTTCTGAATATCAGTAATACCAAGCTCTTGCAATAATTCCATTATTTTATCTGCATCTCTGATATAGTTAGATGAGTGACATGAAACATGAAAAAGTATTTTATGTCCCAGAGAATCTTTGATAAGGTTGTCTAAGTTTATTCTTGATCTGTCAAACAAATCTGAAAGGTTTATCACAGGAATCCTTTCTCCAATAATTTCCTTATATACATCTCCAATAAAATGAGAACATGTCGGACATGGAGCTACTACTCCATCAATATTGAAAGATTTATAGATTTCAATGTTTTTTTGAGCAATTTTTGTTGCATCTTTTTTAAATCCTGCTGAAAGAAGTGGTGAGCCACAACAGTACTGTTTTGGAACAATAACTTCGTAATTTAACCAGTTCAAAATATAAATTAAGGAGTTAGTTATTGATGGCAGTAAATAGTTTGCTGAACATCCCGAAAAAATTGCTATTCTTCCTATGGGTTTTAATTTGCTGTAAACTTGTAAATGTCCAGACTGTTTCGGTTTAATATTTAAAGTTGAAAATTTATTTAAAAATGATAATTTTTGATAATTTAAAAAAAGTTTAAAACGGCTAATCATCTGCAGAATTAGGAAAAATGTTTTAGGATAAAATGAAAAATATTTGAATAAATATAGTGAAAGACTCTTTCTCATTTTAGCCCTTGTTTTATATATGAGACTGCTTATACTTACATCCAAAGGGCATAATTCTTCGCAAGTTCCACAAAGAAGGCAGCTAAAAATTCTTTGCTTTAAAGCTTCTCCAGATATAATCTCTTTTTGACTTTCAAAAGTTCTAATGAGCATTATTCTTCCTCTTGGAGAAAATGATTCATTAAGAAAAATCTGATAACTTGGACAGAGTTGTTTGCATTTTCCGCATTTATTGCATTCTGTAAGAAAACCCATTTTTATTATATGCTTTTATGAAGAGAGTAGTTTTCTTGATGTAGCATTGAATCTTTTTTGATTGTGATTCTTATTTTTTTAAGATTTTCAACCTCTTCTATTGAATCTCTTTCCTCATCTGTTAATAGATCAGCTACAGAAGGATTTGCAACTACAGTGAGTTCTGCTCCCTGAGGAACTATCATAAACTTAAGCTTTCTTAAAATTTCATAGGCAACACTTCTTATGCTTTTTACTCTTCCTTTACCTTCACAGTACGGACAGCTATCACATAAAATGTGTTCAAGACTTTCTCTGGTTCTTTTTCTTGTCATCTGAACTATGCCAAGTTCTGTGATGTTATAGATCGTTGTTTTTGCTCGGTCTTTCTTCATTGCTTCTGTCATGGCATTTATAATCTTTTGTTTATTTTCTTCTTTTTCCATATCTATAAAATCAATTAATATAATTCCTCCAAGATTTCTAAGCCTGATCTGATAGGCTATTTCTTTAACTGCTTCAAGGTTTGTTCTGAGTATAGTATCTTCAAGATTTTCTTTGCCAACAAACTTGCCTGTGTTTACATCTATAACAGTCATTGCTTCTGTTTGGTCAATTACAATATATCCACCAGATTTTAACCATACTTTACGCTCTAAAGCTCTATCAAGATCAACTTCTATGCCGAAAGCATCAAAAATTGGCTCTTCACCTTCGTACAGTTCTATTTTATCAGCAATTCTGGGGAAATAAACCTGTGCAAATTCCTTGAGTCTCTGCCACTCAATGTAACTGTCAATTATCATACGGTCAACATTTTGATTCATAAAATCTCGTAAACTTCTTAAAACAAGGTCAAACTCACTGTGAATAAGACAAGGAGCATGTGCTTTATCTTTCTTTTTCTGAATATTGTCCCATAAAAGAAAAAGAAAATCAATATCTTTCTGAATTTCCTCCTCTGTTGCATCCTCACTTACTGTCCTCATAATCAAGCCAAATCCAGGTGGTTTAATTTTTGCCGCAAGGTCTTTTAATTTTTTTCTCTTTTCTTCATCCTCTATTTTCCTTGACACACCAATGTGTTCCATGCCCGGCATAAGAACAACGTATCTTCCTGGTAGAGTTATTCTTGATGTAACTCTTGCTCCTTTTGTTCCCATTGGATCTTTCGCAACCTGAACAAGTATTTCCTGCCCTTCCTGAACAAGTTCTTCTATAGAAATATCTTTAAAGTCAAGTTTAATTTCTTCAGGCTTGCGAGTTTTTGAAAATTCCTCAAATTTTGGAATGATCTCTGTTTCTTCATCTCCTTCCAGAAATGGATAAAGTTCTTTAATTCCTCCCTTTATATCATCAACATAAAGAAAAGCAGCTTTATCCAGTCCTATATCAACAAAACATGCCTGCATCCCTTTTAAAACTTTTACAACCTTGCCTTTGTAAATATTCCCTACAAAGCTTGAATCACCTTTTCTTTCAATGTAAAACTCAACTACCTGCCCACCTTCAAGTAAAGCAACGCGACATTCCTGTTTAGTTACATTGATCAAAAGTTCATTGCTCAAGGTTCTACCAAGCCTCCTTCAAAACCATACATGGCTATTCTTTTTATGTTCAGTTTTTTTGCTGGGATATCCATAAGTGCTTCAACAATCTCAGCTATTCTTGCCTTAACTTCACCATCTTTAACTATTATACATATTCCGTTATCATAAATCTGAATTTCTTCAATAAAATCTTTAAGCAAATATCTTCTTTCATTTCTTATTATTTCTTTCTTTTCAACATCAACAAATATTTTATCCGAAAAAGTTATCAAATATTTATATTTCTGCACAAAGGCACCTAAAGAAGATGACATCGGATCAATTACTCTGGCAGATTTTATCTTTATTCCTTCGGGTAAAACTCTATTCAGGGTTTCAATATATTCAAGCTTGAAGTCCCCATAAATCTTCAGATCAAAATACTCTGCCTCACTTTCCACTCCAACAGGCAGTGAAGGACAGAAAGATATTTCAGGTTTTGGATGAAATCCCTTTGAAAGTACAAAAGGAATTTTTACTCTTCTTAAAGCTCTTGTAAGGAGACTGCTCAGTTCAAGCTGTGAAAGATATTTCATTGTTCCTAACTTAGTATGACAAAATCTAACAACTGAGATTGCTTGTTCTGGAGTGCTATCAACTTTTGAATAATCATCAATAGTAATTTTTTGCAATTCATCTTTTTTATCTTTCAGCTGACAACTAAGTCCACATCCTTCGCATTTAACTATGCATTCATTGGTTTTAAGGAAATTTAAAGCCTTCTCAAGTTCTTTTTGAAGAAATTCCTTTTTTATTCCTGAATCTATAAAATCCCATGGAAGTGATTCGTCAGTACCATATTGTTTTGTTGCATAGGAAAACAGGTCAATACCTGTCGCATCCATTGCAGAGAGCCATCTTTGAAAATCAAAAAGATCTGTCCATGCTGACAAAACCTCTCCCTTTTGCCATGCCTGATATATAACTTCACAAACCTTTTCATCTCCTCGTGAAAGAGCAGCTTCAAGAAGGCTCATCTTTGGATTGTGTCCTTTATAGTGGATTTTTCCACGATGGAAACTATTTTTTATAAAGTCAAGCTTTTTTTTCATCTCATCAAAAGAAATTTGTCCAAGCCACTGAAATGGTGTATGAGGTTTTGGAATAAATGGAGAAACAGTAATATTTATGTCAACAAATTTTTTAGTAATTGATCTTGTCAGTCTTATGATTTTTCTTGATAGAGCAACAATTTCTTCAATATCTTCATCAGTCTCAGTAGGGAGTCCTATCATAAAATAAAGCTTAATACTTAACCATCCTTCTTCAAAAAGAAGTGCACATGCCTTTTCAATATCCTCATTGGAAAAATTTTTATTAATTACACATCTGAGCCTTTCCGTTGCTGCCTCAGGTGCTATTGTAAAGCCTGTTTTTCTTGTAAATTTTATTTTCTGAAGAAGTTCTTTAGTAATTTTGTCTGCTCTAATTGATGGAAGAGAGATTGCAATTCCTTGATGAGAAAAATTTTTATTTAAAAGTGATATCAGTTCCATGAGATATGGATAATGACCTATACTGAAGGAAAGAAGAGAAAGCTCTTCATAGCCTGTGTTTTCTATTGATTTTTTAGCAATCTGCAGGATCTTCTCTGGACTTCTAAACCTAAGAGGTCTGTAAATCATTCCTGCCTGACAAAACCTGCATCCAGAAGGACATCCACGGGATACTTCAATTGAAACTCTGTCATGCACAATCTTCATGTATGGAACAACAAAAGCAGTGGGAAATTCTGCGTCATTCAAGTTATTAATATATCTGCGTTTTACAAGCCTTTTCCCTACAAAAGGAACATAAAAACCTTCAATCTGACTTATTGCAACAAGTAATTCTTCTTTTTTCAAGCCATGATTTTTCCAATCCCTATAAACATTAACCAGTTCAATCACTGATTCTTCTGCTTCTCCTATTAAAAAAGCATCTATGAAATCTGACATAACAAGCGGATTTGATGTACATGGACCTCCAGCTATAATAAGCGGAAACTTTTTCCCCAATCTATCCTGCCACCTTATTGGAATATGTCCCAGATTTAGCATATTAAGCACAGATGTATATGAAAGTTCATACTGAAGACTGAATCCTACTATATCAAAATCCTTGAGGGGTCTATTCGTTTCAAGTGAGCAAAGAGGTAATCCATTGTTCTTCATATAATTTTGTAGATCGATCCATGGGGGAAATACTCTTTCAGCATGAACATCAGGAATTTTATTAAGAATATGATATAGAATTTTTAATCCCAGATGGGACATCCCGATTTCATATATATCAGGAAAACAGAGGGCAAATTTTATTAAATTTTTGCCTTCTTTTATTATAGAGTTGCTCTCACTGTCTATATATCTTGTAGGCTTTTCAAAATAAAGAAGATTCATAAATTAATTAAAGCAGACACAAAGGCTTTTATGCAATTAAAGAAAGAATCTCTTTTTCTGGCAAAGGTTTTGAAAATAAATAGCCCTGAACAAAATCACAACCTAATTCTCTTAAAATC
>CAZTLF010000049.1:0-13334 GCA_964614465.1 uncultured Thermodesulfovibrio sp.
TTGAACAAGTTGAACAGGTTATTCCATGAATAAAATTAACTTGGCGAATTATCTCATTTCCAGGTGTATAGTCACAATCACCATCACTATCTTTAAATATAGTATAGTTATTTATTGTTATTGTGATACCATGAGGTTCCTTTGAAATAGATTGAGATTTAACCCATGAAATTTCATCAAGAAGTTGATTTGCCTGTTTAGTAAGTTCTCTGTCAAGTTTGTATTTTGTATAAACAGAGACTGATATAGCCATAAGTATGGATAGTATGGCAATAACTATTAAAATTTCTAATATACTAAAACCTGCTATTTTTCTATCCATGAAATGAATTTTCCTCCTAAACCACCATATTGAGGTAGTTCAATAACTATTCCTCCAGAGAGTTGAATAAATTTTTTAATCTCCTGTCCAACAGTTGGAGCTACTTGGAATGGATTTCCAAGAGGTGGAGAACCAAAACCTAAAGGGATTTTAGACTGCATTGTTACTGTTTGACCAACTGCTATTGTTCCTTGAACAGCTAAAGGAGAGTAAACAGCAGGGTTTGGATCAACTGTGCCAGATTTGTAGTTTAAAGAAATAAGTTTTGTTGTTCCTCCAGGTATACATACATTGTTTGATGGCTCAAAACTTAGAGCATCAAGTGTGTTTCCGTAAATAAATGGTTGTGAAAAAATAGCTTCTCTTGGATTTGTAAAGGCTATATACCATCCCCGTGAAACTTCATCATAGGAAGTAACAGGAGTTGTTTTATAGGCAACATCCACAAGTCCACATGAAGAGGCATTGCAAGTACATACCTTTTTAATTGCAGTAATTGTTGCTTGTACTGTAGCATTAGTAGTATTTGTAAAATTACCAAGTGTATAAGTTGTATTACATGAACCATTCCAGCATGGGTCTTTATATCCTACAAGGTAGTTTGTATAGCCAATTACCTTATCAGGATCTGAAAGAAATCTACCTGTGCCAAAAAATACCCAGAAGTTATCATTTTCATCTTTTGTAAATGTAGGTGCAGCAAAAATAGGTGCATTTATTGTTACTGCTCTTGAGAGTATTGCATTTGTTAATCCATTTTTTATTACAAGTCTGTAAAAATTGCCTGAGTCAGTTGTATAGGTTCCAAAATAGATTGAATCATCGGAGTAATCAAAATCTGCATCAGTTACCATTAAATCTCCTACTGCAGCATTGAGCCCTGATTCAACTGTTATTGGAGTTCTTGCTGGAGTACCGTCATTTAAATTAAAGAAGTAGAGTTTAGCAGTGGTAAATTGAGTTCCATGAGGATTTAAAGGTGCTGTTCCTGCTACCACATACCAACTCTCTCCTATTTTTACTACGGCAGGGAAGGATAGGGTTAATGTTCTGTCATCTAAAGCCCTTTCCCATAGTAAGGAAGGATTTATTGGGTCAGTAATATCAATAACGAAAATACTTGATGAAAACTGTGGATTTGTTTCAGGTAAAGCCTTACCACCAAATCCCATCACAGCTAATAGAAGCGTTCTCCATTGTCCAGCAATTTTTGCATCAAAAATAAATGGTCTGTAATCAACAGTAGGAACATGGCAGTCTTTGAATTCTTCTCTTCCATACCATGCAAGATAGGGCAAAGCATTTCTTGGTATGAATGCCCATTCTTCTCTGCCAATTTTATCAGTTCCTGTATCATTAGGTGCATTCTGAAGCTTTGAAGGTTGAGAAAAACTTGCTTGATTTACAATGGTTCCGATTCTGAAGGCATGAAGCATGCCATCATTGGCACCTATAAAAATAATAGAGGGTCTATTTTTGTAAGTAGAGGTATTGATAAACTCTGCATAGGATGCATCTCTGTATTTTTTATGATAGATGTTTACAGGCTGATCAGAGACTACTACAGGATTGGAATGAATAATGTCACCGAGTTTCCAAGTTTTTGTTCCAGAATAGCCAGGGCAGATTGGATTTTGTGATAGATTTATCTCCCTTGGTCGTCTAATAAATGATAGTGTTGAACAGTTAGTGACTCCGCTTACATTTTCACCTCTTAAATATCTTATTAAACATTCTGCCCTTGTATCAGTATTGATGTTACTATCAACAGCTTGCCAGATTGGACGAAGTGAAGAGGCTACTGATATTGTAAAATCAGCTAATCCTGAGCCTGTATTATATTTAATTGTTCTACTGCCTGGCTCAATATTACAAAGCCAGCAACTGCTATCAAAAACTGATTTAATCTCTTCAAGTCCTTTTTCGCTTTCACGAGTACATGCATTTGTTCCTGATTCAGAATCACCCTGTAAAACAGCCACTCTTGTTTCATTTTCAACAGTGACGAATTTGATTATTTTGTCAAAAACAGTTCCCACTATATCAAGAATTTTATTTAAAACTGTGTCTTCCCTGATATTTTGTCTAAAATCAACCCACATGGAGCGTAAAAAGCCAAGCCAGCTAAGTTCTGCTCCTTCACTGGTTTGATATCTTGGGTAGTAGTATGGCTGTATTAAAAGAGATGAAAATCCTGTTTGAGATGAAAGAGTTGCCACAGTAGCACCTGAGGAGGCGCGACGGAGGATGTCAGAGAAGGCTCTTTCAAGTTCCTGCTCCATTTTTAATGGGTTTACTACATAGAAGTAGGTATCTGGAACTCCGTCTCCGTCTTTATCCCATTCAGACTGTAGGTCTGGAATATTATTTCCATTCTGGTCATCAAATCCACCCCATTTAGCTGCATACCATAGAGGAGGTTTAAGCTGACCTGCAGCTGAACCTGAAATTGTGAAAGTTTTTTCCCAAGTAAGCGTCATATTAGTACCAACAACTGCTGGAGTATCACCATCGGTTGTTGCATCATTATCTCTAACTACGAGCCATTGACCATCTTCAGTTGTACCACTTATCCAAAAACCAAGTACTTGGTCAATGCATCCTGCAGCATACTCAGATGTTAAACGGACTCTGACTTGATTACTTCCAATTGGTTGGATTTCATATAAAACTATAGCATCCATATCATGGTCAGCACCTTGCTCAACATCTTCAAAATTAACCCTAAACTTTGCATAAGTGAGATTTCCGTTTGAGTCATAGTTCATAGTATCTACATAGAAGTCAACTATCTGGTTAGTAGGGCAGAAAGAACCTGATTGACAGTTTGAAATGATGAGATTCCCTTGAGCGTTTCTTGTGAGAGTGCATCTTTGAGCACAGTAAGTGTAAACGTTGTAACAACCACTTACACTCTTACCTAAGGGAGCAATTCTAACAGTATTTCCTCCTACTTTTACAGATATATCTGGAATTGGAGAGGCTAAGGCAACAGAGTAAGTCTTTATATTAAAGGGTTTATTACCTGTGAAGTTATCCTTAAAGGCTATATTTCCATAATAGGCAATTGATGCAGGATAAAAACTTCCCTGTTTTGTGGGCTCCTCTGGACAAAGTCCTCTTATATTTGAAAAACCTGTTACATTTTTACTTGAGCATATAAAATCATAGAGAGAACCACTTTCCCCGATGAAGTAATTTCCTGATATACCCTCTCTGTTACTTATAGTGTTTGCTAATGTTGATACATTTAAATTTGTGAGATCACCAGATATTCCACCAAAGGAACTGCCTGGGAGACTATTTGAGTCATAACTGTTATTTATGTCGCTTAATACAATCATAAATGGCTTTGCACATATTGGGAATAGTTCAAAAGGTCTATAGGTATTACTCCCCCTTGTAATTCCCCAGGAAGGTTTAGATAGATTCAAGCCTGAATCTTGTGTGCCCGAATAGCTGAATCCTGATGTGGGACCACTTTTTCCTGCCATGTATCTTATAGCTTCATACATCATCTCTGCAATGGGATTACCCCACATTCTACACTGACCCTCGCTAAGAGGAGCTGAGGTTATCCATCCACATTCGCCTCCAGCCGAATCTTGATAGGAGTAATCACTATATCTAAAACCTATGGGTCTCATTCTGTCAATGGTGAGAATTATGTTTCCTTGAGTGTTTTCTGATGTTTGGAAAAGACCGTTATTAGCATTTATCTCATCCTGAATAGTCCAAATATTTTTTCTTAGAACTCCGCCACTTAAGTTATTTGTATATGAACCAGTTAAAAAACCAAAATACATCCTTGCTCTGTCAACGCAGAGACCATCTGTTGAAATATTGCAATCACTGTCAGAATTGCAACTTTTTAATGACTTTGAACACCATTGGCCTCCGCCTTCAAATTCTCCATATTTTTGGAGTAGACCTATTGGTTTATATACTCCTTGGGGGTATCTTTTGCAATTTGGCTCAAGTCCTACAGAGGCGTCACATACTTTAACTTTTATTTCGAAATCAATAATATCATCACGTGTACCAACTGGACCTCTCCTATAGCCTGAAGGAGTATCAGAGCCACTGCATACTGCTCTTTCTGTTGATGCCCACTGCCAAATTCTGTTTGAGTCATCAAGTGCTACCCTTATTTTTCTTATACCTCCTGCTGAAGTGCTTGTTATACAGAAAAGATGTCTTGTTCCAGATGAAGGTGTGCTGAAGGGAGTCAGTTGTGGTGTATCACTTCCAGAGTATTCTTTTCCCCAGCTATGGGCATCCTGTGGAATATATGCTGCTTCAAGAACTGTTTCACTTACTGAATCTGATATTCTGTCTCCTCCATATAGGACTTTCTTTAAAACATCCATTCTTGACATTGTTAACCAATTGAGAAAATTACCACTCCATTGACCTGAACAATATTTATTTGATGTTGTAGAATATGGGATGAATGTACGAGCAGTAGTAGAATATGTATAACATTTGTAGGGGTCAAAGTACCCATAATAAGTTATTGAATGTTTATATCCAACATCTAATATCCCATCTCCATCTAGATCTGAAGCATCATTGTAAGCCTCATAGTAAAGTTTGTGGTCTCTACCCATAACAAGCATTACAAGAGGTGGAACAGTGGTTGCGATTGAAGGAGGAGCATAGCAATAATTACCCATCTCAACATTTGCAAAGGATTTATTTATATTTCTGTCTGAAGGAATTAGAGCTGAAATTATAAATAAAATCGCAAAAATGAGTACGAATTTTTTCATCTTTTATACTCCTCTATAATTACTTCATCAACAATATTGCCATTTATTTTTAAAGTAACGCTATCCCCAATCTTAAGCTCTTTTAGTTGAGCTTTTTTTTCATATATTGATGATCCTACTTTTGTATGTTTTAAGACTTTTGTTGTTTTTACAATATAAAAAACTTCCTTTGCTGTATCAATCTTGATAGTGGTATCTGAAAAATTTATTACTTTACCATTTAAATAGACATGATGGCTTTGGCATAGGGAAATTTCTGGCATGAAGATAAATGTTAAAATTAATAGAGGAATTATTACAATTTTAAGAATTCTTTGCATAGTATCACTCCTACCTTAGGCTTATTTACATTATATCAGGGTTATTAATAAATATCGTGAGAGTTATGTGAGGGAATACTCAAATCTACTTAAATTTTAAAAAAACTATGAAAAACTCTCCCTTTGCTCTATATGTAACTGATAACTTATGGATTCTGCAAAGATACTGTGCTATCTGAAGCCCTAATCCCGAGCCTTTTAGTATCTCTGAAAAATCATTTCTTATTGCTATTGCATTTTTACAGACTTTTATATGAATTCTGCTGTGGGCATAACGAACGGCATTGTCAAGAAGGAGAAAAAGAATTGACTCAAAGGCTGACTTATTTATCTGCAAGATTGCATCTCTTTTACTAATGATTATTTTCTTTTCAGTTTGAAACTTTGTTAGTATATTTTCTATAAGTTCTTTTAAGCTTATTTTTTGTTTATCTTTTGAATGTTTTGAAACTTTTTTTATAGTTTCCATTGTCTTGTTCAATTCATCTGACATAAGGTTACAAATAAGTTGAAGCCTCTCTATCACTTTGTCCTCTGGTCTTAGCCTCATTATTTCAATATTTGTTTTCATAGTTGAGAGAAAATTGCCAATTTTATGGGACAAAATGAAAAAAAGAAATTTTAAGAAATCCTCATGTTCCATTTCTTTTTTGCTTATTAAACTTAAGACCCTGTAAAAAAGATAGCTAAGAACGAGTATAAATAATCCCTCCCAGAAAAGCACAGTTTTAGAGTATTTGATAAATCTCTCCTTGGCATATTGTTCGTCAATGGAGAGTTCTTCGCCAAATCTTTTTATATGTAAAGGTAGTTGATAGTTTTTGTCATGCTTGAGTATTTCTCCATATACTAACAGAAGTTCTCTTTCATGTCTTTGTTGTTCTTCATTGAAAAAATATATTGTTAAAAAGTTTATCGCTGAAAATAAAAGGACAACTACTATGGCAAATATTAAGAAGATTTTTAAATGAAATGTCATTTTAGCCTATAACCTCTACCCCGATATGTATCAATGCTATCTTTAGGTAAAATTTTTCGTAATTCCTTTATATATGTTCTTATTACCTCATCTCCCACAGCTTTGCCTGCCCAGACATAGTTTAATATAGTTTCAGTGTCTACAATCTCACCCTTTCTCTTAACAAGAAGAGTTAGCAATTTCCACGTGGTTTTTGATATTTTGATTTCTTGATTGTTTTTTAAAATAATTTTAGAGTCAATATTTATTATCGTGTCCCCTATCTTTACAAGACTGTCTATCTGTTTTCTTTTACTTAAAGCATTAATCCTCAAAAGTAGTTCTTTTGGCTCAAAGGGCTTTGTAAGATAATCATCAGCACCTCTTAAGAAACATTCTTCTTTGTTCAGAAATTCCTTTTTGGCTGTTAATATTAATATGGGCGTTTTTACTCCTACATTGCGTATATATGTTATTAAATCTTCTCCCTTTGAAAAATTTAAAATCAAGTCAAGAATTATTACATCAAAGGAGTATACTTTAAAGATATTCGGGATTTTTCTTTCATCTTGGATCCATAAGACCTCTATATTATTGAGACTTAAATACTCTTCAAGGCTTTCACCAAGTTCTTTATCATCTTCCACTAAAAGAATTTTCATTAATTGAATATTAAAATAAAATGTGTGGTTTTTCAAGAAGGCAAGGGGGGCAGACCATTGATGTATGCACCCCCTTTGTAAATCAGTGCAAAAATTAATACATATCAGGGGAAGGCATTGGAGGTTTCTTTTCCTCTTCAGGGATTTCAGCTACAAGAACTTCTGTTGTAAGCATAAGTCCTGCTACTGAAGCAGCATTCTGAAGAGCTATTCTTGTAACCTTAGTTGGATCAATTATTCCAGCTTCCATCATATCAACATATTTCTCTGCATAGGCATCATAACCAAAGTTTATATCCTTACTTTCTTTTACCTTCTCTACAATCAGAGTAGCTTCAACACCTGCATTAGCGATGATCTGTTTTATAGGTTCTTCGAGGGCTTTTTTAACTATCTCAACACCGAGCTTCTGGTCATGATTTTCGAGTTTGAGTTCCTTTAAGGCTCTTTGACATCTGAGGAGCGCTACCCCTCCACCAGGCACTATTCCCTCTTCAACTGCAGCTCTGGTAGCATTGAGAGCATCCTCTACTCTTGCTTTCTTTTCTTTCATCTCTGCTTCAGTAGCAGCACCAACATTGATTCTTGCAACACCGCCTGCAAGTTTTGCTAGACGTTCCTGAAGTTTTTCTCTGTCATAGTCAGATGTGGTCTCATCAATCTGAACCTTTATCTGTTTAATTCTTGCCTGAATTTTTTGGGGATCTCCTGCTCCTTCTACAATAGTTGTGTTGTCTTTATCTACAATTATCTTCTTTGCTCTGCCGAGATCTTCTAATTTTACATTCTCAAGCTTAAGACCGATATCTTCAGATATTACTGTTCCACCTGTAAGGATTGCAATATCTTCAAGCATGGCCTTCCTTCTTTCACCAAAGCCAGGGGCTTTAACAGCACAAACTTGAAGAACTCCTCTTAGCTTGTTTACTACCAGTGTGGCAAGTGCTTCACCCTCAACATCTTCTGCAATAATGAGAAGAGGCTTTCCCATTCTTGCAATCTGCTCAAGAATTGGGAGTAAATCCTTCATAGTTGAGATTTTTTTATCATGAATTAAAACAAAGGCATCTTCAAGAATACACTCAAGTCTTTCTGCATCCGTAATGAAATATGGTGAAATATAACCACGGTCAAATTGCATTCCCTCAACAAAATCAAGGGTTGTTGCCATTCCTTTTGCTTCCTCAACGGTTATTACGCCATCTTTTCCAACCTTATCCATTGCTTCTGCAATGAGTTCGCCAATTGAGGCATCATTGTTTGCAGAAATTGTGCCAACTTGTGCAATTTCTTTTTTATCTGCAATTGGTTTTGATATTTTCTTGAGTTCTTCTACAACAGCCTCAACTGCTTTATCTACTCCTCTTTTGAGATCCATTGCATTAGCACCAGCTGAGACATATTTAAGTCCTTCTCTGTAGATGGCATAGGCAAGAACAGTAGCAGTGGTTGTACCATCACCTGCTACATCTGATGTTTTTGATGCAACTTCACGAACAAGTTGTGCTCCCATATTTTCAAAAGAATCTTTAAGTTCTATTTCCTTTGCCACTGTTACACCATCTTTTGTCACATTAGGAGAACCAAATTTTCTTTCAATAACTACATTCCTTCCTCTTGGTCCTAATGTGGCCTTTACAGCATCTGTAAGAATTGTTACACCTCTCAATACAGCCTGTCTTGCTGACTCATTAAATATTAACTGCTTTGCTGCCATATCATCCCCTCCTTTTAAAATTTTTTATTTTTCTACAATACCCAGTATTTCTTCTTCTTTAATGATTAAATACTCTACATCATCAATTTTAATTTTAGAACCTGCATACTTATCAAAAAGAACTGTATCACCTACTTTTACTTCTTTTACCTCAGAGCCAACTTCAATAACAGTTCCTTTCTGCGGCTTTTCCTTTGCAACATCCGGCACATAAATTCCTCCAGGTGTTTTTTCAAGTTCTTCTGATGAATACTTTACAACTACTCTGTCTTTGAGTGGTTTAATTTTCATATGCTACCTCCTTTTTTAGTTTAGTGTTTTAATTATTAGCAACTACCTTAACTGAGTGCTAATATAACTTGAAACCAACATTCCAATCAAGAACAAATATAAGGATTTATTATTAATTTTTGCTTATTTTTATCAAATATTTTAATTTTTCATCAATTTTTGCTTTTTATCATGTTATTTTATGTATTTAAAGTTTTATATTGAGACAAAAAGGTGTTTAAAACAAAGAATTGACAACATTAAATAAGGTTGCTTAGAATATGATTAAATTTTTTTTTAACTTTAACTAACAAAAGGACAAGCTAATTTTGGGGTTGGGGAATGTTTTATTACTGGGAACAATGCATATGTTACATTTTAACAGAAATTGTTATGTAAAGGAATACTAAATGTTATCCAGAACTAAAAAAGATATACCACCAGGCCTTATAAAAGTTATAAGAGCGGAAAAAGGTTCAAAAAAGACTTTTTTCCTGATGGGAGCATCAGCATTGATTGTTGCTATAGGCTTTGTTGCGGTTTTTGTTTATAATCAATATTTGATACCGGAATTGAGAAAATCTAATAAGCCTGTCCAGCAAAATTCAATTGCACAGGTTGAAAAAACTCAGATAGAAGAACCTATGCAGGCTAAAATGGAACAAACACCTACACAGACAAAATCTTTAGAATCCGAAGTTCCTGATCAGATTCTTAAAACAAAACTTCCTGAAACTCCCTCAAAAAATGTAATAAAACCTAAAGAAAAACATGAACCTTTAAATAAAGAAAAACCATTAAAACAAACAATGTCAGAAAAGAAATTGAATAAACCTGGTGAAATTCCATTAGAGCAGTTTAATGCAGAAACAGTCAGAGCAGCAGACTATCTTTACAGAGCTCAAGATCTTGAAACAAGAGGAAGTTATAGTGAGGCAATTTCAGAGTATAAAGAATATCTTAAAGTTACAGGCAAGCAGGAACCTAAAATCTTAAACAAAATTGCAACGCTTTATCTTTTAATTGGTAATTTCACAGAAGCATCTTATTATGCGGAAACAGCTTTACAACAAACTCCTGATAACTTAGCAGTGATTCTTAATTATGGAGTAATCCATGCTAAGATGGGAAATTTTTTAAAAGCAGAAGAATGCTTCCAAAGAGTTCTTTCTGCTTCTCCTGAAAATAAAATTGCACTTTATAATCTTGCACTTCTAAAGGAAAAGAAAAAAGAGTATAAGGAAGCCTTAAAACTATATGAAAAACTTTATCAACTTGGTGATCCTCAAGCAGCAGAAGCAATTATAAGAGTAAGGTCATATATAAAAAACTAAAATATTATACTGAGTGCTGCTTCTGGAATTAACTTTATAATCTCTGATATCTGAGTTGAAGGGTCTGGATTGGCAATTTTACCGGCAATTCTGTTAATCTTTGAAGCAAACAGGCAGGCTTTTTGTATTTCATAACCGGAATCAATTAAAGCAGATACAATGCCTGTTATACTGTCTCCAGTACCTCCAATGGGCTCAAGTGCTTCTACAATAGGCTCTGATACTGTGTATACAATTTGCCACTCTTTAACAATGTAGTCAGTTCTGCCTTTAACAATAAGATATTTTGGTGCATTTTTATACTCATAAGCTCGTCTGATAAGCTCTTCTACTCTGCTTTCATCTTGAAGAAGAAAACCTCTTGTATAAAAAGGATGCGGTGCTTCTTCATCAGCTAAAAAGGCAAGTTCTCCTAGATCTGGTGTAAAAAGATCAAAACAATGAGCGTTTCCACTCATCTTTGCTGCATACATAAACCCTGCGTCAGCAATCAAAAAAGGACGTTTATGGAAATCCTCAATAGCAAGTAAAATTTTATTACACCAATCAGCATCAGGCATAAGATAGTGAAAGGTAATTGTCTGAAAATCTCTTTTTTTTATATCACTGACAAAATATTCATAAAGCTTTTTACTACCTATTCCCTTTCCTGTATCTCCTGCGAGATATACATAGGGATAATCTTTTTTTAAAACATCAAAAATTTTACATGCAGATGCAATAAGAGCTGGCGTTCCTCTCTGAATAGAGATTCTCCTATTGTCAATAAATAAAAAATCGTTCTTTAATGTGACTCTTCCGAAAGTAACCGGAAAATCCTCTTCAGGAACAGTGCCTATAATTGCGAGCATAATTCTTTTACTTTAACATAGGCTAACTGGAGAGCATATCCACATAAAGTATGCCCGAGTTCATTAGGCTCTGGCACTTCATTAATTTTTTTACCCACCAACATAGCAGCTAAATAGGGAACATCAGGGCAACCACCACCTGAAACATTGACAATTATAAGGCTGCTTTTATGAACAGTTATTTTCATATTAGCTGCTCTGACCATTATAAATCTTCCAAAATCTTTTACATGAAAAAGGTCAACAGGCTTTAAATTACCATCCTGTGAAGAAATATAATCAATCGGTGATAATCCATGTTCTTTCAGGAGTTTTAAAATCCCTACCATCTCAACAATCGGAAACTCTATTGCAAGATCACAACCTTTTCTTACATGTGAAGGTGGACCAACAACTTTAATCTCATACCCATGCTTTTTGAGAAAGTTTTCTGCTCTTATTACATCTGAGGTATTCTCAAAAATAATAATTCCTCTATTATGAGACCTTTTTTTATCATTTCTGAATAATTTTTTAAAAAATTTCATTTAATTCCACCTTAAATATTTTCATCCCTTTGATACCACAATGCCCTTTTTTAGTCTTTGCTTATCTTAACCTTATAACCTGTTTCTTTTTGTTGAATTTCAATAATCTGCCATCCCATTGATTGAGCTGCACGCGATACATTTTCCTTTGAAGTATCAGTATCAACAAGAATTTCTATTTCACCCTTACCAAGTTTTTTTATTGTTTCAAGGGTTAAAAGCACGGGTTCAGGACATGAAAGTCCTCTTGCATCAACAATCTGAGCCATCTTCTACCTCCTTCTCATTGTTAATCCTATGATGATACAGACTATTAAACCTATGATTGTTGCAATTGCACCATTAGGACCTATTCCAGCTGGTGAGCTTGCAAGACCAAAGTTATGAGCAACTGCTGCACCAACAATCATACCAGAAGCAAAAATAGCTGCATCTGCATCTCCTTCTCCTGACATAAAAAGCTGCCTGCCCGGACAGCCACCTGCCAGCGTGAATGCTAAACCAGCAACTGTCATTCCTAAAAAGTTCCAAAGTTGCATTGAATGAGCAATTGGTTGTTTTTCAAATCCTGCATGAAATTGACCAAGTATTAGATTTGTTATCAATGCTGCAACAAAAAATGCTGCTACACCTAAAAATAAATGTCCCTGCTTGAAAAGCAAAAGGTCACGGAAAGCACCCATGGTGCAGAATCTACTTCTTTGAGCAAGAACACCTATTAGTAAACCCACGGCAAGTGATATAAATAAGGGTGCATGCTGAGAACCTGGACCTTTTAGGCTGTAAAAAAGTAACATTCCTCTGCCTTCTCCTGGAGGCTGAGAATCAATCAATAAAAGAATAAGAAATCCAAAAATCAAAATAGGGAATGCAAGTCCTGTTGCTTTTGAAGGAGCTGGCTGAGTTTTTCCAAGAGAGTAACCAGCTTTTAAGAATCTTGTTCCAATCCATATACCAAAAACAAGACCAAGTAAACCAAAGATTGCATTTCCATCTCCGCCAGCAAGTCTGAGAAGAGTTCTCCATGGACAGCCTAAAAATACTAATGCACCTATCATTGCAAAAACACCTAAAATGAATCTTATAAATGGTGCAGAGCCTCCACGAGGTCTATATTCCTTAAATGTTAATGCAGACAAAAATGCTCCAAGCACAAACCCGAGTATCTCAGGTCTCATATACTGAACAACCGCTGCCCTGTGAAGTCCAAGCGAACCAGCAATATCCCTCTCCATACAGGCAACACATATACCCATATTAGGTGGATTTCCAAGATTCTGAAGCACAGAAGCAAGAACACCAATAACTAAACCAACAAAAATAATACCTCCTCGGGTGGCAAAAAAATTTTTAACCTCCATCCATCCCCTCCTCCAGAATTTTTGAATATTTTACTTAGATATTGGCAATATGTAAAATATTTTTTTTCAATGAATGATTTAAATATTGATAGATTTTGCCGATTTTTTGAATAAGCTCTCAGAATAGTATTCCAAATTTTTATTTTTTATTAGACAGAATCAAAATTTTATGGATTGGTTTTCAGGGAGACGTATTTCCTCAAAATAATAAAATCTCTCTGAAATATAACTAAATCTTTT
>CAZTLF010000050.1:0-12906 GCA_964614465.1 uncultured Thermodesulfovibrio sp.
TTTCAGCGAGATTATTTTTGAGGAAAGGCGATAGGTGGAATTTTTAGATTAAATTTTTTTATAATTTGATTTTTAGAGAATTAATTTACAGAGAATATGCATGGAGGTTTTTATGAAAGGGCAAACAGCTGTAATAACTGGCTCTTCAAGAGGAATTGGAAGGACTACAGCTGAAGAGCTTGCTAAAAGGGGAGTACAAATTGTAGTTGTTGATATAAATGGAAATAATGCTGAAAAAAGTGCTGATGAGATTAAATCGCAGTATGGCGTTGAAACCTTAGGAATTAGAGCAGATGTTTCTAACTCAGAAGATGTAAAAAGACTATTTGAGGAAGCAGTTAAAAAATTTTCTAAAATTGAAATTCTTGTGAACAATGCAGGTATAACAAGGGATAATCTTCTTATAAGAATGAAAGATGAAGAATGGGATGCTGTTTTAAATATAAATCTTAAAGGAGCCTTTCTTTGCTCAAGAGAAGCTATTAAGATTATGTCAAAAAACAAATATGGAAGAATCATAAATATTGCTTCAGTTGTGGCTTTTATTGGTAATCCTGGTCAAGTTAACTATTCAGCATCAAAGGCAGGCTTGGTGGCTCTAACCAAGACATTAGCAAAAGAGTATGCTTCAAGAGGAATAACTGTTAACGCAGTTGCTCCAGGCTTTATCCAAACAGCTATGACAGAACAACTACCAGAAAAGGTTAAAGAGGAAATGTTGAGGATGATTCCTTTAGGAAGATTCGGAACAACTCAAGACGTTGCAAATGCTATAACATTTCTGGCTTTGCCAGAATCTGGATATATAACCGGACAGGTTATTCATGTAAATGGCGGAATGTACATGTAAAAAAGAAAAAAGGAGGTAAATAATGGTAGAAGAAAAAGTAAAAGAAATCATAGCAAAGCAGCTTGGTGTTGAAGTATCACAGGTGACACCAGAAGCGTCTTTTGTTGAAGACCTTGGAGCAGACTCTCTTGATACTGTTGAGCTTGTTATGGCTTTTGAAGAAGCTTTCGGGATTGAGATTCCTGATGAAGATGCTGAAAAAATTAGTAAAGTAAAAGACGCTATAGAGTATATAAAAAACAAGACAAATCAGGCATAGTTATTCATGAGTAAAAGAAGAGTTGTTGTGACCGGGTTGGGAATGATTTCCCCTCTCGGTCTTGATGTTCAATCCTCTTGGCAGGCAATTATTCAAGGCAAATCAGGAGTTGGTTACATTACTCATTTTGATGCTAAGGACTATCCTGTAAGAATAGCAGCTGAAGTTAAAGGATTTGATCCGACAAAATATATTGAACTAAAAGAAGTAAAAAAAATGGATAGATTTATCCATTTTGCAATTGCTGCTACAGAAATGGCAATTGCAGACTCTAAGTTGAAAATCACTCCTGAAAACTCGGAAAGAATAGGAATTGTTATTGGCTCTGGAATGGGTGGACTTCCAACAATTGAGTATTATCATCAGGTATTACTTGAAAAAGGCTGGAAAAGAGTAAGTCCCTTTTTCATTCCTATGGTTATAATTAATCTTGCAGCAGGGCAGATATCAATAAAATATGGAATAAAAGGTCCTAATCTTGCTGTAACAACTGCTTGTGCTACAGGAAATCATTCAATTGGTAAAGCCTTCAGAATGATTCAGTATGGTGATGCAGATGTAATGATTGCTGGAGGTACAGAAGCTGTGATTACACCAATGGCTGTTGCTGGATTTGCAATAATGAGAGCTCTGTCAACAAGAAATGAAGAACCGGAAAAGGCAAGCAGGCCTTTTGATGTTGATAGAGACGGATTTGTAATGGGAGAAGGCTCTGGAATTCTTATTCTTGAAGAGCTTGAACATGCCTTAAAAAGAGGTGCTAAAATCTATGCAGAACTTGTAGGATATGGAATGACTTCAGATGCCTATCATATTACAGCTCCTGCTCCTGAGGGTGAAGGAGGGGCAAGATGCATGAAAATGGCATTGAATGATGCAGGAATATCTCCAGAACAGATAGATTACATAAATGCTCATGGAACAGCTACAAAACAGGGAGATGAACTGGAAACACAGGCTATAAAGACAATATTTGGTGAACATGCCTATAAACTTTGTGTAAGTTCTACAAAATCAATGACAGGACATCTACTTGGGGCTGCTGGAGGTATTGAGGCTATATTTACAATATTGAGTATATGTGAAGATATTGTGCCTCCTACCATTAATCTTGATAATCCTGATCCAGAATGCGATCTTGACTATGTTCCTTATAATGCAAAGAAAAAAGAAATTAAATACGCCATGACAAACTCATTTGGCTTTGGCGGAACTAATGCCTCTCTCATCTTTAAGAAATTTATAGATAATTAAATTAATGTTTTAAAAGACTTTCTTCAGGGCTTGCCTTATTATTTCTACAGAAACATTTTTTAATGCTTCTTTCGTTATTCTCAAATAGGGATGATAAAAAATAAACTACCAGATGATATATTATATTTTTCTCTGTATACTGTTTTGACAATTTTTATTTCTCTAAGGAACAGAAGAATTTTGAAAAATGGTTATATTAAAGGTTATTCTGAAGAAACTGTAAAAAAGCGTTTACAATCATCTAAAATTTTCATTGATTTTTTTAAAGTTTTTTTTCAAAATAGTTTCATGCCTTTGAAATTTTTCTGAGGAGGAGGTGAAGATTGAGCAGAAAGCTATTTATTCTAAGCATTTTGTGCCTTTGTTTTAGTTTTAGCGCCTCAGATATCAGTGCACAGCTACCGTTAAGTGTGACACCACCAAAAGTTAATGAAAACATTCAAAAACAACAACAGCAAACTCCACAATCACAAAAGCCCAACGAAAACATTCCAAAACCGCAACAGCAACAGACACCACAGCCACCAAAGGTTAAAGAGAATATCCCAAAACAACAACCACCACCTACGGTAAAGAGTAGAGAATTCAGAAACATTGACTTTTTAGTTATTCCTTATGTCCAAAGCAGAGAGTTTCCAAACATTGATTTTGATGTAATCAAGCTCACAAAGAGCCGGGAGTTTCCAAACATTGATTTTACTGCTACACCCCTAATGAAGAGCAGGGATTTTTCTAACATTGATTTTGAAGCAATTCAGGTTACAAAGAGCAGAGAATTTCCCAATATTGATTTTATTGGCGTAAAAATTCTTGACTTACAGAAAAAATAGTAAAATTGTAAAGAAAGCGTAAGAGGAGGAAAAATGAAAGTAAATTTTAACAAGACTTTAATAATTTCTTTAGTGATCACAGTTTTAGTATTGTCAGCAAGTTCTGCTATAGCCCATGACCCTTCAGCTACAAATTATCCTCAATTTAGTCACATACATGTTAAAGGAAAAATAACCGCACCTGATGGTTCTGTTATTCGCCTTCCTCAAGGAGCGATGGTAAGAGCCATGTCAAGTGAAGCATTTCGTTTTATACCACAGGAATGTCATATGAATCAAAACCCTGTTACTTCACCTATAAATCCAAATACAGGTGAGTATGAGTTGCTATTTTTTTTCAAGGCTGATTCTGAGATGTGTAGAGAAGAATTTAAAACACGCCCCTTAGATACATCAAAAATACAAATTATTAATGCTCCTGGATATGAATTTAAAAGAAAAACAAATTAGGAGAACAAAATGAGAAAGTTATTTACTTGTATTAGCATTTTAAGTTTAATTTTATTTGTCTTCTCTTTAGCCTATGCAGAAACTCCACATCAACCAAAGGACCAGCTTAAATCTCCTATAGATAAAGAAAAATTAGAGCGAATTAAACCAATTCCTCCCCCAAAATGTCCTGACCCGGCAGTTCAGAGAATTGATTTTGCCATTGTATCAAAGACAAGTCAGTTTTCAGGAAAAGTTAGAATAACAGGTGTAATAAAAAATGTGGGTTTAGAGCCATACATTTCAGGACCGAATCAGCAGGCTGTCTATCTCTATGAAGGACCAATGGGAGGAAAAGCTAACCTTGTAGCTACAAAAAAATTCCAGAATCTAAATCCAGGGCAGGAAGTAAAGGTTATTTACGAACGTAACTGGAATGCCTCCTCACCTGCAGAGGGTGAATTCCCACCATCATATAGGGTTCTTATTAGCTATGATCCGGACATTAGGATGGACGGGAATCCCAAAAATGATGACTGCAATATAAACAACAATCAAATGGAAAGAAGCGGTACAGAGATAAACGCCTTATTTAAATAGAAAACTTGCCTGCAGGAAATACCGCTAAGAAAACAAGCCTGCAGGCATTAATTTTCTAAAACTGCATTTTCCCTATTATTTTGTCTATTATTTTTTTCTTCCTTTCATTTGAACCATAATCCTGCTTTCAATAAATCTACCCGCCTGCAATAGGAGGGAAAAGACTTATTTCATCACCATCTTTTATTTGAATAGAAAGGTTGGTAAGAATGACTCCATTAAGAACAACTATGAAGGGTTTTTTATTTAGACTTAAAAAATCAATTAATTCATAAATGGTTAGAGGTTTCTCAGTTTCCACAATAAGGTCTTTTTCTTCATTTCTGGGGAAGTCTTTTTCTGATTTTATGCCACCAAAGAGTTTAACAACTACTTTCATTTTTAAAATTTGCTCAGGGATGGCAGTCACCAACCCTGAGCAGTAGAAATTTTACCAGTTAAATAGTTGGTCAAGTTCTTCATCTTTTACCTGAAATACTGTATTATGTGGTGTAAGAGGCTCTTTATAGAAAAATCTTGGAAGTCTGTCATGCTCTTTTGTAAATCCTGCACGAAGATTGAAATCTCTTTCAAATTTGAGAACCTTTTTTCCGTATTCAACCACATCTTTATCAGTCATATTCCAACCATAAAAGGAATTAAGCATATCAAGCAAAGCCTGATTAGTTTCTGGCTGGTCAAGTAGTGCAAAAGCTATAAAAAGACACATGCCTGTTGAATCTACAAAAGCTGTTGCAATTTGAAGATTACGTGAGAGCTCAACTTGCCCTTCAGGTTTAAGAGGATCAACAAAACCACCTGTTTTTAAAACATTAAGTGCAATTGAATATCCTGCAGTATGATCTGCGCCCATAGGGCTTGTTGCATAGGTGACTCCGATTCCCTGAACCGCTCTTGGATCATAAGCTGGAAGTGCTTGCCCTTTAACAACTGGAACTCTTTCAACTCCGAAAGCTTTGCCTGTAAATGCTGCTCCATTTCCTATAATTCTTCCAAGATGTGTTCCCTTGCCCACCTCATGTAAGAGATTTATTGCAGCATCAGCATCTCCCCACTTAAGTAATCCAGCTTCCATTGCAACTGCAATTGTTGTACCCATCTCAATGGTGTCAACTCCATAGTTATCACATAGAAAATCCATCATAGCGATTTTATCTATGTCATCAACCCCGCAGTTTCCACCCAATGCCCATACTGTTTCGTATTCAGGCTGTTTGGTAAGGTAGTGACCATCTTTGTCATGATAAATTCCTGAACAACGTATAACACATCCTCTGTGGCAGCCATGTGTAGGGTTTCCACCTCTTTGTTTTTCAAGCTCTGCCTCCACTTCACCACTGATTTTTCTTGCTCCAGCAAAACGGCCTTCTTTAAAGTTATATGTAGGATATGCTCCAACTTCATTTATTATGTTTGTTAATACATTTGTTCCATAAGCAGGAAGTCCTTGTCCTGTTACAGGATGTTTCTGAAGTCCTTCAACAAATTTTTTATTTGCCTCTTTAAATGCTTCTAAATGCTTTGGCTTTCTTGGTGTTGTTTCAGTGTCATCAAGAACAATAACTTTTACTCCTTTTGAACCCATTACAGCGCCTACACCTCCTCTACCAGCATGTCTTGTAGGCCTAAGCTCCATATCAGTGATTGCTACTGAGGCTCCTGATAACTTCATCTCTCCTGCAGGACCGATACTAATACATGCAATTTTTTTCCCAAATTCTTTTTTCATTTTTTCAATTAAGTCATAGTTAGGAAGCATTTTAAGAGAGTTATCCTTTTCAATTTTTACTTCATTTTTGTTAACGTAGATTTTATATGCATCATCTCCCTTAGGCTTTCCTTCAAGGACAATTGCTGCAATTCCGAGTCTTCCAAGAACTTGGCCTGCCTGTCCTCCTGAATTTGCTTCTTTAATCCCTCCTGTAAGAGGACTTTTACATCCAACAGATGTTCTTCCAGACATTGCTGCTGCTGTTCCACCAAGAAGCCCGCAGGCAATTACAAGTTTATTGTCAGCACTCAATGGATGACAAAGGGGATCAACTTCTTTTGATATTATTGCTGAAGTAAGAGCTCTTCCACCAAGTCCTTCATATTGATCTAAATCCTCAAATTTTGCTACAGGTACGTCTTCGCTCATGTAAATTCTTAAAATTTTCATAAAGCCCTCCTTTAATTTAGGACTAATAATTAGTTTTAATTATATCATACAGTAAAATAAACCGCAACACCATAAACATGCTCCGCATGGAACATTATTGGTATAGCAGTCATAGAGAAAGTCTTCAAGTTCCATAAGGTCGCAAAGGGCAAAGTTGCAGTCATAGCAATAAGGAAAGTCATATTTTAAAACTGAATTGACAAAATTTGTGTAGTCAGACGAATTAAGTATATCAGCAGGCTCTTTATCCTTAATATTGCCAAAAGTCCAGCGTTTAACAGATTTTTTTAATCCTCCAATATAGCATGTAAAACTATGCCATAAAAAATAACATGGAGAGACCTCTCCATCAACTCCAACAAATATGCATTTTTCTTCAAGAAAATCGCATTTTCTATGAGGTGAAGGATTTGTTCTCGGAATCTGAATTGAAATCTGAAGTTTTTTTGATAATTTTTCTACTTCTTGTAAAACTAAATTTATTTCTTTTATTAATTTTTCATCTCTGTTTATTAAATTTTGCATGTGAAGTGTAAGACCTTTATCTGTTGCTTCATCATACATACCTTTAAAAAGTTTCATGGCTTTGTTTTCTTCAGGGAAAAACTCTGGCAGAGCTTTCTTTTTCATAAGTTCAAGCCAATCATTTATTGTATAGCCTGAGCTTTTAAGTAATTTGATCCATTTCTTGAATATTTTTACTGATTTTTCATTGTTTGTCTCATATGCAACTTTATTTACAACTAAAGGCGAATAGGGAATTAAATGTGAAAGGATTATAAAATCAATGCCGTATTTTGAAGCTTCTTTAATAGTAGGAACAATCTGGTCAAGATTATCTCTGGTTATAATAGTTTCTATACCACTTCGGAATTTTTTATTGCCGTTTAATTTTATACGATAAATAGTTTCAAGAGCATTTTTCCCATATTCAGGCTCATGAAGTCCTTTTACAGGAGTAAGACTATCAATTGAAATACAGATTTTATTTAACCCAGCCCTTACAAGTTCTTTTAGCTTCTCATCTGTTAAAAGTATGCCATTTGTTTGAAACCCTATTGAAGCAGTTTTGGGCATGTAAACACTTGCTAAAGCAATAAATTTTTCAATGTCTGAGTGCAAAAGAGGTTCTCCAATTCCATTAAGAATCAAGCTTTTGATATAGGGGAAAAGAGGTTTAAGTCTGCTGAATGTTTCAATGTCCATATCTGAATCAGGATGATGATAGTTAGGAGTCTGTTTAAGACAGATTTCGCAGTGAAGATTGCATTTTGTAGTTATTTCTACAGAAAGCTTTTCAGGAAATATAGTTATGTTCCCATCTGCCAGCTGTGTAAATATTTGTCTTGTTCTTTTGTTAACCTGTCAATTTTTATCCCCATGCTTTCAAGCTTTAGTTTGGCAATTTCTCTGTCAATTTCTTCGGGAACAGGGTATACTTTTTTCTCTAATCTTTTTGAATTTTTAAATATATATTCAGCTGAAAGTGCCTGATTGGCAAAGCTCATGTCCATAACTGCTGCAGGATGTCCCTCAGCAGCACTTAGGTTTACGAGTCTTCCTTCTGCAAGTAGATAAATCCTTCTACCGTCCTTCATAGTGTATTCTTCAACAAACTCTCTAATGACTCTCTTTGACTTTGAAAGTTTATTTAAACCTTCAATGTCTATTTCTACATTAAAATGTCCTGTATTTGCTACAATTGCACCATTTTTCATCTTTGAAAATACTTTTCCAGAGATTACATTTATGTTCCCTGTAACCGTGATAAAAATGTCACCTATCTTTGCAGCCTCAATAATTGGCATTACATCAAATCCATCCATCACAGCTTCAAGAGCTTTAAGAGGATCTACTTCTGTAACAATTACTCTTGCACCCATACCTTTTGCTCTCATTGCAACACCTTTTCCACACCATCCATAACCACAAACAACAAATATACTTCCTGCAAGAAGTCTGTTTGTGGCTCTAAGAATTCCATCTATTGTGCTTTGTCCTGTGCCATATCGATTATCAAAAAGATGCTTTGTGTAAGCATCATTTACAGCAATCACAGGATATTTTAGAGCTCTATCCTCTGCCATCGCTTTTAAACGAATTACACCTGTTGTGGTCTCTTCTGTTCCACCAAGAACACCAGAGAGAAGTTCTTTTTTTTCTTTATGAAGTGTTGAAATTAGATCAGCTCCGTCATCCATTGTAATATGAGGCTTTAGATCAAGAGCCTGATAGATATGTTTGTAATAGGTATCTCTATCTTCTCCTTTAATTGCAAACACTGGAATTTTGTAAAATTTAACTAATGCAGATGCCACATCATCCTGTGTGCTTAAAGGATTTGAGGCACAAAGTGCAAGTTCAGCTCCACCTTCTTTAAGAGTTATCATTAAGTTGGCTGTTTCTGTGGTAACATGAAGACAGGCAGAAAGTCTCACTCCTTTAAGAGGCTTTTCTTTTTTGAACCTTTCCCGAATCATTCTGAGCACTGGCATGTCCATCTCAGCCCATTCAATGCGAAGTTTGCCTTTTTCTGCTAGTTTAATATCTTTAATATCGTATTTCAGCAAAGTTCTGCCTCCTTTCTTAGTATTTCTGCCATATCTGTTTGCTCCCATGTAAATTCAGGATCAAGTCTTCCAAAATGACCGTATGCAGCAGTTTTCTTAAAAATTGGTCTGCGAAGCTTAAGTTTTTCTATTATGCCTTTGGGAGTAAGGTCAAAAAGCTTCTTTACAATCTCTTCCATTTTTCTGTCCTCAATTTTACCCGTGCCAAAGCTGTTAATATAAACAGATACTGGTTCTGGAACGCCTATTACATAGGCAATCTGAATTTCTACTCTATTGCAAAGTTCGGCTGCAACAATGTTTTTAGCAATATATCTTGCCATATAAGAACCTGAACGGTCTACTTTTGTAGCATCCTTGCCTGAAAAGCATCCACCACCATGTCTTGCCACTCCACCATAAGTATCTACAATAATTTTTCTTCCAGTAAGTCCTGTATCGCCCATAGGTCCACCAATTACAAATCTTCCTGTTGGATTTATGAAATACTGAACACTTTCTTCATCAAGAAGTTCTTTGGGAATAACAGGTTTTATAACCTTTTCAACTATATCTTCCCTCATTTCCCTGAGTGTAATATCAGGTGCATGCTGAGCAGAGACAACTATACTACGGACCTGATAAGGAGTTCCGTCTCTGTATTCTACAGTTACCTGAGTTTTACCATCAGGTCTTAAATATGTAAGAATATCTTTTTTTCTTACCTCTGCAAGCTTCATAGCAAGTTTGTGAGCAAGCATTATAGGCATTGGCATAAGCTCTTTTGTTTCATTGCAGGCAAATCCAAACATGAGTCCTTGGTCTCCTGCTCCTCCAGGATCAACTCCCATAGCAATATCAGGTGATTGCTCATGTATTGAGGTAATTACTGCACAGGTTTCATAGTCAAAGCCATATTTTGCCCTTGTATATCCAATCTCTTTAACTGTTTCTCTTATAACAGAAGGAATATCAACATAACATTCTGTAGTAATTTCGCCTGCAACCATAACGAGTCCTGTGGTGACAAGAGTTTCACAGGCTACTCTTGAATAGGGATCCTTCTCAAGCATAGCATCAAGTATAGCATCTGAAATCTGGTCAGCCACTTTATCTGGATGTCCCTCTGTTACTGATTCAGAGGTAAAAATATAATCCTTCCTGTCTCCTAACATTATTGCCTCCTTAGATTTATTCTGAGTACGCCCTAAGTTGTCATTTTTACGAGTTCTTCTGCAATCTGTACTGCATTCAATGCAGCACCTTTACGAAGATTGTCAGAGACAATCCACATGTTTATTCCATTTTCAATAGACTCATCTTCACGAATTCTACCCACAAAAACTTCATCTTTTCCTGAAGCATAAATTGGCAGTGGATACTCATTCTTCTCAGGATTATCTACGACAACAACACCCGGTGCCTTGCTTAGAAATTCTCTTACTTGCTGTGCAGTAATCTTTCTTTCTGTTTCAATATTCACACTTTCAGAATGTCCTCTAAAAACTGGCACTCTTACTGTAGTTGCAGTAACTCTTATAGATGGATCTCCCATGATTTTTTTTGTCTCATTGACCATTTTCATCTCTTCTTTTGTATAACTATTCTCAAGGAATTTGTCTATGTGAGGCAGAACATTAAAGGCAATCTGATGGGGATAGACCTTTATCTCAATGTCTTTGAAATTGAGCAATGCTACTGTTTGCTGCAAAAGCTCGTCCATTGCCTTTTTACCTGTACCTGATACTGCCTGAAATGTTGTCACAACAACTCTCTTTATCTTTGCCACATCATGAATTGGCTTAAGGGCAACAACCATCTGAATAGTTGAGCAGTTTGGATTAGCAATAATTCCTTTATGCCATTTAAGGTCCTGAGGATTAACTTCAGGAACTATAAGAGGAACCTCAGGGTCCATTCTCCACTGACTTGAGTTATCAATTACAACGCAACCACTCTTAGCTGCCACAGGTGCCCAGATTTTAGATCTCTCGGCTCCTGCTGAAAAAAGGGCTATATCTATATCATTGAAAGAGTCTTCCTTCAAAGTTTCAACAGCTATCTCTTGACCTTTAAAGCTGAGCCTTATTCCTTCGCTTCTTTCTGAAGCAAATAATCTCAGAGTCTCTACAGGAAAATCCCTTTCCTCAAGAACAGAAATCATCTCATTACCCACTGCTCCTGTTGCTCCTACTACTGCTACCACATATTTTTCTTTCTTTTTAAGCATTTTATCCCTCCAAAGATAGTTCTGTTACATATTTAGCTACTAAATCACCAACTTCAGATGTAGTGTATCCCATTTTGCCTGCTGCAAGACTTTTTAAATGTTTAGCTGTGACTTTCATGACAGCACTTTCAATAAGCCTTCCAGCCTCTTGCTCTCCTAAATTCTCAAGCATCATACTACCTGCGCATATAGCTGCAAGAGGATTTATTATATTTTTGCCTGTATATTTTGGTGCAGAACCTCCAATTGGTTCAAACATTGATACACCCTGAGGATTTATGTTACCACCAGCAGCTATTCCCATTCCACCCTGAATCATTGCTCCTAAATCAGTAATTATATCTCCAAACATGTTGTCAGTAACAATAACATCAAACCATTCAGGATTTTTTACAAACCACATTGTTATCGCATCCACATGAGCATAGTCAGTGGTGATTTCTGGATACTCCTTTGCAACCTCATAGAATGTTCTTTCCCATAAGTCAAAGGCAAAGGTAAGAACATTTGTTTTCCCGCACAAAGTAAGCTTTTTATTTTTATTGCGTTTTTTACAATACTCAAAGGCATATCTGATACAGCGTTCAACACCTTTACGGGTATTTATTGAAACTTGTATCGCTACTTCATCAGGAGTTCCTTTTTTTAGAAATCCACCAGAGCCTGTATAAAGACCTTCTGTGTTTTCCCTTACTACAACAAAATCTATGTCCTCAGGAGTTTTGTCTTTCAATGGGCATTCAACTCCAGGATAAAGCTTTACAGGCCTTAGATTTACATACTGGTCAAGCTCAAAGCGCAGCCTTAGAAGAATACCTTTTTCAAGTATTCCGGGTTTCACATCAGGATGTCCTATTGCTCCAAGATATATGGCATCAAACTTTTTAAGTTCTTCAATTGCACTGTCAGGCAGAGTTTCACCTGTGCGAAGATATCTTTCTCCACCAAAGTCATAGTAGGTATAATCAAGTTTAAAGCCCATTCTATGGCTTACAGCATCTAAAACTTTTATTCCCTCTCTTATAACTTCAGGACCTGTACCATCTCCAGGAATAACAGCAATTTTGTAAGTTTTGCCATGTAAACCTGCTTTTTTTGTTTTGCAAACTCTTTTACTCATTTTATGGCCTCCGTGCTTAATCTCTGTTTTGTCCATTCAACAAGCCCGCCGGCTTTTATTAGCTCCTGCATAAAAGCTGGAATTGGTTTTGTATTGTATTTTTTGTTTTTATTTAGATTTATAATCTCACCGGAATCCATATCTATTTCTAATTCGTCTCCCTCATTGGTTTCATCAACAAGCTCTGGGACCTCAAAAATAGGTAGTCCTATGTTAAAAGCATTCCTAAAAAATATTCTTGCAAAGCTTTTTGCCACTACAGCTTGCACTCCAGCAGCTTTAATGGCAATTGGTGCATGCTCACGGGATGAACCACATCCAAAATTTCTACCCCCTATTATTATATCTCCAGGGTTTAACTTTGAAGGGAAACTACTATCAGCATCTTCCATAACATGCTTTGCAAGCTCCTTTGGATCAGAAGTATTTAGATATCTAGCAGGAATTATGGCGTCTGTATCAATATTGTCACCAAACTTCCAAACTTTTCCCTTAATTTTCATTATCTTCTCCTTAATTATTAAAATAATCTATAATTTTACTTCATAAATGAAAAGGTAATCAACTACCATTCTAATTTTTATCTCTTGACAATGTTTTTTTTAATGAAGTATGTTAGTAATT
>CAZTLF010000051.1:0-11290 GCA_964614465.1 uncultured Thermodesulfovibrio sp.
AAGGCAGGCTAATCAGCCTGCCTTTTTTGTTTAAAACTATGTCATGACATAGAATTTTCAAAGATGTTTTCACTTCTTCAGCGGGTAATATACTTTAAGAAAACTGAAATTAGGAGGTTTTTATGTATAAAAGTATTATCGCAGTTATATTTTTGTTAATCAGTATCTGTTCTGTCTCTATGGCTGAAGAACTTCCTATAAAGAAACAGACTTCTTTAAATGATTGGCAGCATGAGAAGGAGTGTATCAGGTATGTCACAGACTATCTGACTCATCTTAATCTGGTGTCTCCTGCTTCTTCAGAAGTTTTCAAAACTTTCATCAGCAGTGGTAGATATTCAGCATGCGAAATTAAAGAAGTAATTTATGAAATAACAAAAAAGTAATTAGTTTATTTTTCTATAAAAGTATCTTAGTTGAAAATAGTTTTGATACCAACATTTACATCTCAGCTTTTAAAATAATTTCTCCATCTAATGGATTTTTTGGATTTGTTGGTTTAATTTCAATTAAGTTTTCATTTATCATCTTTTCAAAAAAGTCATTAATAATAGAGCTGTCTATTTTGAATATCCCCCAATTATTAACCCAGCTTTTGATAACCAATCCCGTCTTTACAATTCTTTGGCTTTGATTCCACTGAATGATTGATTGTATTAAATTTCTCTTGAAAAAGTCATAACAAATATCATAAAAATTTTTATTTCTTATTATGTCAGCATGAGTCTTTAGTTCTTCAGCTATTGGAGAAATATCCGGGCAATTAGCAATTATCACCTGAACTCCATTTATACGAGCGGTTTTTATTGCTGGCTTAATGTCAGTATCTCCTGACAGGATTAAAATTCTATCAACAATTTTCTTATATGACAAATGAGCAATATCTAAGCCCATAAGCATATCAACACCTTTTTGAACCAAAATAGGTTCTTCATGTTTATTAGCTTTAAATCCCCTCAGTTTCAGTTTTCCTTTTCTGATTGCAAAATAATCCTGAACTGACATTTTCTTTACAAAATTTTTATGTTTTTTAAAAACTTATCTATCAGAAAAATCATATAATTTACTCTGATATCTAAACCTGCTTTCCGGCTCTGATAAATATAAAAATATTCTAAAAATTTCTTCTTCATTAGGATTTATTTCAAAAATTGACAGGGATTCAAAAAATATGTGTATAATACAACAAAATTTCGGAGGTTTTTAGTATGGAAATAACCATTGAAAAAGAAGAACTCTATAAAATGATTAAAACAGCAGTAAAAGAGGCTCTTGAAGAAGAGCTTTTAGAAAGGTTTTTAAAAAATATAGCTGATGTGTCTGACGAAGAAATGATGGATATTGTTGAGATATATGGAAGCCCTTCTCGTGAAAAAAAGTCTGTTTATAGTGAAAGTATTGATTTATGAAATGGACACTTCAATACTCCAATGAAGCTTTAAAATTTGCCGAAAGAGAAAAACTCTTTGATGAAATAAGGCAGGAGATAAAGAAATTAGTTCAGCGAATAAAAGGAGAAAATATAAATATTGACATAAGAAAACTAAAAGGAGAATGGTTAGGATATTACAGAATTAGGAAGGGAAAATTGCGAATAATTTTTACAATTGACAAGGAAAATAAGATAATTTTCATTGAAAGAATTGATTATAGAGGAGAAGTTTATAAATAAGATATTGTAATTACTTTAAATGCTAAATTTGAGGCTTGACTAAGGCAATTCTATCCGAACTCTATCAGAAACAAAAATAAAATCCAATAAATTCAATGACTTAACAAAGGAAAAAAACCCCCTCTTGTAATCCATTAGGAAAGAATCCCTCTGACGTATGGGAAGTGGTTCTACATGACTGGGAAATGAAATATGGGAAATACCTAATGTAAAATCAAATCATCCAGAAAAAACCATCCATCCCTGTCAGTTCCCTATTGAGCTGGTTGAAAGATGTGTTCTTGCTCTTACTGATGAAGAAAACAGGATTTTTGATCCCTATTGTGGTGTTGGTTCGTCTTTGATTGCAGCATTAAAGCACAATAGAAAAGTGATTGGCTGCGATAAAGAATTAAAATATATTGAAATTGCAGAACAAAGAATTATTGATTTCCACAATGGAAAGTTGCCTTATAGAAAAATCGGAACCCCTATATATCAACCAAAAGGAAACGAAAAAGTGGCTAAAATACTTGAGGAGTGGATAAATAATAAATAAACAGGAAAGGACCAAGTGTGATTGTAGTAGCTGAATATTCTTTTAACGGAGGCAAAGAATTTATTGATAATAATTTCTTAGAACTTAAAAAAGAAATTTATTCAATCATAGAATCAGTTAGTGCTGAAAATTGCAAAACTAAAAAGAGTAAAGAAAAAACTATGCCAGGGAAATTATTATACAGTCCAATTTGTCTTAAGAAAATATTATCAAAGCAGGAGTTGAAATAGTCCCCGTAAAAAATCTCGTTGATAATATGTCCACAGGAGTATCCTACTTTGAACAGTTTGTCTGGGATTTAGAAAAAAGAGGAATTTCAAATATTGATATTCCAGTGTTAATTTTAGGAGTTGACTCAGAGTCTATCCTTGAAAATTTAAGCAAGTAGATTTCTGTTTAATTCAATCTGAATAATTATATTTTCTGTTTTTAAGCCTAAAAAAGATTTTGTTGACTATTAGATATAGTTTGCTTATAAAATTATTTATTATATGTATAAGGAACATCCAGTATTTGAAAAACCTGAAAATGAGAATGTAAAAATATGGAGATATTTAGATTTTACAAAATTTGTATCCTTGCTTGATACTAAATCATTATTTTTCGCCAGAGCAGATAAATTATCAGACCCATTTGAAGGTTCTTATCCAGAATTTAACATTCTACTTCGTCCATTGGTTTACCAAGATTTATTGAAAGAAAATTTTTATAAAATGCAAGAACAATTTAAAACTTTTAATAAAGAAATTAGAAACTTTACATTTATAAACTCATGGCACATGAATGAATATGAATCTGCAGCTATGTGGAAATTATATTTAAAAACTGATGAAGGTGTTGCTATTCAGTCGACCTTTAAACGATTAACTGAGTGCTTCAATGAATATGAAAAAGATGTATTTATAGGAAAAGTAAAATATATAGACTATAAAACCGAATGGTTACCAGAGGGAAATTCTTTCTATCCCTTTTTACACAAAAGAAAAAGTTTTGAATATGAACATGAAATAAGAGCGATAATTCAAATTTTCCCTGTAAAGAATAATAAATTGGATTTAACACAGGAAATTTCTGATAGTGGAATTTATGTTTCTGTTAACTTAGATAAATTAATTGAGAGGGTATTCATATCTCCTACAGCTCAAACATGGTTTATTGATTTAATTAATTCAATAGCTAAAAAATATAATTTAGAAAAAGAAGTAGTACAATCAAGTTTAGCTGAGAGGCCTGTATATTGAACAAGCATTTTTGAAAATTTTCATCTAATCTCTCCATACGTTTTCCTAAAATATATTATCCTTGATTTATTTTTAAAAGAGTAATATTTTATTAAATAATGGAACCACTCAACCACAGAAATATTTCAAAATTCACATTAAATTCCTCTTCAAGTAATTGGGCTTCAGATTCCCCTGTCGAAATAAAAAAGGAATCCTTCCTTGAGAAGAAAATTTATGAATCAGAAATAGCAAAAGAAAAAATTACTAATGGAGCATTAAAATTTGGAGGAATAAACTTTCTTGTTTTCTCTATTATCGGGCTTATTATACAGGTACCTGAATTTTTTATTGCAGGAGCAATTTTTCTGGGTATTTCTTTTTTAGTTATACTTGTTAATGCGTTGTTTGATGATACAATCATTTTAAAAGCAGGTCTGTCTGGAGAGCAAATCTTAAGAGACAAATTGAGAAGTATTTTATCCAGTAATCATAAAGTTATTTACAACTACCCAACTCCTTATGGTGATATTGATGCTCTGGTGGTAGGTCCAGCAGGAGTTTTTGTTCTTGAGGCAAAAAATCATAACGGATACATTACCGTTGATGAAAATGGTTGGCAAAGGCAAAAGGTTGGGCAGATGGGAACAGTTTATGATGCCTCTATAGGTAACCCAGAAAAACAGGTAAAGAGAAATGTTTGGTTTATCAGCAATCTTCTTAAACAAAAAGGAATAAATGTCTGGGTTGACTACTTTGTGGTGTTTACAAACCCTGAAGTAAAACTTGAAGTTAAAAATGGAAACAAAAGAATTATTCATATTGACGAACTGGATAAAGTCTTTAGTAATTTAACAAAACTTGATAATCAAACAATAGATAACGTTTTTAAGGCTCTTAATTCCTAATTTCCCCGGGATTAAAAAGATTTTTGCTTATACCCTCCTTATTGTATCAAAAAGTAATATTCTATTGAGCAATTTTCAGTAGACCTGCCGAAAGAAAAAATTTTTTAGAAATAATCCTGAACTAATTGACCAGTATGAGAAAAATGAAAGAGAAAAACTTCTAACTTTCACTCAATCTGTTAAGAGGAGAGGTTGATTTAATAGTATTGTAGCAGTAAGTATCTTTATAGGGATGGAAATAGCCTGTAATGGGATTCCAGGTGAAATTACACCATTCTATTGAGGTTTTGTTTATTATGATATTTTAAAGAAAATCTGGCTTAATTGTTCAATATAATTTCTACTTTTTAATCTTTTAAGGCGGGACAGACTGACTCTGGATTGCCTGCCCCCTTCATTCCCCTGGTCTCCCAGAGTCCGCGAGGGTAGTTGGCCAAGCTACCAGCACCAGGGTACTCTCGTGGTGTTCATTGATTCTCCCATAATAATATTACCCTTTTTGTTCAATATAAATTTTATACCCCCTTGCATTTGCAAACTGTGGCTCAGGTAAAACTATGGCATCCTCAAGTATGTTTTTCAGATAAACTGCTCCACCACCAGCTACAACTATAGCCTTAATTGAATCCAGGTTGAATTCCTCATTCCTCAGAAAATTAGCATACTCCTTCAACTTTAAAGTAACTTTTGGAATATAATAATCCCTTAATATCTCTGAAGCATCAAATTTATATTCCCTGCCAAAATATGTAAAACTCCCTTTCTGCAATATAACCTCTGCTATCGTATTGTTAACAAAATCACCATACCTGTTTGATACCTCATCGCATATTTTTGAAAATAAAACTTCCATACCAACTGGATAACTCTTAGCCGTATGAGAAATAAATTGACCCTTGTCTATAAAAATAACGTCAAGAGTATAGTATCCTATGTCAATCACTATTACACTCTGTCCCTGATAGTCAGGATTATTCACAAGAAAATCAACATAAGCTCCTACTCCTTGAGGGATAAATGAGATTTTATCCGGCACTGGCAGGAATGTTTTGTTAAGTTTTAACTCATTCTTTTCAAGTGCATTCCTTAGAAGAATTATCTTCCTTTCATTAAAAAGTGCAGGAGGTAATCCGAGAGCGATTCCTGATAAATTAATATTTCTTTTGTAAATCTGACTTAAACAGTATCCAATTACAGCAAAATATTCATTGCTACCTACGAATTCTTTGTTCACCTTCCATGATGGAGTGGTCTCTGGTCCCACAAGATACTCCTGTCCATTAACTGAGATGACTTCTGGAGCTCTGTTAAAAATTTTTTCAGAACGAACATGTTTTGATACAGTAGTCTGAAAAATCAAATTTTCATTGTTGCTTCCAAAAACTACTTTTGTAAAACCATATCCAATATCAATGCCTGCAAAAGCCATAATTTATCCCCCTTTCTATAAAATGTTCTTTAATTTGCTTTTTGAGAAAATTTTGTTAATTAGATTAATACTTGATAGTTCTCTCAATATTGATTCGGATTCATTTGAATCAAATTCAAAACTTCTACCCTTTCTGTGATTGATTAACAGGAAGGAAATCTCAAAATAGTCTTTCTTCCATTTTGCAGTATCTTCACGCTTATATATTTTTTTGGAAATCTGAAGCTCTACATGAGGATATTTTTGAAATAAAATCTCTTTGATTTTTCTGTAACTGTCCATTAATCTGAAATCAATCTCAAACTCTTCATATTTGATCCCATGCAGAATAGTATCTCCAGTGAAATAAAAAAGAACCTTAGCTATTGCAGTCCTGTGATTACCCTCTCCAGATATGTAAATTTCATCATTGATTTTCGTATAGTGCATATCAGGTTCTTTTCTTTTATTTTCAAAATAATAATCTTGATTCTGAGCAAGAAGGGCGAGATTTAAATGCATTCTTTTCCCCACCTTTAACATGTCTATCCATGTTATTCCATGATTGTAATCAGGATGAGCAGTCCCAACCACTCTAAAAATATTTACAGATTCACTGTCTGACCAGTAATGTGAGGTTGCAAATTGTTTTAAAAAGTCAATATCAGGAAAAGGCTTTATGGGTTCATTTAAAATGCAATCCCTTTTTTTAATTTCCTTTATTACCATTTCAGGATTTGATGCAATATAGAGATGAGGTTTATCAGGGTTCATTTTCTATTCTCCTTTAAAAAGGTTATTTACAGAACCAAAAACATTTTTCAAGGATACAGATAAACCACCAGAGGACTGCTTTTCAGGTTTGTTTTTATCTGGAGTATCACCGTCATGTGTAGCTGGATCATTAAGCTCTGTTTGTTTATCTTTTAAGAGTGTTTTTTCATCTTTTTTCTCAACCATATCTTTCCATTCTTCATTTATTCCCGAATTGCTTAGCTTTTCAGAAGGTATCTGCATAACTCGAGATACACTATAACGAATTGCATCTACAACAAAAATCGTTCTCATGCTCTTAGGAACACTCTCAAGTATCTTTATCACGTCAGCATGATGAGTCTCATCAAAAGAAAAACGAAAGATAATCTTGCTCATCTTTTACTCCTTTATAGGTAAATAAAGAGGCTTATTCATTATCATCAACATAGCCTCATATACTGCTCCTCTTATCTGAGCTAATGAGAGGTTATATTTTGAGAAAAGCAATAAAACTCTTTTAGTAAAATTATTGTTCACAATTAGTTCATCTAAAGTCTTTTTCCTATCAAGAGGCTTTAAATAGAAATTTCTCCCAAGTACTTCCTCAGAATCCAGATATAAAAAGGCATCTAACCACTTAAATATACTTGTTATAGAAGCGTTCTCCTCTTCTGCAATTTTTACAATCTCTTTGGCTATCTCTTCACATCTAACGGCAACAGGACAGGTAGAACTGTCATATGGAATCCTCCCCTGACAGAAAGAATCTCCGTAAATCTCATACATGTCCTGCCAGAATTTGTTCATTTTTACCCCCTAAAAAAATTTTTTAATTCTTCAAAAAATATTACCTTTCATTTATAAAAAGTTCAGTATAGCTAAGAAAAGCTCTGTATCGCTCACAAAATAAAAGAAAAGCTCAGCCAGGACAAAATTAAATCATAATTAAAATCCTAACCGAGCTTTTCTGAACTTTTATTGACTATTTACAGCTTTACCTTACTTTTCCTGACAAATTTTCTGGCAGGAGTGCCATTGGGGTAAAGGTGAAGTTCTTTGTCTTCCAGATACCAGATTCTTCCACAGTTTATGCAGGCATACATTTTTGAAAAGTAATTACCTTTAAATTTTCCGTTCTTTATCCTGTCAAGTCTGGTGGGGCAGTCATATTTTTCAGCCTGATAGAGGAAGCCACCACAACAGGGACACCGAAATGAAAAGTCATATTCGGTGCTTCTGGGCATAAGACCTCCTTGAAAGGTTTTTTTATTGGAATATTACAGGTTGGAATAAAAAAGTAATATATAAATAGCTTTAGTTAAGTAGGATATCCGAAAAATCTTCATCATCTCCCAACAAGGGAGAGCATTCTCTTACCCTCCGGAGAGAATTTTCCCTTGTTGGGGGAATATATTCTCCAAAATTTTCTCTCCGTGGGGATTTCATCCTGTAAAAAAGCCGTCTTTGATGGTTTCCATAAAAACCTCATCGGAGGGGAAAATGAAAGAATTAATTGAAATTGAAAAGCATGGTAAATACGGTGCAACCCTGTATTTTGCAACTGATAACTGGAAGGTCAGAGAAGGTCTTATTTTAGCCTATGAAAGACTAAGAAAATCTTCTTATGACCCAGATTTTGTAGATCACAACATATTCTGTGGTCTAAGAATTTTTGTAGAAGGAATAGGCTCTGAGAGAATAATGCTTATTCGGGAAGTTAAAGAAATTGTAAAAAAAGCAGTAGAAGAAACTCTAAAAAATTTTTAGAATTACAGGAGAGGGATTATCCCTCTCCTTTTTTCATTTGAGATTCTTTTTCTGCATATTCTACAAATTCAAGGAAATCCTTTAATCTCTGTTTGGCTAATTTTTCGGCTTCCTCAAGAGTATAACCATCCTGCAGATAAGCCCTTAAAAACTCCATCTCCTGTTCTTCTCTGGTTGTGTTTTCGTCACCAAGATTGATTATTCTGTAGTAAAATCCAGTTTTAACCATATTTTCCACAAGAACCTTCTCTATGTCATTAGGTTTATACTTGAAAGCTCTTTCTGCTGGCATATGTGCCTCCAGTTAGATTTACTATCAGAGAGCCATGCTCTCTTTTTTTATTTTACCTTTCTTGTCAAAGATCAATTATCTTACTTTCATTATATATACAATGCATATACTTTGTCAACTCCTTTATTTTCCCTTGACATTCAAAGAAAAAACTGCTATTGTTTTATATGAATCTTTGATTTTAAAACATTTTTTAAACGAAGGGAGGTGAAAAGCAATGACTAAAGCCGAACTTGTTAATGCAGTTGCAAAAAAGCAGAACTAACCAAAAAGGAATCAGCTCAGGCAGTTGATGCCATTATTGAATCTATCACCGAAGCACTCAAAAAGGGAGAAAAAAATAACTCTTGTTGGATTCGGAACTTTCTCAGTTACAAAAAGAAAAGCCCGCAAAGGTAGAAATCCAAAAACAGGAGAAGAAATAAAAATCCCTGCAACTAAGTCTCCAAAGTTTACACCAGGAAAAGCACTTAAAGAGGCAATTAAATAATAGTCTTTTGCAGGCAGGCTACTCCTACTGCCTGTCTGCACATTCATATTCCTTTATTATCTTTGCAAAGGCTTCCCTGGCAAGCTCTGTAACAGTTCTTCCCTGTTTTTCTGCTATACGCTTTAGCTCATTAGCTATTTGCTCAGTTACCCCAATATGAAGAAGAACATGTCTTTTTCTTTGTTGTTTTTTTCTTTCCATATATTCATTGTATATATTCTTGAGTTGATTTTGCAACTTTTTCTATGTATCAGGTAATATAATAATAGCTGGAGTTCAGTAGGAGCTTGCCGAACAATTCAAAATTTTCTTCCCTGAAAGGAAGATTTTATCCTACTCTTTCTCTCCTTTTAAGTAGGCTATACCGAATTTTTTTAAACCTTTCAAAATGAAGGGGTAAGGGAGTTCTTTAATCTTTTAAGCATTTTACCACTTTTTTTCTGACATAACATATAAATACTTTATATGTTATCATTCTCAGAGTAATATCTTTTTATGCAACAGATTAAATCTGACTCTCTTATTGACTTGTTACTTTTTTTCTCTAAGAAGAATAGGGTTTACATACTTAAGGGAGTATTGACTCAGCTTTCTGAATCCGAAAGGGTATCAATTTATAAAAAAATCGTTCATTCTTTTTCTAACAGTGAAAGGAGAAAGCATTTTCAAATCATCTCAAGCAGTCTAATTAGTAGGACTCGTTGGAGACATGTTGACAAGTGGATGGAATCGGTATTTATGAATCATTATGAATACACTCCATATAAAGTAGCTATGATGGCAATGAACTATTACAGGATAAATCGCAAAATGAAACCTTTAATGATAGCTCATGCAAGGAAAGTAAAGAAGAGGGTTTATTACAGGCTTAAAGTTAAAGCTGTAAAGTAATATTAAATTAACATTATCAAAGTAGACCTACCGAAAAAACTTCAAACTTTTAAAAAAGGAGGGTAATTATGAATTTAGAAAGCATATGTGCCTATTGTAAAAAGAGTAAAAAATGTGACATGATTGCAAAACTGACTGGCAAACTTGCAATGGCATCAGACGAATTTAAAATTCAGGCAGATGTAGTGGTAAAAAAGTGTAAACATTTTAAGCCATCATATATTGAAAAGGAGCTTGGGCATATTTGTTTTTTCTGCAAGCATTCTACCTCATGTTTATTATGGGATCAAGTATGTAATATCAACGAAGATTTTGTTAAAGAGGCTTTTAATTATGATCCTGAAGTTCAGGAAGTATGCACAGCGGTTAGTCGTTGTAGGCTTTATGAACCTATGAACCAAGGAACAACTGGAGGTGAGAGATGTTAAGAGAAAATTTATTAGAGGACATAATACATCCGATAGAATTATTAATAAAAGAAAACTCAGGTTATACAGCTAACTATTTTGGATTGTACAGGGATTTTGGGAAAGTAGTTTTTATAATTCAAATTTTTAACAATCTTAATACATTAAAAACATTAAAGGAAGATGTTCGGGAATATAGAGTCACCATAAGAAACATTATAAGAGATTGTTTTCTTGAACTTTATTGTAGGGCTTATGGCATACAAACTATAAATATAGACCTTTTACGTAAGATAATCTATCAGGTTCAAGAATTACTTATCAGAAAAAATTCAGATTATGGAGACAGTTATTTTGAACTTCGGGAAGAATTTGGCAAAGTAGCATTTTTAATCAGATTAACAGACAAAGTTGCAAGGTTAAAGACACTGGCAAAGCAGCAGGCACAGGTAGAGGAAAGTGAGGAGGACACAATTAAGGACATAATTGGTTATTGTTTGCTTGAGCTTTATTACAGGCATTATGGAGGTAAAGATGGGATGGATAAGGATAAAGGGTGGCAAGAATAAATTAATGTTAAACTCATCTATGCAGTATATAGCCTGTATTGGTGAAGATAGAATAGTTAAAATACTGGAAGTTGAAAAACTTTTTGAGATAGTGCAATCTTATGGAAGGCAGATAAACTGGGAGGAATTTGACAGGTTACAGAAGAACCAAAGGGAGCAGAACAGACAATGGTGGGATAGTTATAGAAAAAAAATTAAAAAAGACTGTTTAAAATTATCAAAAGAGGTTTGAGATGAATTTAGAATTAATTAAGAAAGCGATTTTGCAGGGTTTTGATTCTGCTTGTAATGAATGTACTGGTTGGGGTCCTGGCACATGTTATATAGTAGAAATTGCAAAAGAGCTTGATCCTGAATTTAAGTATAAAAAAC
>CAZTLF010000052.1:0-10888 GCA_964614465.1 uncultured Thermodesulfovibrio sp.
AGCTTTTTTAGCAATATTTGCAAACTTTTTGGGAGGTGTTGTATATTTACACAATTTTAGAGAATAGTCTCACCATATAACATATTTCTACTATCTCTCATTTGTTAATTTATTCTATCAGAAATTCGGATATCTCTCCAAACAATCTGTATTGCCTTTCTCCATGATTTCCTGAGCCATTTGCCAAAATTACAGCTACTTGCTCCCAGATAGATATACTAAAAGTAGTGTTCATTGATTGAATAAATTAAAACATGGCGTATCTGTCTTTACCAAGAAGCATGTTATGGAATGGCACATGTACCGTTTCAGGATTATAGGTTCTTAATTTCTCTCTTACTGTAGTTGTAAGAAGTTCTTCAATTTCCTTTAATGTTTTTGAGGACAATTCTTTAATTCATCCTGACAAGGAAAATCAAACAACTCGTAAATATATCTATGTTACTCATGGTAATCTATAAGACCAACATAGGGCTGAGAAGTGAGTATTCAGTCTATTTTCAGAGAATAGGGTAATTTAACAGTCCTTGCATCTCCTTGAATAATTTTGATAAAAGCATTCATTCTTAACATATCAAACTCTTTTAATTTTTTTATCGTGTCCCAGCTATAACGATTAATGAACTTAAATACTTCATTAACTGGCTCGCAATATCTTTTATGTTTAATACACCAGTAAGTTTTTCTTGCTGTTTTTTGGTCTTTCTAAATCATAATGAAGAATAAGTCTTGCTGAACCGGCTGCTTTTGATAGAATAACTTTTAAACATCTTGATTTTTGTAATCTTTTATTATTTTTCTATAAAACAAAATTTCCTGTAAGGCTTGTTCGCTAAACTATTCCTTTAGATATTCATTTTGTGTATCAAATTTTTCTACAGGCTCACTAAAAAGAGATTTATTTTTGTTCTGTAAATTATAACTATAAAGATTTCAGTCTTTTTAAAGCATCTTTTTTTCAACTTCAGCAATATCATATTTTTTGTTTTTACTTACTGAATTAACACATTAAAATGTGAGAGTTCTATTCCTATTGAATTTATCCCTAAAATATTTGCTTCTATAAATGTTGTTCCAGAACCAGAAAATGGATCAAGAATTGTATCACCTTTTTTGAAGTATTTTTTCAAAAAAACTTCTACCAGTTGCGGAATGAATTTTCCCAGTTAAGGATGTAATCTGTGAACATGATTTGTTCTTTCATATTCTCTTATACCCAAAAAAGTTAAATCATTGTCCAAAATCTCAATGTTTTTCCGAGTATTTACTTTTTCTTCAATCTGCTTTGTATCTATTCCAAATTTAACTGCTGCTTTTTTATTTACCTCAAGCATATGCTTTTACAACTGAAGAAGTTGTGCTGCTTTTTTTGCAAAGTAGGTAAGGATTAAGTCTGCTCCTGCTCTTTTTATTGAGGTGAGTATCTCCATCATTACAGCTTCTTCATTTAGCCAGCCAAGCTGAGCTGCTGCTTTCACCATTGAGTATTCTCCACTTACATTGTAAGCTGCAACTGGAACATTAAAGTATTCTTTAACATCGGAAATTATGTCAAGGTATGCAAGTGCTGGTTTTACCATAACTATATCTGCACCTTCTTCTATATCAAGGGCAACTTCACGCAATGCCTCCCTTCTGTTTGCAGGATCCATTTGATAGCTTCGTCTGTCTCCAAAAGCTGGTGCAGACTGGGCTGCCTCTCTGAAAGGTCCGTAAAAAGCAGAGGCATACTTTGCAGAATAGGAGAGTATTATCACATCAGTGAATCCCTCTTCATCAAGGGTCTTACGAATTCTTGCAACCCGACCATCCATCATATCTGAAGGAGCAACAATATCAGCACCTGCACGGGCATGTGAGACTGCTTCTTTGGCTAAAACTTCCAACGTCGCATCATTGTCAATCTTTCCATTTTTTATAACTCCACAATGCCCATGGGAAGTATATTCACAAAGACATACATCAGTTATGACAGTTAAATCTGGTAAAGCATCTTTAATAGCTTTTACTGCTTGTTGAATAACTCCTTCTTCATCATAGGCAGAAGAACCAAAATCATCTTTGTATTCAGGAATTCCAAAAAGTATTACTGAAGGAATTCCAATAGAAAAAATCTCTTTTGCAGTTTTTATTGCCTCATCTATGCTTTCCTGAAAACATTCAGGCATTGAAGATATGGGATTTTTAACCCTCTTACCAGGAACAATAAACATTGGATAAATAAAATCCTGAGGAGATAGGATTGTCTCCCTAACCATCTTCCTCAGGATTTCTGTTTTTCTTAATCTTCGCGGGCGATGAACTGGAAACATTGCTTATACGCCGCAGGAACCTCCGCAACTCGGTCCGCAGGAAGGCATTGGTCCTTTGAGTATGAAACCTTCCTGTTCTTCATCCTCATAGTAGTCAAGCTCAAGTTCACTCAATAGATCAAAGGTTTGTTTATCCAAATAAACCTTTAATCCGTTTTTTTCAACAACTTCATCTCCTTCCTGAGGATTTTCATCAATATCAAGACCAAATGATGGGCTACAATATCCTTCTGCTGAGAATATTCTAAGTCCCCAACCTTCTTTTCCCTCATTTTTGAGGATTAATTTTGCCTTCTCGGCTGCCTTTTCACTGATACTAAACACAGCTACCTCCTGAAAATTTATTCTAACTTCAGAATAGCAGTTTCAAGAAATAATTTGCAAGAAAAAAAATTAATTAGATAAAATACAACTATGCAATCACTTGAAAATAAAAAAATAATCAGAGTTAAACAAAATGATATTACAGAATTTAATGACATAATAGCTGTTGAGAAAAAAATAAAAGTCTATGTAAGGAACGAAGAGATTGTGTCTTTGTCTGCCTCTCCTTGCCAGATTAAAGAGTTAGTTGTTGGCTTTCTTATGACAGAGGGGATTTTAAAAGGAGACTGGTGCCCTGAAAAGATAATTATTGAAGAAAATGAAAAAGAGGCTAATGTTGAAGTTGAACTTGAAGGTCATGTTTGTCTTGATGGTAAAACAATTACTTCAGGTTGTATGGCAGCGGTAAGCTTTCTTGAGGATATAAAAGAAACCATTAATGATAATTTAAAAATTAAGGCTTCTGCTTTGTTTAACCTTTTCAGAGATTTTCAGGAAAAATCAATTTTATATAGAACTACAGGATGCATTCATTCGGCAGCAGTTGCAGATGAAAATGAAATTTTATTTATAGCAGAAGATGTAGGAAGGCACAATGCAGTTGATAAAGTGATTGGATGGGCATTGCTTAATAAGGTTTTATTTAAAGGGAAAATAATGCTTGTAAGCGGACGAATTTCTTCTGAAATGGTGTTAAAAACTGCTAAGTGGAAAATTCCTTTAATAGTGAGCAGGACAGCACCTACATCTCTTGCAATTGAATTTGCAGAAAAGGCAGGTTTAACTCTAATAGGCTTTCTGAGAGGTCAAAGATTTAATATATACACTCATCCAGAAAGAATTACTTTCTAAGTTTTACTACTTGGACAGATATCACTTAATGGACAAATTTTATGATTTGGTGCTTTAGCTTTACAGATTTCTCTTCCAAGCATTATAAGAAGATGAGAGAGTTTTCCCCAATACTCACGAGGAGTTATTTTCATCAAATCCTGTTCAATTTTATCAGGCTCATTATTTTCTGTCAGACCAAGCAGTCTTGATATTCTTTTTACATGGGTATCAACAGCAACTCCTTCATTTATTCCAAAAAAATTCCATAATACAATATTCGCTGTTTTTCTTCCAACCCCAGGAAGTGTGACTAATTCATCCATTGTTTTCGGGACCTGTCCATTAAATTTTTCTATTAATTTTTTTGCAAGATTCTTTATGTATTTTGCTTTATTTTTATAGAAGTTTATGCTTTTTATATCATTTTCAAGTTCTGATAGGGACACATTTACATATTCTTGAGCTGTCTGGTATTTTTTGAATAAATTTTCAGTAACTTTATTTACATTTACATCTGTGGTCTGTGCAGAAAGTATTGTTGCAACAAGTAAATCAAGAGCAGAATTAAAATTAAGCGCTGTTTTGACATTTGGATATCTTTTATCAAGTCTTTTAATTATCTCTAAAACTTTTGCTTTTTTATCCATTTTAGCCTCCAATTTTTAAAACTTTTGCGCCTTTTATTTTTCTTTCTTTTATATCTTTGAGTGCTTTATTAGCATCTTCAAAGGAATATACTTCAATCTCAGGCTTTATTGGTATACTGGAGGCAATTTTAAGAAATTCTTCAATATCTTTTCTTGTGACATTAGCCACTGATTTAATTTCTTTTTCAAGCCATAAATCTTTCTGATAATCAATGTTTAGAAATTCATTTTTATCAGTCTCTTCCTTTCTTATTGCATTTATTACAAGCCTTCCTGAAGGTTTAAGATGTTTAAGAATTTTAATAGGTGGCTTCCATACCGGAGTAGTATCAATTGCTGAGTTTAACTTTTCTGGAGGTGTTTCATCAAAATTTCCTGCCCAGTACGCACCAAGTTCAATAGATAACTGCCTTTCTGATAATGTTCTTGAAAATACAAAAGTTTTTGAATCTGGATATAGGTGTTTTATCATTTTTAAAACAAGATGTCCTGATGCACCAAAACCAACAAGTCCAATGTTATGCTTGTTTTGAGCTTTTGCAAGCATCAAAGACCTATAGCCAATTGCTCCTGCACAGAAAAGTGGAGCAGCCTCTTCATCTGTAAAATTTTCTGGAATATGAAAGGCAAAATCTTCATGAATTTTAAAATACTCTGTATATCCACCATGAGCATCTTTTCCTGTTGCGTTGAAGTCTCCGCAAAGATTTTCCAGACCATTTAAACAATACTCGCATTTACCACAGGCTGAATAAATCCAGCCTGCACCTGCCCTATCTCCTACTTTGAATTTCTTTACAGCACTTCCTACTTTTACAACTTCTCCTACAATCTGATGTCCCGGAATAACAGGGAAAAATGCTGGCATTGCTCTACCTTCTATTTCGTCTAACTCTGTATGACAGACTCCACAAGCATGAATTTTTATTAGTATTTCTTTATAGCCGGGTAAAGGAATGTCTATTTCCAAAATACGCAGTGGCTCATTTATTTTAGCAATCACCCATGCTTTCATAAAGATATTATATACTATGTGTTCAACTGCTGTGTTGGTATTTTTGACCCCTGTAGGTAAAAAATGCCTGTTTCTTTGACAGGTAGTATTGTTTAAATAAAGATTTAAAGAATAACTTTTATTGTGGCATGATTTTTGTTTTCCTTTCTTTTTAAATAAAAGTAAGGAGGAATTTTATGAATCCTAAGATATTGATAATTAGTATAACAAAGGATATCAATAAATTTCTTGCTTTTAATATTTGTGTTTTAATGCTGATTTTATCTTTTATCTTTATAATCGGAGGTCATGATAAAAAAGAATTTATTTTAGCCATTTCTTTAGCTGGAATAAGTTCATTAATATTAAATTTATTGAGTGCCAGAATCATGAAAAGAAAAATGGAAAAAATAATACATTATTCTTTTGAAAAAGTTGAAACTCAGCTATATTTTGATGAATTGACATCAGTTTATAATAGAACAACTGGAATAAATAGGTTAATGGAAGAGATGGCAAGGTCAAAAAGACATAAACAACATTTATCAGTAGCAATGCTTGATATAGATAACTTTAAGTCTATAAATGATAATTATGGACATCTTGCAGGAGATAGAGTTTTAAATCATATTGCTTTACAGATTAAAAATTTTTTGAGAGCAAATGATGTTGTTTCAAGATATGGAGGCGAAGAATTTTTGATAATACTACCTGAAACAGATGAAATAAAAGCATTTATGGCACTTGAGAGAATTAGAGAAAACATAGCAAAAAGACCAGTTAAGATAGGTAATGAAAAGCTTTATATAACTGTAAGTATTGGTATAGCAGAAGTGGATATAAATGATAGCTCAACAGAAGCTATACAGAAAGCTGACTTAGCGCTTCTTCAAGCAAAAAAAGCTGGTAAAAATAGGATTGAAATAGCTCCAAAATATATAAATACCTTAGATTAAGCAGTCATGAATATCTCTGTCTTGCCCTTCCAGAAATTTTCTAAGGAGATTTTTATTTTAGGGTATAAATTTAAATATTTATCTTCATTTAAAATTTGTTCTGCTTCATTCCTTGCGGTTTCAAGAAGGGACTGATCTCTAATTAAATCAGCAACTTTCAGATCAGGCATTCCTGATTGTTTGACTCCAAAAAGTTCTCCAGGTCCTCTTATTTTCATATCTTCTTCTGCTATTTTAAAGCCATCAGAATAGTTGACAATTGCTCTAAGTCTTAATTTGGCTTCTTCTGTTAATTTATAAGGTAGTAATATGCATTTTGACGCTCTCATACCTCTGCCTACTCTTCCTCTTAATTGATGTAACTGAGCAAGACCAAATCTTTCTGCATGTATTATTATCATTAAAGTAGCATTAGGGACATCTACACCAACTTCAATAACTGTTGTTGCAACAAGTATATGAATATTACCTTTGCGAAACTCTTTCATTATTTCTTCTCTCTGTTTAGCTGACATTTTTCCATGAATTAGTGCAACCTTGTATTGAGGAAAAAGCTTTTTAAGTCCTTTATATCCTTGAGTTGCCGATTTTAAATCCATTGCTTCAGATTCTTCTATCAAAGGATATACAACATAAACTTGCCCTCCAGAGCTAACTTCTTCATCAATCATTTTATAAATGATTTTTTTATTGGCAGGTTCAATAATTTTTGTTAAAACTGGTTTTCTTCCAACAGGAAGTTCATCAAGCACAGAGTAATCAAGATCTCCATAAACTGTAAGTGCCATAGTTCTTGGAATTGGAGTTGCTGTCATTACAAGGGTGTCTGGATTCATCCCTTTCTTTTTTAGCATTGCTCTTTGAATTACTCCAAATCTATGTTGTTCATCTATTACAACAATGCCTAAATTTTTAAAATGAATATCTTCCTGTATTAATGCATGAGTGCCAATAATGAGATTTACAGCACCAGAACATATGAGATTAGAATGTTTATTATAGGATGATGTATAAATTAAAACATTTACAGGCAGTCCTTTAAGTAGTGAAGAGATGTTTAAATAGTGTTGTTCTGCAAGTATTTCTGTTGGTGCCATCAAAGCAGCTTGATATCCACACTCTATAGCAGCAAGCATTGCTGCAAGAGCAACAACTGTTTTTCCTGAACCTACATCTCCTTGAAGCAGCCTGTTCATAGGAATTGGTTTTTTCATATCCTCTAAAATTTCTTTTATTACCTTTTGTTGTGCTGATGTTAATTTAAAAGGAAGATTTTCAAAGAATTTTCTTAATAGATTACCATCCGGATTGAAGGAGATGCCTTTTTCACAGAGTCTATTTTGTTTTATTAGAAGAATGCCAAGTTGAAGAAAAAATAATTCATCAAAGATTATTCTCCTGTGGAAATCAGAACTTCTTCCATTTAAAAGCTTGATATCCACATTATTAGGAGGCAGATGCACAGATTTAATAGCTTCTTTAAGAGAGGGAAATTTTAATTTTTTTATTAGTTTTGCAGGTAAATGTTCATCTATATAAGGCATAGCAAACTCTACAGCAGATTGAATTATTGATTGCATCTGTTTCTGTGATAAACCTTCAGTAAGCCTATATATAGGGATGATTTCCTGATTTTGAGAGTTTAGAGTTTGTTCAACTAATTCATATTCTGGATTAAGAATTTCTAAATAATTTCCTCTATAATCAAGCTGAACTTTTCCGAAAAGTTTTACTTTCTTTTTTTCTTTTAGAATTTTTTTTAGATAAATTTGATTGAACCATTTTGCTTTCAGAAAACCAGTTCCATCTGAGATTATTACTTCAATTATGGATAAATTTGTTTTTGTTCTGATTTCATTAACCTGAACTATAGAACCTTCTGCGGTTACAATCTCTCCAGGTTTTATATCAAAAATACTTTTTTTATTTCTTCTATCTTCATACTGAGAAGGCAGATAGTATAAGGCGTCTTTAACTGTTTGTATACCCAATTTTTTAAAAAGGTTGGCTTTTTTAGGACCTACACCCTTCAGGTACTGTATGGAAAGATTTAATCCATGAACGTCCATTTATTTTAATCATTTTCCTGTTTCTGAAGAGTTTCTTTAAAGGACTTCTCCGTTTCTTTATGTTTCATCTGACTGTATTCTGACTCGCTCAATACATCAATGCTCCAACCAGTTAATCTTGAGGCAAGTCTAACATTCTGTCCTCTTTTACCGATTGCTAAAGAAAGCTGATCATTTTCAACAACAACAACTGCTGTTTTCTCCTTTTCATTTATACCTACTTTAAGCACAGTTGCTGGAGTAAGAGCTTTTGCAATAAAAAGACTCATATCATTACTGTAAGGGATTATATCAATTCTTTCTCCTTTTAACTCTCTGACAACTGCCTGAACCCTTGTTCCTTTCATACCAACACATGCTCCAACAGGGTCTACTGAAGGGTTCTTGGATGAAACCGCTATTTTGGTTCTTTCTCCAGGGTCTCTTGCAATGCTTTTTATTTCTAATATTCCATCCTGAATCTCGGGAACTTCAAGAGTAAATAGTCCTATTACAAAGTTTGGATGTGTTCTTGAAAGTTTTATCAAAGGTTCTTTCGGTGTCTGTTTTACTTCTAATATATATGCCTTTAGTATATCTCCTCTTTTTAAATTATCCTGTGGTAGTAACTCTTTATCTGGCAGAATCGCTTCTGCCTTACCTACAAGTATATAGAAATTTCCTTTTTCTTTTCTTAATACTGTACCGCTAACTATATTACCAACTTTATCTTTAAACTCTTCAAAAATCTGTGATCTTTCAATTTCCCTTATTTTCTGAAAAAGCACATGTTTTGCAGTCTGAGCAGCAATTCGGCCAAAATCCTGAATTGATAAAGGAACTTCAACTGTGTCTCCAATGCCTTTATCAATATATTTTTGCTTTACTTCCTCTATTGAAATTTCGGATGAAGGATCTTTCACATCTTCTACTACTTTTTTTATTTCAAAGATGTTAATGTCAAAAGTTTGAGGTTCAATTTTTATTTTGATTGAAGATTTATTTCCATATTTCTTCCTTATAGCCGAAATTAAAGCTGTCTCAAGAAGCTCTATCACAGCATCTTTGGTGATTCCCTTGTCTCTCATTATTTGTTCTGCCAAAAATTTAAGTTCTTTTCCCATAAGTTATCCTAAATAAAGCTGTGCTTTTAGTATTTTATTAAAAGGTATAAATAAAAGTTCAGTTTTATCTTTTTTCTTAATCCCTTTAGGTTTTATCTGCTGAATTTCTATTCTTACCCAGTCATCTCCTACATCAACAATTTTCCCTATGAAAAAAGTGCTATCAGCTATTTTTTCTTTTGTAGTAATCTTTACATTTCTTCCTATATTTTTTAAAAAATCTTTTTTATCTTTAAGGGGTCTATCAATACCAGGAGAAGAAACCTCAAGAGTATAAGAGCTTTTTATTGGATCTTCAACATCAAGTATAGCTTCTATAGCTCTTGAAAAATTTTCACAATCCTTTATGGTTACGCCTCCTTCTTTATCAATAAAAATTCTTAGAGTTAGTCCTTTTCCCCCAGGATATATTTCCACATTAAGTATTTCCACTCCTTCCTGTTCACCAACTATATTGGCATAATTGGTTATTTTCTCTTTTAATTCTTTAATATTCATGCTCTCCCCGATTACTCAAAATAAAAGAGTGGGTAATCCCACTCTTTCAAAAAAGTTTAACATTTTTGAATAATTTAAAGCAACACTAGGAATAATCCCAGTGTTGCTTTGTTTGTATCCTGCTAAATTATTTTTTCTTCTCAGCAGGCGTTTCAGGAGCTTTTGGTGCCTCAGGAGCTTTTGGTGCCTCAGGAGCTTTTGGTGCCTCAGGAGCTTTTGGTGCCTCAGGAGCAGGTGCAGGTGCTGGGGCTGGTGCTGGGGCCTCTGGCTTCTTTGGTTCCTCAGCCTTTTTGCATCCTAATGCGAAGCTAAAGGATACCATTAGAATTAAAGAAAGTACTAATGCCAATATTTTCTTCATCTTCGTTTGTCACCTCCTTTCTCATAGAGATTTTGATCTAAAAACTGAAATCCCTTAGACTTTATTTTTTTACCATTGGCTTTACGTTTTTGTCAACCCCCATGCATTCTTCAAAAATAATATCTTCCAAAAGATATTGTTTACTCATAATTGCAAATTGCAGTAAACATTTTTTACCTTCTATATTCTTTATGCTCTATCCTGAAATTTACCAAAACTGAACAGCTATCTTTAAATTATTTTACCAGAGGTATTTCTGTAGAAATTAAAACTCATATCAAAAAAATCAAGGGTTTCAATTCCTGATAAGCTTAAGCTGCTTGATAGAGGATTTCTGCAGGATTTCATTTGAAAGCTTTTCTACATCTTCATATTCAAACTTGCCCTCAATGTTTCTAATTAATACATTCTTGAGAGTTGTTCTAATTTTTGCTTTCAGGTATTCTTTCCTGTTCCATTCTGCAACTTTTACATAGTAGCCCATTTCCATTACAATTTTCTTTGCAACTTTTTCAATCTCATTGTAGTTTTTGAAAAATTTTTGGATGTTAAAATAAAATTGTGTTTGTTTTATACTTATCCTGAGTTTATCAATTTAGCCCCAAAAATCAGCAAAATTGCTTCATAAACATTGATTGAGACTATCCTTTAAAATTGTATAAATATACAACACCTCCCAAAAAGGTTGCAAATATTGCTAAAAAATCTCTATAAATTCTTTTAAGCATTCTCTACCCCCTGCCACACTCTGTAAATCTAAAACATTTTTTATATCAGTTGAATCAATCCT
>CAZTLF010000053.1:0-10557 GCA_964614465.1 uncultured Thermodesulfovibrio sp.
CTTTGCACGCAGGAGGTCGTGGGTTCGAATCCCTTCACCTCCATATTTTTGTTTTATCAATTTTTTGCTTTATTTATTATTTCTTCAATTCCTTCTATAATTCTCGGACTCAGATGATAGATTTTATCACTGATATAGTAAACTTTACCATTTTTAACAGCATTTGTATCTTTAAGTTTTAAAATCAAATCCTCTGATACAGATGACCTATGACCAACACCAAAAAAAATAATATCTGGATTCATTTTTATTATTCTTTCTATATTTATTGATGAAGACTCTGAGATATTTATAAGTCCTAATAGATTCATAACCTCATTTATATGAGATGTTTTGCCTGCAACTGTTAGTGGATTAGCCCAGATTATAAACAATGCTTTCTGCCATTTAAAAATCTTTTTTATTTTTTTTATATTTTTTTGAAATTCATAGGCAATGCTTTTTGCCTCTTTTTCTTTACCAATAGCAATTCCTAATCTCTCTACTTCCTCAGGCATATTTTTAAGGCTTTTAGGAGCATAGACATGAACTTTTAAGCCAAGGTTAACTAACCTCTGATAGACCTCCTTAGGAGTAACATCTTTTGAGATTATTACAAGGTCTGGTTTTAAAGCCAATATTTTTTCATAGGATGGATTGAGCATGCCTCCTGCTTTTGGTTTATCCTTAATTTCTTCAGGCCATTTACAATAGTTTGATACAGCAACAACTCTATCTATAGCATTCAGATAATAAATTGTCTCTGTAACTGATGGTGCAAGTGAAATAATTCTTTGCACATAAGAAAAAGAAAGTGTGGGAAAAAATAAAATGATTAAAAAAAATATCAGAGACTTCATTTTATTTTCAAATCTCTTCCAGCAACCATTAAATAAGCTTTATCGCATATATCCATTACTTTATGATTGACAGTCCCTGCAAGATCAATAAATTTTCTGCTAAGTTCATTTTCGGGAATTATACCCCAGCCAACTTCATTTGCTACAACAAAAATATGGATTTTTTCACTGTATCTTTCCAGTAAATCAAGAAATGAATCCACAAATTCATACACATTGTAGCCTTCAACAATAAGATTTGTAAGCCATGTGGTTAAACAATCAACTACTACAGATGAATTCTCTGTAGTTTTCATAATAGCCTCATTTAAGTTAATCGGTTCTTCGATAGTAATCCAGTGGCTACCTCTTTCTTTTTTATGTCTTTCAATTCGTTCCTTCATCTCATCATCAATAGCTCTTGCTGTTGCAATGTAATAAAAATTTTTGCTTTCTGTTTTTTCTGCCTCTCTTAAAGCAAAATTGCTTTTTCCGCTTTTTATTCCGCCAATTATAAATGTAATCATAGAAATTCCTTTAATTCTCTGAAAAATATCTCATTTTCAGTTCTACTTTTTACTGAAACCCTTATGAAGCTCTCACTAAGTCCAAAGAAATCTGAACAATCTCTAATAAGAATCCCTCTTTCAAGCATGTATTTGAAAACACCTTTTTTGTGAAATTCAATAAGATAAAAGTTTGCCACAGATGGAAAATATTTGAGTTTTAGCTTGGTCAATGAATATTCAAAAAAATCCTTTTCTCTCATAAAAAATTCATAACTCTGTTTTTTAAACTTTTCATCTTTGATTATCTCCTCTGCTATCCATTGAGATAAACTGTTAATACTCCAGGGTTGCCTGTATTTTTTTATTTTTTCAATACTCTCAAAGGAAGCCACAGCATAGCCAAATCTAACTCCTGCAAGTCCATAAAACTTTGTAAGAGATCTCAAAACAACAATATTTGATGATACTGCATCCTTTAGCAGAGTTTTATCAGGAGCAAAATCTATAAAAGCTTCATCTACTACAAAAGTTGTATCTATATAAAGATCAGCCAGACTGAGAATCTCATCTTTATCTATTATCCATCCTGTTGGATTATTAGGATTGCAGATGAAAACCATTTGATATTTTCTTTCTTGTATTTTCTCTTTAGCCATTTCAATCAGTTTTTCTTTACTTAAACTGAAAATTTTATCCACATCATCTATCTCATTTACTCTGCATGCTTTCTCATACTCTGTAAAGGTGGGTTCTAAAATCAAAACAGATGTAGGCTTTAATGCTTTAACTATAAGATAAATCAGTTCTGTTGAGCCATTTCCACAGACTATATTTTCAGCTGGAATATCATATAATTCTGAAAAAGTTTTTATAAAAGCTCTTGCTTCACTATCTGGATACTTATGTAGAAGTGGAAACCTTTCAATAATTTTTCTTTTTATTTCTTCTGGTAAAGGCATAGGATTAACAGAGGAACTCATATCTATAATTTCATAGGGATTTTTACCTATAATTCCTGAAGCAGAATAAATATCACCACCATGACTCATAATATTTAACACCTCAGATGATAACTTTTCTTATGATGATTGATAGCAAAACAAATATGAAACTGCTTAAGATAACAATTTTAATACAAATATGAATATGCTTTGATTCTACAGCTTCCAATTCATCTCCAATATAAGGTTTTTTAATAGGCACTCCTTCATAGTAGTTAGTGCCTCCTATTTTTACACCTAATGCTCCTGCCATTGCTGCCTCAGGTATTCCACTGTTTGGACTACTGTGATTTTTCCCATCCCTTAGCATAATCTTCAATGATCTTTTTGCACATTGAAATCCTGCAACCATAAGGGAACCTAAAACAATCAGCATTCCTGTTATTCTTGCAGGAACATAGTTGAAAATATCATCCATTTTGGCTGAAAACCATCCAAAATTTATATATTTTTCATTTTTATAGCCAATCATTGAATCAAGAGTGTTTACAGTTTTATATAGAACTAAAAAAGGAAAGCCTCCTACGAAAAAATAAAACAATGGAGCAATAACTCCATCAGAAAGATTCTCAGAAAGACTTTCAATAACAGCGATTCTTATCTTTTCTGGTGAAAGATGAGCAGTATCCCTTCCAACAAGTGCTTTCAATAAAATTCTAGCCTGTGATAAACTTCCATCATTCAGAAGTTTATCTATTCTTTTAGCCTCATCAATCAGTCCCCTTAGAGCAATAAATAGACTTCCAGATACTGCTAAAATAATACATGAAAATAGCCATGTTATTTTTGACAGACTACTCAACTTATTTAGACAATATATGAACATGATGGAAAATAAAAAAACACAGGATGTAACAAATAAAAAAAGCAAAAAACCTCCAAATCTGCCATTTAGTTTTCTCCTTCTTAAGAATGCTTCAGTTTTTTCAATTAGTTTGCCTATTGTTCTAACAGGATGGTATTTTTGAGGGTCTCCAATCAAAAAATCAATGAAAAATGCTGAAAATATTATCCAGCTTTCAACAAATAGTATCTTCATAAACCTGCTATTCTCCATACTCTATCTATATCAAGATATTTTTTAACAGTTTCTGCAAGAGTATCTATAAATGATTCTTTAAGCTTCTTCCATGAATAACCATAATCAACTGGTTCTAATCCTTTTTTAATTCTGTGCCTGTTTATTAGCAATCTTCTAAGACTATCACTCTCAAATACTCCATGAATATATGTTCCCCAGACGTTCTGATTGACTGCTCCATCAAATAAACTCTGTCCTGTTGAAGTTCTCTTTATCTGAAAAACTCCAAGAGGTCCGTGGGTTACGCCCTTATGAATTTCATAACCCTTGATTTTTATTGAAGGCTCTGAACACAACTGACCTTTAACCTGAGTTGTTATTTTTTCAGGATAGAATACTGTTTCAACAGGAAGTAAACCTATTCCATCAAACTCCCTGATTGGACTTTCAACCATATAGGGATCTATTAATTTTTCACCAAGCATCTGAAAGCCACCACATATTCCTATGATCTCAACTGAGTTTTTAGCGAGCTCTTTTAGGATTCTGTCAATCTTAAGTTCTTTAAGGAGCTTTAAATCTTCAAATGTTTTTTTGGAACCGGGAATTATTATTATATCAGCACTTAATAGATCTTCCTTTCTCAATGAGTATATCAACTCAGCATCAGGCTCAAATCTTAATGGCTCAAAATCACTGAAATTGGAAATATATCTTAGTCTGAGAACAACTATTTTAACAGGTGCATGCACTTTCCACTGAAAAGAGTTTAATCTCATAGAAAGACCATCTTCATCAGGGATTCCTGTTTCATCTAAGTAGGGAAGAACTCCAAAACATGGCTTTTGAGTGAGTTTTTCAAGTTTTTTAATCCCCGGTGAAAGAATTTCCATGTAGCCTCTGAATTTATTAATTATGAAGCCTTTAATAAGAGCATCGTATTCTTCAAGAAGCTTTAAAGTACCATAAAGGGAAGCAAAAACTCCTCCCCTGTCAATATCACCTACAAGAATTACAGGTGCTTTTAAGTAGTCTGCCACTGCCATATTAACAATATCTCTTTCAAGAAGATTTATTTCAGCAGGGCTTCCAGCACCTTCAATTATTAAAAAATCATGTTTTTTAAGTAGATAATCCAGTGAATAAGTAACAGCTTTCCAGAGTTTTTTATTTTCAGTGTAAAACTCATGTGACAAGGTTTTATAAAGCTTTCCATGAACAACTATTTGAATTCCTTGCTTGCCTGATGGTTTAAGTAAGACAGGATTCATGTGAACATCAGGATTTATACCAGCTGCTTCTGCCTGAATTGCTTGAGCCAGACCTATTTCTCCTCCATCTTCTGTAACAAAACTCTGAAGACTCATATTTTGAGCTTTAAAAGGTGAGACTTTTATACCTCTCTTTCTTGCAAGCCGGCATAAAGCAGTAACAATTAGACTTTTTCCGCAGTTAGAGGATGTTCCCTGTATCATTAAAAGCTTAGCCATATTTTCACACACAATAAATAAAAGATAAGAAAAAATATCTCTGTTATTTCAATTGTTGCTCCAAGATGATCTCCTGTTAATCCACTGAATTTCCTTTCAAAAAAGTTTTTCAAAATAAAAACAATAAAACAGATAAAACTCACAACGGGAATTAAAAAAATAAGATTTTTTTCAATAACAAAATACAACATTAAAAAAGTTGGCAATAAAGTAGAAATAATTCCCTGCCATGCAGTAATTTTCCCAACAAACAAAGCTCCAAGTCCTGTGATTCTGGCAGATTTTCCATAATACATCAATGGAATTACCGTCCATCTTGAAAAGCAAAAAGTGAACAGAAGTATCATAAATTGATTGATATCAATAATTTCCTTAATAAAAACAAATCTACAAAGCATATCCACTACCACAGCAACCACTCCGGCAACTCCTACTGTACTGTCTTTCATTATTTTTAATCTCTGTTGCAGGTTTTTTTCCTTATCTTCTGTACCTTTATAAAAAAGAGCATCAAAGGTATCTGAAAGCCCATCAATGTGAAATATTCCTCTTAATGAAAACAAGAATACCAGTAAAATTACTGAAATAACCGAAGATGAAAAAATCTCTTTTAAAACATTCACCAACAAAACACAAACAACTCCCTCTAAAAAACCTATAAAAGGGAAAAAGATAACACAGCTGGAGATCTCCTTTTCATTGTATTTTTCTGTCCTTAATTTCAGAGGCAAAACTGTTAAAAATGAAAGAGCAAACAAAAATCTATTTATTATTTTTAGATACACCTGCTTCCTCAAAGGTTGCCATTTCGCGATAAATTTTTAATGCTGCTTCAATAATTGTCATTGCAACAGCTGCACCAGTTCCTTCACCGAGTCTGAGATTTAGATCAAATAGGGGATTAAGTCTCATAAAATCCAAGGCTTTTTTATGGCCTCTTTCAACAGAGTTATGGGAAGCAAAAATATACTCTAGGACAACTGGCTCTATGCAATAAGCAATTAAAGCTCCTGCAGTAGAGATAAAACCATCAATGATAACTGGAAGTTTTAATGATGCACAGCCTAAAACAACTCCTGCACAGGCACCTATCTCAGGCCCTCCAACCTTTGCTAAAACATCAACAGGGTCTGATGCATCAGGTTTATTGATTTCAATTGCTCTTTTTATTACTTCAACCTTTCTCTTAAAAATTCTATCGTCTATACCTGTTCCTCTGCCTGTTACTTCCTCAACATTTGAATCTGTAAGAACGCTAACAATAGCAGATGAAGGAGTTGTATTGCCAATTCCCATTTCTCCTGTAGCAAAGAGATTATAGCCTCTGGAGTAATACTCTTTCACTAATTCAATACCGATTTCTATGGATTTTATTGCATCATTACGACTAAGTGCATGAAATTTTGCAATATTTCTTGTTCCTTTTACAACTTTTCTTTTGATTAATCCATCAATCTCACCAAAATCATAATCAACACCCATATCAACAACTACTACATCTGCTCCTGCATGCCTTGCCAAAACATTTATTCCAGCTCCACCTTTTAAAAAATTAAAAACCATCTGAGCAGTAACTTCCTTTGGATACGCAGAGACACCCTCTTGTGTAACTCCATGATCAGAGGCAAAGACAAATACAGCCTTTTTCTTTATCTCAGGCATAGGACTTTCATAGATTGCTACAAGCCTTGCTGCAATTTCCTCAAGTCTGCCAAGACTTCCAGGTGGCTTTGTAAGAGAATTTAGTCTTTGCCATGCAATATCCAGAAACTCTTTTTTGATTGGTTCAATTCTAAGATTCATGTCTTTAACTCCAAAAACCATCTTTTATCCTTCAGTATTTTTTCTCCAACTTTAAACTTCAAAGGCATTTTAAATAAAGGACCATCATATACAAATGTGTGATATTCACCTTTCTCTCCACAGATATCTACACTGCCAAGTTGCTTTAGCTTTATGATAAAATCATTATTAATCTCGCTACCCAACCACTCTTTATCCAAAAATTCCAAATTTGTTGAACAAACTATAGCTTTAAAACCTGAACTTATGAATTCTCTGAGAAGCTTTTCTCTGTCTTCATTCCATAGTGGCAAAAGAGGTTTTATCCCGCATTCTTTACATACTCTCTCAACCCAGTCCCTGTGTTCCTGAAGGTCAATGTCTCCAAAAATACCAGCATTAATGTCTTCTTTTTTTAATTGCATAATAGCATCTTTAAATTCTTCCTCATAGATTTGCCATGTGGTTTTTCTTTGAACAATTGGAATACCAATTGCTTCAGCCTGAATCCTGAGCAGTTCTGAACTTATGCCGTGAGACCTTGAATAACTCCCGTCTTCTGAAAGCATATTTACAAGACAAACAATCTGGACACCCTTTGTCATTGCTCTATAGCACGCTAATGAACTTTCTTTGCCTCCACTCCATGAAACAAAAGCTTTTAAAATATCCATTTAACTCCTCCTACAATTGTTCTCCTCGGCATTGGATAATACATAACATACTCATAGGCTCTATCAAATAAATTTTCTATGGACAGTGTCAGTTCAACATCTTTTAATGGTCTGTATGAACCTTTGAGATTAAAAACAGTAAAATCATCTTTGTCAATCACCTTCCCATAGTTTAAAGATTCAGGATTCCAGTCAACAACCTTTTCTTTTCCAGTATAGTTTGCAATCAATCTTAAATCCCATTTATCCTTTCCTGCTCTTATTCCAAAGGCAGCAGTGCATTTTGGGATATACTGAAGAGTTTTTCCATACTTTCGTATCTCATCTTCATCTTTACTTGAATATCTTGTATGATAGGTAAAGTTGAAAAAGGGTTCAAAAGAAAAACTTAAGCCTGCAGATAATCCTATATCATAAGAAAAAATTCCTTCTATACCCTGAATTATTGCTCCTTCAACATTTTTAAAGGTCTGAGCTTTAAGAATGTTGTCGTAATGGCTCAGAATTTTATCCTTAAATATTGAATGAAAAAATGTGAGCTCGCCTCTAAACAAATCTTTTGCATAGGCAACTCCTAAATCATAGGATTTACTTTTTTCTGGTTTTAGATCAGGATTTCCTATGTATCTTGTTCCCCATGAAGCAATATAATCAGTTGCAACTTCATCAGGAGCAGGTGCTCTGAATGCAGTTCCAGCATTGCCTTTTATGGAAAAATTATCTGTAATTTTGTATATAATGCTTCCTCTTACAGTAACATGCTGAAGATTTTCTTTTCTTGGCTTCAAGGTTGAGATACCCTCTGTAGGCAGGATTTTATCTTCAAAATAGTCATAGCGAACTCCAGCACTTAACAGAAATTTTTTATTGAATAAACTTAATCTTCCTTCAGAAAATAAACCATAATTATCATACTCTGAGTTTGGATTATATGGAGCGCCTATATTTCTGAAGCTTTTAATCTCTATTCTATTCCACTGTCCTCCCATAACTACTCTATGCTCATCAATTAGAAATATTTTCTGAAGACTTAAACCCTGTGTAGTTGTTTTTTTCAATGTAAGCTCTGAATTTCCTATTCCTCTTCCTTCATGGTATTCATCGGTTATCTTTGTGAAATAATATCCAGCTTGGAAAGTCTCTGTTTTATAATCCAGCTCAAATCTATTTCTCTCAATATCATTGTAATCATCAGGGTCTGGCAAGTATCGTGCTCCTGGAGAACCAATATTCCATCCTTTCCAGTGCTGAAATCCTAAAGAAATGCGTTGATTGTCATAGAGACTGTATCCAACTCTTGCTGATAAGAATTTATCATCGTAAGCTGTATTTTCTATTTTTCCGTAGTTTTTTGCTGAATAATCATCTTGAGAGGAACGAGTTGCTAAAAGATATAAGTCAAGAGCATTCTTTTTTAGTTTAAGCTCTGCTTTTGGTTTTATAAATCCCCATGAACCAGCTTCCAATAGAACACTGCCGTGAAATCCTTCTTCAGTTGCTCTTTTAGTGATTATGTTTATGACTCCACCCATTGCAGAAGATCCATAAAGCACAGAAGCTGGACCTTTAACAATTTCAACCCTTTCAATGTCATCTATGGGAATACTGGCTAAGTTTACTGTTCCAGCTCTGTTTCCATTTATAAGCATTAAAACCCTGCTTTTAATATCGTCAAAAAGGGCTGTGCTATATCCTCTGAGTCCAATTCTGCTTGTTGATAAACTAGGATACTTATGCACATGACCAATACCTGCTTCAGCAATTAGATCTCCTGCATTCTTAGATACTGAGTTTTTAATATCACTCTCTTTAATAACTTGCACTGAATAAGGTACATCACTTGTTGGCTCTTCAATTCGTGTAGCAGTCACAACAATTTCTTCAAGTTGAGCTTGTTCAGCTGATGCTGAGGAAATTAAAAGAAAAGAAAGAATGAATGAAATAAAAAGATACATACATTGCCCCTCCCGCGAGGAATTCTGGAAGTCTAAGACTTCCAGCTGGATAGGTCTTCCGGCTTAGGGCTTAATGCCTACTTGCCCGCCTTCCCATCTTGGTATTACCCATGACAGTGGCTTTTGCTCCAAAAAATCTCCGACCTTTTGAAGCTGGGCTTTCGTTCCCAACACGGCTGCGGGGCAGCGGGGGATTCTCACCCCTCTTCCCTTAATCCAGCTGGAGTAAAGTATAACAAATTATTTTTTAAATTTGCAAAGATTACCAAAAAATGCCAAATGGACAATTCGTGAATTGCACATACACTCTATCCTTTTAGTTATGTATACTACAGTATATTTAGCACTTATAAGATAGAGACCTTTGAAGATATCCTTAAAGCACTAAGGGAAAGACCTGAGTGGCTTGAGGAACTCAGAAGGCTTATTCTCACAGATGAACTCTTAGAACTTCCACAAAAATTTGAAATATTCAGAAAAGAAGAATTCCTACCATTAAAAGAAAAAGTAGATATAATACAACAAGATGTGAATGTACTTAAAGAAGATTTGGCTATGCTTAAAAAAGATGTGGCTTATCTGAAGGGTGATAATTTTGAAAAAATAAGAGAAAGGGCATCTTCCTATTTTGGCAGATTTATAAGAAGGTGCAGGGTAATAAATTCAGAGGAACTGGCAAATATCCTTGATGATGCAATGGATAGCGATGTTATCTCTGAGGCAGAGAGGGATGATGCACTTAATATTGATGTAGCTGTTACAGGAATACTCAAGCATGATAGGGATAAAAAAGTTGTCCTTGTTGCAGAGGTTTCAATAAAGGCAGACAGAACTGATGTTGAGAGATTCTCTGAAAGGGCAAGGATTATTGAAAGGGCAATGAAACTTTCTGCAATCCCGGTAGTAATCGGAAGGGAATTCACAGAGGGTGCTAAGACAGTAGCAAAGAAACATGATGTGATACTCTGTTAACCAATAATAGTTTCAAAAACAAAACCCTTTCTATCACCTTGTGCACCTTTTTGTCATCCTGTGCACTCCTTCTGTCACCTTGAGCGTTACTAAGTGGTCTACTCCTTAAATATAAAAGTAAGGTAAGAAATAAAATAAAAAAGGCGGGGGATTTACCCCGCCTATGATTAGCAAACACGGTGCAATTTTGGTTTGTTAGAATTTAAGCATGATTCCGTGCCTTACTGCCCAGGCATCATCAGCATCTTTGCCAGAAGCGAGTTTGTAGGCATCACCTGGCAAGAAGTAACCACCTTCTACAAAGTATGTTAAGCCTTTGTCAATCTGGTAGGTTA
>CAZTLF010000054.1:0-10342 GCA_964614465.1 uncultured Thermodesulfovibrio sp.
TAAGAGATTTCTTGAAGTAATTGGAATATCAAAAGAGAGAGTAAAACTTGAATGGATTTCAGGAGCAGAGGGATTAAAGTTTTCTCAGGTTGCAAATGATTTTGTAAGAAAAATTGAAGATCTTGGTCCTTCTTCAATTAAGACACCTGTTGATATCGATTGGCTTACTCTTTCAAGAACAGTTGCTACTGTTGGTTCTGCAGGAGATCTTTTTTGGGAAGAAAACAAATGTATGATAGAGATGATTGACTTTTTTCTCCTTTATACGCAGCAAAATTCCTGTGCCGAATGCGTTCCATGTAGAATTGGCACAAAGAGAATGCGGGAAATCGTAAAAAAGTTTTTTAATGGCTCAATTTCATGGAGAGAAATAGAGCTTCTTAATGACTTTTCAGAGAATATAGGAGCATCGAGTAAATGTGATCTTGGAAAAATGGCTGGTAAAGCTGTTAATTTTGCTCTTCATTACTGCAAAGATGATATTGATGCACATATGAAAGGAAGTTGTGGACACACAATTCCAGCCAATCCTGGCTGGCAAAAAATAATGATGAAATAATAAAGGGAGGATAAATATGGCTAACATAACACTTACAATTGATGGCCAAAAAGTAACAGTGCCTCATGGCACAACAATACTTAAGGCTGCAGAGCAGGCTGGTGTAAAGATTCCCACTCTTTGTTTTCTTGAAAATGTTGGGTTAAGACATATAAAGCACGATGTGGGAGCATGTAGAGTCTGTGTTGTAGAGATAGAAGGCAATAAGGACTTTGTCTCATCTTGTAACACGCCAGTTGAAGAGGGAATGGTAATAAGAACTAACACACCAAAAGTTATTTCAGCAAGAAAGCTAAATCTTGAAATGATCCTAAGCGAACACCATCTTGACTGTCCAACCTGTCCCAGAAACGGAATATGTGAACTGCAGGCAGTATGTGCAGAGCTCAATGTAAGACAGATAAGACCTCAAGGTGAGAAAAAAGATTTGCCAATAGATGAATCTTCTCCTTCAATAGTTAGAAATCCTAACAAATGCATAATCTGTCAGCGATGTATCACTGCTTGTAAGGTTCTTCAGTCAGTAGATGTTCTTGAGCTTTATGGAAATGGATACGATGCAATAATACGTCCTTTAGAAGGAAAATCGCTTATTGAAACTCAATGTGTTGCTTGTGGACAATGTGCTTTGGTGTGTCCAACTGCTGCCATTGTTGAGAGAGATGATACATGGAAAGTGTGGGAAGCAATTGCTGATCCAAACAAACACGTTGTTGTTCAAACAGCACCAGCTACTCATGTAACAATAGGAGAAGTTTTTGGTTTGCCTGTAGGAACTGACATTACAGGGAAGATGGTAGCAGCACTTAAAAGACTTGGTTTTGATGCAGTTTTTGATACTAACTGGTCAGCAGATTTAACAATAATGGAAGAGGGCTATGAGCTTATTCATAGAATCAAGAATGGTGGAGTTTTACCACAGTTTACTTCCTGTTCACCGGGATGGATAAAATTTGTTGAAGAGTTTTATCCTGATTTAATTCCCCATCTTTCAAGCTGTAAATCTCCCCAGCAAATGCTTGGTTCGATTGCTAAAACCTATTACGCAGAGAAAAAGAGAATTAATCCTGAAGATATCTTTGTTGTCTCAATAATGCCATGCACAGCAAAAAAATATGAAGCAGCAAGGCCTGAGATGAATTCTGCAAGCAAATTCTGGAAAAATCCCAATATTTCAAGAGATGTTGATGTAGTTCTAACATCAAGAGAGCTTATCAGAATGATACGTGAGGCAGGGATAGACTTTGCCACTCTGTCTGATGAATCCTATGACTCTGTTATGGGTGAAGGAACAGGCGCAGCCCAGATATTTGGTGCTACAGGAGGAGTTATGGAGGCAGCACTGAGAACAGCCTACTAGGTTGTAACTGGAAAAACCTTGCAAAAGCTTGATTTTGAAGATTTAAGAGGAATGAATGACATCAAAAAAGCTTCTGTGAGTATGAATGGAGTTACAGTAAAAGTGATTGTTGCTCATTCACTTGGTGCAGCACGGCAGATTATGGAAAAAGTAAGGACAGATGAGCTCAAAGATTATCACTTCATTGAAGTAATGACCTGTCCTGGTGGATGTATTGGAGGAGGTGGACAGCCAATTGCAACAACAGTGGAAACAAGAGAGAGGCGTATTGCTGGTATTTACGAAAGAGATAAGAAACTACCACTGAGAAAAAGCCATGAAAATCCGGAGATTCAGGTAATTTACAAAGAGTTTCTTAAAGAACCTCTTGGTCATCTATCCCATGAGTTGCTTCACACTCATTACACTCCAAGAGGTAAAAAATAACTAAAAAAGGGAGGATTGTATGGTTAAAAAAGTTAAGACTTTCAAAGGAACTGGAGGAGTTAAAGAACAGATAGGCACTTACAGTGCTGGAGAGTTAAGAGGAATCATTAAAATTAATGTGGATAATTGTGTTGGCTGTCATACCTGTGGCAACGTCTGTCCTTCAGGAGCGATAATGGGTTCTTTTGGTGAAAAACACAGCATCGACCTTGACAAATGTATAATCTGTGGTCAGTGCCTGGTTAACTGTCCTTTTGATACTGTTGAGCAGATGAGTTTTGTTGACGTTGTGATGGGAAAGCTTAAGGACAAGAAAACAAAGGTTGTTGCCATTATTGCTCCAGCAGTAAGAGTTGCAATTGGGGAGGAGTTTGGTGCAGAGCCTGGAACACTTACAGTTGGAAGGCTATGGTCAGCTCTTGAAAAGGCAGGATTTCTCATCTATGATAACAACTTTGCAGCAGATCAGACAATTCTTGAAGAAGGAACAGAATTACTCGCAAAGGTTGCAGCACATGCTGGTTTGAAACAATTACCCGTTGAACTATGGGGTAAGACAATAACTCTTGAAATTAAAGAATTTTCAAAATACCCTCTTCCTCAGTTTACCTCATGCTGTCCTGCATGGGTAAGATATGTAGAAATTTTCTATCCAAAACTCATTCCATATCTTTCTTCTGCTAAATCTCCTCAGCAGATGGCAGGAGCTACAGCTAAGACTTATGGCGCAAAACTATGGAAATTAAAATCAGAGAACATATTCACCGTTGGCGTAATGCCATGTACAGCAAAACTTTTTTAAGCATCGCGTCCAGAGTTTGATTCCGCAGGTAAATACTTAAAAAAATCAGGAACGAAAGATGTAGATGCAGTGCTTACTACGAGAGATCTTGCAGAGCTTCTAAAAAGAATGAACATTGACCCTATGAAAATGTCAGAAGAGGCGGGTAGAAAACCCGAGATGTTTAAGTTTTACTCAGGTGGTGCCACAATTTTTGGAACAAGTGGCGGAGTTATGGAGGCTGCAGTAAGATTTGTTTTTCATGTGCTATCAGGGCAATCACCTCAGGCAATGAGCTCTCAATGGAATTTTGAAGGAGTAAGAGGTTTAACAAAACCGATTGCAGATGCAACAATTCCGATTCCTTTGAAACCTGATTATCAGAAAGCCTTTGGCATAAAGGAACTCCAGATAAAAGTTTGTGTAGTAAATGGCATAGGAACAGATGGAACCCATCTTAAACCAATAGTTCAGGAAGTTATTGCAGGAAAAAGTCCTTACCATTTCATAGAGGTTATGAACTGTCCAGGTGGATGTATAAATGGCGGCGGACAGCCTGTTCATCCTATGGAACTTTCTTTATGGGATCAACTTTTTTATGCATTTCTTAAAACAAAATAGGGAGGTCAGATATGAATATTAAGGGTTTTTCAAGAAGAACATTTTTGAAATTGGCAGGTGCTGGAATAATTTCTCTTTCTTTTACAAAACCTTCTTTTGCTGGAGACACTGCTGAGAGAAACTTTTTTGAAACAAAGGTTGGCAAAGAAAGGCTTAAACTTATAAAGGCGAGACAGTCCGGACAGTATAAAGATGATGTTGTATCAAGAGAAAAGTTTAGAATGGCTGCTTCCCATGAAAATCCGATGATTAAAAGATTCTATGCTGACTTTGCTCAACATCCTTTAAGTGAAGTTGCCGAAAAATTGCTCCATACTCATTATTATAAGGCAAGAGTATAAAATTAGCCCGGGCAGTGTCCCGGGCTAAGAGAGGTTATAAAATGTTAGTTTACTATAGTCTTGGCAACAGAAAATACTGGTTTACTACAATTGAAAGATTGCTTGAGATTACTGAGATTTTAGCAAAGAAAAGCTACCTCCTTCATGATGTAGAATCAATAAATAGTACTTACAATGACTGGTTTATTTTAAATGAAGACTATGTACGAAAAATCAGTCAAATTATTGAAGAAGTATCAGAAGATATAGAAGATGAGGAATATTTAACGGATCTTTTTGCTTTAAAACAGGTATTTGATGGTGGAAGTGTAATTTTTGGATAATTACGCCTTAACCAAGGGAACTGTTTCTGAGGAAAAGGCTTGAAAGTTTGAATAAATCTGAGACAAAAGGAAAACCTGAGGTCAAGGAATGAATAAAAAGGTTGGTATAATTGGAATAATAATTAACGACCGCAAGAAAAATGCTTCTTTAGTAAATAAACTTCTCTCTGAGCATTCAGAAATAATCCTTGCAAGAATGGGAGTCTCACAAAAAGATGAAGACAGAGGTTTGATCTCTCTTTTTGTAGATGACAACACAGACAGAATAGGCTCTCTTACAGGAAAATTAGGAAATATAAAAGGTGTCACAGTAAAAAGCCTTTTAATTTCTGAAAAGGAGAAAAGGTAATGTATCGCACAGAAAAAGACTTACTTGGTGAAGTTGCTGTTCCAAAGGATGCCTACTACGGTATTAATGCATTAAGAGCAAAAGAAAACTTCTCTGTTACAAGTGAGTTTCCTCAAAGGGAGTTAATCTGGGCTATGGCTATGGTTAAAAAGGCTGCAGCCTTTGCAAATATGGAAATACAAATGCTTGACCGTAATAAGGCAGAGGTAATTATTAAAGCCTGTGATGAACTGGCTCAAGGCAGATTTGACAGAGAAATCATTGTGGATGCACTGGCTGGTGGTGCGGGCACATCTCTTAATATGAATGTTAATGAAATTATTGCTAATAGAGCCCTTGAACTCCTAGAATTTGAAAAAGGCAGATACGATGTCTTAAACCCTCTTGAAGATGTGAATTTAAATCAGTCAACAAATGATGTTTTTCCTACAGCAGTTAAGGTAGCAGTTGTTAAACTTCTTAGAGAACTAACAGAAGAAGTGGCTTTACTTCAAGGAGAGTTTCAAAGAAAGGAAAAGGAATATGCAAAAGTGCTTAAGGTTGGAAGAACGCAGATGCAGGATGCAGTTCCAGTTACAGTTGGACAGGAGTTTTCAGCATGGGCAGAAGCTTTAAACAGAGACTGGTGGAGACTGAACAAGGCACAGGAAAGAGTTCGTCAAGTAAATCTTGGCGGAACAGCAGTTGGCACTGGACTTAATTGCCCTAAAGCATACGTTGAGATTGCTGTTGAAAAGTTAAGAGAGTTTACAGGGTTGCCTCTTGCAAAGGCAGAAAATCTTTTTGAGGCAACTCAAAATATGGACACATTTTCAGAGGTGTTGGGATTTATTAAAACTCTTGCAGTTAATTTAATAAAAATTGCTTCCGATTTGAGATTTTTAAGCTCAGGTCCTAGATCAGGTATTGGAGAGATAAGGCTTCCTTCTGTTCAGGTAGGCTCTTCAATAATGCCGGGCAAGGTAAATCCCGTTATTCCTGAGATGGTTACACAGGTAGGAATAAGAGTAATTGCTTCAGACCATGCAGTAAGTTTTGCTTGTAGTCTTGGTAATCTGGAGCTTAACCCCTTCCTGCCACTTATAGCTCATGAAATTATAGGGTCTTTGAAGATGCTTAAAAACTGCTGTAGAGTCTTCAGAGAAAGATGCATTTCGGGAGTAACTGTTGATGTGGAACGATGCAAAGAACTATTACAAAAAAGCTCATGTATAATAACAGCCTTTTCTCCATATCTTGGTTATGAAACCTGTGCTGAAATCTATAGTGAAGCTATAAAAACCGGAAAGAGTGTAGAAGAAATACTGATTGAAAGAGGATTTTTTACAGAGGATGAGATAGACAAAATAATTGAACCACAGGAATTAACAACTCCTGGTTTTGCTGGAATCTGGTATTTTAGGAGGTTTTTAAAATGACAGTGGTATTAACAAAAAAAGAAAAAAGTTGGATGGATATGGTGATTAAAGAAAACGAAATCACAAGATATTTGAAAGATGGTAGAGATTTTATAAATGATGAAGAGATATGGGAAAAGCTAATGAAAAATCAAAAAGTAGAGCTTTCACGAATAAGAGAGATACTCCAAAAATCTCTTTCTATTGAGACACTTCTTCCAGATGAAACAGCAGCACTTCTAAATGTAAAAGACCCTGAAATTTGGCAGGAGATTTTTGAAACAGCAGCAAAAATAAAGAAAAAGGTTTATGACAACAGAATTGTTACTTTCGCACCTCTTTATTGTGGCAATCTGTGCGTAAATAATTGTGTTTACTGCGGATTCAGAAGAGACAATCATGTAATTAAAAGAAGAGTGCTTACACTTGAGGAAATAGCGAGGGAGGCAGAAGTTCTTGCAGGTCAGATAGGGCATAAAAGACTAATAGTTGTCTATGGAGAACACCCCGCCACAGGACCAGAATACATAAAGGACACCATAGAGACAATTTATTCAGTGAGAGTAAAGACAAAAAACAGTTATGGAGAGATAAGAAGGGTTAATGTAAATGCTGCTCCGATGAGCATTGATGAGTTAAAGGTACTTAAAGAAGTAGGTATTGGTACATATCAGGTTTTTCAGGAAACCTATCATCACAAAACTTATTCAAAGCTTCATCCAAAGGGAACACTTAAACACCACTATCAATGGAGGCTTTACTGTCATCACAGAGCATTAGAGGCAGGAGTAGATGATGTGGCACTTGGTGTGCTTTTTGGTCTTTATGACTGGAGATTTGATGTGATGGGGCTTCTCTATCATGCAAGAGACCTTGAGAAACACTTTGGAGTTGGTCCACATACAATTTCCTTCCCGAGACTTGAGTCTGCAGCCAACACCCCTAAAAAAAAAAAAACAAAGTACCATGTTTCCGATGAAGATTTTAAGAAACTAATTGCTATTATAAGGCTTTCTGTTCCATACACTGGAATGATTCTTACCGCCCGTGAACCAGCGCATATAAGAAGAGAAATTTTTGCCACTGGAATGATAACACAAACAGATGCGTCAACAAGGATTGGTATAGGTGCATACTCAGATAGATACAACAAGCAGGAGCTTGAACGTCAACAGTTTGAGATTGGTGATCCCCGAAGCCTTGAGGAGGTTATCAAAGAACTTGCAGAGATTGGGTATATAACAAGCTTCTGTACCGCAGGATACCGATGTGGAAGAACAGGAGATAAAATTATGACACTGCTAAGAACAGGAAAGGAAGCTATTTTCTGTAAGCTTAATGCAGTGCTCACATTCAGGGAGTGGCTTGATGACTTTGCTTCTGATGAAACCAAGAAAGTTGCGGAGAAAGTAATTGAGAAAGAACTCAGGGAGTTAAAAGATAGGGTTTCAGAAAAAGTCTATAATAAACTTATTGAATACTACGAGAGGATTAAAAATGGAGAAAGAGACCTCTATTTTTAAGGCTGAAGAATTGAGGCTTAAGGAAGAAAAAACATCTATTATTGCTAAATTTAATGAGATAGCCGAGTTTGTAAAAGAAAAATATGCTGCAAATATTTGGTTTGTTAAGATTTTGGGTAAAAGACACTCCTACATAGCTGGATGTAGAGAGGAGTCTTTTTTCCCACCTGAGGTTGTTTATTTAAATGAAAGATATGCAATTGTTTCCGATGAGTGGGAAAAGATCGGTGAAAAGGAAGAGATACTGTCAATGGTTAAAATTCTGATTCCAGAGGAGAACAACCTATGACAATACCCAAGAGTCAGAGGCTACACATAGCTATTTTTGGAAGAAGGAATGTAGGTAAGTCTTCTTTAATAAATGCTCTTACAGGGCAGAATCTTGCCATTGTCTGTGATGTTCCAGGAACAACAACAGATCCTGTAGCAAAGGCAATGGAGATTACTCCACTGGGTCCTGTGGTTGTTATTGATACAGCTGGAATTGATGATGTGGGAAAACTTGGAGAACTAAGAAAAAAGAAATCCTATGAAATGCTTGAAAAAACAGACCTTGTTTTGCTTGTTATTGGCCCTGAAAAAGGATATGGAGATTTTGAAAAAGATGTGGTAAAAAGGAGTGAAGCAACGGGGACTCCTGTAATTTATGTAATAAACAAGATTGACATATATCCAGAAGCTAATTCTCTTGATTTTCCTGAACCAAAGGTTTTTATAAGTGCTCTTACAGGTGAGGGTATAGATGATCTTAAACAGGCAATAATTAACTATGCACCAAAGGACTGGATGTTACCTACGGTTGTTGGAGACATCATAAATCCTGGAGAGGTTGTCATGTGTGTTATTCCTGTTGACAAAGCAGCACCAAAAGGAAGACTTATACTTCCTCAGCAGATTGTAATAAGAGACATTATTGACAGTGACGCAATGGCTATGGTTGTAAAGGAAAGAGAAGTCTTACATGTCTTCAACTGTCTTAATAAAAAGCCCTCACTTGTAGTTACAGATGTGTCAGTTTATAATAAGGTCTCTGCAGATACGCCAACTGACATAAGGCTTACTTCTTTTTCAATTCTCTTTGCCCGTTACAAAGGAGACCTTCAAACACTTGTAGAGGGAGTTCTTGCTGTAAATAGTCTTAAGGCAGGAGATAAAGTCCTCATAGCTGAAGCCTGCACCCATCATCCTGTAGCAGACGATATTGGAAGAGTAAAGATACCACGTTGGCTTAGAGCTCAAGTAGGTGGTGAGCTTGATATAGATATAAAGGCAGGAGCAGGACCATTGCCTGAAAATCTACGGCAGTATAAACTCATTATTCACTGTGGTGCCTGTATGCTTACTCGTAAAGAGATGCTTAGTAGAATAATGCAAGCTAAGCGCGCAAGTATTCCAATTGTAAATTACGGAGTCATTATGGCTCAAGTACATGGAGTACTACACAGAGCACTTTCTCCTTTTCCCTATCTTCAAACTCTTGTTGATGAAACAAGAAAAGATATAAAAGAGGAAGTAGAGATATTAAGCAAACTAAAGAAACTGAGAGGATATGAGTAACATGAAAAGCTTTAAATCAGAAGGCTTAAAGCTGAAGGAGGATATAAGAAAATCAGCATTAAAACACCAAATGCTTTATCTTTTAAGAGATGTTCCTTTTGAGATTATTACTAAATGGGCAGATGATGTAAGAAAAAAGATTCACGGAGATACTGTTCACTTAAGGGCTATAATTGAGTTTTCAAACTACTGTAAATGCAACTGTCTATTCTGCGGTATAAGAAGAGACAATAAGAAAATTTTTCGTTACATAATGACAGATGAAGAAATAATAAGTGTAGCTCAAGAAGCGGTAAAAGTAGGTTTTAAAACAGTTATTTTACAATCAGGTGAGACTCCTTTTTTTAATGTAAAAAAATTTAGTGAAGTTGTAAGGGAGATTAAAAAATTTGATACTGCTTTAACTCTTTCTATAGGCGAGTTAAGTTACGAAGACTATTCAATTCTAAGGGAGGCTGGTGCAGACAGATATCTTCTTAAATTTGAAACTTCTGATAAAAGACTCTTTAAAGCATTAAAGCCTGATACAACACTTAAAAAAAGGCTTCAATGTCTTAAATGGCTAAAAGAATTGGGCTATGAAACAGGCTCAGGACTTATTGTGGGGTTACCTGGTCAGAGCCTTGAATCTCTTGCTGATGATATTGCCTTAATTAAGGAACTTGAGCTTGACATGGTTGGAATAGGACCATTTATACCACATCTTGAAACGCCTTTGGGAAAACAGCCTGTAGGGAATCCGTTAATAACTTTAAAACTCATCGCAATTACAAGAATATTACTTCCCTATGCAAACATCCCTGCCACAACTGCTCTTGGAACCATTTCACCTTCTTTGAGACTTAAGGCTTTTCAATGCGGTGCGAATGTTCTGATGCTGGATATTACTCCAGAGTGTTATAAGAATTTTTACGATATTTATCCCGGCAAAACTCAAAGCAAAGATTCCTATTTATATTGGGTAAAAGCTCTTAGAGATATAGGAAGAGAAGCCTTATAAATATTATAAATAAAAGTATCATAGTCAAGATTAAATTTGACATTTCATGAGAAAATGTTAAACTAAAAAATGTTATTCCTAAAGTCAAGTCACACTTTATTACTA
>CAZTLF010000055.1:0-8924 GCA_964614465.1 uncultured Thermodesulfovibrio sp.
CCCTTGTATCTCATGCTCAGTTCATATGGTAAAGGTCAAAGTTAAATAATATTTTCTTCATATTCCTCACCAATTTTAGAATAAATCATTTCAAGTTCCATGTCTTTATCTTCTCCAATGATTCCACAGGCATCTGCTCTACATTGCCTACAATGACTCATTTGCAGAATATGTTTCCCACATTCTTCTCTGAGTTTATGAATTGTCTCACGACAAGGTCTTTGTAAATGAGAGAATTCAGCTTGAGGTATTAGAGGCAATATATTCATCATATGTGCTCCTTCCTTCCCTGCAATCATTGCTATAAGGGGTATCTCATCATCATTTACGCCAGGAATAAGAATTGTATTTATTTTGATAATTAATCCAGCTTTAATAGCACTTTTAAGACCTTCCCACTGTTTATGTAAAATTAATTCAGCTGCCTTTTTTCCTGTATAGAATTTATCCCTGTATAGGGCCCAAGAATAAATCTTTTCTGCTGTCTCTGTATTCAGAGCGTTAATAGTAATGGTGAGACTTTTTACTTTGCAGTCTACTAAATCTTTAAGTCTCTCTGGAAGAGATAGACCATTTGTAGAGATGCATAAAATTAAATCCGGAAACTCTCTGTTAATAAGCCTCAGTGTTTGAAATGTTGTTTCATTTGCCAGAGGGTCACCAGGACCAGCAATTCCGATCACACTTAAATTATCATGCCTTTCTAAAATAGTACTTACTCTTTCAAGAGCTTCATAGGGAGTTAAAATATTACTTGTAATTCCAGGCCTTGATTCATGGATACAGTTAAATTTCCTTATGCAGTATCTGCATTGTATATTGCAAGAAGGCGCAACAGGCAGATGTATTCTGCCAAATTTTTTATGTGCCTCTTCAGAAAAACATGGATGATTTTTTATTACTTTATTCATTATCCCCCTCCTTCATGGACATGACAGCGTCTCACACATATTCTTGAACAGGCTTCACAGCCAATGCAATTATCTGGATTAGCAATAGACATAACACTGTTACCCATGTTGTCTCCAAATTCATCCTCACCTTCAAAAGGTTTCTCTATAAGCTTAAATACTTCTCTACCACAAACCTTATAACATCTACCGCAGCCAATACATCTTTCCATATCTATGGATTCTATAAATCTTGGGATCCATATCTGCCCACCTTTTGTATAACCCTTTATTGACATTTTTTACCTATCCTTTCTTTATTGAGTTATATCAAAATTAGAAGAATCAGTAATAGATTCGAAGAAACTTTCCATTTCTTAGGAAGGCATGATAGCCTTCCTAAGAGGAAAGAATAATAATCAAACTTTCTATTTAATCGCATCTTCATTTTTCTCTCCACTTCTTATCCTTATAGCTTCATCTATAGGTGAAACAAAAATCTTACCATCACCATGCTTGCCTGTCTGGTTTATTTTGATTATAGATTTGACAACCTCCATTACTATATCATCAGGCACAACCATAGTAAGCATTCTCTTAGGAACAAAAAGCGCAACCTTAGGTAGAGTATGTTCAATTGCATATTTTGAAGGTGTAGGAGTAATTTTTACAGTAGTACAAAAACTTTCAGGCATTTCAGAGTCCATTTCTGCGCACATAGCACCTTTCTGTTTTCCTCTCCCTTCAACACTTTGAATTGTAAGAGAGGGATATCCTAAATCCTCAAGAATTCTCTTTGTTTCTGGCAGTTTATCTCTTCTTATGATTGCTGTGATCTCTTTCATAGTCCCTCCTCTCCTGTTCTTATTGTGTATGCCGTATCAACAGGACTTATAAAAATTTTCCCATCGCCTATGAATCCTGTTCTTGCTTTTTCCTGTATAATTTTTACAACTTTGTCCACATCCTCTGTATCAACAACCATCATTATGAGAGTCTTTGGAAGTTCATCGTAATGAATGGGACCTACCTGAAGTCCTTTCTGTTTTCCTCTACCGAAAACAGGAATTTTTGTTAGAGAAGGAAATCCTGCTCCTTCTAAAGCAAGAACTACCTCTTGTTCCTTTTCTGGTCTAATAAATGCTCTAATCATTTTCATTTTTTTTACCTCCTTTTTTTGCTTTCTTGTATAGAAGCTATTTCTTAAGATTAACTATCACCATTTAATAAGGCCTTCTTTAGCCAAGGAGGAGGTGATTTTTTCAGACTCTCCATTAGCATTTTCAATATTTCCTCAATAGGCATTACCTCTTTGACTTTAACTGGCATCATACCTTTTTTAATTAGCCTTGCTGCAGAGGGACCACCAATCTCTGTCAAATATACAATCTTGCAGTCCGAAAGCTTATCTACCTTACTTTGAACCCTATCCTCATGAATCTCGGGCATATCTTTTGTGCTTTCAATAGCAATGTCCCTACCTTCTGCAAATTTTCGCATTTCGAGAAATTTGTAAAAATCCTTTGAAACTTCATATATGGCAAACATTCCTGCTCTGCCAAAATGTTCATCCACATTTACACCATCAGTTGTTGCGAAAGCTATCTTCATAAAACACCTCCCTTTAAAAAAATTAAACATAAAATAGGTAGTTTAATGGGATTTCATCAATAAATTTGCGATCTCATTGATAAGCCCCAGAGTTCCTCTATATCCAATAGTAAGCTTTGAAGGGTAACCTAAATTTTTATACACAGGAAATCCCATTTGATAAAGTTTCACTCCAAGCCTTTTTGCAGTATCTTCTGCATGAGAGTTAGAGATCAACAAATCAAAGTTACCATCAAGGGAGAAAAGATCCACTGAGTTAACATCAACAATTGTAATCTCAGCTCCCATCTCAGTTAACCAGCTTGCCATTTGGGCTGAAAGATCTCTTTCAGTTGCGAGGCATATTTTTTTACCTCCATAATAAAAGTGAGCATCTCTCATCCCGTCAATTAGAATCCTTCTTTGCCTTTCAATTCCCCTATTGATTTCAATATTGCCTAAGATTGAAAGGATTTCAATAAAAGTATCGGTTGCTCTTAGCCCCGATATACTTTCAAATAATCTGTACTCTATACCAAACCTATCTTTTAAAATTTTTGCAGCGTTCTCCATACTCAAACCTATAGCTAAGGTAAATTCAGATTTGCCCATGTTAAGTATTTCTTCTAATTTAGTTCCACCAGTAGCAAGTATAGAAAAATCCTGTCTACTTCCATCAAGAGCTGAAAGATCTGGCAGTATAATGGGTTTTAAACCAAAGGATTCAATTAACTGTCTTATCTCTGAGAAATCAGCAGGAGTTAAATGGCAACCTGCTAAAACATTGATTTGTCCTGAAATTTTTTCCGATTTTCCTCTGGATGTAAAGGCTATTTTAGTTACCAATTCCTCTACTACCTTTGCATATCCTCTTTCAAGTCCATCTTCATAATCTGCAGTTGAGACGTTTACGATAGTACAATTTTGGCTTTCAACTTCAAGTTCTTTAACTATTCTAAAAACATCATCTCCTTTAACCTCTGTAAGTCCACTCGTAATAATTCCAATTAAATGGGGATTGTTTTTTTCTATAAAACTCTTTACAGTCTTTCTCATGTTATCTTCACTTCCCATAACCACATCTTCTACGAAAAGTTTTGTACTTGCAAGTGCAATCGGTTCTCTGAAATGCTTTGTCAGAAGGACTTTTATGAGAAAAGAACATCCCTGAGCCCCGTGAATAATCGGTAATGCTCTATCAATTCCCTGAAAAGCAATTGTAGCACCAACTGATTGAGAGTGTTTAAGTGGATTGATTAAAAAGTCCTCAGTTTTATCTTTAATTACTATAATTTTTCTTTCATCTTTTTTCCCGTAGAATTTCAAGCTGTTACTAATTTGTTCAGCAAGATTTATCAATCCATCATATCCTGCATAGGCAATATGTCTTTCCTGATTTACATCAACAAATGGATAGCCCTCTTTAATGGCAAGATACTGATTTCTACCTCCGGCTATAAGAATATCAGCTCCTTTGTCTCTCATTATTTTTAAAATATTTTTAGCAGTAACATCCTCAAACAAAGGTGCCTCTTCACCTAAGATTTCCCTTATCTTTTCTTCATCTTCAAAGGTGCTTTTTTTCACTCCCACTGCTACAATTTCAATTCCCAGATCCATCAATGCAGAAATGAGTGACCAGCTTTTTACTCCACCTGTATAAAGCACAGCTTTTTTACCCTTAAGATGTGAGTACTTTTTAAGTCTCTCATCAAGATTTTTTTCCTCAGCAGAGATAAGTTCTTCAATTTTACTTTGAATTTTTGAATAGAAGTTTTCACTCAACTTGGACCCGATAAGTCTCAATGCCTTTGACATCTCTGTTTTACCAAAAAATGAAACCTCCACATAGGGAATGCCATATCTACTTTCCATCTCCTTTGCTATGTTAATAAGTGCTCTGCTACAGACAACAACATTCAGCTTTGCTTTATGTGCATAGGTTATTTCCTCAAAGGTTGAGTCTCCTGTTATTTTTGAAAGAATTTTTATGCCTGCTTTCTCTAAAACTGGCTCAACAAGCCATAGATCTCCTGCTATGTTGTATTCTCCAATAAGGTTAATTAATCCTTCAGATTCATTAAAATATTTCTCTGGCAATTGTCCTGTTCCTATGACATAATCAAGCAAAACTTTCCCAGCTATTCTATTGCCAAGATTTTTGGGACCAACAAAACCTGGTGAATTTACTGGAATTACCCTTATATTTAATTTTGACTCTGCTTTTCTGCACACAGCCTCAATGTCCTCACCAATGAGTCCACTTACACAGGTGGCATAAACAAATATAGCTTTTGGTTTTATAACATTGTATGTTTTAACTATTGCTTTATATAACTTTTCCTCAGAGCCATATATAATATCCAGTTCATTCATGTCTGTTGTGAAACCCATTTTATGAAGATTGCCCTTTGCAGAAAAAGTACCTCTTCCTTCCCATGAATTCCCACAGCAACAAATAGGTCCATGTACAATATGTGCTGAATCCGCTATTGGCTGAAGCACTATCATTGCTCCGTCAAAAGCACAGGACTCTCCACCTCTTGAGCGGCAGATTTTCTCGCTTTTTTCAATATTACAACCACTTTCAATTAATTTTTCTGTATTTGTAAACATTTTTCCCTACCTAATTACATCAAAACTTGTTGTATTCATTGTTTTTCTATCCATCTCATCAAGGATAGTATTGACAATCAGACTTAGAAGATTTATTGCTCCCTGATAACCAATGATTGGATATCTGTGAAGGTGATGTCTGTCAAATAGAGGGAACCCTATCCTTATAAGTGGAGTGCCTGTATCTCTCCATAGAAATTTTGCATAGGAGTTTCCAATAAGAAAATCAACTGGCTCTGTAAAAAGAAGTGATCTAAGATGCCACATATCTTTGTCAATGTAAACTTTTCCTTCCATACCAAATGAATTTTCTTTTAAAAGAGTGTATGCCTCTTCCTCAAATTTTTTATCACCATTAGTGCATAATATGTGAACTGGCATCCCTCCTAACTCCATTAAAAAGCTTATCAGTCCAAGAAGAAGGTCAGGATCTCCCACTAATGCAAACCTTTTACCATGAATGTAAGGATGTGAATCTATCATTGCATCTACTGCTCTTCCTCTTTCGTCTTCTATTTCCTGAGGAATTTGCTTCCCTGTAATTCTGCTAATTTCATCAAAAAATATATCCGTGTTTCTTATTCCTATTGGATTTACTATCACTGTTTTCTGATTCCATTCATTCTGAATATAATCCATAGTTTTTTGAGTTGAGTACTTCTGGAATGAAATAGTTGCTAAGGCATTTATAGAATCAACGACATCTTCCAGAGGAGTTCCTCCAGGATAGAGTTTATATTCTCCCGTATTAGGAAAATCAAATACATTGCCTATATCTGCAAGAATTGTATAATTAACATTCATCAAATTAAGAAGTCTCTTAATCTCATGATAATTTCCCGTATAGGTATCAAAACCAAGAATGATATTTATCTTTCCATTTAATTCTCCCTTTTTCCCAGATACAAGTGTTGAAAGAATACCTTTCAACATGTTGTCATAGCCTGTAATATGAGAACCTACAAAGCTCGGAGTATGGGCAAATGGAACAGGTAAATCCTCTGGAATTAGTCCCTTTTGTTTTGCTTGTTTTATGTAGGCATTCAAGTCATCTCCTATAACTTCAGCCATACAAGTTGTAGATACTGCAAACATCTTTGGACGATAAATTTGATAGGCATTTTCAAATCCTTCAAGCATGTTATTCAAACCACCAAAAACTGCAGCATCTTCAGTCATTGATGTGGAGACCGCAGCACAGGGCTCTTTAAAATGTCTACTTAAATGACTCCTGAAATATGCTACACATCCCTGAGATCCATGAATGAAAGGCATCGTTCCTTCAAAACCAGATGCACATAATAGGGCACCGAGAGGCTGACAGGCCTTTGAAGGATTTATTTTTATATGTTGTCTTTTAAAATTAAGTTCTTTATATTCTTCTGTTTTTGTCCATTCAGCCACCTTTCTAACTTCCTCTTCAGAGGGGCATCTTTCAAACTCCTTTTTTCTCTTAAACTGCTCAAGATATTCCTTTTCTTGAAAGAGTTCATTATGATCTTTAACTATAGGTCTTTCCATTTTTTCCTCCTTATTAAATTCCATGTAGGGCTATTTACAGTCATGTCCATATCACGGGCAAAAACAGGAAAGCCATCAAATCCATGATAGGGACCAGAATAATCCCATGAATGCATCTGCCTGAAAGGTATCCCCATCTTGTGATAGGCATATTTTTCCTTTATACCTGAGCCGACCATGTCGGGCTTTAATTTTTTTGCAAATTCCTCAAGTTCATACTGGGTAGCATCATCCATGATTAAAGTACCTTCTTGCATCTCAGGATAAGTTCTTCTGTAGTCATCATCATGACCAAATTCATATCCAGTTGCTACAACTACCATACCCAAATCTTCATAAGCTCCGATGGTATGTCTTGGTCTAAGGCCTCCCACGTAAATCATTACTTTTTTTCCCTCAAGTCTGGGACGATATGTTTCTATCACACTATCCATAATTGGTTTATATTTTTCTATCATTTTCTCGGCATTTTCTTTTATTCTGTCATCAAAATAAGATGCTATTTTTCTAAGACTTTCATATATCTTTGTAGGTCCAAAAAAATTAAATTCTACCCAGGGAATACCAAATGTCTCTTCCATATATCTGCAAATATAATTCATGGAACGATAGCAGTGAATGAGATTTAATTTTGCTCTATGAGCAACACCTATCTCATTTATTGATGCATCACCTGTCCACTGTGCAATAACTCTTAAGCCTAATTCTTCAAGGATTTTCCTTGATGCCCATGCATCACCTCCGATATTGTAATCTCCAATAAGTGCTATGTCATAGGGAGTTGATTTTTCAAGTTTACCCTTACCAAGAATGTAATCTCTGATAGAGTCGTTTGCAATATGATGACCCAGTGATTGACTTACTCCTCTGAAACCTTCGCATCTAACAGGAACTACAGGTATACCGATTTCTTTTGAGACTTTTTTTGCTACTGCTTCTATATCATCTCCTATAAGACCAACAGGACATTCTGATTGTATTCCGATACTCTTTACTAAGGGAAATAGTTCTTTCAATTCATATAATGCTGCATTTAATTTTTTGTCCCCTCCATAAACAATGTCCCTCTCTTGATAATCTGTTGTAAAATGCATAGTTCCAAAAGTATCTATTCCAGTCTGTCCATTGTAGTAGTTTCTTCTTGACCACCAACTATACTGTCCGCATCCAATTGGTCCATGGCTTATATTTATTTGATCCTTTACTGGACCCCACACAACACCCTTTGAACCTGCATAGGCACAGCCTCTAACTGTCATAACCCCAGGCCTTGACTTAACATTTGATTTAACACGACAGGTACTGCATTGACCTGATGGATCATTAGGCGTAAGATGTTTAAGTCTTTCTTTTTTTGTTTTTTCAGGATATGCTTCAATAACCTCTTCAATTATTTTTTGGGTATCTTTAATTTTTATGCTCATTTTTTTCTCCCTTTTAACTAAAATTATGCTTCTTGTTCTATTATTCCGAACTCCATAAGAAGTTCTTCCAGTTGATCCATTGTAAGTGGTGTTGGAATGACAAGATCTCTATTTTCAGCCATTTTTTTTGCAAGAGCCCTGTATTCGTCTGCCTGAGGGTGTTCAGGTGAATATTCTATTACTGTCATTCTTCTTAGCTCTGCTCTCTGTACCTGATTGTCTCTGGGTATAAAATGTAGCATCTTTGTATTTAGTCTTTTTGCAAATTCAGATATCAATTCATACTCCTTATCCGTTTTTCTTGAATTACAAATTAGACCACCAAGCCTTACTCCGCCACTTTGTGAATATTTCAGAATACCTCGTGAAATATTGTTTGCCGCATACATTGCCATCATTTCTCCAGAAGTAACAATATAAATCTCCTTAGCCTTTCCCTCTCTTATTGGCATAGCAAATCCTCCACAAACAACATCACCGAGAACATCATAAAAGACAAAGTCCAGATTCTCCTCATAGGCGCCATTTTCTTCCAGAAAGTTTATGGCAGTTATAACTCCTCTTCCAGCGCATCCCACACCAGGTTCAGGGCCACCAGATTCAGCACATTTTATGCCTTTAAAACCGTGCAGAAGAACCTCATCAAGTTCTAAGTCCTCTACGGTTCCCTTTTCACGCGCTAGGTCCATAATAGTTGCCTGAGCTTTTTTATTAAGAATGAGTCTCGTTGCATCTGCCTTTGGATCGCATCCAACTATCATGCACTTATAACCTGCCTCTGCCAGTGCAGCAACTGTGTTTTGAGTTGTGGTTGATTTACCTATACCACCCTTTCCATAAATTGCTATTTGTCTCATATTTAACCTCCTAAAGAATTCTTGAT
>CAZTLF010000056.1:0-8502 GCA_964614465.1 uncultured Thermodesulfovibrio sp.
CATTTTTTAGTATAACATAACAGAATGGATGAGCTTGCAAAGGAATACGTAATTGCCTTCTTTAAAAAAAGACTTATTCATTTTAAAGATTCACCTGAATCTGTAGGTTGGACCCCAAAAGGACAGTTACTGCGATATGAAGCAGTTCTTAAACTCGTAGACCTTGAGGGCAAAAGCCTTCTTGATTTTGGCTGTGGCAAAGGTGATTTTTATGGCTTTTTAAAAGAAAAGGGAATAAAATGCGACTATACTGGTATAGATATAAATCCTTCACTAATAGAACTTGCAATAAAAAAATATTCTGAAACAATTTTTTATGTTAAAGATATTGAAAATGAGTCTTTAGACAGAAATTTCAATTGCACATTGGCAATCGGAGTATTTAATCTCGCAGTTCAGGATATAAAGGAGCTAATGCAAAGATGTCTGAAAATTCTTTTTCAACATACTGATGAAAAACTTATTCTTACATGCCTTAATAAGAACACAAAACTTAAAGACATCAGCGTAACCTATTTCACTGCAGAAGAGCTTGAAAAAATTTCAAAAAGATTAACAAATAGATATCAAATTTTGGATAACCTTATAGAAGGTGACCTGTTTTTAATTTTGAATCAATAGAGATTATTTGAATTTAATCAAACAACTCACTTAAAATAAAATTATGAAAAATCTCATAGAAATAGCTCAGAAAGTTCTTATCATTGAAGCAGAAGCTTTGCAAGCACTTAAAGAAAGAATTAATGAAGATTTTCTTAAAGCAGTTGAAATAATACACAATTCAAAAGGCAGGGTTGTTGTAACAGGCATTGGAAAATCAGGGCTTGTTGGTAGAAAAATTGCTGCTACTTTAGCCTCAACAGGCACACCTTCATTTTTTATGCATCCAGCAGAGGCAAGTCACGGTGATCTTGGTATGGTTACAGAAGAAGATGTTGTTATAGCAATCTCTAACAGCGGTGAGACTGATGAAATAATAAGACTTATTCCATTTCTAAAGTATTTCAATGTTAAAATAATTGTTATTACTGGCAATACTCAATCAACATTAGCAAAACAAGCTGATGCTGTTTTGGATGTCTCTGTAAAGGAAGAAGCGTGTCCCTTTGGATTTATTCCAACTGCCTCTACAACAGCCACCCTTGCAATGGGTGATGCGTTGGCTGTGGCTCTTATTATGCGGAATGGATTTAAAAAAGAAGACTTTGCTTTTTTCCATCCTGGTGGATCTCTTGGCAAAAGAATGCTTACAAAAGTTAAAGATTTAATGCATACAGGAGATGCACTTCCTGTTTGTTTTCCACATACTGTAATGCTTGATGCAGTTTTAGAAATTTCATCAAAAAGGCTTGGAGTTGTAGTTATTGTGGATGAAAATAAAAAAATTTTAGGAATCATTACTGATGGTGATGTAAGAAGAGGTGTGCAGAGATATGGTAAAGAGCTTTTTGATTTAAAAGCTTCGCAAATTATGACTGTTAATCCTAAAATCATAAATAAAGACGAACTCGCAGCAGTCGCTCTTTCAGTAATGCAAAAATATTCAATAACAAGCCTCGTTGTTTCTGATAGTAATGGAATGATTGAAGGCTTAATTCATATCCATGATATTCTCAAAAAAGGCATTTTTTAATGAAGGTTATCTATAGGGCTTTAACCCGTGAATTGCTTCAAAATATCGGACTTTCCATTGTTTTTTTAAATGCTATTTTAATAATTGAAAAACTTTTTAAGCTGAGTAAGATATTTGCTTCTGTTGGGATAGATTTACCGAATCTTGTAGTGCTCATACTCTTTTTACAGCCTCAATTACTTATATTTACAATTCCAATGGCCTTGCTTCTTAGTGTTTTGCTTACCTATGGAAGAACTCAGGCAGACAATGAGATGACAATCTTTATGGTAAGCGGAATGCCTTATAAAAAAGCATTCAAGCCAGCTATATATACAGGATTAATAGCATTTTCTTTTACTGTTTTGATGAGCTTTTATCTTGCACCAACAGGGGTAAGTCTTGTAAGAGAAAAAATTTTGACTATTCTTGCAGAGCGAGCGCCCCTTGGACTGGAGGAAGGGGTTTTTAATCAGGGATTTAAAGATGTAACAATTTTTGTTAAAGAAAAGCCTGACAGTTTGCATTTAAAAGAAGTAATAATTTTTGATGAAAGAAAAAACGATACAAAAATAGTAATTGCAAAAGAAGGGCTAATAAAAAAGGAGAAAGATAACATAAATTTGAGTTTATTAAATGGAAAAGCTTATTTTAATAAGGGTTTATCCCTAAATGAAGTAAGTTTTAAGGAATATATCTTCAAGCTTTCTCCCAATATAGATCCTATAGCAAAGAAAGTTAGTGAACTTTCTTTATTTGAGCTTATTTCAAAAATTCAGACAGAACAAACAAAAGTTATTGATTATAAACTGGAACTTTATAAAAGATTTGCTTTACCACTTTTATGCATAGTCAGTGTTTTTTTAGCTCCCTCATTATGCCTTATTGTTGGAAGAACTGGCAGAATCGGAGGAGTTACAGTTGGACTTGCCATTTTTGCAGTTTATTATATTTTAATGATATATGGAGCTAATCTTGCAAAAGCTGGAAAAGTCTCGGCAGAAATCGGTTCTCTTGTGCCCGTTACATTTATGGCATTTTTAGCCTTTGCTATGTATACCAGAATTAGAAAGTAGCAAAATGAATATAAATAAAATAAACATTGTATGCAAAAGCTATATAAAAGATTTTGTGAGAACATTTTTAATCTTACTTTTTTCAATGTCTTGTCTTCTTTCAATTGTTGGACTTATTGAAAAGATAGATGATTTTATGCCATATAAGCCTCCAACCACTTTTTTTATTGAATATGGTTTATACAGTATTCCTCGTTATATTTTTTACTTAATACCTTTTGTTACACTTGTAACTTCTCTATTTATATTTTCAATTGGTGTAAGAAGTAAAGAATTTTTGATTCTTTCTGTTTCTGGTGGAAGATTGAGAGTGATTTTAAAGCCCTTTTTAATTTTAGGTATAATTATTTCTATTTTAGGTTTTATATTCGGAGAATTCATCCAGCCAGAATTCACAAAAAAATTAAACATTATAATTGAAGAATTAACTCAGAAAGGAAAGAGTTCTATACAGAAAGAGCTTTTTGTTAGAGCCAAAGATGGAACAGTTATAAAAATTGGAAAGTTTTCGGAGGCACAGAAAAAGGCAAATGAGGTAAAAATTTTTGTTATAAAAAATAATGCCTTGATTAAAAAAATAGACTCTCAGGAAGCAGAAATAGAACAAGATAAATGGCTTCTTAAAAATTGCATAATTTATGATTTTGTAGCTGGAAAAGTTGAAAAATACAATTTGATGGACCACACTCTTAATCTAAAGATTTCCGTTGCAGCATTTAAAGATATTAAAAAAATTGAAGAATTCGGCATAGCTGAACTTATTCAGAAAAGAAAAGAATTAAAAAAGGTAGGATTAAGCAATCCCAAAATTGACACTGATATAAGTAGCAGGCTTTCCTATAATTTTGTGACCTTTTTTATGATGGTACTTGGAATGTCTTTGCCTCTTGGTGCATATGAAAAATTTAATTTCCTCTTTTCAAAATCCAAAGGCGGAGTGACAACTGGTGGTATAATAACTGTTGGTATCGGGCTTATAATAACAATAATTTATTGGCTTGTATACTCACTCTTTATGTTCATGGGTTACTCAAAGATTCTTCCACCATTTATCTCACCATGGATTACTCCCTTAATTTTTGGCTTTATTTCAATCAAGCTTTATTATTCAATAAAAGAATAATTTAGAAGAAAGCATTTTCAATGTGTTCAATCTTTTTATCATTGATGGCTATTACATCAAATCTTACAGGATATTCTTTTTTAAAAGTTGAGATATAATAAAGGGCTAATTTTTTAAGTTTTTGCTGCTTCGAATAGTTTACTGAAAGCTCGGGTTTGCCGAATTTATCTGATAATCTTCTTTTTACTTCTATAATTACAATAAAATCTTTATCTTTTGCTATTATATCAATCTCTCCAAAAGGTGTGCGAAAATTTTTCTCAAGAATTTTGTATCCTTTTGCTAAAAGATAATCTAAAGCTAATTTTTCTCCCTCTTTGCCTGTTTTTATTCTTCCCATTCTTTCACATCAAGTGACTTCCCAGCAATTCTATGAAAAAGTGCAGGAATCTGCTCTATCTCAGATATTTCCTTTTGGCATAGAATTTTTAGCAGTTCTCTTATGGAGGCAAAATCTTCCCACATTCCTTGTAGATTCTCACCTATTTTTGAATAAAGCTCCTCTCCTTTTTCATCCCAATCAATGAGTAAAACAACCTTTTCAAATCGATTAGCAATGTTCTCAGAAAAATCATATATTGATTTACCACTGTGAATGGTTATTATTTGTCCATCAAACCCTATATCTTTAAGAGCTTTTTTATCTCTTTTGCCTTCTACAATTATAGGAACAAGTTTATTTATTTCATAGAGGTAATGCAGGACTTCTCTTATTTTCTCAGCTCTTTCCCAATCTATAGGAATAAATTCTTTTTTATTTTTCCTATGTCTTTCATGCTGCGACATAGAAAAACTTTTCCCTAAACTCTTCTTCCCTCATGTTCACAACAGAGGCAAGTGCTTTGAGACGCTCTCCTTCAAAATCTTCTCTTTCAAGCCTTATCATATATTTTCTTCCTACTTCATAGTTTTCCGAAGTAATGTCAACTTTTCTTATTTTTACCTTTCCTGTCCTGTAATCAATAAGTTCAACAAAAGGAATTGGTCTGAGATGCCCTTCTTCAAAGGTTATCATCGCACCTGTACCACCTCTGAGTAGGTAACGAACTGCTCCATAGCCAAGATTTCTTGTATATTCAATATCATAAGGTATTGGATCAGCAGACCTTAATTCATAACCTATGTTTTTATCAACAATTGTTAATTTAATACCAATTTTTTCAAGGGTTTTCTTGACAAAATTTTTCATTATTCTGCCAAGCTGAATCTCACTTAAACGGACCCTTCCTGTTTCATCTTTTTCAAGTTGTTCATAATGACTTAGTTCCTCAGGATCAAACTTTTCTGCAACTCCTTCTGCCATAATTGCAACTCCGTGGTCCCTTCCCATACTAAGTCTCTTTATAATAGCACCTGTTAGAATATCAGCTACTTTTTTAAATGATATTTTTTCTTCATGAAATTCCTCAGGAATTATTGTTAATGTCGCTCCAGCAGCCTTTCCAACTCCCAGTGCAAGATGTCCTGTATACCTTCCCATGATTGTAAGAAAATACCATCTTGCAGAAACTCTTGCATCTTCCATAATGTTTTTTACAATTTCAACACCCCAGTGTCTTGCTGTTTCATATCCAAAGGTAGATGCACCACCAGGAAGAGGAAGGTCATTGTCAATGGTTTTTGGCACATGAACAACATTTATCTCTCCTCTTGCTTCTCTCTCTATCCAGTTTGCCATAAAAAGCGTTCCGTCTCCGCCGATTGTTATAAGATACTTTATACCTAAATTTTTTAGCGTTTCCATTAAAACAGGGAATCTTTCCTTAACCCTTTCTGCGTGTTCACGAGAGGTTCTAAGAATTGAGCCTCCTTTTGTATGTATCCTTGAAACATCTTCAACAGTAAGAGGCATCGCACAATTAAAATTACCATCAAAAAGAGGCTTGAATCCGCCTTTTATTCCTATAACTTTTTTACCCTGATTTACTGCTTCAATAGTTGCAGCACTTATTGTTCCATTTATCCCTGGTGCAGGTCCTCCACCTACAATAATTCCAATTGTTTCCATAAAATGCCTCCTCATTAAATTTTTTGAAGCAACTTATGAACAGCCTTTTCTAATTCAGAAGTCAAAAATTCCTATTTCTAAAACGCCAAATTTGTTCTTTAATATATTTTATTCCCTCTATTTTTTCAAAACTAAAAATCTATATACACAGGGACTCTAATTGGAACTAATGTTTTGCTTACTATTTCCTTTGTGTCAAATACCTTCAGCTTTCCAAATAGAAGCTCAAATTTTTGCTCAAGCTCTGCCATTATAGGTTCTTTCACTTCCTTAGGAAGACTCCACCACTCTTTTTTGAATGGTCCAAAGCCTTTTTTACGAGTGCTATAAATGAACTGTTCTTCTGTCTGCCCTTCTTTCCATTCAGAGGCAAATTGAGTTTTAATATATTCATAAATCATTTTTCTGAAATCTTCTGGTAAATATTTGCTGTCATAAATTATATTTTGAAAGCCTGTAGCAAGATGTATTTCAGATGTTCCTGTCTCAGGAAATTTATCAAATGCTTCCTCTGGTAGGGTGCTTGCTCCATGCTGAACGCATCCACTTAAACCATACTCTTTACGCACAAGATCTGAAAGAACTTGCAAAGTCTCAAAGTCAATCTTTACCTGTGCAATGCTTCCATCAGGCAAAACAACTCCGCCATGTTTTGTCCCTGTCTGCACACTTAGTTTACTCGGTCCTTTCTTTCCTTTATACACATCTCTAAATCCGTCAAGATATGCTCTTGCCTCTTCTGGAGTAGAGTTTTTGCCTCCAATCTCTCCAATCTCACCACCTATAGATATAGTAATTCCCTGAGGTTCAAGGCTTCTTACATATTCAGCCAAAAGAGCAGTATTTTCAAAATTTGGTCTTTGTTGTTCATAGATTGTTGGTCTACTCAGGTCAACCAATGTTGATGTATCAATATCTATGTTGTAAAACTCCGCTTCAACTGCTTCTTTTATCAAACCTTTCACATAGTTTATTTCTTTATCAGGTTCTTTTTCAAAATATCTTCTTACAATCTGAAAATGATCTCCCTGAAGGAAAACCGGACCTGCAAAACCTTCTTTGACAGCAGCAGCTAAAATGCAGGCAGAATACTCCAATGGTCTCTGCTTTGTATAACCAATCTCCGAGCGAGCAATTTCAAAAATAAAAGCACCAACATTTTTCTCCATCGCCTTTCTAAAAATAGCCCTTGCCACATCATATGTTAATCCTCTTATATTAATTGCAGGAACTGTAAAGCCTAGAAAATGTTTGCCCATCTCTTCATACAATCCCTGAATTGATGAAGGAATAGCGCCCATTTCCTTTGCAATTTCTTTAATAATTTGTAATTTTTTATTTCTTATTTCTTCTGCTTCTTCAAAAATTGCATCAAATATAAGTTTATCCATTGCTTTTTTTACTTTTTCTTTATCTTTTACCACAACCATACCATCTTTGATTTCTATAATCTCTGTAATATTTTTAAAATCCATATTGCACCTCCATAAAATTTTTTATATTATACTCAATTTAGTTTAGAAAAAATCTACTGTTTGACAAAATAAATATTTTTTGTTTATAATTATTTTAATGAAACCTAAAATTAAGTGGACACTCCAAAGACTTGCGATTTTGAAATACCTTGAAGGAAACAAAGAACATCCATCAGCAGAAGATATTTATAAAACACTTTCTAAAGAATTTCCAACCATGTCTGTTGCAACTGTTTATAATGTTCTTGAATTTCTTAAAAAAACAGGGAGAGTTAGAGAAATACATATTGATCCTGAAAAAAGAAGATTTGATCCAGATATTACCTCTCATCATCATGCTATATGTATAAAGTGTAAGAAAATTTTTGATATTTTTTCTGATATTAAACTTCCAAAGTTAAGCAGCTATATGCCTGGTTTTCAAATTCTTGATACTCGTTTAAAAATTTATGTTCTATGCCCTCAGTGCAAAAATAAAAAAGATTTAAAGATTGGTTTTAAAGAATATAAATGTATAAATTGCGGTGCAATAAGAACAGCCAAACATAAACCTCAAAAATGTCATTCCTGTGGAAAGAGAGGCTTCCTAAAAGAAATAACCAACAAAAATAGTAAACTTATAACTAACCAAAAGGAGATGTTCTATGATAAGCAATGATCTTATGGAAAAACTACAGAAAGCAGTTGCCAGAGAATTACAAGTAAGCATTCAGTATATGTGGCAGCATGTTCTGGCAAAAGGAATTAAAGCAGAAGCTGTTGGTAAACTCTTTAAAGAATTTGCAATCAATGAAATGAAGCATGCTGAAAAAATTGCTGAAAGAATTGCTTTTTATGGAGGCACTCCCACAACACATCCAGATCCAATTACAATTGGTAAAAATCTAAAAGATATGCTTGAGATTGATAAAAAAGCAGAGGAAGAAGCAGTTACACTTTACAAGGAAATTATCAAGCTTGCTGAGAAAGAGGAAGACTATGTAACAAGAAAACTCTTTGAACAGATTCTTGAGGAAGAAGAAGTACATCTTGATAAATTTAGCTCTCTTCTTGAGGAATAATTATGAGGTCTGTAGAGTTAAAGAATGATATTTACTGGGTAGGTGCAGTTGACTGGGCTGTAAGGGATTTTCACGGATACGAAACTCCTCACGGAACAAGTTATAACAATTATTTAATTGTTGATGATGAGCCAACCCTCCTTGATA
>CAZTLF010000057.1:0-5434 GCA_964614465.1 uncultured Thermodesulfovibrio sp.
ATTTTTGAGGAAAGGCGAAAAATTGAAAAATATACAAACAATATGTAAAATATTCTTACCTTGTAATTATAAAAAGGAGTATAATGACAGAATTTCTTGAAATTGTTGATAGAGATGGTAGAATCATATCTGTAGCTCCAAGAAATATTATTCATGGTAATCCATCAATGCTTCATAGAGCAGTTCATATATTTGTCTTTAATTCAAAAGGTGAGTTACTTCTTCAAAAAAGGGCATCTCATAAGGATGTCGCACCAGATAAGTGGGATACATCTGTTGGTGGTCATATAGTGCCTGGAGAGGATATTCTAACAGCAGCAAAACGAAAAATGCTTGAAGAATTGGGTATTGTTTCTGAAAATCTTAGATTTCTTTATACATATATTCATTCAAATAATTATGAGAGCGAATTAGTTTATACTTACTGGACAGTTCATGAAGGACCTTTTAATTTCAATAGAAATGAAATTGATGAAGTTGCTTTCTGGAACATAGAGGAAATACAAAAATATTTGAATATGAATCTTTTTAGTGATAATTTCAAATATGAATTTTTAAGATATCTTTCAATTTATGGATTCATACCTTTCTGGTCTAACAATTCGTTACAGGAAATTACAGGGTCTCCTTATCTATCCGGAGACCCTAAACTATTAAAAAATTTCTAAGGCAGAAAAGAAATAGGGAATCTCATAATTTGCTGACTGTTGGGAGTCAGAACCATGTACAGCATTTCTTTCAATGTTTGCTGCAAAATCTTTTCTAATTGTGCCTTCTTCTGCTTGTGCAGGATTCGTTGCTCCCATAATTTTTCTTACTTTTGTTATAGCATTTTCGCCCTCCAAGACCATTACAACAATTGGTCCTTCAGACATAAAATCTGTCAATGATTCATAAAATGGTCTATCCTTATGAACAATATAAAAACCTTTTGCCTCTTGTTTTGTCATTTTTATTTTTTTAAGAGCTGCAACCCTTAATCCATTTTTTTCAAATCTTGAGATTATTTCTCCAATAAGATTTTTCTTGACAGCATCTGGTTTGATGATAACAAGAGTTTTTTCCATTTATATTTTGTCCTCCTCTTTAAGAATTTTTATCATATTTTTAACTTCTTCAGTAGAGTTTTCAAATGCCTGTCTTTCTTCGTCTGTAAGCTCTAACTCAACTATTTTTTCAAGTCCCTGTTTGCCAAGCACGACAGGGACTCCGTTAAATACATCTTTTACACCATATTCTCCATCAAGATAAACAGAACATGGTAGAAGTCTTTTTTCATCAAGCAATATAGCTTTGACCATCTCAAATATTGACTGGGCAGGAGCATAATAGGCTGAGCCTGTTTTGAGAAGGGAAACAATTTCAGCTCCACCTTCACGGGTTCTTTGAACAAGTGCTTCAATCTTCTCCTGTGAGAGCCATTTTGATATAGGAATTCCTTTTACAGTAGTAAATCTTACAAGGGGAACCATGTAAAGTCCATGTCCGCCAAGAACAACTGTTTCTATATCCTTAGGAGATACGCCCAACTCTATTGAGATAAATGTTTTAAATCTTGAGGAATCAAGAATTCCTCCCATTCCAAGAACTTTCTGTCTTTTTGTTCCAGATACTACCATTGTCACATATGCCATTACATCCATCGGATTCGTAACAACTATGTAATTTGCATCAGGACAAATTGGAGCGAGTTTACTTACAATATTTGCAACAATTTCAGCATTTGCCATGAGAAGATCTTTTCTTCTCATGCCGGGTTTTCTTGCTAATCCTGCGGTAATTACGATAATGTCCGAGCCTGCAAGATCTTCAAGACTGTTTGTTCCTGAAATGCTTGCTTTGACTCCAATTACTGCAGTATTTTGCATAATATCAAGAGCTTTTCCCTGAGGCATTCCTTCAATGATATCATAAAGAACAACATCTGCTAATCCGCTATTTGCAATAAAAAGCGCAACAGTTGCACCAACATTTCCAGCTCCTACAATACCTATTTTTTTTCTCATCTTAGTCCCTCCTGCAGTATTATAATCCAACATTGTCCATGATTTTTTCTAAATCACTCATATTTTCTAAATTGTAAACTTTAACAGTCTGATCAATTTTTCTTATAAGTCCTGACAGAACTTTTCCGGGTCCAATCTCTATAAATATATCAACTCCCTTTGAAATCATGTATTTTACACAGTCCTGCCAATAAACAGGACTATAAAGCTGTTTTATGAGAGCTTCAACAATTTCTGAAGCACTGGATTTTTCCTTCGCATCAACGTTAGTTACAATTGGAATGTTTGCATCGTTAGACTTAAACTTGGAAATAAACTCTCTAAATTTCTCAGAAGCTTTTTTCATAAGTAAACAATGACTTGGAACACTTACTCCAAGAACAATTACTTTCTTTGCGCCTTTTTGTCTGGCTATTTCAGAAGCCTTTTTAACTGCTTCTGATTCGCCTGAGATAACAACTTGTCCTGGACAGTTAAAATTTGCCACATCAACATATCCTGTAACAATGCTTTTACAAATTTCCTTAACAATATTATCATCAAGTCCTAAAACAGCTGCCATTGCTCCTTTTCCTTCAGGTTGAGCTTCTGACATTAGTAAACCTCTTTGCCTTACAATTTTTACTGCATCACCGAAATCCAAAACATTTGCTGCAAGAGTTGCTGTATACTCCCCAAGAGAGTGTCCTGCTACATAGCTTGGTTTGATACCCAATTTTAAGATTTCTCTTAACAGAGCATATGAAACCGTAAGAATTGCTGGTTGAGTATTTTCTGTTTTCTGTAACTCTTCAATGGGTCCTTCAATGCATAATCTGTAAATATCAAATCCAGCAAAGGCACTTGCCTTATCAAACAAGTCTTCGGCTATTGAATAAAGTTCTTTACCCATTCCAACATACTGTGAACCTTGTCCAGGAAAAACAAAAGCTATCACAGTTATACTCCTTCCTGAATCTTTTTTATCAAAAGTGGCACGATCACTTTAACATCACCAACTATTCCATAAGTGGCAACATTGAATATAGAAGCATTTGGATCCTTATTGATTGCTACGATTATATCAGAGGATTGCATTCCTACAAGATGTTGCACTGCACCTGAAATACCACAGGCTATATAAAGCTTTGGACAGACTGTTTTACCTGTTTGTCCAACCTGATGAGCATATGGTATCCATTCTTCATCAACTGCTGCTCTGGATGCTCCAACAGTGCCACCAAGCAGATTTGCCAGCTCCCATAGAGCTTTAAATCCTTCTGGTCCCCCAATGCCTCTGCCACCTGAGACAATGACCTTTGCATCTTGAAGATTAACTTTACAAAAAGATGTGTCTTCAATCCTTTCAAGAATTTTAACTCTTCCCGAAGATTTCAAAGGCTCTACCTTTATTATTTCTCCTTTATGCTCTGGGTTGTATTGTCCACGCTTCATGACTCTGGGTCTTACAGTTGCTATTTGAGGACGACTATTAGGAGAGATAATTGTTGCCATAATATTTCCGCCAAAGGCAGGACGAATCTGAAGTAAATTGCCTGTTTCTTTGTCAATTTCAAGTCCTGTACAGTCTGCTGTTAAACCAACTCTTAGATGCGCTGCAACTCTTGGAATAAATGAGCGGCCTATGGCAGTAGCACCTGCAAGAATTATTTCAGGTTTATAATCATTGACAAGTTTTACAAGTGTTTTTGAATAAAGTTCGTCATCAAGATATGTATACTCTGGAGAATCAACATAGTAAACTTTATCTGCTCCCCATTTAATAAGCTCATAAACTTCATCTGAATTCCCAAAAACTACAGCACAGAGTTCTGATTTTAGTTCATTAGCAAGCTTTCTTCCTATTCCAAGAAGTTCATAGGCTACAGATGCAATCTTGCCCTGTGATTGTTCAGCAAATATCCATACACCTTTAAAATCTTTTGGCTTCTCAACTTCTCTGTCTCTTTCATCTAAGATTGCTCCTTCAGGACATGATTCAACACAGGCACCGCACAGTGTACAGCTTTCTGTGATAAAAGCCTTATCTTCTCTAATCATTATTGCTCCAAAGGGACATACATTTACACATAATGCACAACCTGTACATTTTTCTATATTAATTTTTATAAGCATCCCAACCTCCTTAGTTCTTTAAGAAGTATATCAACTTGCTCTTCAGGAGAACCTTCTAAAATTCTTCTGTCACCTCTTGGTGGTGGAGCAAATATATTTTTAACCATTGTTGGAGAACCTTTAAGTCCAATTTTTTCTTCCTCTGCATTAATATCATCAGCATTCCATCTCGGGATCAAAGATTTCTTAGCTGCCATTTTACCCCTTATTGAAGGTGGACGGGGATTGTTTAATTCCTTCACTACTGTTATCAATGCTGGGAGAAAAAGCTGAATTTTTTCGTAACAGTCATCCATAAGCCTTTCAATAATCATTTCTTGAATGGAGACATTATGAATCTTTCTTACATAGGAGACATGAGGAATATTGAGAAATTCAGCCATTTCAGGTCCTACTTGAGCAGTATCACCGTCAATTGCCTGTTTGCCACATATTATTAAATCAAAACCAATTTTTTTCGCTGCCCTTGAAAGAGTATAGGCAGTTGCCCATGTATCTGCCCCTGCAAATCTTCTATCTGTAAGCAGAATAGCATCATCAACACCCATAGATATTGCTTCTCTTAATACCTCTTCAGCCTGCGGAGGTCCCATTGTTATTGCAGTAACTTTACCAGATGTGGTTTCTTTAATCTGCAATGCAGCTTCAATAGCATGCAAATCATAGGGATTCATAATGCTTGGAACGCCTTCTCTTATAAGAGTATTTGTTTTTGGATCGATTTTTACTTCTGTAACATCTGGAACCTGTTTAATACACACAATAATTCTCATCAGCACCCCCAGTTATTGGCAGAGACAACTCTGCACATTAAGTTTAAATTAAAATTATACCTCACAAATTAGAAGTGTTTCAAATTATGTAGTTTTTTCTTTATAACTTTCTGGAAGACTGAAAAAAGCTATTGCAAGTAAAATCCATCCTACAAGAATTGCTATAGCACCTAACCCAAATACTATAACTCCAACTGCACCCCAAAGCATAAAGTCTCCTGCGAGCTTAAAAAGATTTACTTCAGTATATTGTTTGATAAGATTAAAGCATTGGCGATAAAAATACATGCCAACAATATTTAATACATAAACAATTAAGAATATAAAAATCAATCCAAAACCAAAATGAGATAGACTCATGCTATGACGAGGACCTTCCATCATTAATGGTAACATTGAAAATATTCCTATAATAGCACCTATCAATATTCCTACGATGCTAATCAAAAAGCCGGTTAAAAATTTATTGAAAATATTTTTGTCTGAGAAAACTTGAGAAAGTTTGTTCATAGCAATAAAAAGCAAAATAATTCCTGCAAG
>CAZTLF010000057.1:5534-8004 GCA_964614465.1 uncultured Thermodesulfovibrio sp.
AGAAAACTTGAGAAAGTTTGTTCATAGCAATAAAAAGCAAAATAATTCCTGCAAGGCCTAATGCCCAGCCTATCCAAGGTATAAAACCTAAAATAATAAAAATAGAACCAAGACCTCCTAAAATTTTTTCGTTACTTAGTTGTGCCATATTAATAACTCCTTATTAAAAATTTTTATAAATTATACACGATTTTTAAGAAAATAAGCTTGACATAAAACCAGAAAAAGAAGCTATTATTACAAAATGATTTATAAAATACTTCCAATTGTCATTTTTGACAAAGGCATGATGACCTATCAACATGATTATGGAAAGCCTTTTATTCTTTTTATCTTTTTGTGTTTTACAGAAAGGCTTACAAAATACTGCTTAAAGCCTGAAGATAAAAAGCTATGCCAATTTTTTATAGATAGTAAACTTTGTGTAATTGAAGAAGATTTTAATTTTCCTCACAAAATAGGAAGCAAGGGAATAGAGGTAATTCAACCTGAAACTTTGGTAAACGCTTATGAAGCCTGTGAATATTAATAAATATGGTTTTGTTGAAACAATCTCATAATATATGTCTATAAAAATTAGAGAAATAGATAACTATTTTTTTATCAAAGCAGAACTTCTTCCTGTAGGAGTGGCAGTACCCTGTGACATATTTATCCATGAAGATGGAGAACTTAAACTTATTTTAAAGAAAGGTGAACATTTTAGCCTTCATGTAAAAAATATCTTAAAGGAAAAAATTATTACAAATGTATATGTAAACAATACTGAAAAAAAATTTTTTCAGGATTTCATATTAGAATTCAAACCTAAGGAATATTTTGACAGCATGCTCGATCGATATACTATAAATAATGAATCTTATTATAAAATTGAAAAAGAATGTCTTGACCCTGAAATTCCAGTAAATTTTCCCTTATATATTCATGATGGTAAAAGTTTTAACCTCCTTTTAGATGCTTCTAAAGAAAATTCTAGAAATATTTCACAAGATAAACTCACTGATGGAGATATTTTAATATCGAAAAAGGATTTAAATTTATATAATGAGTATTTACAAAATCTAATAAAAAAAAGCAGGTCTGAACCCAAAATCCTTAAAGAAACTACGAAATTGATACTAAGAGAAATTTATAGTGAACCAACAAATAGAAAAAATCTTATAATTTTGGGTGATAAAATTGATGAAATAATTAATTATGGAACACTTGAATCAAAGGTTTTAAAAGAAATCCTTATAATGAAAAAACTTGATAATTATAACTATATTCACTCCCTAAATGTGATGGCACTAAGCCTTTTTCTTGGGTTAAAAATAAAATTGGATAAAGAAGATTTAAGACTTCTTGGTCTGGCATCAGCATTGCATGACATTGGTATAACAAAGATTTCTCCTCTTATACTTTCAAAACTTGGAAAACTCAATGAAAAAGAATTTCATATATATAAAACACATGTTATTGAATCAGTAAAAATTGCTGAAAAATTAGGTCTTCCTGATAAAGTTATAAAAGGAATTGCCCATCATCACGAAAAACTAAACGGTACCGGCTATCCATCTAAGCTTAAGAGAGAGGAAATTTCCTTTTTTGGTAAGATTATAGCTATTGCAGATGCTTATGAAATGTTAACAACTCCAAAACCAATGAAATACGCTCTTACTCCATATAATGCTCTCATGATACTCGTTCATGACAAAGGATGTTATGATAAAGCATTACTTGAAACTTTTATCAAGATTTTAGGAAGAGTTATTTAGCTATTCAATTCTTTTCCATAGAATGGTTTTGGTGGTGTATATCTTTTCTTTTGGATGAAAGAAGATGGAAAAAAACTTGGTTTTTGGTAATGTTTATGAAAAATTTTCTTAAGAAATTTTGTAGAAAAACTGCCTATTGTTCCTGAGTTTATCAATTTAGACCCAGAAATCACCAAAATTGATTCATAAACCATTGATTTTACTCAATCTTAATTTTTATCTCAATTTCTTTGGCAAACTTAAAGATTTCTTAAACACTTCATCATTCAGGAAATTTTCAAAAAGAGCATTAGCAAAAGAATCAAAAAAGACTATTGAACTTAACAAAATCTCAGAAGTCTGTATAGATGAATAAAACAGAATTGATGATCACTCAAAGGAAAAAGCTTTGATATAAGTTTATCAACTCCACTTTAGTGGTCTGTTACAAATATGGCTACTTTATTTAATCCCCTTGATATAAAACTTTGCATAACCTCTAATCAAGCTTTTCTTCAAGGAATTCCTCAAGTATTTGAATAGCATCTTCCTAATAGGGAATTCCTAAGCTCTTACAAAGCTAAGGAATCCTTGCTTTACTGTATCCATTAACCAAACAGGCAAGTAAGAAGTCTTCATAGTCTTTGTTAAATTTTCTCCATCTTGGACCATAAGAATGGTAGACTTGGGTATTGTCCTCTTTGGATAAATTCTTCCATAGAATTCATAAATTT
>CAZTLF010000058.1:0-5815 GCA_964614465.1 uncultured Thermodesulfovibrio sp.
ATAATTTATTATGACAGAAAATTATAATTTTCCCGATTGGCAACAAGTTTTTGATTCTATTTTTGACTTAGTTGTCTTTGTAAAACCTGATGGAACAATATTTTACTGTAATCAGAGGTTTGCTCAATTTATAAATAAAAATTATGACTCTATTATTGGGCAGAAATGTCATTCTATTGTTCATGGCACTGAGGCTTTTCTTGAAAACTGTCCTTTAATTCGTTCTCTTAAGTCAGGGAAAAGAGAGACATGGGAATTAAAAGAAAAAGAGAACTATTTCTCTATTATCGTTGATCCCGTAAAAGATGCTGAAGGCAAAATAGTTGGTTTTATCCATGTTATGCGTGACATAACAGAACAAAAAAGAGCTGAAGAAGCTTTAAAGGAAAGTGAAGAGAAATACAGAACAGTTGTGGAAAATGCAGGTGAGATTATATTAATTTCTCAGGATGAAATGATTAAATACACAAATCCAAGGGCTTTAGAAATTTTAGGATACTCTATGGAGGAGCTTTTGTCAAAACCTTTTGTGGAGTTTATCCATCCTGATGATAGAGATATGGCATTAGAGTATTACAGAAAAGTAGTGAATAGAGAAATAAAAATGAAATCCGGCTATTGTTTAAGAATTTTTGACAAACAGGGTAATTTAAAATGGCTTGAGATAAATGCAGTACCAATTGAATGGCAGGGAAAGCCTGCAGAGTTAAACATAATAAGAGACATAACAGAGTTAAAAAAAGCTGAGGAAGAAAAAAAGGACCTTTATAACCAACTACTTCATGCACAGAAAATGGAGGCAATTGGAAAGCTCTCTGCAGGTATAGCCCATGAATTTAATAATATTCTTACTTCAATAAAAGGTTTCACACAGCTTGCTATGTTGTCTATTTCTGAAAATGACCCGATTAAGCATTATTTACAAAATGTTATAGATTCTTCTGATAAAGCAGAGAAGTTAGTCAGGCAACTTCTTGCTTTCAGCGCAAAACAGATTTTAGAGAGAAAAATAATAAATATAAATGAACTAATTAGAAATACGAGTGAACTAATTAAACGATTGATTGGTGAAGACATAATTTTAAGTTTAAATCTCTCTGCTCATATTGGATTAGTTGAAGTTGACCCTGTTCAGATTGAAAATGCAATTGTTAATCTTGTTTTAAATGCAAAAGATGCGATGCCTCAGGGAGGACATCTAATCATAGAAACAGAAAATGTTGAAATAGATGAAGAGTTTATAAAAGAACATCAAGAAGCTAAAATAGGGCAGTATATAATGATATCCATTAAAGATACAGGAGTTGGGATTCCTGATGAGATTAAAGATAGAATCTTTGAGCCATTTTTTACAACAAAAGATGAAAAGACCGCTGGATTAGGCCTTTCGACAGTTTTTGGAATTGTAAAACAACATGGTGGTTACATAAGGTTTGAAAGTAAAGTAGGTAGAGGAACAACATTTAAAATATATCTACCAAGAGTAAAGAAAGAACTTGAAGAGGCACATATTAAACAGTGGGAGGGTAACATTGTCAAGGGACATGAAACAGTACTCGTTATAGATGATGATGCCCATGTAAGAGCTACTGTTCTTGAAATGCTGAAAAAACTTGGTTATAAAACCCTTGAAGCTTCCAATCCTGATATAGCTTTATTTTTGGCTCAGTTTTATAACAAGCCAATACAGCTTGTCATTTGCGATGTTGTTATGCCAGGGATGAGCGGGATTAAACTTCTTAGTAAATTTAAAAATTATCGACCAGATACAAAAATACTATATATGTCAGGTTATACGGATGATGTAATAGCTAAGCATGGAATAGTTGAAAAAGGCATCAATTTAATTCAGAAACCCTTCAGCATTGAGGCACTCTCAAGGAAAATAAGAGAAGTTCTTGACAAAGATGCTTGATGTAACAGGAATTACAAATTACTATAAAATGTTATGACTTTCAGCAAGAAATATGCCTTAATTATTGTTCTAATTTATGCTCTCATAGGTTTTTTATGGATAGTTTTTTCTGATAGAATTCTTGCATATTTAATTCGTGATTTTGAGTTATATACGCGCTTTCAGACATATAAGGGATGGTTTTATGTTTCTGCTACCTCACTTTTACTTTATTTTCTTCTTATGGCATATGTTTTAAGGCTTAAAAAATATGAAAACGAGATAAGGAAGAGTGAAAGAAAATATAGAGAAGTAGTTGATAATGCAACAAGTATTATACTCAGATGGAATTTTGATGGAACTATTAGTTTTATAAATAAGTTTGGAGAGAGCTTTTTTGGTTTCGCTCATGATGAACTAATTGGAAAAAATGTTATTGGTACAATTTTACCAGAAAGGGAAACTACAGGAAGAGATTTAAAAGATTTAATAAGCAGTATTTGTAAGAATACTGAAAAATTTGAATATAACATAAATGAAAATGTTAAGAAGAATGGAGAGAGAGTTTGGATATTTTGGGTTAACAAGGTTATCTATGATGAAAATGGACAAGCAAGAGAGATTCTTAGTATAGGTAATGACATAACAGAATTAAAAAGAGCTCATGAAGAGCTTGAAAAATATAAAAACCATCTTGAAGAGCTTGTCAAAGAAAGGACTTACGAGCTTGAAAAGGCCAATGAAAAACTCAAAGAGCTTGATAGACTAAAATCAATGTTTATTGCAAGTGTAAGTCATGAATTAAGAACTCCCCTTAATTCCATAATAGGTTTTTCAAGTATTCTTCTTAATGAATGGTTAGGACCTCTTAATGATGAGCAAAAACTAAACATTGCTACAATTAATAAGGCTGGTAAACATCTTCTTGCTTTGATAAATGATGTTATTGATATATCAAAAATTGAAGCAGGCCAGATAGATATAATTGCTGAGGAATTTGAACTTTCTGATATGATAACAGAGGTGATTAAAAACTTTGAAATAGAGATTGCTAAGAAGGGTTTACAGTTAAGTAGCGATGTTGTGTCAGTTAAAATGAATACAGACAGAAGAAGGCTTTTTCAATGCGTGATGAATCTTTTAAGTAATGCGGTTAAATTTACAGAAAAGGGATTTATAAGGGTAAGCTCCCAAATTAGTAAAGAAAAACCAGATTTTGTTGAAATAACTGTACAAGACTCAGGAATTGGGATAAAAGAAGAAGATTTAGAAAAACTTTTTAAGCCCTTTCAAAGAATTGAAATACCCAACAAAGTAAAGGTGTCAGCAACAGGGCTTGGGCTATATATAACAAAAAAGATAGTTACAGAGATTCTTAAAGGTGATATAATTGTAGAAAGCAAGTATGGTGTTGGGAGCAAATTTATTTTAAAAGTTCCAATTAAATTAAACTGATAAAATTAAAATGAAGGAATATGAAAAAAGTCCTTGTAATAGAAGACAATCTTGACAATCTAAGACTCATCACCTATGCCTTAAGGAGAGTTGGATATGAGGTAATTCATGCTCAAAGTGGTGAAGAAGGAATTGAGATTGCCAAAAAAGAAAAGCCCTTTTTCATTATAATGGATATAAATCTTCCTGGGATTGACGGTTTAGAGGCAACTAAGCAAATTAGAAATAAAGAAGAGATAAAAGGTATTCCAATTATAGCAATAACCTCTTTTGCAATGGCAGGAGATAGAGAAAGAATACTTTCAGCAGGATGTAATGGATACCTTGAAAAGCCCATAGACCCTCTTACAGTTGTTGAATCCATTCATAAATTTTTAAAGATTAGTTAAAAGAGAGGTTTTACTATGAAAGCTTTAATAGTAGAGGACAATGATGATGACAGAAGACTACTAAAGGAAGCTATGAAGTATTATGGTTGGGAAGTTTTAGATGCCTCAGACGGAGAAATAGCCTTTGATTTAGCTATAAAAGAAAAACCAGCTGTTATTATTTCAGATATTTTGATACCAAAAATTGACGGCTTTGAGCTTATATGGATGATTAAACAAAACGAAGAGACTAAGAATATTCCCTTTATATTTTACTCAGCAGAATATACAGGTGACAAAGAGAAAAAACTTACTATGGCATTGGGAGCAGAGGCTTTTATTGAAAAACCCAAAGAACCTGAAGAACTCTGTAGAAAAATTTTTGAAATTGTCGAGCAGTGTCAGATAAAAAAATCTTCAAGGTTACCTGATATGGAATTGATATTAAAAGAAAAGGATTTTTTAAAAAAATACAGCACTATAGTTGCAGCAAAGCTCTATGAAAAAGTAAAAGAACTCTCTGAGTTAAACAAAAAATATTTTAAACTTTATAATGAATTTAGAACTTTCCTTGATTCCCTACCTGATGCAATTTACTTAATTGATTCAGATTTGAAAATAGTCTGGATTAACAAAACATTCGAAATAATCTTTGATAGAAATGCAGATGAAATAATAGGAAAACACTGTTATAATTTTTTCCATAATATGGACACACCTTGTGCTAATTGTCCTGTTAAGAAGGCTTTTAAGACTGGAAATATTGAATCAATGGAAAAAATAATGCCTGATGGAGGAGTATGGGAAATTAGAGCAGTGCCGATAAAGGATGAAAAAGGCAATGTTGTAAATGTTATAGAAATAGCCAGAAACATCACAGAGGAGAAAAAAACTCAAGAACAGCTTATTCATGCTCAAAAAATGGAAAACATTGGTATACTCGCAGGAGGAGTTGCCCATGATTTTAGAAATATGATCACACCAATTATAGGGTTTGCTCAACTTATAAAGACAGCTGTTGATAAAAGTTCTCCCATTTATGGATATGCAGAAAACATAATTGCTGCAGGACAGAAGGCTTCCTTTTTAGCACAAGGATTGCTTGCTTTCAGTAGAAAACAGATATTTGATATAAAGCCTGTTGTTATAGATGACTTAATTCGTGATTTCTCAAAAATTATATCAAGAGTTATTGGCGAAGATATAGAACTAAAACTTAATTTAAATTCAGGAAACCATATGGTTATGGCAGATATTACCCAGATTCAGCAGGTTTTAATGAATTTAGTTACCAATGCAAGAGATGCGATGCCAAAAGGTGGAGTGCTTACTATTTCAACAGAATTGATTGATATTGATGAAAATTTTATAGAATTTCATGGCTTTGGAGAAGTTGGTAAATATATTCTCATCACTGTTACTGACACAGGTATAGGAATGGATGAAACAGTAAAATCTAAGATTTTTGAGCCCTTTTTCACTACAAAGCCAGTTGGCAAAGGTACAGGCCTTGGTCTTGCTATAGTTTATGGTATTGTAAAACAGCATAAAGGATATATTAATGTTTACAGTGAATTAGGCATTGGAACCACTTTTAAAATATATCTTCCTGCTTCCGAAGAGAAAAAAGAGATTGAAAAGAAGGAAATGCTCACAGATTTGAAACTTCTTCAAGGTGAAGGTGAAATAATTTTGTTGGCAGAGGATAACGAAAATGTAAGAGATTATATAAGGACAGTCCTGCAAGAGGTTAATTATAAAGTGATTGAAGCAAAAGATGGGCAGGAATGTATTGATAAATTTTTAGAGAATAAGGATGACATAAAGCTTGTCCTGCTTGATGTAATAATGCCTGTAAAAAATGGAAAAGAAGCTTTGGAAGAGATAAGGAAAATAAAACCTGAAATTAAATATATTTTTTTAAGTGGTTATAGTTCTGACATAATCTTTGAAAGGGGTATTTTTGAAAAAGAGATTGAATATCTTTCAAAACCAATTTCTCCAATCGTTCTATTGCAAAAGGTAAAGGCTGTGCTTTCAAAAAGATGAGAAATTTATTTTCTTTATGGAACAATCAAATTGTTCATTTTTGTTTTAT
>CAZTLF010000058.1:5915-7787 GCA_964614465.1 uncultured Thermodesulfovibrio sp.
TTCAGAAGGGGTAACAAATGAGAGTAATAATTGTTGGTGCTGGAGAAGTAGGATATCAGATTGCAAAGTTTCTCACCTATGAAGGTGTGGATGTTGTAATTATTGATAGAGACGGAAACAAGCTGAGAAGAATTTCTGAAGAACTTGACATTGCCACGATAGAGGCTGAGGGAAGTGACCCATCTGCCTTTAAAGAAGCAGGAGCAGACAATGCAGACTTATTGCTTGCTGTAACAAATAGCGATGAAACCAATATGATTGCTTGCCTTCTTGGCAAGGCAATGTTTAATATAAAGCGTAAAATAGCAAGAATCAGAAATCCTGATTACTTTTTCAATAAAGAACTTCTTGGAAAATCAAATCTTGACATTGATCCTGCTATCAATCCTGAGCTTGAAGCAGCAGAGGCAGTGGTAAGACTTATTGAAAGCTCTTTTGCCAGTGAAATAATAGAGTTTGAGAAAGGGAAAATAAAGGTTATAGGGTTTAAAATTCTTCAGGATAGTCCGATTACAGGGAAAAAACTAAAATCTATCAAAACATTTCTGAAAAAAGATTTTATCATAGGGATAATAGAGAGAGATGAAACTGTTATAGTGCCTTCTGGAGAGGATATTTTAAATGTAGGAAATATTGTTTATATACCAGTAAGAAAAGAAGAAGTTGAAGAAGTTGCTCAAAGCCTTGGAGTACCTGTAAAACCTGCAAAAAAAATTATGATTCTTGGTGGAGGAAGAATTGGTTACTATATAGCAAGTAAAATGGAAAATAAGGCAGATATTAAAATAATCGAGAAGGACACTGAAAGATGTAAGTTTTTGAGCAAGCATCTTGGTAAATCATTGATTCTTCACGGAGATGGTGCAGATAAGCAACTTTTGATAGAAGAAAACATAAGTAATATGGATATATATATTGCATGTTCTAACAATGATGAACTTAACATTATGGCATCTTTACTTGCAAAAAAACTTGGAGCAAAAAAAGTTATAGCCCTTGTAAATAGAACAGATTATGTGTCTTTAGCTCATAACTTGGGAATTCAGTCTGTTTTAAGTCAAAGATTAATTACAGCTGGTATTATTTTAAGATATGTAAGAAAGGGAGAAATATTATCTCTTACAGCTATTGCTGAAAATAAGGCTGAAATAATGGAAGTTGTAGTTAATAAAGATTCATCTCTGATAGGGAGACCATTGAAAGATGGAATTTTCCCAAAAAATTCTATATTGGGAGCCATTATCAGGGATGATCGCATCATAATTCCTACGGGTGAAGATTTTATAAAAGAAAAAGACAAATTGATTATCTTTACACTGAAAGATTCAATAAAGGAAGTTGAAAAACTTCTCACATGAACTACAAAACTGTAATAAACGTTATTGGCATAATTCTTATTATTCTTTCAATTTTTATGATTATGCCTTTGCTGGTTTCAATTATTAATCATTCTTCGGATATATTAGCCTTAGGATTATCGTGTTTTTTAACTTTCTTCTGCGGCACTGTTATGCTTGCATTGACAAAACAATACAGACATGAAGAATTGATGTATAGAGAAGCTTTTATGACAGTAACTCTTACATGGATAGCTGTTGCTTTTTTTGGTTGTCTGCCTTATATTTTTACAGGTTCTGTCAATTCTTTTACAGATGCTTTTTTTGAAGCAATGTCTGGTTTTACAACAACCGGAGCAAGTATTTTTGCTAATGTAGAAAGGCTGCCTGCAGGGCTTTTATTCTGGAGAAGTATGACGCAGTGGATAGGTGGAATGGGGATAATAGTTTTTGTTCTTGCAGTTTTGCCTCTTATGGGAATAGGAGGTATGCAACTTTTTAAGGCTGAAGTGCCTGAAATAAGTGTTGATAAACT
>CAZTLF010000059.1:0-7527 GCA_964614465.1 uncultured Thermodesulfovibrio sp.
CATTCTAATTTTTATCTCTTGACAATGTTTTTTTTAATGAAGTATGTTAGTAATTACTACCATGACTGATACAAAAGAAAAAATTCTCAAGTCTGCGCTTAAGCTTTTTTCACAGAAAGGCTATCTTAGAACAACTACAAAAGAAATAGCAAAGGAAGCACAGGTTGCTGAGGTAACTCTTTTTAGATATTTCACCTCAAAAGAAGCTCTTTTTATCGATGTTCTTAAAAATCAATCATTTCTGCCCACCCTTAAGGATCTTCTGCCGAAACTAAAAAAGAAGAATTATAAAGAATCTTTGAAAACCATAGCTAAGTACTATTTTAATTTGCTGAAGAAAAAGAAAGATTTAATATGTATAATGCATACAGAAATTTTTCAATATCCTACTGAAATCAGGGCAATTCACAGTAAAATGATTCATGAAGTTTATCTTGTTTTTGCTTCATATCTTGAAGAACTTAAAAAAGATGGAGTATTAAGAAAAGATTTAGATTCTAATTACGCTTCTTTGGCATATTTTGGAATGCTTTTTAATCTCTTCATAAAAAAGGAACTTCTCAGAAGAAAGATTGATTTAAGAAAAGCTTTACAGACTTATATTGAGATATTTTATGAGGGAACTAGGAGGACTGAATGAAAATCAAGATACTGTTTTTTTTATTTTTTTTTATTTTTGTTGAGCAGGCAATTGCACAGCAAAATTTAACAATTTCAGATGTTTTTTCTCTTGCACTCAAAAAAGCTGAAAAAGTTAGAATTGCTGAACAAAATATAGTAATATCAAAAGAAGGTCAATATAAGGCATTGGCAGCACTTCTTCCAACCATCACTGCTTCTGGCAAATATACTGATTACACCAATGAAAAAGTTTTAAATACATCTATTGTTCAGCCTGACAGAAGTATGCTCTGGGGAGTAAGTATTGAGGAAAAACTTTCTCTTGGTGGCAGAGAATTTACAAATTATGCAATATCAAAGGATACTCTTACAAAAACAGAGTTTGATGTTGTCTCATTTAAAGAGCAATATTTGATAAGAGTTGCTCAAGACCTTTATGGTTATCTAAAGGCAAAAAGAGCAGTAGAGATTTCTGAAAGTAATGTTCAAAGATTAAAAAAACATAGAGATGCAGCAAAAATAAGGCTTAAAGTCGGAGAAGTTACAAAAACAGACCTTTTAAGGGCAGAAGCTGAGTTAAGTGGTGCAGAAGCTGAGTTAATATCAGCAAAAAATTCTTTAAGAGTTGCAAAGGTTATCTTAGCAAAAGATGCAGGAATTGAAGGAGATTTTGAAATATTAGAAACAAAATTGAATGATCCCTATTTTAGCCTTACTGTTGATCATGTTAAGGCTCTTGCGAAGGAACTAAGACCAGAGATCAAGGTCGCCTTGCTTTCAAAAGAAATAGCAAGAAAAAATGTAAACTATGCAATTGGTTCTTACTTCCCAACTCTGACCATCTCAGCAAACTATCAGAAGCTTGACCAGAGCCCTTCAAACCAGCTAACAAATAAGGAATCAACATATGCAATTGCATCAATTAACTTTCCGATTTTTGAAGGCGGACTAAGAAAAGCAGAAGTGAGTGAAGCCAAAGCAAAACTCAGACAGGCTGAGTTGCAGTATGAGGATACAGTTAAAGAAGTATTTATTGATGTGGAATCTGCCTATCATAATTATTTAACTTTTAGAGACACGATTAAATCTCTTGAAGATGAGGTAGCCTATGCAAGAGATAACTTTAATTCTGTAATGAAACAATATCAATACGGACTTGCTAATAGTATTGATGTAACAGATGCGAATACATTTCTTGTAACTGCTGAAAGAAAGCTTATGGAGGCTCAATATAACTATCAACTTGCAATACTCAGGCTCAGACAGGCAACAGGGACATTGCTTAAAGCATTCATAGGCAACGAAATTGTTGCTCAAGGAGTTGGTAGGTGAGTCTTAAAGATATAGGCGAAAAATTTAAAAACTCAAAAAAGATTAAAGTTGCCATATTAATTGTTATTGCTGTGGGAGTTTTAATCTTTATGTCTAAGGAGATTTATTACTATATTGTTTATGAAAGAACAGATGATGCTTATATTGAAGGAACAATAGTTCCGATATCTCCACAGATTTCAGGAAAAGTGATTAAAGTTTATGTTGATTATAATCAGAGAGTAAAAAAAGGTGAACCTCTTGTTGAGATAGAAACTGATGATTATCTTGCAGATGTAAAAGCAAAGAAAGAAAATGTAAATACACTATACAATCAGCTTAAGGAAATATCATCATTATTGAATGAAGCAGAGGCAAAGCTTAAAACCGCAGAAGCTAACTTTCAAGCTGCTCATGCTCAGAAACTGCTTGCTGAAAAAGAGTATCAGAGAATAAAAGGACTTTATGAAGAAGACCTTATCTCAAAAAGTAGATTTGACTCTGCGGAGGCTTCCCTGAAAGTAGCAATAGCTCAGAAAAAAGCAGCGGAAAGCCAGATAAAAGAGGTTAAATCAATGATAAATACTTTTACAGTGAAACTCAAAACCCAGCAACATCTAATAGAAAAAGCAAAAGAAGAACTCAAGATTTCTGAAATAAATTTAAAAAGAACTCTGATTTTTTCTCCAAGAGATGGAAGAATTGCCAAAAAGTCAGTAGAAGTGGGACAGTATGTTCGTCCAGGACAACTTCTTATGTCTGTTGTGGATGAACAGGATATATGGATAGGTGCTAACTTTAAAGAAACCCAGATAGAAAAAATGAGAGTTGGACAGCCTGTCAAAATTAAAGTAGATGCATATCCGGGGAAAATTTTCAAAGGTCATGTTGCAAGCTTTCAGCCAGGAACAGGTGCTGTTTTTAGTCTCTTTCCACCTGAAAATGCAACAGGAAATTTTGTTAAAGTTGTTCAACGTATTCCTGTAAGAATAATAGTTGATTCTCCCTTTGAGCCTGATTATCCTCTCTGGCCTGGAATGTCTGTTATTCCATATGTTGATGTAACAGTAAATACAGGAGCAAAGCTAAAGGATGTTATGGATAAATAATAAAAAAATATCTGTTTTAATTCTTATAATAGTTTTCTTTTTGTTGGATTTTTTATATGCACAGGAACTTAAAACTCTGTCTCTTCAAGAATGCATTGACATAGCAATGAAAAAAAATCCAGATGTTCTTGCTTCAAAGGCTACCGTAGAGAAAAACTTTTTCAAAATTGGAGAGGCTCGTTCTGATTATTTTCCAAAAATAGATCTATCTTTAGGATATCAGAGAACATACCAAGAAAATAAAACACATGAAGAATACTCAAAACAGTATTCAGGGCAGATCAGTCTTACTCAGAGTCTTTATGATTTTGGAAAAACATCAAAACAGGTGCAGGTACAAAAAGAACTTTACAAATCAACACAGTGGCAGGATAAAGACACGGTTTTACAAATAATTTATAATGTTAAAGAAGCATATTTCAGTGTTCTAAAAGCAAAAAAACAGAAAGAAACAGCTCTGGAGATTCTTAGACAATCTAAAAGACATCTTGACATTGCAAAGGGATTTTATGAAGTTGGACTCAAACCAAAAATTGAGGTAACCAAGGCAGAGGTTGAACTAAGCAATGCACAACTTAACTTAATAACAGCAGAAAAACAACTCTCTCAGGCTCTCTTGAATTTAAAAGTGGCAATGGGAGTGGTTGATATGCCAGACTTTGATATAGGGCAAGAAGAGTATGCTGTAAGGAAACTTGATGAAAAAGAGTTATTGAATCTTGCTATTGAAAGGAATCCTCAACTTCAGGCAATAAAATTTAGCAAACAGGCATCAATCTTTACAGAGGAACTTTTAAAAAAGGAGTATATGCCTAAATTTACAGGTTCAGCAAGCTATGGATATTTTAATGAAGATTTTCCTCTTAATAATAAATGGACACTTTTTTTGCAAATGAGTCTTCCTCTCTTTAGTGGATGGTCTACAACATATAAGCTTAAACAGGCAAAGGCAGATACAGCATACTATTCTTACAGGGAAGATTCTATGAGGCAGCAGATAACATCTCAGATAAAAAATCTTTTTGTTCAGCTTAAAGAAGCTTCTCAAAAGATAGAAACACTCAAGATAGCTTTAAAACAGGCAAAAGAAAATCTTGATCTTGCAATGGGAAGATACGAGGTTGGAATAGGAAGTTCAATAGAAGTTGTAGATGCTATAGTTCTTTATGAACAAACAAATACACAGTACTGGCAGGCGATTTATGACTATAATGTGACATATGCACAAATACAGAAAACAGTGGGATGGGCAGAATGAAAAATAAGAAAAAAATAGTATTAATTTCAGGAGCATTATTAGTTACGGTTGTGCTGAGTTTAATAATGATTTTTTCAGGATCAAAGAAACCAGGATTTAAAACAGTTAAAGTTCAAAGAGGGGATATTATTCAGACAGTTACTGCGACAGGAAATGTAAATCCTGTAACAACAATTCTTGTTGGAACCAGGGTTTCTGGAACAATTTTAGCTTTGTATGCTGACTATAACTCACTAGTTAAGAAAGGACAGCTTATTGCTCAGATTGATCCAACTCCCTTTGAAAATGAACTCAAACAGGCTGAAGCAGAACTTTACAATGCTAAATCAAATCTTCTCAAAGCTGAAATCAGTTTAAAAGATGCTGAAAGAACATTCAAAAGAAAGCAGGAACTTTTCAACAGAGATTTTATTGCTCGTAGCGAGCTTGATGATGCAGAGACAGCATACAATACTGCTAAAGCTCAATACGAGATAGCTGTTGCGCAGTTAAAAAAAGCAGAAGCAGGGCTCAGGCAGGCAAAAACAAATCTTGGATATACGAGAATAGTTTCTCCTGTTAATGGTGTTGTTATTGCAAAAAATGTGGAGGTTGGACAGACAGTTGCAGCGAGTTTTCAGACTCCGACCCTGTTTACAATAGCTCCTGACCTTACAAAAATGCAGGTTAACACAAATGTAGATGAAGCAGATATATCAAAAATCAAAAATGGAATGGAAGCAACTTTTACAGTTGATGCCTATTCTGATAGAAAGTTTAGAGGAGTTGTAGCTCAGATAAGACTTTCTCCAACAGTTACCCAAAATGTAGTAACCTATGATGTTGTAATAGCAGTTGATAACAGCCATTTACTTCTTAAACCCGGTATGACTGCTAATGTTACTTTTGTTACTCAGGAAAAGAAAAATGTTCTTAAAATCCCAAATGCTGCTTTAAGATTCAGGATGTCTAATGCTATTCCTTCAAAAGAACAGGGAGTGTGGGTTTTAAGAGGAGGAAAACCTGTAAGAGTTAAGGTAAAAACAGGAATTAGTGATGGTGAATGGACTGAGTTACTGGAGGTAGATATAAAAGAAGGTGAAGAAGTTATTATTGAGATTCAAAAAGATAAAAAGGCATCCGGTCCATCAACTCCTCATGCTCCAATAAGATTTTAAAAAATGCCGATTATAGTACTTGAAAATATAACCAAAATTTATAAAATTGATGAACATGAATTAGTTGTTCTTGATGGTATTTCTGTTAATATTGAAATGGGAGAGTTTGTCTGTATCATGGGTCCTTCAGGTTCAGGAAAATCAACATTTATGAATATTATTGGATGTCTTGATACTCCAACAACAGGGAAATACTATCTTGAAGAGATAGATGTTTCAACAATGGATATAAATGAACTTGCAGAAATAAGAAATAAAAAAATAGGTTTTGTTTTTCAACAATTCAATCTTCTTCCAAGAGCTACTGCTCTTGAGAATGTTGAACTTCCTCTTATTTATGCAGGAGTTTCTTTACGTCAGAGAAGACAGAAAGCTCTTGAGACTCTTTTATGGGTTGGACTTAAAGAAAGAGCAAATTACTATCCAAGACAATTAAGTGGAGGGCAACAACAAAAAGTAGCAATTGCTCGTGCTCTGGTTAATGGACCATCAATAATACTTGCTGATGAACCAACTGGAAATCTTGATTCTAAGTCAAGCATGGAAATAATGGAAATATTTAAAAAACTTAATGAACAACAGGGATTAACAACAATTATTGTTACTCATGAACCAGACATAGCAGCTTTTGGTAAAAGACAGATAAGGTTTCATGATGGTAAAATTATAAGTGATACAAAATCATGATAGAGATTAGTTCAATAATTAATATTGCTTTGAGATCACTCATAGCCAATGCTATGAGATCTTTTCTTGCTACTCTTGGAATTATTATAGGAGTTGGTGCTGTAGTAACAATGGTTGCAATCGGAACAGGTGCACGAGAAAAAATTTCTGCTCAGATATCAAGCATGGGAAGTAATTTAATTCTTGTTCTTCCAGGAGCAACCACACAGGGTGGTATAAGAATGGGAGCAGGGACACAACAAACTCTAAAAATTACAGATGCTGAGGCAATCTCAAAGGAGTGTTCTCAAGTTTCTGCAGTAGCTCCAGTAATATCAGGTACAGCACAGGTTGTTTTCGGGAATCAGAACTGGTCAACTGCTGTGCTGGGAACAACTCCTGATATGGCTACTGTTCGTGAGTGGGAGATGGTATCAGGAAGATTTTTAACAGAGCAGGATGTAAGAAGTGGAACAAAGGTTGCTGTAATTGGACAGACTATCAGCGAAAAACTTTTCGGAGACCTTGAACCTATTGGAAAACTGATAAGAATAAAGAAAATACCTTTTGAGGTTGTAGGCGTTCTTGGTAAAAAAGGACAGTCTCCTACAGGACAGGATCAGGATGACATAATATATGTTCCGATTACAACTGCGCAGAGAACACTTTTTGGTAATATTTTACCTGGTAGGGTAAGATTGATTTATGCAAAGGCTGTATCTCTTGAGGCAATTCCTATGGCAACTGAGCAGATAAGAATACTTCTAAGACAAAGACATAGAATTGGACAGGGACAGGAGGATGACTTTACAGTCATGGACTTAACACAGATTTTAAGAACTGCAGAAGAGTCAGCAAAAACTATGTCAATACTGCTTGGTGCAATTGCGTCTGTTTCTTTAATAGTAGGCGGAATCGGTATTATGAACATAATGCTTGTTTCAGTTACAGAAAGAACAAGAGAAATTGGAATAAGAATGGCAGTTGGAGCAAAACCAAAGGATATTAGAATGCAGTTTCTTATAGAATCAGTTTTTTTAACAATGATAGGTGGAGTTATCGGACTTCTTTTAGGGATTGGTGGTTCATTAGTTATATCTTCTATAATGCAATGGCCTGTAAGTATCTCATTTTTTTCAGCTTTGATAGCATTTTGTTTTTCAGCATTTGTAGGTATTTTTTTTGGTTTTTATCCTGCATATAAAGCCTCTTCACTTAATCCAATTGATGCATTAAGGTATGAGTAATCTGGTATAATAAAAAAACTGGAGGGGTGGCCGAGAGGTTTAAGGCGGCGGTCTTGAAAACCGCTGTAGGGTTACATCCTACCGGGGGTTCGAATCCCTCCCCCTCCGTTCAAGAGTATCCTTCTCCTGAGTTTATCAATTAAAATTCATAACTCATT
>CAZTLF010000060.1:0-7258 GCA_964614465.1 uncultured Thermodesulfovibrio sp.
ATCAGGCATTTTCTTTACCTCCTTTCCTTAATAACATTAATGTTATCAAAGTTGATGCTTCGGTGATTCTCCACTCTCTTTCATTGACATTCATTATAACCTCCTTTACTTTGAGGATATCCTCATTATTACATTCCTTAAATCTTGCCCTTGAAATAAGGTATGCTGCCTTGGGCAGAATTAACTCTCTTTTTTCTCTAAACTGCTTTGCTAAAGCAAAAAGCCGGTAAAAAAATGTTTTTGGAAGTTTGCTCTCATCTGCAGAGAGACAATATTTATCTTTCTTTAGGAATCTTGAAAAGAATTTTACTCTTTTTATGACTTTTTCAAAAGATTCCCAATCAAAACGCATCTGGGGTGAGAAAAAAGTCAGTGCATTTTTACCACCATCCTTTGCTACCTTTTCCAGCTCCTCTGCATCCCTTGCAAATTGATAAACAGGATAATGTTCTTCATTTATAGCAACTCCGCCTGACAATGTGATGAATTTGTTACCAGTGTACTTTTTAAAACATTCGTTTATGTCAAATGCTGCCTCTAAAACATCAAGCCAGTGCCCTATTATAAAAAGATCATCCCCTCCAGAATAAACAATTGACAACTTTCTTCCATGCTTTTTAACTTCCCTTTCAACAATATCACAGGGATTATCAATTTTTCCTTCCACAATCTCGTTTAAATGTTTCTTAAAAAATTCATTCAAACCTTTAGAAACTGATGCCATCCGAGAAAAGGTTCTTTCATCCTCTGGCACCGCAGAGGAAAAGATTTTACCAAGGTTGTCCACATCCATTCTTAAAACTGCAATCCTATTTATTCCGAAGACTTCAGTTGCATCTGAAAGCTCTCGGATAGATTCATGCTGATAAACTCCAGCTGGGACGTAGATAGTATTTTCGTGAGAGTAATGTTTTGCATTGAAATCATTGATTCTGTAGACAGCTTTTGCATTACTGTGAATATCTTTATCCCATCCTGTTTTAAACTCATAAAACCAATCTTCAATTTTTATAAAATCATCTGCAGGTTTGCTTGATATTTTATATATAACTGGATAGTTTGCCTTTGAAATCTGCGTAAGAAAGCTACCTAACTGATGCTGGGAATAGCAGGCATTACAGACTTTTATAGTATCGTCAACTCTCTGTAAATCAACAAGTGGCGCATCTTCACGAAAACATATCTCACAGCTTTCTGTAAAACAGTCCTCATGTTGACTTTCAACCCTCAAAACATCATAGAGTCTCTTTTCCCATTTTCTCCTTTTAAGGAGCTCAAGGCTTGTGGATATCTCTCTCCATATGGGAACAGCGTTTTGAAAAGACTCTTTACGAAATGGAACATAGGCAATATGAAGTTGGAGATTTCCCTTAAATTCGTTAAAGAGAAATTCATCAATTCTTTTTCCAACACTTAAGATAGAGTTTATGGCAGATGGTGTATTGTGAGATATAAGGTAAAATCTTCCTCCACCAGCAAAAATAATATTACATCTTGTAAGCATAAGTTCCTCAAGCAATTCGGAGATAGCATGTTCTGTAAGTAATTCAAGATAAAAGGATCTACCCTTGAGAGACCTTAGGGCACCCTTTGATGTTATAGTATAGATAAATTTTTGCACACCTGAGATATCTCCACCAATCAAAAGAAATGGCTTCACATCTGGTGGTGGATTAAGTATCTCATCTTTCAGCAATTCATTACTTTTCCACTTTTCAGGATATGTTTCTCTCATAAAATGATACAGGCAGCCAGCTACTGCTGCAGCTAATTTGGAGTGACTGAAAAGAGATATATCAGGATGTTTTTTAATATTTTCCTCTCCTGATTTACTTATTTCAAGAGTAATTGAAGGAACATTGCTTAGATGCTTTTCAAAGAGCATCAGTAGAAAATTTATACTGTAGGGTTTGTATTCTTTAGCAATATTTAAATCATTCTCCAGATCTTTCCGTATTTGTTCATACGTTTTAAAAGAGATATCAGGTTTCTGAAAGGAAACCGACTTAATTTTTTCAGTATATTTCAATTGAAGATAGGGGATTTCTGTGAGAGACTCCGAAAGATCTTTTGGATTCCTAATTTTAAAGAATGGAGATGTGAGTGCTGTATACATATCCCACCTACCCTTTTCATTATCTCCCTCCTGCTTTCTCTCAGAAGAGGAGATATTATCTGCCTCGTACCAGATGATACTATAATTTGACTTGAAAACTTCTTTATCATGACTATGATGGGTTATCGTGGAGTTAATGGAGGGATCATCCCCAAAAAACTTTTGTAGCCATTCATATCCCCATTGTCCATGAGTTTTATCAGAAGGATTCTCCTCGGATCTTTGAATGAGCTTGCCTATATCATGTAAAAGTGCACCCTTAACTACCATCTGGAAATCTTCCATTGTTTGCCTCCTAAGAATTAAATACCCTCATTTATCACTATAATTATACCAATAAAAAATGCAAAATAGAATAACCCTACAATATTGCAAAATATTGCAAATTATGCTAAATTTTTCCATGCGAAATATTTTACTTTGTGTAATTGGGATTACTCCTCAGATAATCACTGAAACAATCTATGCTCTTTACAAGAGAACTCCACCTGTGTTTGTAGATGAGCTTGTTGTGATTACCACCACAAAAGGCGCTGAGATAATAGACCAGACAATTATTAAAAAGAACATTTTAAAAAAACTAATCAAAGATTATAATCTGCCAGAGATAAAATTTCCGCCTGAAAATATCATCATAATCAATTCAGACAATGAAGAACTCTCTGACATTCGCACAACCCGTGACAATGAATCAACAGGCAACATCATAACAGAAGTAGTAAGGAAACTGACAGATGAAAGTAAAATAGCTCTTCATTGCTCCATAGCTGGTGGTCGCAAAACAATGGGATACTACCTTGGAAGTTCTTTCCAGATATATGGCAGAAAGCAGGACAGACTATACCATGTTCTTGTAAGTGAAGAGTTTGAAAATAATCCTCAATTTTTTTATCCTCCACCAACTCCTCAAAAATTAAAGATTAGAGACAGAGAAGGCAATCTCATAGAAATCTCAACTGATGATGCAAAAATTGAAATTGCAGAGCTTCCATTTATAAGACTAAGAGAGTTTGTGGACTTAGGAGACAGAAACTTTGAAGAACTAATAATGACCACTCAGCAAGAGATTGATTTAGCAGTTAAATTACCTGCTTTAGTTTTTAATTACAGAGAGAAAAAAGTTCAGATAGGCAATCAGCCATTAAAATTTTCACCAAAGCTTTGGGATATTTATTTTAGCTTTGCCTTAAATAAGAAAAAATGCCCATACAAAACAAAAATAACGTGCAAGGACTGTTATGAATGTTTTTTGCCTATGAAAAGTGACCAAAACACCAAGGGACTTCTGGAAATGCTTAAGTTGGATGAGTCATCCCTACGAAGTATCATATCAAAGGTAAAAAGCGAAATAAAACATCAAATACAGGACAGGGAAATCCTCAACTACTACTGGATAGAATCAAGACGAAAATATGGCGATACAAGATACGGAATACTCCTTGATAAGAGCAAGATTATAATAAATTACCAGGATGAGTACAAGCTATGAAGTATATATATCAAATAGGAAGACTTGAAAAAAGAATGCAGCCATTAAAATTTTCAGTTGAGGGAGAGGATTTTGAATCTGAACTATCCTCAATAGCCTTAAAAAACTATCTAAAGGACGGCACAAAGCTGATTCTTATATACCCTGTAAGTCTACCCTTCAATAGATATCTTCTTCAGTCAGATTTAGATGAACAATTCAGAGATAAGATTAAAGAAGCTCTTGACAACAGAGAAGCCTATTTTAGAAATCCCTATGAGCTTTTCAAATTACATCCCCACACTGCCTATGCAGATGATTTTCTACTTATTCATTCCCTCGGAAGTTATGAAGGAGAAAGCTTTGGAGGAAATTTTGAGGACATTGTTTTGGAAATCTTTATAGATCTTGTAGAGAGAGATCTTACAAATAATATTACTGAGCTTTATGTGGACATATCAAGTGGGCACAATATCTATGTATCTGCTCTGCTTGAGGCTGTAAGACACTTTTCAGCATTTCATGGATTGTCAAATTGGGTTGATCAAAACTTTAAGGTAAGAGTTACTTTCAGCGATCCAATTATCGGATCATCCAGACAAAATTTTGACATTCATAAAGATCATGAACTTAAATTTAAAATATTCTTCTCCTCTCCAATTTCAAATGATGATTTAGAGTTTAAATTGGCAAGGAGAATTGCTGGAGAAAATAGAGCATTCAAACACAAAATAAACAACATGCTTGAGAGTTTCTCCCTTTGTTATTCAGCATTAAAGCACAATACTCCTCTTGTATTGTATTCCTTTGAGTTTCACTCAGAGGAAGAAATCAAAAATCTACTTCTGGAAGTTATATCTCATATGAAGGAAAAGCTATGCGAAAACTGGAAAAATAGTCCTAATCTTAGGAAAAATGATTACCTTAAGCTTATTCTATCCCTCTCTTTTTACAGAGGTATTATCAGAATGATGTCACAACATGGTATATCTCTGAGAGATGGAGAAAGTATTGATGAGATTAAAAAAGTTTTCGAAGAAATGTATAAAGTCTTTGGCCTTGACCTTAACATAAAACTCCTGGGACATGAGCTATCAATTTTAGAAAAAACTATATCTTACAAAATGAAACTTACTGACGAAGTTAGCACAGATTGGCAACCATTATCAAATTTCATTTTGGGAGAAGGTGATTTTCTCACAAGAAACTTTATTGCCCACGCTGGTTTTGAAAGGACAGTTACAGAGGTCAAGAAAGAAGATGGAGAGATATATCTCCGATACAAAGCCAATGAAATTAATCGAATTAAGAAAAAATTAATAAAGTCCTTCTAAGAAGGCAATATTTCCGCATTATTGTCTTTTTTATCCTCACTAAGGCTTTCAATTTTAAGATAGAATTATGAGAATCCTTTACATAATAGCCTATGATATAACAGACATGAGAAGACTCGAGAAAGTAAGGTATTTTCTAAAAGAATACAGTACTGGAGGGCAGAAGTCAGTTTATGAATGTTTTTTAAAGAAGGAAGAGCTTAAGTTTGTAATCAGCAAACTAAATCGACTGATAAATCCCTATGAAGATAGAGTCCATGTTTTCAGAATTGATGGAAGAAGCAATGTAATAACTCTTGGAATTGCACTCCCTCCACAGTATCCTGAATACTTCTACATTGGCTAAAAAATGAGCACAGTCTTTATAGACAGAAAAGACATAGAACTCAGAGTTGACGGAAACTCTCTTGTTTTCTACAGCAAGGGTAAAAAAGAAGGAAGTCTACCTCTTGCTCCTTTAGAAAGAGTAATTATAGTGGGCAATGTGAAATTAGACACATCAGTACTTTATAAACTGCTCAAACATGACATATCAGTAGCTTTTCTCACTGGTAGATTAAATTACTGTGGAATAATTTATGGTCCTCTTCATAATAACGGATACTTGCGAGTAAAGCAATATGAAAAATCTCTTACTGATTTCGCTGTACTGATTGCAAGGGAGATAATTGCTGAAAAAATACTCTCTCAGAAACAGTTTATCTCAGAGATGAAACAAATAAAACCCATTCTTTCAATGGATATTGATAGAATTATTGAGAGTCTCGATAAAACTCTGCAAACCCTTAGAGAAAAAATTCCATCTTTTGAATCCTTAAGAGGCATGGAGGGTTCGGCCTCTTCTATGTATTTTCCCCTTTACTGCAGACTCTTTTCAGAGTCACTTAGATTTTCAAAGAGAAATAAAAGACCCCCTAAAGATCCTGTAAATGCAATGCTTTCCTATTGCTATACAATGCTACATTATGAGATTGTAAGGGAAATTCAACTTATTGGTCTTGACCCTACAATAGGCTTTTATCATCAATTTGAATATGGACGAGAATCTCTTGCCTGCGATTTAGTTGAGAAATTCAGAGTAAGTGTAGACAGATTTGTATATGAAATATTCAAAGAAAGAAGTCTTACATCAAGGGATTTTACTAAAGATGAACAGACAGGTGGAGTATATCTTCACAAATCTGGCAGAAAAAAATTTTATCCTCTTTATGAACAATGGGTTCAGAATCAGAGAACCCTATGGAGACAGGAGGTACAAAACCTTGCAAGAAGAATACTTGAATAAAAAAACATTGTATCTTGTTGACAAAGGCACAGGTCTTATTGTAAGAAGAGACGGTCCTTCTGTTTTGATAGAGAAAAAAGACAGAGCTCCCATAAGGATTCCTGTAAATTTTGTTGATAAAGTCATAATCTGGGGTAATGTAGAACTTGATGCTTACTCTCTTACTCTTTTTTCTCGTCATGGCATTCCTGTAGTGATATTAAACAGGGATAGAGAATCATCAGTTATACTTCCATATAATCATGAGTCAACAGACCATTCAAAACTACAAAGAAGGATATTTAGCTCAAAAATTTTGGTAGAAAAATATTTAAAAATGATAAAAACCAGACGAATGGAAAATGAAAAAAGAGTTATAAACAAATTATTCAAAAACCTGTCTATTTCTATTGAAATTGAAGACAGAAGATATCAAAGCTTGCTGAGTAAAATTAAACCTTCAGAATTATTATGGGAGATGATTAAAAGAATTATTGCCAGTTTTCTTCAAATAACTATTACTGGGAGGATTATTTCAGCAAAACTTAATCCTCATATTGGAATAATGCATAAGGATTGCAATTACGGTTTAGTTTTTGATATCTATCACATTTACGAACCTGAGGCTGATTTGCAAACAGCACAGTTTTTTTATTCAGGTGGATGCAAGCCCTCATTTATTAATCAACCTGAGATAACACATGAAGAAATACAAATGATTGCTGATAGATTTGAAAAGAAAAGGATAGATTTTTATCACTCACTTGATATGACAATATCAGAACTCTTTTCATTAATGCGAAAGGTAACACCATGAAATCTCCATATTTAGTTTGCTATGACATTGCAGATGAAAAGAGACTGAATAGAATGTATAGATACATGAAAGGAAAAGGGTTTCATATTCAGTATTCAGTATTTTATTGTATTATGAGCGAAAAAGAAATCATGAAATTGAAAGAGGAAGTTTTAAAGATAATAAACCTTAAATACGATGATGTAAGAATCTATCCTTTATCTAAAGAAAGCCTTGTTTCAGTCCTTGGAGTTGGAGATAGAATCCCAGAAGGCGTTGA
>CAZTLF010000061.1:0-6383 GCA_964614465.1 uncultured Thermodesulfovibrio sp.
CTTAAATTCTTCCATCATGTTCAATACTATAATGGTTACCATCTTGAAATCTACCGCCCCATCTACACAGTGGATGTAGGCTTTCCCAATACTCACCAAGTGGTCTGTGGTCTTCTGTTGATGTTAGATAAATACCATTCCTAAATAGATTTAAATCAATTGCAAGCCTTATGTAGTGGTTTGAATTTGCCTTATGCGACTTGCATTCTGGTTTAGACCACAAATCACCACCTGTCAATTCAAACCCAAGTTCATGTGCCTTGTTTATAAGCTTTGGTAACAGCCTCATAAATAAAAATTGCTTTTCTTTAAGTGTCATTGGTGCAGTTGTTATAATTTTCTTTTTTTCTTCTTTTGTCATGGTAAACCTCCAATGTGGCTTTAATTAATCTCAAGTCATAGCAATTTAGCAAAAAATACAAAGCTTCCACCCTTTCTTCTGCACTTGCTTCTGCCCAAGACTGTAAGATAGGATTTTTTGTTTTTTCCATTTCGCATACAGTCTATGATAGCACCTTATACAAATATAACATCCAGCCAGCAAGAGCTAATATTGCATTTGTGATAATACCTATAACCAGCTTATCTCTATTTGCTTTTTGTTCCCTTGCATGGCATATAAATATCCCATGGTCGCTTACCATATCTTCTAACTTATGTAACTTATCCCATATAAGCTTATGTGCTTCTTCATTACTCTTAAATTTATCATCTACAAAAGCAAGTTTAGAGATAGCTTTCATCATTTCCTTATTGTCAGTTTTTAGTTCGCTAATATCTGTTCTTATTTCCTCAATCTTTGCCTTTATGATTGCAATTTCTTCTGACATTTCCACCTCCACATTAATGTGTATTTGCAAATTCCATAAGTTCCATATAATCGTCTCTCTGTATTTTTCTTGTCCGTAAGAGCATCCTAATATCCTGTGGTAAGAATTTCTGCAATATTTCATCTCTAATAATTCTGCTATCTATAACAACACCTTTTTTAGCCGCCTCCGTTAAAGCATCAACAAAAGCTTCAGCATCATTGTTCATAAGAGCTTCAATAGCCATGTCAACATACTTTTGCTGTAGTTTCGTATATTTTGAAACCTCATGTTGCCTTATTTGTTCTATATCAGCAAGCTTTGACTCTTTAAGTGGCCTTAAACCAGCACCTTTGACCACAACATCTAATGGAGTAGCCTCATATCTCAGGCGCTGTCTCTTCAATGGGTCTGTAACTCTCATATCATTGATTGCAGTTTCAATCGCTGTAATCAAGTTTCCTATAGATGGAGCAATAGACCTTATAAGTTCTGTCTTGTCTCCTTTCTCTGCTATCTCTTTTGCACGCAATAGTGTGTTTATAGTAGGCCCGAGTAAGTCCTCTGCCCTCCTTGGAATCACATCTGATAATCCAACACGCTTTGACATATCAACACCAAGCTGTGAGCCAATACCATAAATCACAGTCTCTGCAACGTTCTTTTTAATTGGGTCATCACCTGCCCATCTCATGACATATGCCTTTGTCTCTATCAGAGGGTTTCTCCCTGTCAGCCACTCTATAAACTCTGCAATGCCTTCTGCAAGAGGAATTCCACCTAACCCAGCTAAAAGTAATATAGGAATCCAAAACTTTATATGTTCAGCTCCCTTCAATCCAGTTATAAACTCTATCTGCTTTATAGCAAATGGCTTAAACTGCCCCAAAAATCTTCCAACAGGATGCCTAAATATTTTTGCTGTATCAGCAACAGAATAATCGAACTGTGTTTCATCAACCATCTGCCTTGCATAAAGCCTTGCTTGCTTTTCTGACATGCCTAAATCCTTCCTTGCATATCTATATGCTGCAATAGCTGTAATACGCCTGTTTAAATGTTCAGCACTTCTGAAGATAATCATAGATGCTTTGAATAATTTTCCACCTTTGTGAATCATTGAATAACCACCTGTATCAGCAAGACCTAAATCAAACTCAACACCTATCCTTTTTAATATTGCTCTTGTTTTATCATCTGGAATTAAGGCTTTATAAAAACCATAGGAAAAGTGTTCTATCGGTACCTTTGTAAATGTGTTTACAAGCTGAGTCAGGTTTACTAATCCTGCGGAAAGGTTAAACAATCCAAGCTTTAGCACTCCCGTAGCATGCATGGCCTTGTTTACCAACCAAATAAATGGTCTGTCTGAACGGACATAATCACCAAATGCCCACTTAATAGAATTATTTAGAAGTTCTTCAGCCTCTCTTGGCACGCCATTGACATCATTGATATATTGCTGGACATACATAGCTGTTGCCCTATCTCTTATTGCTTGGTCTGCCTTCCCAAGCTCAACACCAAAGTCTTGCTCAAATTTTGGTATAACCCTTGCCTTAAAGTCATCAAGCGCAAGATACCTTGCAACTGAGTAGTAGTATTCCCTCAATATATCTCTTATATCATCCTTTCTAAATCCTGTCTGACCTTTTCTTTTCATAAGATTTCCAAACAATCTGTGTCTAAATTTCCTTCTTGCAATTCCTCTTACAATATCAAGCGCCTCATCACGACTGAGACTAAATGTGTTTTCTATCCTTTCAACAAGCTTAAAGTAAGATGCATCTTTCAAAACAGTCTTTTCTAAAAGAATTTCAGGCATATGGAATGTCTTAGGTTTGATAAGGTATTTCTTATTCGGGTCTAATCCTTTAGCAAAGATTGCAGCTTCAAAAAATGACTTAAATGTCCCAACGATTCCTGCAGGAACTTCCCTTATCTCACCTTCCTCTCCTGTTTCCTCTTTAAGCTCATACACATTCCAGTTATGAAAAAGATGTGGTATATGACCTTCAAGATAACCTGTCTTCAATCCATACTTTTTCCTGTGCGAAGCAATGAGATTATGAACTTGCTTATGAAATTTTCTATGATTAAGATATGCTTCTTTAACTTTAGGAGACACTCCCATTTCATCAAGCTCTTCAGGTGTATATGTCTTTCCTTCAGCATCACCAAGCCATGAGATATATGCAATCTCCTCTACAGCATCCCTACTTTTAAGATGCTTAAATAACTCAACTAACTTTTCATCAAATATTCCTCTTAGCCTATCCATCTTATGGATTGCATTTTTGCCCTGAATAGCATAATATCTTGCCTTGCCATCAATCTTTCCAGGAGAGGCAAGCATTGCCTTCACAAAACCGATGCCAGTTTTGTCCTTTACCTTTTTTATGTTTTTAGCCTTTGGATTGATATTCTTAATAAGTCTTTCGATTGCTTCCCATGCCTGTTGCATACCAAGCATATCAAGTGTTACATCCTTACCGCCAGAAGGCACCATTATATCAACAATAGGTCTGTATTCTACTATTGATTCTATTGCCTTAACACCATCTTTTCCCAAAGGTATAAAGTATCTCGTCTCATAATTAATCCTTTCTTTGAAGACACCATACTTCTGCAATTCTCTAAATGACCAATCTAAAGAAGTATCATGTGCTATAATTTCAATTCTTGGCTCATTCTGAACATAACGCCTCTTAATAGTCCACCCATTAGAGAGTTTTACAATTGCACCATCATCGAGTATTCTTTTATAAATATCGTCAAAAGAGTATTCACTTGCTTTTAAGTCTGCACCGAGTTTTCTCAAAACGGAATTAATTTCATCTTCTTTTATAAGCCTGCCTAAGAGAGTTTCTCCGTCCTCTGTTTGAATTCGTATAACCTTTGTCTTCTTCTGTGGCAATCTGTCCCATATAGGCAAAAGTGCACCAGATATAAGATGCAATTTCACAACCCTGTGTTTTGGAGTCTCGCTTATAGCTTTGTCCCACCAAGCCTTGGCCTCTTCTTCAGATACCTTTTCATATGCATTTTTATATTCTCCAGATGATTCATCAAAATAACTATATGAAAGTTCATCTTCGGCTATTAAACGCTGACTATGTGCAACATGGCCAACTAATTTGTATTCTTTGACAACATTACCACGATCTGTTGTATGATACCCGTAATCAATAGCAGCCCACACATGACCACTACGATTATTTTTGTAAAACCCTACAAATCTGTTAAGTTTCTTTGCATCTTCAAAAGTTATAAATTTAACCTTGTGATATGCTTCAAGTTCTATATATTTTGTTTCAGCTCCTGTCTGTTTATGCGTATAAACAACTTGTTCGTTTTTCTTTATGACCTTTTCAGCTCTATAATTCTCAAAACCAGTATCAAAAGTGCCCTCATTTATTGCCTTCTCAATAACCTTTTCAAATCTTTCATAGAATGCATCAAATAATTTGTTTTGGTAGTCAACTTCAATTGCTAATAACCTATTTAAAAACCTCTGCACATTTGGAATGCTTGATTCAACCAAGTTACCATTAATATCAACAAGATTTTCAAGCCCCATCTTTTGAGTAACAGTCTCAAAATCGATATCATCTACTAATCCCCTATAAATATCTTTAAATAAAATCTTCAAAGCATCATTTGCATATGGACTTTCAAGATTGTCCTTTTCACTGAAAATGCCATGTCCTCCAGCTTTTCTCTGGCCTTTTGTAAGTGCACCTAACTGGTCAAGTCTTCTTGCTATTGAGGCTATAAATCTCTTTTGTCCACTTAAATTTGTAGCAACAAGCACATAATGTGGAGCATGTTCTTGATTTGTTCTGTGTGTTCTACCTAATCCTTGGATAGCTTTAACTGCTCTCCAACCAAACTGAATCACATAGTGCACTCTCTTGCTTTTGTTTTTCGCATTTTTGTCAGCATGGAAGCTTCTACCTGTTCCACCTGCATCACTGAAAATAAGTATGCGACGCTTGCCTTCCTGAAATTCATCAGCCTCTTTTGTAGCCTGTATCGCACTCCTACTTTGTATCTCTACATTTACCCTTCCATCTTTATCCACTGTTTTTACTACTCTCTTTGTTCTACCAGTAACTTCTGCTACATTCTCATACCCAAAATGGTTAATAATATACTCAAGTGGCCCTTCTGGAACTTTGATACTTCCAAGCTTATCAAGTAGCATTTCCTTTGCTTCAAGTGCTTCTTTGTTATGGACAGGATTACCATGTGAGTCAACTACAGCCTTATACACTTTATTACCATTCTCATCCATAGTTAATTCAAATTGCTGTGTAGGAAAGGCGTTTTCAAGATATTGCATTAATATTTCACGAGGTGTAAGGTCTAAAAATTCAAGCTCTTCTTCGCTGGCTGAATGTCTTTCAATCTGTCTATCAAGTGAAGCTTCATTTGTGTTAACAAGCTGAATTACAACAGAGTGCCCATTCTCAAGCTGTTTTTCTATGTGTCTGATTGCCGTTGGCATCTGCATTGAGATAGTGATTTGATTAAAAAACCTCTGAACAGAACTCCAAAAATTGCCTATGGCAGAATTCTTTGCTTTGCTATTATTCTTCTGTTCTGTGGTCTCAAGCACTTTATTGAGATTGTTTAGAACTATCTGCCATGCCTTTGCAATATCATTGTAGATTTCTTTTTGTTCATCAGTAAGCTTGTGCTCAAGCTTTTCATATGTAACATCATCATAAGAAAGTGAACGGGCAATATATAAGCCCATGGCCTTCATGTTATGGGCAAGAACTTCCATAGCCGCAATTCCACCAGCATCTATTTTAGCAATGAAGTCTTTAACATTAGGAAAAGCTGTCTTTTCACCCCATAAACCAAGTCTTTCTGCATATGCAAAATTATAAACCTCTGAAGCACCAGTAGCTGAAACATAAACTACACGAGCATTTGGAAATCTTTTTTGTAACTCAACACCTGCCAATGCCTGAATTGTAGGTTTTTTCTTGCCCCTTTTACCTTCAACAGTAACTGCACTACTCATATTATGTGATTCATCATATATAATAACTCCGTCAAAATCACTGCCAAGCCATTTATATAACTGTTCAAATCTTGAAGACTTTCCTTCTATTGTCCTGATACCATCTGAAGCAGGCGTAGAACGAGAGCCAGAAGAAAGAAGTTTATAAGTTGTGAACAATATGCCTCTTTTAGCTGTTATTTCAGAGTTAGGTTTAATTTTGCCATGAGCAATAATGTCATTTTCACTACCACCAATAGCTTTCCAGTCTCTTATAGCATCATTAATAAGTTGAGGCTTTTCGCTTACCCACACAGCTTTAGTTCTACCTTGATTAAAGTTATCCATGATAATGCCAGCTATTTCACGACCTTTACCTACTCCTGTGCCATCTCCAATGAAGAAACCTTTTCGGCTTCCATTTGGAAGTATTTCCTGATGAGCCTGCCCTGCATAAATAACAGCTTCAAGCTGTGCATCAGAAAGCTTGCCTTCAGTAATAATGTCCTTCTGTAGTTTAGGTCTGTATGTAGCATTCGGCATATCAACAGATGCCATAG
>CAZTLF010000062.1:0-5717 GCA_964614465.1 uncultured Thermodesulfovibrio sp.
GAATTTTATGATATTATAACCTTAACATGCTATTAGACAAAATTTTTAATAAATATCTCAGAGAAGACGATTTCATAAGGCTTTCTTCAGAAAAACTTAAAAAATATGGTTTTAATCATGAAAATACAATTGCTGGCGTATGTCTTTGCAGGGATGAATTATGCCAGAGCGTTTTATGTAAAATAGAAGAGCATTGGGGAAATATATTTAATTTTTCGTCCTTTGCAGGAGTTTATACCTCTGGGGAAATTGGGATAGAAGTTTTTATCAGTCATGCTCCAGACACAGGAAAAGATAGAAGATGTATTTTCTTTGTATTCTCTCATATAGGAGTAGATGAGAAAGGAAACTTAGGTTTTTGTCAAAGAAAAGGCATGGAAAACTCATCTGCTTGCGGTGCTTTAATATTGTTTCACAATGAACTGTTAAATTCAAATAAAAAAATCCAGGCTGAAAACCCTGAATTTACCCTTTTAAAACAAAAACTAAGTAAAAAAATATCTGGGAAAACTCCAGACCTACTTGAACTTACTCAATTAGCTCTCAGCGTAACCTGTGAAGATATTGAAAATACTATGAAGAAGTTTGTTCAATCGGAAAGAATAATTTATGCAATAATATCTGGGATTCAAGTGCATTATTTAGATAAAAATTATATTGTCCCAAAAAACTCATTTGTTATTATGAACAATGAAAAAATAATACTTGAGCTGTAATAATGGAACAGGCATTTAGAAAAATATTACTTCCTGTTGACAGAAGCGAAAACTCAAGAAAAGCAGTTAGATTTGTAAGTTCCCTATTAAAATTTTTTGAAGACAAGGATATAGAACTTAATCTTTTTAATGTGGTTTCAATTGAATCCGTCAGTGAAAGGCTAAAAAATATTGATTTTAGATTGGTCATGATTCAGGATAAATTTTTTGCCGAGAAAATCATAGAACAATACATTAAAGACAGAATTATGCCCTTTTTGGATGAATATGAAAGATATATCAGAAATAATGGATTTTCTGGTACCATAAGAAAAGAAGTAGAAATAGGAGATCCAGGAAGTAAAATCATAGAAATTGCAATTAACAAAGACATTAAAACTGTTATGCTTGCCCGTAGGGTGATGTCAAAGTTAAAAAAAATAATTCTTGGCAGTATTTCTGAAAAAGTACTTTATGGTCTTTTAAACCAGAATATATATATAACAGGTCAGAGAATTTCAGAAGAAAGTCCTATTCGTAGTATACTTGTTCCAGTTGATGGTTCCGAGTATTCAATGAAAGCTGTGGAACATGTTGTTTATCTTGCTAAAAAGGTTAAAAGCATACAAAAAATCACTATTCTAAGAATAATAAATGTATCACTTTATCTTGAAAGAATTAGACAGGGAATTGATCCTGAGATAGAAGCTGAAGAGATTCTTATTAATGCTAAAAGAAAATTTACCAGTGATGGAGTATCCTCAGAATTAGTTAACACAAAGAGCATCGTTGGATTTCCCAAGGATGAAATTATCAAAGAGATTCAGGAAGGCGGATACGATCTCATAGTGATGGGACGCAAGGGTAGATCTGCAATAAAGGACTTAGTAATTGGTGGTGTAAGTTCAGCAGTTTTAAATAACTGTTTTGAACAGACTGTTGCAATAATTAATCAGTAGTGAATCTTTTTATCTCTGGCTGGGCAGGATTTAAAGAGGCTTTAGGAGACATCCAAGAAGACTGGCATTTTATCAATCCTTTCATTGATTTTGATGAAAAAGGGATTTTAGATTTTTTAAAAGACAAATCATGCGATAAAGTAGTTGGTTGGTCAACAGGTGGACATATTATCCTGAAAAATATAAGATTTTTCTCTGAAAGATTTAATCAAGTAATAGTGGTTGCAGGATTTAGAAAGTTTACTGCCTATGTAAATCCAAGAGTTCTGAAAAGAATGATTCAGAAATTAGGGTCAGAACCAACAATTGTAATAAGAAATTTTCTTTTGAATGCAGGATGCAATCCTGTATTTCCTGAGTATGTAGATACTGCTAAATTGATTGAAGGATTGAAGTTCCTTCTTTTCTCTGAAGTGCCTGATAAAAATGAAACTATTAAAAATCTCATTTTAATTCATGGTCAAAGTGATAAAATACTTCCACTTAAAGTTATGGAAGACTTAAGGAAGATTTATCCTTTCTGTAAATCTTATATTTTAGATAAACCTCACTGGGTTACCTTCAAGGAAATAGTAAAAATCATAGAAGCCTCAGGTATTTCCTGAGGCTTCAGTTTAAACAGTAGGTTTTCTTATAATTTGGGCAGGTCTTTTTGCTATTACAGGTATTTGCACATCAAATTTTTCCAGTAAAATTCCTATTAGAAATATTGCCAATCCTACAAATGTCCAGTATTCAGGTGCCATCATAATCAGACCACCCGATATGTAAAGTGCTCTTTCAAGGGGAGTTGAAGGCTTTTTCCAGTAGCCTAATACACCTGCTTCTATGGCAAACATGGCAATAAAGGCTCCGATAAATATAAATAATATTTCCCATGCTGGTCCTTTCATTAAATAGGCAGGGACAAAGATAAAGAAAAATGGCATGATATATCCACCAATTCCAAGTTTCATAGAGTTCCAGGCAGCCTTTAGCCAGCTACCACCTGCAATTGCAGTAGTTGTAAAGACTGTTATGCATACTGGTGGTGTTAGCCCAGATTTAATAGCAAAATAGAATATAAATAAATGAGCTGCAAGGGGATTGATTCCCATCTGTTGCAAAGCAGGAACTAAAACAGCAGCAGCAATGACATAGGCAGCTGTAGTTGTCATACCCATTCCGAGAATTATGGCAGTAAGCATAGTTGCAATAAGAGCAAGATACACATTGTAGCCTGAGATTTCTATGATTAATTCTGATACTTTGACTCCAAATCCTGTAAGCGATATAAGACTTACAGCAATCTGTACACAAGCCATCATTATCATCAACCATGCTAATGCTTTTACAACACCCTCATAAAGTCCACTCCAGATTGATTTTAGTCTGCTCCATGTTTCTTTTGCCTTAAGAGTACCGCCAAAGAATGTGAAAAAAACAACAGAGACAACAATTGCCCAGGCAGCACATATTTGTGCAGGGAAAAACATGAAAAGTAAGACTCCAAGTGTTCCTATAGGCAGAACAAACCCTAAGATCTTACCAGGCTTTAAAATCTTTTTTAGCTCCGGCATGAGTTCCTTGGGAAGTTTTCCCATACCAGTTCTTCCAGCTTCAATCCAGACGCCTGCTGCAATACCTGCAAAATAAATTATTGCAGGTATTAATCCAGCAATCATTATATTTGTGTAAGGAATATTAAGAAATTCTGCCATTATAAAGCATCCAGCTCCCATAATCGGTGGCATAATCTGACCGCCTGATGAGGCTGCTGCCTCAACAGCAGCAGCAAAAGATCTTGAAAAGCCAAATTTTTTCATCAGTGGTATGGTGAATGAACCTGTGGTAGCAGCATTAGCAACAGATGAACCACTGAGCATTCCAAACAAAGAGCTGGAAATTACTGCTACATGTCCTGGTCCGCCTCTTATTTTTCCACCAAAGTATGTGGATAGATCCATTACGGTTGAACCAACGCCTGTTGCAAATAGTATAGGGCCAAAAATAATAAAAGGTGCAATTATTCTGCTTGCCATGTCAGTAAGAAGTCCCCAGATTCCTTCTGTCATCAGATATAGCTGATAAAGTATATCAGTAAGACTAAATCCTGGATGTCCAAATCTCCCAGGTATATGAGGTCCTAAAATAGTGTAGAGAATGAAGAACGATACAAGTATCGGAATTGTTAAACCAAGAGCCCTTCTTGTTCCCTCAAGAAGCGATATAATCAACAAAACAGCAAGCACAAGATGATAAGTTTCAAAAACTCCGGGATTTCTGACCACATCTTCCCAGTGAATCATAATGTAAATGCATGGTATTAAACTAATAGCTATAAATATCAGGTCCAAAAGAGAAGGTGCATTATTTGTACCTGTAAATAGATATTTAAAAATTTTGGGCACATTCCACTTGAGCATTCTTTTTGAAAAAGGATAGACAAGAAATACTATGGCAAGTCCTATTGAAAGCGAAATGCCGCCCTGAAGAAGCGGGTGTAAGGCATAAAGTAAAGCCGTATAGAGTATGAATATTCCCCAAACTCCAACAAGCAGATTAAGAATTAGTTTCCAGAATCCCTTAAGCTCACGCATTATCTATCCGGTTCCTCCTTATGCTATTTTTTTTCCTTTGATGTAACTTCTATTGCTGTCTCTATTACACTACCTTTGTTTCCTATAATTTCAATTTTATGTTTTCCTGGCTTTGCATTAATTGGAATACCTGATTTCACAGAAAAAGTACCATTAGCATCAGCCTTAATAACATCTACTTTTTCTGTTCCCAATCCAACTTTTTCTCCTTCATCAAGGGTTATCACAATGTCAATTTCTTCCTCTGACTGAAATCCTTTACCTTCAATAGTTATTACTGCTGCTGGTTCGCCCTTTGACGGTGTTATTGTTACTTGAGGTTGAGCAAAAACAATCATAGGAACTGCAAGAATTAATATTGTTATAAATATTATTTTCTCTCTCATTTTCGCCTCCTATTTCTTTTTCATCTCTGGAGGAATAAGTTTATCAGGAATTTTAACTTTTAATACATCTCTGTAAAACTTAACTGCGCCTGGATGTAAAGGTACATTCACATACTTTACTGCCATTTCAAACATATCTTCAAAATTACCCTCTTTTAAAGTTGCAAGAGCTCCTACAATTTCTTTTCTGTTTTCCCATACTGCCTTTACAATTTTGAATACCACTTCTTCTGGTAAATCCTTATCAACAAAATCTGTAACCACATAAGCTATGCTGGGTTGAGAAGTCTTAACACTCTTAAAAAGTCCAGCAGGAATATCCATCATAAGTCCTTGTCCAGGATAAACCTTGTTAAACTGATCAATTAGTTGCTTTGATATAGGAAGTATTCTTATATCCATATTTGCCTCAAGATCAAGAATAGCTGAATCTTTGTATCCTGCTTTATACCATCCCTTGACAACTCCAGATTTCATAGCATCCACACTTGCACCAATTCCCATCATTTTATAATTGGGTGTTACATTAAGTGCTTTAAAGAAGAGTTCAATAACTCTACCTGATGTTGTGCCTGGATTCATTGCAAAATCAACCCCACTTAGCTGTTTAACATCTTTTATACCACTTTTTTCAGACACAACAATGTGAATAGGAGTAATGTAACCACCCCAAAGAGTCCGTAGATTTGGATTAGCTTTTCCTTGATAATCAATTATTCCCATGTAATTTGCATAACCTGCTGCTGCGTCACCAGGGCCAATATGAATTGCCTTTCTTTGAAGTCTTGATAGATTCTCAAGAAATCCTCCTGTTTCAACAACAGTAACTTCAATTTCACCTGGATAGGCTTTGTTAACAGCTTTTGCCATGGCAACAGTATTAGCATAAAGTCCAGAACGCACAGATGTAGCACCCCATTTTACATAAAACTTTTTTGCTGCCTCGGAGGTTACTGCATCGGCAAATAAAAGTGTGAAACAAAGAAAAGTACTTAGCAGGATAAAGACTATTTTTTTCATATTGTCCCTCCTTGATTTAAAAATTTAATGATAATATTAATATTTAAAAAGAAAAAAGTCAATATATGTATTAATGAC
>CAZTLF010000063.1:0-5162 GCA_964614465.1 uncultured Thermodesulfovibrio sp.
AAACAGGATGAGTGAAATGATGAATAGTAACCATTGGTGTTATGTTATTTTCATTTAGCAGGTCTATAATTTTTTGATAGTGTTTAATTACTTCCTTGTTCCAATAGTGCTCTGATGGTTGAATTCTGCTCCATTCAATAGAAAATCTATAGGCATTAACACCAAGATTTTTGATTAGTTTTATATCTTCCTTATAGAGTTCATAATGATTGGTTATTTTAGGATTAAGACTGAAAATACTATCCCATGTTGACCAATCTGCATAAGGTGAGCCTTCAAGTTGAAAGGCAGAAGTTGCTACACCCCATAGAAAATTTTTATTTCTCATTCCTGTAAGGGATTGATATGTAAACTGTCGTTCCCTTTCCATGCTCACTTTTAATTGAGATACTGCCACCAAGCATATTTAATAGTTGTTTTGTTATATAAAGCCCAAGTCCTGAACTATCGCATGGGGTTTCATAAATAGATTCAATGGAACAATAGGGATTAAATAGCTTTATCATTTGCTCCTTCGGAATTCCCTCTCCTGTGTCTTTAATTTTAATTAAAACATTATCATTTAGTTTTTGAAAAGAAAATAAAATATAACCTTCTTTTGTAAATTTTACAGAATTTGATGCAATATTTATAAGAATCTGCTTTATTTTTACAGGATCTGACAAAATTAGGAATTTATCGTGAGTAAACTCTGTTTTTATTTTTATAGGCTTATTTTCTATGAGAATTTCAGTTAATTCTACAATTTCATAGAAAACTTCCACAAAGTCAAATTTCTCAATGATTAAATCTTCCTTACCAGATTGAAGCCTGCCAAGTTCAATGATGTTTGATATATAGTTTTTCATAAATATTCCTTGAGAGATAATGAGGGAGGTGTATTTCTTTATTTTTTGTTCATCTGGTTCTTTAAGATTTAACTCAATAAGTTTAGCAAGATTAAGTATAGCATTGAGAGGAGATTTAAGCTCATGAAAGAGGATTGACAGATTAAGAATATTGCTCCTATTCATTTCTTCTGTCTCTGAATATGACGGAGTTTTTAGTTACTCTTGAAAGTCTTTTTGCCTCTGATTTAACCTCAGAAGCTATAGAAGCAAGGTGAGCAAAAGAATTTATATGTCTTGTCTTGTTACTTACAATTGCGCAGGTAAGAGAAAGAAGACTGAAAACCTCTTGTTCTTCTTTTCTGTTTTTTGAGACATAATATCCTTTTATAAAATCTTCTCCATGGAAGAATGGTAAAAGCTCTTCAAAGGCTCTTGTTATGCTTTCGGATGCTAATTCAGAAGTTGCATAAGGACAGACAACTATAAAGTCATCTCCTCCAATATGACCTACAAAGATGTCAGGAAAATTTTTTGCTGTTTCTCTGATTATATTACCAAGACTTGAAATTACCTGATCTCCCTTTTCAAATCCATAGTGATCGTTATAGGGCTTGAAGTGATTAATATCTATATAGCATACATCAAAGCAGCACTTACATCTGATTCTTCTGTCTATTTCTCTTTGTATAGCCCAGTTTCCAGGTAATCCTGTAAGAGGATTTGCATCTTTTGCTATTATTAGTGATTTCATAGTTATTGTTTCCAGTAAAACATTTATGGGAACAATTCCATAATACTCATTGTTTTTGCTAACAATTATATCATCATATAGATTTTTATGCTCTCTTTTTTGAACTATCATAGAGACTTCTTCCAAGGTTACTTTATAATCAATAATGAACATTGGTTTTTCCATAATCTCCATAATAATTTTTCTGGAGTTTAAGTGAATACCATAGCCGAATCTTCCAAGTACTGTATGCTCTAAAAATCTATTTCTTTGAATCTGTCCTACTACAACATTGTTATCTACCACAGGAATGAGATTTAGTTTTTCATCTTTCATAAAATTTAAAAAAGCATCCATCACTTTAGATTTTTTATTTAATGGTTCTACTCTAATTGCAATATTTCCAATTGAAAAATCCAAAATTGATGGGTCTATTTCGCATTTAATAGATTTTAAATCATTTATCTGCATAATGATATTGGATTTTTCTTATTTTTTCTTCAGGTTTTCCAAGATAGAATCCTTGAAGAAGGTCTACTCCCATATTTACAACTTTAGTTAAATGACTATATGTTTCAATTCCTTCAGCAGCAACCATTATATTTAACCTGTGACAAGTGGATACTGTAAATTCAATAAAGGATTTTGAAAAAAAATTCTCCTCCATAGTTTTTATAAAGTGTCTGTCTATTTTTACAATATTAGGTTCAAGAAGGCTGAGCATTTTAGGGCCTCCAAAGCCTGCTCCAAAGTCATCTATAGCTATTTTGTAGCCTCTTTTTTTATAGTAAGAGACTGATTTAATAAATAATTCATAATTTTCAATTGCTGATTGCTCAGTTATCTCAAGTACTATTTTTTCTTTTGGAAAGCCAAACTCTTCAGCAAATTTATCAGTTATACCAATCTCATGTTGAGGATGAAATAGTGTTTCAGGGCAGATATTAATAAAGAGGTAGTCATTCATATTCTGTTCAAAAGCTTTTTTTATTGCATTTCTTCTGCATATCATGTCAAGCAGGAATATGGAACCATTTTTTTTAGCCTCAACAAAGAGATTTTTTATATTCAAACTCATGGATACATGTCTTGCTAAAGATTCATAGCCAAAAATTTTTCCATTTTTTGAGGAAAATATTGGCTGAAAATGAACTGTAAGTTCTGAGTATAAAGAGCTTGATTCAGTATGATTCAGTTTTGTTTCTGTTTGTAACACTTCTTATCCTCCTGTTTATATTTTCTCAATGAAATTATTGCATACTTTTGTTACAGCAAAATTAAAAATTTGTTAAGGTATTGTTAAATTTACTGCACACAGCTGGCAGGTAAAAATTTAACAAAAATTTAAAAATTTTTTAACTTTCCTGTAACTTTATAGAGCTATTATTAAATTAAAAATATGCTTTTATGTGATTTCCACATCCATACCAAATACTCAGACGGTTCAGTAGAACTAAGAAAAGTCATTGATCTCTTTGGACAGGCAGGCTTTGATGTTATAGCTATAACAGACCATGTGGTAAATGGAGATAGCATGATTGGAAAACTTGCATACAGATTCAGGTTTACGATTACTGAAAAAAATTTCAATGAATACATAGAAAATGTGAGATATGAAGCTGAGAGAGCATGGGATAAATATGGAATGCTTGTTATTCCAGGAGTTGAGATAACTAAAAACTATCTTTCCTCTGATAAATCAGCCCATATTTTGATAATTGATATAAAAGATTTCATACCTGCTTGTGAATCCTACGAAATGATATTTCTTGAAGCTAAAAAACAAGAAGCTGTAGTAGTTGCCTGTCATCCTCACCACATGAAGGGAGAAATTCACAATACTCTGTATTTATGGAATAACAGGCATAAATATGGAAAATACATAGATGCATGGGAAATCGCTAATAGAGATGATGTATTCAATATGGTGAGCCTAAAAAAATATCCCTATATAGCAAACAGTGATTTTCATAAACCAAGACATTTGTATTCATGGAAAACCTTGCTTAACTGTGACAAAAATGTAGCCTCATTAAAAAACTGTATAAAAAACAACAAAGGTGTAGCAATAACACTTTTTAGGGGGTAAAAATGATTTTATGGATAGTTTTATCTTTAGTTTTTTTGAGCTTATCTGTATATGTCTTTCAGCTCTTGGCACTCAGAAGAAAAATGCAGGAGAGATATTCTTCTAAAAACCTTCCACCTATTTCAATAATTAAGCCACTTAAAGGTCTTGATGATAATCTATTTGACAACCTTGAAAGCTTCTGTAAACAAGATTACCCTGAATACGAAATAATACTCTCTCTTCAGGATATTAATGATCCTGCATACAGAGTTGCGGAAAAGATAAGAAGTAAATATCCAGAGCTTGTAAAAATTGTCATTGACAAATCATATGGAGCATTAAATCCGAAAGTAAAAAACATGTTTTCCGCTTATCACGCCTCAAAATACGAATACTTTCTGATAAGTGACAGCAATGTCTTTGTTGGTCCTGATTATCTAAAAAAGACTGTTTCTGCTATGACGCCCGATACGGGACTTGTTACCAATCTTATTATGGGCGAAGGAGGTAAAACCTTAGGCGCTAAACTTGAAAACCTTCAACTAAATACTTTCATAATTCTAAGCGTTTGTTTTCTTGACAAATTTCTTAAGATGCCTTGTAGCATTGGTAAGTCTATGCTCATGAGAAAAAGTGATTTTGAAGCAATAGGTGGATTTAATGCAGTAAAAGATTTTTTAGCAGAAGATTATATTATAGGGAAATTAATGCATGAAAAAGGTAAAAAGGTTGCTTTGTGTAGCTATATTATAAAAAATATTAATGAATACTGGTCATTCAAGAGATTTTTAAACAGACATACTCGATGGGCAAAGATAAGATGGAAGATTGCAGGTGCGAAATACTTCACTGAGCCTTTAAGTAATCCTATTTTTTTGTCATCAATAATACCTTTTTTGGACGGCTTCTCGAAGATTTCTCTATCTGTGTTCTTAATGGTTGTGTTGCTAAAAATTACTTTTGACCTATATGTAGGCAAAGTTATTAAATCTACAACTGGAATATCAGCCATTCTCATTCCTGTAAAAGATTTATTGGTTGCTTTAATGTGGTTTGTTCCTATTGTCAACTGTAAGATTAATTGGAGGGAGAATATTTATAAAATTGGAAAAGATACATTAATTATACCCCATGAAAATAACTCTTCTCTTAAACTCATATTTAATAAGCTCAGAACATCAATAATAAATTGATGGAGGAGTTATGAAAAGGAGAGATTTTTTAAAGGCTTCCTTAGCAAGTTTTATAACGTTAATAGTTTCCTCTGAGGAGACTATTGCAAAAATCAATAATTCAGCAATTTCTGGTGCAAAAGGTGTGATATTTATTGTAGGAGATGGTTGGCCTCTTGGAGTAATGAAAGCAACGAATGAATTTATGGGAATAAAATTTAAAGAAAAAAGCAATCTTTCAGTTCTTATTAAAGATCCAAAAACAAGAATTTTACTTCAAAACACTTCCTCTCTCTCTTCAGTTGTTACTGACTCTGCTCCTGCTTCTGTTGCCTGGGCAACTGGTTCAAAGACAGTCA
>CAZTLF010000064.1:0-4909 GCA_964614465.1 uncultured Thermodesulfovibrio sp.
AGAGGAAAAAATGATAGGTTATAATTCAAAAATAGAGGCATGAAAAAACTGAAATGTCAGCCCAAGTCTTGACTAATACAATTTATAAAATCATCTATGTACATTTGGGTTACAGTATCATTGAATAAAGCCATATCAAGTTGTTTTGTATAAGCCGTAAGTTTTCCAAGTATTTCAAGATTTTTTTCTATTTTTGCCATGTCATATTTTGTTAAAATGGCATCTATTACATCTTCTTTTGTAGATACCCTGAATCCCATTTCTTTCAGAATTTCTTTAATCAATCTAACTCTTCTTAGCCTTCTGTCTATTGCAGCACCGCCTCCTTTGAAGAAAAATTTAATATAATTATCGTTCAAATTTTCTCCAGCATAGGCTTCTATTATTGAAAAATGATAGCCAAGACGAATACTGAAGTTCATATAATTTTTGGTAACTATACAAAAACTTTTTTTACCGATGCTCATTAATTCGTCTTCAGGAATAGATACTGAATGTGCTATCATTTCAACAAATCCCTTTGCATCTACAGGAGGTGGTTCTGGCCATTTCATACTCGTCATTCCTTTTAATACTGCTTGTAAGGGAATGGACAGTATATCATCTGGAGTTGCTCTCTTTAGACCTTCTTTTAATCCTCCATCTAAGTCAAGAATTAAAGCACCAATCGGTATTCCAGCAACGAGATTTATGGCATGTATTTCACTGTCATATTTATTCCACATTGTAAACATTTCATGCATAACCTTTTCATGGCAAAATCTTGTTATATCATGGAATGTTTTACAGTTTTCAGGCTTGAAATTTTCAGACTCAGGATCAACAAGGGAAAGAGGAACTATCAGTTTTATAATCTTTTCAAGGGTTTTATATATAGTGGTTTCTTTGAACAGATCCTCATCTTTTTTTGCTTCTTTTAATAATTCTTCAACCTTTCCTTCATATATGACACAATTTGTAGCATCAACAGTTATTTCTTGCCCATGCTTTAATGTTTTTGTTGCGATTTCTGTATTAAGTATTGTAGGCACATTATATTCTCTTGATAAAGATGCCATATGTCCTGTCTGGCTACCAATATCTGTGACAATTGCTGAAGCTTTATTCATTATTATTACATATTTTGGATTTGTATGTTTTGCTACAAGGATATGTCCTTCAGGAAAATGTTCAATTTCATCCTCATCTTTTAATATAAATGCCTTGCCGTATCCAACACCTTTGCATGCAGTAGTTCCTTTGTCAATGAGGATGTTGTAACCTTTTATACGTGTTGGTAAAAGAACCTTTGCTTTTTTCTTTTCCTTTACTCTTAATGGTCTTGTTTGTAGTATGTATATGTTATTTTCTTCGTCTATTGCCCATTCTATATCTTGTGGGCGACCATAGTGTTGCTCTATTTGAGTAGCAATTTTTGCAAGCTTAATAATCTGTTCATCTGAGAGAGATAATTCCTTATCTTCTTCGTTAATTAGAACCTCTTGTATCCCTCCATCCTTGTTACATATCAGCATTTTTGATTGCATGCCCTGTCTTTTTTCAATAATAGAAAAGCTATCTTTATCTACGATAAATATATCAGGCTTGACTGTGCCATCTACAACAAGTTTGCCCAATCCTTTAACTGAATTAATTATAATTTTTCTACTTTCTATTTCATTAGGATCTTGAGAATACATAACACCGCCAGCACGGGCATTTACCATTGTAAGAACTCCTACTGCCATAACCATCTCTTTTTCAGAAAAGCTTTTTGTCTTGTAATAAAAAATTGCATTTGGATTGAAAAGACTGGCAACAACTTCTTTGTATTTTTGAATAATCAAATCTTTGGTTATATTTAAAAAGGAAGAATATTGTCCTGCGAAACTAAAATGAGAGTCTTCGTGAATAGCACTGCTTCGTACTGCAACATTGCAATTTCTTTGTATTTTTTTACATAAATCATTAAATGCTGAATTTATTGCTTTTACCATTTCTTCAGGAATTTCTGAGTTTATAATCATTTCATGAATTTTTCTGCTACTTGTCTCTAAATCTTCAATATTATTAATGTCTATGTTCTGAACAATAGCAGATATTTTATCAATTAAGTTATTATGAGATAGAAATTGTACGAAAGAGTAAGATGTGATAGCAAATCCTTCAGGAGCGGGTAAATTTAAAACATTTTTTAATTCAGCAAGATTAGATATTTTACCTCCAGCTATATTTGCTGTATCTTTGCTTAATGATTCTAATGGCAATGTAAATTCTGTTGCTGGTATTTCTATCTTTGAACTCAGGTGTTTTTCAATTTTGTCTTTAATTTCATTATAGATTTTTTCTAATTCTGAATATTTGTTATCTGTAAGAGCATTAAGGTTTTGAATAATTTTTAGAACACCTTCTGATATGTTATTAATGGTAGTATTTAGATAATGTGTATCAAAAAGATACTCACTATAAAATTTTTCCTCAAGATCAGCCATTATGCTAAGGACATGGTTGTTATTATTAAGCACATTCTCAAAATATGTATATTTTTCTTTCAGAAGGCTTTTCAGTTCTTCTTTCCTGTCATGTTTTTTATTTTTAGATTTAAAGAAATCAAAAAAACCCATATTTCATATTATACTAGTTTAATGTAGAAAATCATCAAATTTTGAATTCTTTTAAGAGGATGCCTCTTAAAAGAGACACCCTCTTAAAAAGTGTGTTAACTTTACTAATTTTAAATCTCCTTTTTGACTTTTGGTTTTTTAGCTGTAAGCCCTATTCCTTCAAATAAATGATACACAGAATATCCCCACCAAATTGTATAAATTACATATCCTGCAAGAAGTATTGCCATAATCAATACTTTCTCTGAAACTTTTACTGCTTCAATTTTATAGAAATTGTAGGCAGGCTCAACAGCTTTTTTATTGACTTCCTCTAATATCTTAGATTCTTCAAATAATTTATTGGCTTTAAATGTTTTACTTATCTGATTTAAGGATACCCACCAGTCTTTTAATGCTTTTTTTTCATCATAGCCGTAAATTTCTCTAACTTCCTCACCTTTGTTTTTATACATTAGATCAGAGTCTCTTACAATAATAGTAAGTATATTGCCGAGATCTCCCTGAATGATTAAAGAATTACCTTTTTGTTCAATGTTTGCTCCTGATATTTGAAAAAGTTTGGCTGCTCTTTGAGCATCATCTGCAGATGGATATTTTACAGTGACATTGAATTGTTTTCCCTTGTAAGGCTCTATTGCTTTTGACAATTTAGGAATAAAATAAGATGAACCTTTGGAAAGTTTATTAAAAATATCGTCTGCATATTCTAATCCATTTTTGCCATCACCAAAGACCGGTGAAATTATAAGAAGAAACAATCCTGCAAAACCAATTGTTAATATAATGCCAATGAAAAAATGTTTTTTATCTTTTATTATCATCTTTAAACCTCCCTGAAAGTTTTTAGATTTTTAAAGAAACTTAGCAGTACCCAAAAAACGAAAATACCAATGATAATCCAAAATATAAAAAAGCCTGCTGTTTCAATGCCCTGTGCAAGTGATTTTGGAATATTAATAATATTAAGATCATTAAATTGCTTTGGAATAACTGTTAACCTATTTATAAATCCTGCGAGAATCGTAGTAACCCAAAAGCCTTTTATTGTTGAACCGCTTACTACCTTGGTTGTAAGAGCTCCTATCTGAATTCCTATGAGAGAACCAAGAAGTAAACCCATAGCTAGTGTATAAAATATGAAACCATAAATGGCATACTGGGATATGCCTGCATATCCTGCGGTAAAGATAATCTGGAAAATATCAGTACCAACAGTGGTAAATGTAGATATTCCAAAGACATAAACAAATAATGGAAATGTAATAAAACCACCACCAACTCCCATTAACGTAGAGACCAATCCAACAAGAAAACCACCAGCAGCAAGTATTACACCTGAAATTTTTCTGCCACCTGGTACAATGTCTTCATCAAATCTTACGGTTGGTGGGAGATTTATTGATTGAAGCCTGAAAGCTAATCTTTTTTCTGCTTCTGTTGGTGGGCGCATTTCTAAGGGTGTACGGGCTAATTTTCTTTTCTTTATTAGATCAGATATTCCATACCAACCAAGAAATCCAAGTATTAAAGCGTATATTATACTTAAAAATGCGTCACTCATAATGGGATCTTTTGAATAGACGAGCTTTTGTAGATATCCACCCAAGGTAGCTCCTCCGATAGAGCCAACTAAAAATGCTATTGCTATTTTGACATTTACGTTCCCGAGCTTTTTATGAAGCACAGAGCCCATAATAGCTTTAGCAAAAATATGAAACAAGTCTGTACCAACAGCAAGAATACCTCTCACTCCAGCAGCCATAAGCGCAGGGGTAATAATAAATCCGCCTCCTGCACCAATACATCCAGTTATAAGTCCTGCACAAAAGCCTATTAAAATAGATATTATAAATACGGTAGTTGAATAAAAGGCTGGTGCATAAGCTTTTTTACCACCAATAATATCAGCAGCATCAGCAACCATATAAATCAAAATTGGTACCAATGCTGCAAGTACTACAAGAATCCATTTTCTTTTTCCGCTTCTTAAAATGTTCATCGAAGTCTCGTAATCCCATTTTGCATGTGCAATCATGGAAAGCTGCATAAATTCAGATAATCTCCGCAAAATAGACATTCTAAATCCTCCTTTTAGATTTTATTTTTATTATTTTGTTATAATGTATTTATTTTGTTATGTAATATTGTTATAATGTCAACAAAAAAATTTTTATATTACTATAATTTACCTAAATATTTAAATACTCAACAAATTAAACTAATTTATTGTTAATTGTTTGTATTTTCGGGTAGTGTAAAATTAATTATGTGTAAAATTGACAAAACAAAAAAATAGGATAATG
>CAZTLF010000065.1:0-4757 GCA_964614465.1 uncultured Thermodesulfovibrio sp.
ATCTCTACCCTTACAGTTATACTATAACTTGGACTTGGTACATATCCCATTTTTGCCCTCCTATGCTTGACATTGTGCTATAAATTATACAAAATATAATAATTTTTGCAAATAAGGAGAAGCTAATGGAGATTAATAAACACTATTTTGACACAGTTATAGTTGGTTCTGGACTTGCAGGATTGCGTGCTGCCATTGAGTGTATTGATCACGGCACTGTTGGAGTTTTAAGTAAACTTTATCCTACTCGCTCTCACTCCACAGCAGCACAGGGAGGCATTGGTGCTGCTTTAGGGAATGAGGAAGAAGATAACCCAGAGTGGCATACCTATGATACTGTGAAAGGAAGTGATTTCTTAGGCGATCAAGATGCTATTGAGATTATGTGCTATGATGCTATTCAAACAATTATTGAGCTTGAACACATGGGAGTTCCTTTTTCCCGCACTCCTGAAGGTAAAATTGCCCAGAGAAGATTTGGTGGACATACAAAAGAGTTTGGTAAAGCACCTGTTCGTCGGGCATGCTATTCCGCTGACAGAACAGGTCATGCAGTACTTTTTGCCTTATATGAGCAGAGTCAGCTTAAAGGTGTAAAGTTTTTTCAGGAATTTCAGGTTCTTGATATTGTTATTGAAGGTAACGCAGTTCAGGGAATTATAGCTGTAAATATAAAGGATGGTTCATTACATGTATTTGAATCAAAGGCTGTAATAATTGCAAGTGGAGGATATGGGAAAATTTTTAAAGTTACCTCAAATGCCTTTGCAAGCACAGGAGAATGCCTTAGTATGCTTTTTAGGCAGGGCTTACCACTTGAGGATATGGAATTCTTTCAGTTCCATCCAACAGGACTTTACGGACTTGGAATATTAATTACTGAAGGTGCAAGAGGGGAAGGCGGAGTACTCATAAACGGTAAAGGAGAAAGATTTATGGAGCGATATGCTCCAACAATAAAAGATCTTGCTCCTCGTGATATGGTATCACGGGCGATTCTTAATGAAATACGAGAGGGAAGAGGAATTGATGGAAAAGACTATGTTTATCTTGACCTAAGACATGTGGATAAAAAAATTCTTGAAGAGAGGCTTCCAGAAATAACCATGTTCTGTAAAATATACATGGGAATTGACCCATCTGAAGCTCCAATTCCTGTTGTTCCCACTGCTCATTATGCAATGGGTGGAATTCCAACTGACAATGAAGGAAGAGTTTTGAGAGATGTTGACGGTTCAGTAGTAGAAGGACTTTATGCAGTAGGAGAATGTGCCTGTGTATCTGTTCATGGTGCAAACAGGCTTGGTTGTAATTCCCTGCTTGACACAGTTGTATTTGGGAGAAGAGCTGGAAAGGCAGCAAGCTCTACCCTAAAGAATGCTATGAAAGGTAAGGTAAAAAAAGAAAGAATATTCCTAATTGCAGAGTGCAAAGATATGATAAAGAGAAGTAAAGGTAGAGAGACAGTAGCTTCAGTAAGAAGAGATCTGCAAAATGCCATGATGGATAAATGCTCTGTTTTTAGGAAAGAAGATGAACTAAAGATTCTTCTTACGGAATTACAAGCCCTAAAGGATAGATATAAGGACTTATCAATAACTGATAAATCAAATATCTTCAACACAGAACTACTTGAAGCTATTGAACTGGGGCACATGTTAACTCTTGCAGAAGTTATTGCTTTCTGTGCCTTACAGAGAACAGAAAGCAGAGGAGCACATTACAGAGAAGATTATCCAGAGAGAGATGATGAAAACTGGTTAAAACATACCTTTGCATTTCAAACTGATAAAGGTATTGTCTTTAAATATAAACCTGTTAAATTTACAAGATTTAAACCAGAGGAGAGGAAATACTGATGAGCAAATACTACACTTTCAAGATTAAAAGATATTTACCTGATGAAAACCCTTCAACAAGGTGGGATGAGTTTAGAGTAAAACTTAACAGCATGGAGAGAGTTTTGGATGGACTTGTAAAAATCAAAGAAACAATGGATGGCACTTTAACTTTTAGAAAATCATGTGCTCATGGAGTATGTGGTTCCTGTGCAATGAAAATTAATGGCAAAAACAGACTTGCTTGTCAGAGTCTCGTAAAAGATTTGCCGGAAGCTATTGAAATAGAACCCCTTCCATCTTTGCCTGTAATAAAAGACCTTGTGGTTGATATGACTTTGTTTTTCCAGAAAAATGATGATGTTTTACCTTATCTAATTAATGAAGAGCCGCCACCTGAAAGAGAAAGAATACAATTCCCAGAAGACCAGCATAAAATTCTTGAGTCAATCACCTGTATAATGTGTGGAAGTTGCACTACCTCATGTCCTGTTTTCTGGGCTGATAAAGAATATCTCGGGCCTTCTGCGTTGCTTAAGGCTTACAGATTTCTTTTTGATACCCGTGACAGGGCTACCGAACAAAGGCTTGAAGCTATTACAGGAGAGCACGGAATATGGAGATGTCACTCAATTTTCAATTGTGTTGAAGTATGCCCGAAGGAAATAGATATTACAAAGCATTTGCTCAAACTCAAAAGAATGGCAGTTAAGAAAGGCTTTACAGGAGGTAAAAAATGAGGTATCGCTGGAATATTGGTTCCTTCGCATGGCTTATCCATAGAGTAACTGGAATAATATTAACTCTTTATTTAGTTGCCCATATCTATGTTTTAAATCATCTGAAGGATCCTGAGGCATACACAAGACTAATAGCTGCAATGGAAAATCCTTTTCTTAAAATTGGAGAATTAATTCTCTTTGCTGTAGTGCTTTTACATGTTTTCGCAGGAATAAGAATTACACTTCTTGAAATTGGAGTTTCTACGAAATACCAAAAACCTATAGCATATGCTGGAGCATTTTTGATGGTTATAATATGGATTATGGGAGCATTTTATTTTCTCATGGAGGTGCTTTAATGTTGAGCTGGCTCTTACACAGAATCACAGGAGTAATTCTTGTATTTGGATTACTATATCATTTTGTCTTTATGCATTTTATGGGTCATGACAACTACTCTTATGAAGCAGTTATGCAAAGACTAAGTGATCCTTCATGGAAGATTTTTAATACTATTTTTCTGCTCTCAGCTCTTTATCATGGTTTTTATGGATTATATGGAGTTGTTACAGAGTATGTAAGGGAGAATTCATTAAAAAGATTTTTGAAGTTTATGGTATTTATTTCTCCGATAGCTCTTGCGTTTTTTGGGTTTAAAATAGTTTTTTTCTAAAAAATTAAAAGGAGTGTAAATGCCTACAACTTTTATTTGGAAAGGCAGAACAGAAGAAGGAGCTTTAGTTACAGGTGAAACTGAAGCAGAAAACGAAGGTGAGCTTATTTTATCATTAAGAAAAAGCGGAATAGTTCCAAGATATATAAAAGAAAAAGAAGAAAAAAAATTTTTTAGTATAGGAAAAATATCCCAGAAAGATATCCTGTTTTTTACCCGTCAGTTTGCAACTCTTTTTGCTTCAGGGGTCCCTGTTGTTCAAGCTTTTGATGCATTGATAGGACAAATAAAGAATAAAAATTTCAAAAAAGTTCTTATTCATATGAGAAATGATATAGAAAAAGGCTCATCCTTAGCTGATTCAATGAGAAGACATCCACGAATATTCAGTTCTCTTTTTGTAAATATGGTAAAAGCTGGTGAAGAAGGTGGAATACTTGATAAGGTACTTAAAAGAATGGCTGACTATTTTGAAAAGATGATAAAACTAAGAAGAAAGATTATTAGTGCCATGATTTATCCCAGTCTGGTAATAGCTGTAGCTATTATTGTTGTTGCAATTATTATGATATTTGTTATTCCTACCTTTGCAAAATTGTTTGCTGAAATGGGACTTGACCTGCCACTTCCTACAAAAATCACAATTGCTATGAGCAATTTTATGGCAAAATCAGGAATTTTTATGTTTCTTGGATTTATTGTATTTTTTGTCTCTGTAAAAATTGTAAGAAGAACTGAAAAGGGTAGAAAAATTACAGATAATATTCTTCTTAAAATTCCTGTACTTGGTGCAATTTTACTTAAAGCTTCATTGTCAAGATTTTCAAGAACACTGGGAACACTTCTTGGAAGTGGTGTACCTATACTCAATAGTATGGAAATATCTGCAAGAGCTTCAGGCAATAAAGTCATAGAAGATGTTGTTATAGAGATGAAAGAAGATATAACTGCTGGGAAATCTTTAACAGAGGTTTTGAAATCAAAGCCTGATATTTTTCCACCAATTTTTATTCAGATGGTAAATGTGGGTGAATCAACAGGTGGAACTGATGAAATGCTTGGTAAGGTAGCTGACTTTTATGATGAAGAAGTTGACAATGCTGTTGCAAACCTTATGAGTATGCTTGAACCTGCATTAATAGTATTTCTTGGAGTAACAATTGGATTTATAGTAGTATCCCTTTATCTTCCAATATTCAAACTCGGTGAAGTTGCTGGTAAAGGTGGCTAAAAGTCAATAAGTTGGAGTTATTCAATAAAAAAATGGTTGTAAACATTGATTAGTAAAAAGCAAGACTGCTTTAGTCTTGGGGCGGACGACGGGACTCGAACCCGCAGCACCTGGAGCCACAGTCCAGTGCTCTAACCATTGAGCTACGCCCGCCTACGCGCCTGGAGGGATTCGAACCCCCGGCCCACTGCTTAGAAGGCAGTTGCTCTATCCGACTGAGCTACAGGCGCAGAACACATATATTTTAAAAATTTTGATTAATTTATTGCAACTTTACGCCTTTCCTCAAAAAT
>CAZTLF010000066.1:0-4458 GCA_964614465.1 uncultured Thermodesulfovibrio sp.
TTTTCCCTGGCTGTATAAAAGCAGGAGAGGCGGAAATATCAAAATAATAAGGTTCAATATTTATAACTACATCAGGTTTTTCAGGATTTTTATCAAGACCTAATGCTTTTATGTAGTCATCCCTTGTCTCTAAAACCTCTCCATTGGGAAGTAAAGCCTGATCCATGTTTGACGCAAACATTCCACCTTTAGGTCCACAACCTGTTAGAGAAAAAGTCAAAATTAATAATACAAGAAAAATCCGCATTCATAACCTCCTAATTATTTTGTTCTTTCTCAGTTGATTGTTCTTGTTCTTCTTTTTTCACTTTAGGTTTGCATTTACATCCTTGTTTAATTAAGCTTTCAAGAGAAGTTCCACCGGTAACAAAATTAGGTTTACTTGAAAAAAATTGAAAGGGTATGGATAAAACACCAATTATGTTAATTATGGTTCCTACGGTGTCTTTTGGTGGGCATACACATTCGTAATCGTCTGTCTCATAAAGACTTGTTTCACTTTGTTGTTGTGAATCCTGCTCGCATCCACCTGCTATACAACCGGGATCAATTGCCCATGCTGTAGAGGAAAATAAGAAGAACAACAAAATTAATACAGCAGTTGTTTTTTTAATCATTTCCCCCACCTCTTTTAAATGAGATTAAAATATTTTTTATCATATTAATTTTTTCCTGTGATAATTTTCCTTTACCATTTTTGATATATTCTACAAGAGTATCAATACTGCATATATCAAAATTTGCAGGTTGTTTTTTAATGAAAACATTACTTTCAGGATTTGTAAAAACTATTACTCCTCTTATATAAATATCCATATTTTTTTGTTTCAAAAAATCTTTTAAATAGTGAATAGAGGTTAAAATTTGTTTTTCTGGATTTTTTAAAGTCCCTTCATATGTTGTTCCCCTCTGTCCAACTTTTATCTGCCGCCATCCATTTTCATCATATTCTATATGTCCTCTGTGATTTTTTACTTCAATAGCATATGCTCCAGTAGGTCCAACTACTAAACAATCAATATCTCCACTTTTTACTGGCACTCCAAAAAATCCAATATACTCATCTGATAGGTTATCCTTTAAAAGCTGTTTTATATGTTTTTCTCCTTCTTTGCCATAATTATAAATATTTATGATTTTACTATTTTTAAAAATTTCATTTAATTGCCAAATAACTATTAAAATTCCGAAATAACCAAGATAATAAAGAGGGGTTAGAGAAAGTAAAAATCCTCCTCCTAACGTAATCAAAATAATAATAAAAGAATTTTTCATATTTTGTTTTGACTTTAAAAGTTGTTCTTTTATATTATCAGTCAAAACAATAATTTCCATGGTCTTTTTCCAAGTTTTTTACAATAGTCCCTTATTTTTCATCAATCCCTGTATTTCAATATTACTGTATCTCAGATACATAGCTGTTGTATTGAGGCTTGCATGTCCCATGAGTTGCTGTACTGCTGTAACTGGAATCCCTGCTCTAAGAAGTTCTATCGCCCTTGTGTGTCTTAAAACATGGGGATGAGCAATCTCTTCTGGAATTCCTGCTTTAATGCACAGGTCTTTAAATATATTGAAAAAATTATTTCTTGCTATTTTAAAAACTTTTCCTTCTAAAGAGGGGAATATTTTAATGGTTCTCAAATACTCTGAAATAAGTCTATCAGGAATGGGGATAATTCTAAACTGTCCTTTCTTCTTGCCAGTTCTTTTAAGGGTGATTAATCTAACAGTTGAGTTTTTATAGTCCAGGTCTCTACTTTCATCAATATTTAAAACCTCTGAAATTCTTGCCCCGGTGTATCTAAGGAATAAAAATACAAGCCAATATCTTGCCCTTACAATACCCCGTTTCTCCTCATACCATTTTTGAAATTCTAAGGTAAGTCTGTTTAGTTCATCTTCAGTGAGATGATATATTTCTCCCTCTTGAGAATGGGGAACAGGAGGAAAATTCTTCTTAACGGTAAGCATCTCAGTATGTTAACAGAAATGTTATAGATAGTCAAGACAATATGGAGTGAATCAAGGGGTGAAAAATGGAAAAAGTCAGGCTAACTATAACAGAATAGAACTTTTGTTATAAATAATAATTACATTATATTTTTTGTAATTCAATTCTATGTCACGCATAGTTTTTGCATCATCAGGGATTGTAGTAAATTTTCTACATGCCTGAAAAATAACCCTGGCATTGATGTCTTAACTTCATTAAATCTTTTTCTACTCCAGCATCCACTTAAATAAAGTTCTTTCCTTGCTCTTGTTACCCCGACATAAAACAATCTCACTTCTTCATCAAATTTTCTTTTATCTTCTTGACTTCTTCTGTCAGGGAAGACTCCTTCTTCAAGAGCTGGTAAAAACACGATATCATATTCAAGTCCTTTTGCTGCATGCACTGTCATAAGCTTTACTGCATTTCTCTCTTTCCTCTCTTCTGTCAGAAGAAAACTGTCGAGAAAATCTCTGAAAGAATCATAATTCCTCAAAATCTTGTGTAGCTCAATTAAGGTTGCATACCGATCCTCCGCATCTTGCTCATATTCCTTTTTTAAGTAATCAATATAGTTTGTGCTTTTAATGACAAATCTTAATGCCTCTGCAGGAGTATTAAGAAGAGAGCGAGTATATTCTATGATTCTAATGAAATTGAGAATTTCTTCTACTTTTTTATTCTTTTTGGTATTAATATAAACCTTCAAAGCCTGTAAATAATCAACTGCTCTAATGTTTAAAATTTCCTTAAGTGTTTTCTGCCCAATTCCTCTTTTAGGAGTAGTTATTGCTCTCTCAAAAGATGCATAATCAGAAGGATTGTATGCAAACTTAAGATAAGAAAGAGTATCCTTAACCTCTGCTCTATGAAAAAAATCATAATCATCAAGATCATCAAAAATTATATTGTTTTTTCTCAGGACTTCCTTGATAACTGGCTTAACATATCTTGACCTAACGAGAATTGCCACTTCTTTAGGTTCTGTCCGTGTTAAAGCTGACTTAATATTCTCAGCAATCCACTGAGCTTCTAAATATTCGTTATCAAATTCTCTTATTTTTATTAAACCGCTATCAACTTTTGTGGATTTAAGTTCAAGAACAAGACTTCTCCATTTTTCATCAATCAAGTCTGTTATGCTGTTTGCCACATGGAGAATAAATCTACTACTTCTGTAATTTTCTTCAAGTTTTATTTTATGAGGGTTATAATCATTTATAAATCTAAAAATGTTATCAGCCACAGCTCCTCTAAAAGAATAAATACTTTGCTGAGGGTCACCTACAACCGTTATGTTGCCATTTTTTATTATTGTTCTGACTATTTGATACTGAATGGGAGAAGTATCCTGAAATTCGTCAATGAGAATATAGTTAAACCTTTCTTTATAGAGATTACGTATTTCTGGAATAGAGAGAAGTTTATTTGCGAAAAGTTGAATATTGTCAAAATCAACAGCATTGCAATCTATCAGAGCCTGTTCATAAAGCTTAAAAATTTCATACTCTATATAATCCTTGAAACTGGAAGGTTTAATTTCACCAAACTGTTTTAGGTAAGAAATTTTATCAAACAGTTTTGCCCTGTCAGCATCATTTTCTCCATAGTATTTGTCTTTACAAATAGCTTTAAAAAGCAAGTAAGAGTCATCATCGTCATAAACAACAAAATCCTCTTTAAGACCATTGCAAAGCAGCTTCACATGTTCCCTTAAAACCTTGAGGCAGAAACTGTGAAAGGTTGAAATCCATTTTGATTCAATTCCGGTTAATTTTCTGACCCTTTCTTTCATCTCGTTGGCAGCTTTTTTAGTGAAAGTAATTGCAAGAATCCTGTAAGGAGAAAAACCTGTCTGAATAAGATTAGCTATTTTATAGGTAATAACTCTTGTTTTACCCGAACCAGCACCAGCAATTACAAGAAGAGGCTTGTGAACAAACTCAACAGCCTTTAATTGAGAAGAGTTAAGCTTTTTGTAGGCTAATAAATTCAGATTTTTCACAAGAAAATATTACTTTTCCACTAAAAGTAATATTAGGTAATCAAAATAAAAGATATAGAAAGGATTAATGACTATGGCAGTTTTCCCGATAAAAAGAAAAAATATCAATGCATGTCAGCAATGCGGAACAGAAACAGATAAATTTTACATCTGGGCACAAAATAGAAGGGAAGCCCATATTAAAGCTAACAAAATAATTATGAAACAGGGGAAACTTCTCTGCTGGGAGTGCTTTAAAAAGTGGCTATGGAAAAAGCAGGAAAAATACCAGAGGAAACAAGAAATTAACTTTTCTTCCTCAGTCACAAAAATGTGACTAAATTGTGACTAAAGGGGGGTAAAAATGCACAATTTTCACTCTGACAAATCAAGCATACAAGCCATTTCTTGATTTTAAACTTCCTTTGCACGCAGGAGGTCGTGGGTTCGAATCCCTTCACCTCCATATTTTTGTTTT
>CAZTLF010000067.1:0-4415 GCA_964614465.1 uncultured Thermodesulfovibrio sp.
ATTTTAATTAGATTTTTCATAAAAAAATATAAAAAATTTTTTATATATTTGTCAATGGCAATTAGGAGAGATTTTCTAATGCTTTAATATCTTTTATTAAAAATTTATGATTTAGTTCAGATATATATCCTAATTTTTTAAGTTTACTTATTACCCTAATTGCAGTTTCAACAGTAGTGCCGGTCATTTCAGCTAGTTGTTGTTTTGTAATTCTCAGATCAATTAGAATGCCCTCAGGAGTATTTTTCCCATATCTGTTTGCTAAATTCAGTAATTGATAAGCGATTCTTGTAGATACATCTTCCATTGCGATGTTTTTAAGGCTTTCTATGCCAGTTTTAAGTCTCATTGTAACATGATAGAGTATTTCAGATTCTATATAGGGGTATTTTTTTACAGCTGATAGAAAGATTCTTGATGGTATTTTCCCAACTTCACAGTCTTCAAGAGCTATTGCATTGGCAGGATAGGGGATGCCTTTTATCACAGCTAAAGCTCCAAAAAAATCTTTTTCATCAATTATTTCAAGAACAATCTCTCTTCCGTCTTTTGCAATCTTTGATATTTTTAATTTTCCATTAATAAGAATATAGAGCCATTCAGATTTATCACCTTCATTGAATATTATTTCTCTCTTTTTAAATTTTTGAATTTTAAGACTGTCCTCAAGAGTTTTTAAATCTTCCTCATTTAGGATTTTTAAGACATTAATATCCTTGAGCATGAGTAATTTTAACAGATGTTGTTTTTATTCTAGAAGAGAGACCTTTGCTCATGGGCAAAGGTCTCTCTTCTAGAGTATTATTTAAGTAAAGCCTCTATGTTTTGCTGAGTTCCATAAGGATCTTTGAATTCCTGCTCTGGTTTAAAGTTAAGTTTCTTTGAACCACGATTATTTAGATATTTTGTTAGTTCAAGTTCAATCTTTACAGGAACCTGAATTCCTTTTTGAAAAAGCGCTGTTCTAAGAACTATCTCGCTATTTGATGCATAGGCGTAGGCATCAGTAAGCACTCTTGCTGCTTCAGTGGGGTTGTGAAATCCGACAGAGTTTTCAGCAATTATAAAAATAAGTCTGTATATAGCATCAAGATACATATCCTTTGCTTTATCATATAGTTTCAGATCTATTTGTTTACCTTCTTGCTGGGATTTGTGAACAAATTCAAAAATTTTTGCTGTACGAGCTATTTGATTGCCTGCTCTAATGATAAGGCTTACTGTTCTGTCCTGAATGGTAAGAACTTGCTGTTTAAGCCATTCAGCTGTCTGTCCATGACATTGTAAACAGGGTTTCATATCATTTTTAAGAGGGCTCATAATTCTGTGTTCAGACACTTTAAATCCACCTGCCTTTTTGAAGGGCATATGACAGTCTGAACAGGATGCTCCAGAATTCCAGTGAACTGAATTGTTTGAGAAAAATTCATACTCAGGGTGTCTTATGAATGCGAGTTTAAAACCTGTTACAGCCTGTTTCCACTCTGCATAGGAAGGATCACTTTTCAATATTTTTATTATATTTTCAATTGATATTCCGCCAATTTTGCTATTTTGCCAAGGGAAAAATATTCCCGTAGGTTTCATCTCCTGATCTCTTGGGATTATATAAGTTACATGACATTGAGCACATACAAGACTGCGCATATGTTGATGGGAAATGTTATTTACATCAACACCAATACTCTGAAGAGCTTTGCCAAGCGTAAACTGTCTACTAATTTTAAGTGAAGCATCCTTTGCATTATGGCAGTCTGCACAGGAATCTCCAAGTTCTCTGTGTTTTTCAGGTATCCAGTTAACAGCCTCTCTAAAAGGAGTATTGTAATAAGCAAGCCCGTATTTTGCCTCAAGTTGTGGTGCATAGGGAGATTTACAGGTAAGACACACTCCACCAGGCTTATATCTTGATGAGTCAATTTCAAGAACATCCTTAAGTCTGTAGTAATGAGATCTGGGTTCATTATACTCTATTCCGAATCCAAATCCATTGTAAATTAATCCGAGGAATGGAAACTCAGATAGTTTATCCCAAATTATCTTATCTGTATCCCATCCTTTTTTGTATTTACTTTTGCCAGCAGGTGTTGGTTCTTGAGATTGTTTATACATCTCATAGTGGACTGGATAGGCTTTACCCCATACATCAGGATCTAACTCATTTTCCGAAATGGCAACTGTTCTAAATTCTTTGGGCTTTTCAGGTGCGCAGGCAAATAAAATAAAAGCCATAAAACATAAAATACATATAAAACTCAATCTTTTCATCAAAGCCCCCCCTTTTAAATAGTTTCTCTTAAACCTGCTTGTCTGTGGGATATCTTTTTATGGCAGTCCCAACATTTTCTATCTGACACATTAATCATTGAAACCATTCCTTCATGACATCTTATACAGTTTTCCTGAACTGTTTTTTTACCGTGAGCAGAGATTATAATTCTTTCAGGTACACTTCCAGAGTAAAAATGCATTACATCCTTTGTTCCATCAATGCCTTTCCATAGATAAAATTTTACCTTTGAATCATTTGGGAGATGACAATCTACGCATTTTAAGGAGTTGTGAATACCTCCTTTAATTAAGGTTATATATTGTTCTTGCATAACATGACAATTAGCACAAAACTCTGGAGAATTAGTTTTAGCAAGGAGTTTGGGAGAAAAGATAGCTACAATTAACAGTAAAGCTAATATTGAAATGACTATCCAACCCCTTTTCATATTTCACCCCCTTTCTTTTTTCCTAAATTTTATCAGAAAAAAATACTATTTTCAAGCATATAGGATTTTTATCTGGTTTACTATGATGTAAATCATATTTTTTTCTAGTTTCTTTTGATAGAATCAATCATACAAAGAATAAATTTTAGGAGGTTTAGCCATGTTTTGCAGACAATGTGAACAAACAGCAAACCAGACAGCATGTACAAAACTTGGTGTATGCGGTAAACAGCCTGATACTGCTTATTTACAGGACTTACTTACATATTCACTTCAAGGACTTGCAACTTATGCAAAAGAAGCTTTAAAACAAAAACTCCTTGATAGCAAAATTAACAAATTTACTGTAGAAGCTCTTTTTGCCACACTCACAAATGTTAATTTTGACTCTGAGGCTATCAGAAATTTTATCCATGAAGCAGTTAAATTCAGAGATGAACTCAAACAAAAGGGGTTAAAGGTTCAAGAAACAGAAGCCTGTAATTTTAACCCTGCAAAAGACTTAGTTGAGCTTGTAAAACAGGGTGAAGATGCAAACAGGAAGATCTTTCATGACTATCAGAATGAAGACATCCAATCTCTTAAAGAAATAACACTTTACTCTCTCAGAGGTATTGCTGCTTACACAGACCATGCTGCCATACTTGGAAAGGAAGATGAGAATATATATGCTTTTATATATGAAGCTCTTGATGCTATGCAGAGAGACAGGGATCTTAACTTCTGGCTTAATATGGTGCTTAAAGCAGGTGAGACTAATTTAAGAGCTATGGAGTTACTTGATGCAGCAAATACTGGTAGGTACGGTCATCCTGTCCCAACAGTAGTTCCACTGGGACACAAAAAAGGTAAAGCAATAGTTGTTTCAGGACATGATTTAAGAGATCTTGAACTCCTTTTAAAACAGTCAGAAGATAAAGGAATCTATATTTATACCCATGGTGAGATGCTTCCCTGTCATGGCTATCCTGAGCTCAAAAAGTATAAGCATTTTTATGGACATTATGGAACAGCATGGCAGAATCAGCAGAAAGAATTTGCCCAGTTTCCAGGGGCGATACTGATGACAACAAACTGCATAATTAAGCCTCAAGAGGCTTACAAAGATAGAATTTTCACTACAGGAGTTGTTGGCTGGCATGGTGTGAAGCACATTAAAGATAAAGATTTTACCCCTGTTATTGAAAAAACATTGGAACTTCCAGGTTTCCAAGAGGATAAAGAAGACAAAACCGTAATGGTTGGTTTTGCAAGAAATGCAGTATTAAGCGTTGCTGACAAGGTTATTGAGCTTGTAAAGGCAGGTAAAATTAGGCATTTCTTCCTTGTTGGTGGTTGCGATGGTGCAAAACCTGGAAGAAGTTATTATACTGAGTTTGTTGAGAAAACGCCAAGGGATACTGTTATTCTTACTTTAGCCTGTGGTAAGTTCAGGTTTTTTGATAAAGAATTGGGTTCAATTGATGGAATTCCAAGACTTCTTGATGTGGGACAGTGTAATGATGCCTATTCAGCAATTCAAATTGCCCTTGCACTCTCAAAGGCATTCAATGTTAAAGTTAACGAATTACCTCTTTCTCTTATTCTCTCATGGTTTGAGCAAAAGGCAGTGGCAATTTTAACAACTTTGCTTTATCTGGGTATAAAAAATATTCGTCTTGGTCCATCTTTGCCTGCCTTTGTAAGTCCCAATGT
>CAZTLF010000068.1:0-4341 GCA_964614465.1 uncultured Thermodesulfovibrio sp.
CCATAAGAATGGTAGACTTGGGTATTGTCCTCTTTGGATAAATTCTTCCATAGAGTTCATAAATTTTTTGAATTCTTTTTCTGGGTTAACCTTTCTTCCATGCTACCTTCTTTGTTTTTTAAATTTTACCATAAACTTTTTACACAATTTTTCGGTTAATCCCTGTGCAGGTTACGGCTTGGATAACAGAACATAGCAATAGAGTAAGAATCAAAATAGCCACTAACTTAGAGAAGTTTAACCATTACTTAAGGATGATAAAAAAGATGGAGGCGATAGCAGCCTTACCCTGCTAACAGGAAAAAAGAGATTGCCAATAAAGACTCTATAAGGACTGGTGCGTCTTGAAAGAGTATTTCTGATAATTTTTGGGGCACTTGAGTGCAGATTAATTAGCTTTTAATAATATGTTTATAGAAACACTCCTTAAGAGAGCTTTAAAAATGCCTCAAAGGGGCTAAATAATAGATATGCCAAAGCCTATCTATATTTTTCGGTAGCCTATTGGGACTCACTATTTTATAGTGTTTTCATGTAAGCTATAAGATCTGCAATATGCTCTTCACTTAAATCATTGAAAGGAGGCATATATTTGTAAGGTTTTCTTATCTGATTTATAACATTTTCAGCTGTAGCAGGTTTTTTACTTACAGGCAAAATTTTCTCTTTTAATATTCCCTGAAGACCAGGAGCTGCCCGTTTAAAATCTTTTTTATCTATATAGTGGCAGGAAGAGCAAAGTTGTGAAAATAACTTTTTACCATTGTCCAAATTGCCCTCTTTTGCTTTTGCAATAATCTGATTTTGAGATTGTAAAGTGATTTCATTTTTGACCTTATTTGCTGCTACCAAACTGTATCCAGTAGAGAAAGCAATCAAATTAAAGGTTAAAAGTACTAAAATGATTCCAAGAAGCTTAGCATATGAATAAAATTGCTTGTAAAATTTTATAAAAGCTATCTTTAGGCATAATAGCAAAAATATAGAAACTGCAGAGAAACTATGCAGAGTTGCTCTGGGAGTAAGCTCTGCTTTTGTTTGAGACAAAAGATAAATACAGGCAATTGCACCAGTTAGAAAGACAATAAAAAACAATTTTCCATTAATACGATGAATTTTTTTTAATAAATCAATGTTTCCTCTCCTTTCAGTTTTTCCAAATATTTCAAACATTGTATAAGAAGCAACAAGAGAGAGCATTATTAAAAGCAGAGAAATTGACAATTTGAGAATCATATAAAAGTCTAACATTTTTTCTTTTCAAGTGCAATCTCATCAATAATCATGCCATCTAACATTTTTAAAATTCTTTCTGTCCTCTCTGTAAGTTCAATCTCATGAGTAACCATTATTACTGTTTTACCCTCAAGGTGTAACCTGCAAAAAATCTCCATAACAATTGCGGTATTTTTAGAATCAAGATTACCTGTGGGTTCATCAGCTATTATGACAATTGGGTCATTTGCCAAAGCTCTTGCAATAGCCACTCTTTGTTGTTCTCCCCCTGAAATCTGAAAGGGCTTTCTCTTTTCCTTTCCCTTAAGACCCAACTTTTCAATAAGAAGATAAGCTTTCTCTTTTACCTCTTCCTTTGATTTTCCAGCTTTTAACATGGGAATCATAACATTCTCAAGTAGATTAAACTCTGGGATAAGATAATGAAACTGAAAAATAAAACCAAATTTAAAATTTCTTAAATGGGAAAGTTTTTCAGGATCATCAAAGTCCACACTTTCACCTTCAACAATTACCTCACCACTACTTGGTTTATCAAGCAACCCGATTATATATAGAAGAGAGCTTTTGCCTGAACCAGAAGGTCCAATAATGCTTATAAATTCTCCCTTTGTTACAGAGATATTTATGTCCTGCAGAATGTTTTCATCTCTGATTTTTTTATTTATACTTCTAAGTTCAACAATACTATTCAACCACTGCTCCTAAAAATATCAACAGGATTTAGTTTTGATGCTTTATAGGAAGGATAAAAAGCTGCAAAAGTTGCGAAAGTAAAGGCAAATAAAACTCCATATAAGAAATAAACAGGGTTTCTATCCAGTGCAAAACCTTTTGTTCTTACAAGACCTTCTATGCCCACATTAACAGAGGCAAGAAATTCCTGAATGGCATATCCAAGAACACAACCAAGTATGGCACCGAAAAAACCTATTGTTATTCCATGAAAAACAAAAATTTTTACTATATCTCTGTTTTCATAACCTAATGCCTTTAAAATAGCAATATCTCTCTTTTTTTCAAGTACTGTCATCATTATGATATTAAAAATCCCAAAAGCTGAGACAACAAGAATAGCGAAAACTATCATGTATGTTATATAATTCTGAATTTTAAATAGATTGAGGAAATTACGAAATGCCTTCTGCCAGCTTTCTGTATAATAACCTGTTTCTTTACTTATTCTATCTGCCAAGTCATTGGCTCTGTAAACATCTTTTATTTTAAATATTATCTCATTTACTTCATTAGGTTTATTTAGAATTGTTTGCAGTGTCTTTAAATTCATGTAAATTCTTGTCTGATCAAGCATGGTTATTCCTGATTCAAAAAAATCTACTACCTTGAATAGGTGAGTAACTCCATTTGGTGTAGTTATTATGACTTTTTTCCCCACTTCATCAATACCGAGGTCTCTTGCAAGAAGTTTGCCTATTATAATGCTTTCTCTATCCTTAATAAGACTGTCAAGTTTTCTGTTCACAATAAACTTATCAATTACAGAAGCCTTTCTCTCCAGAGTTGGGTCAATACCTATCAAGGAGGCTGATTTTTCAATGGTTCCATATTTTACTATCCCCTGTCCTGTAAGATGTGGTGCAAGTCCGATTATTTCGCTGTCCTTTTCATATTTAGTTATCAAAAATTTGTAATCAACTATTTTATCCTTCAAATCTTTTGGTTTTGCTCCATAGACCTGAAAATGGGCATTTTCACCGTAAACTCTTTTTAGAATTTTACCTTTATCTGGCTCTTCCTTAACTTTAAGAGTAACATGGGCATTTAAATCTAAGGCTTGCTCAATAAAGTATTTTTGAAAACCATTCATAAGAGACGCCATGGCAATGAAGGCTCCTACACCAATGGATACTCCTGCTATGGCAACTATTGTTTGCCTCTTTCTTTCAAAGAGCAACTTCAGCGCTACAAAAATAATATGATTCATCTGATTACCACTTCCTGACCCTCTTTTAAGCCCTCTTTAACATGAAGATAGCCATTATACCTTTCAGGAGAAATGTCTACTTTGATTTTTCTAGTTTTCCCTCCTTCAATAATCTCCACATATCCATTTTTATAGGCTGACTCTGGAATAAAAAGTCCTTCAATTTCTTTGATTATTATGTTTGCCTCAACAGTAAGACCTAAAAAGACAGATTTAGTATAATTAACATCAGCTTTAACCTTCACAGTTCTTGTATTTCTCTCTGATTGTTTTTCAATTAGCTTTATCTTTCCTTCAAAGATCTCTTTCGGATAAGAGTCAATAGTTATGTAAACCTTCATATCTTCCTTTACCATGGTAATATACTCTTCATCTACGAGCAGGACTGTTTCAAGATTTTTCTCATTTCCAACAGAGAACAAAGCATTACTCTGGTACATAGGATTAACGTAATCACCTGGATTGACAAATTTTCTTAAAAATTTACCGTTTATTGGAGATTTGATATAGTATTTATTAAGTTCAGACTTAAGTGCCTGCATTCTTGCTTTTAGGCTTTCAAGTTGATAATTCAAATTTTTAATCGTATCATTATATATGTTCAATTGCCTTTCATAATCTCTTTTTGCAACTTCATACTCTCTTTTTATTTCATCAAATTTCTCTTTTGAGATAAGTTCTTCCTCATAGAGAGCCTTTCTTCTATTAAAATTTTTCTCCACATTTTCAAAAATAGCTTTCTTAATTTCAATGTTGTGTTTTAATTCCTTTATAAAATCAGAATCTGTAGATAATCTTTCCTTTACAGAGGCAAGCTGAGCTTCTATATCCCTTAAATTCTCTTGAACCGGCTCATTTGATATAACTGCAAGGAGTTGCCCTTTTTTTACCTCTTCGCCCTCTTTTACCAGAATTCTCTCAATATATCCAGAAACTTCCGATTTGATTGTTACACTATCAGAAGAATCAATGTAACCAGAGGCATATACGGAATAGACCATCGTCTTTTTCTCAATTTTATATTTATTTGTCTTGGAAGGTTTAAGTGAAAAAATAAGTATTACAGTCGCTATAATTAATAAAAATGAGAGTATTAGAATTGCCTTTGTCTTTTTTATTTGCATTAATAAATTTAAAATTTATTTTAACATAAATATTTA